>URPL01000015.1 GCA_900549725.1 uncultured Eubacteriales bacterium | reverse complement strand
GCCCTTGGCGAAAATCCTCGGAAACGCCAAGGCTCGCTTGTTATTTTTTTAACATAGAACGGGAGAAAACAACCGCCCTCATCCGCGCTTTGCCGGCGCGGAAAGTGCCGCCTCCCATGCGCTCTGCAATGCTTTCAGAAAAGCACGGTCAAGCTCGGTCTGCTGGTATTCCAAACGGTAAATCAGAGCATGCAAATACGCATCTTCTTCTCCGAAAACGTTTTTTTGCATAAGGCCGAGGTGCCGCAGCAGCCCGTGCTCCATCGGAGCACAAAGGTGATATGCCGATGTGTTTTCGCATAGTAACGCATACAGCCCTGCGCGATCGGAAACGATAATTTTCCCTGTGCTGCCGACACTTTGCATCTCCCCGTGCATCATCCACGGAAGCGCTGCGGCATCCGACGGGGAGAAACACACCCGGGGATATAAAAGAAGCTGCTGCTGCGAGAGCTTTTGCTCATGTGCAAGCGGCGACTGCGCGGAAAAAACGGCAACGGGCGAAAAAGAAGCAATCGGCTCCATGGCAAGGTTTTTCTCCGCGGCAAATGCCTCAAAATATTTTGCATACCGTTTCGGATATTCAATCAAGCCGAGCTTGCAGGTATTTCCGAGAATTTTTTGCACGGTTTTGGCGGTATCCGTTTCGCAATACTCCAGCAGCATCTGTTCCTGCGGCGCAAGCGCTTGAGAAAAGCCTGCAAATGCCTGCGCGGGATATGCCTGCCGCGGCACAGAAACGGAAAAGCGGCTGCAGCGAAGCGATTCCTTCAAAAAAGCCGCCTCCAGAGCATCAACCCTATGCAAAATTTCCCTGGCATGCCGAATGAAGATCTCTCCCTCGGCAGTGGGCACCATCCCTTTGGCGCTGCGTTCAAACAGCGTTACCCCAAGCGAGCTTTCCAGCTCCTTCACAGCGCGGCTGAGGGCGGACTGCCCTACAAATAAAACGTCGGCAGCGCGGTTGATCGATCTTTTTTCCGCAATCACGATTGCATACTTCATTTGCAAAAGGTTCATACGAGCCTCCGGATTTTACTTCCTACTTTTGCAGTATACCATAAAATCAGCAAAAAGTCTACTGTTTTCTTTTGGTTTTCGCAAGTTTTTCCCGCCCGCACTGCGCACTTTTTCTGCAGCATTCATATTTGCGCCTTGTCGCTTCCCCGCCGCGCATATGCCTTTGCGCCTTGTTCAGATCCAGCGTCTGCCGCACCGCGGCATACAGCGAAGGCGCCTCATAAAAAAGCCTGGTCGTCATATCCTTATGTACGGTTGATTTTGAAATGCCGAAATGGACTGCCGCCTGACGCACCGTTGCCCCGGTATCGGCAATATATTGTGCAAGCGCGATAACGCGATCGTGTAAATAATCCATATTTCAAAACCCCCATGCTTTGCCGCGATGATATCCGCAGCGCTCAGTCATATATATGACGGCTTTGTTTTTTGCATGCAGGGCGAAAACCGGAAAAAAATTCTTGCATTTATGCATGCAATATGATAAAATGGGTACTATGTAAGACCATGTACTAAGTGCTATGCGAAAGGAAAATTGCAACATGAAGCAAAAGAACTATCCGCTGTATGAAACCACGGTTTTTGAAAATTTCCGTGTGCTGACGGAAAACGCCGCAAAGAAATTTCCCGATAAGGCCGCCGTAGTATATAAAAAGACCCCCAAAGATACCGAGGTTGTTACCAAAACCTTTTCCATGATGCGTGACGACATCCGCGATTTCGGCACGGGCATGATGGAGCTCGGTGTTGACAATCGCCATATTGCAATCATCGGCGAAAGCTCTTATCATTGGATCTGTGCCTATTTCGGTCTGATGGCATGCGGCGCGGTGACCGTGCCGCTTGATAAGGAGCTGCCCGCCGAGGACCTTGCCGCAACCTGTGCGACAGCGGAGTGCACCGCCGTTTTTTACAGCCCCGCGATTTCGAAGAAGCTGCCGGGGATCCGCGAGGCGCTCCCCGCGGACACGCTCTGGGTCAGCATGGGCGAGAGCAAAGAACAGCCGGATGATAAAACCATGGATGAAATCATCGCACGCGGCGCGCAGCTCTACGCGAACGGCGATAATTCTTTTTACGACTATGAGATTGATAACAAACGCCTTGCTACCATTGTTTTCACCTCCGGCACCACCGGCAAGAGCAAGGGCGTTATGCTCTCCCAATATAATATCGTTTCCGATATGACGCAGGGCATGTATAACTTTGCAATCACCCCCTCCACGCTGAATGTCCTACCGCCGCACCACACTTTCGGCTCTACGGTAAATTTTGTGGGGCATCTTTCCCAAGGCTCAACCGTTTATATCTCCAGCGGAATCCGCTATATTCTAAGCGAGCTGAAGGAGCAAAAGCCGCGCCATCTTGTTTTGGTCCCGCTTTTTGTGGAAACGTTTTATAAACGCATCTGGAACAACGCCGAAAAGCAAGGCAAAGCCGCTGCCCTGCGCAAGCTGATGAAATTCAGCAATTCCCTGCGCCGCGTCGGCATTGATCTGCGCCGCACGCTCTTCCGGCCGATTCTTGCAAATTTCGGCGGAAATCTTGAAATGATCATCTGCGGCGGCGCTGCACTCAACCAGGACATCATTGACACCTTTGATGCTATGGGTATCACGATTCTGAACGGCTACGGCATCACGGAATGTGCGCCGCTGATCTCCTGCAACCGCAACAAATGGCAGAAAAACGGCTCCGTCGGCACTCCCATCATCGGCGAGCAGGTGAAAATTGCCGACCCCGATGAAAACGGCGAGGGCGAGATCTGCGTCAAGGGGCCGAATGTAATGCTCGGCTATTATAAAAACGAAGAAGCGACCACGGCGGTATTTGATGAGGAAGGCTTCTTCCATACCGGAGACTACGGAAAGCTGGATGAGGACGGCTGGATCTATATCACGGGCAGACTGAAAAATCTCATCATCTTTTCCAACGGCAAAAATGTTTATCCCGAAGAAATCGAAACGGAAATTTCCCGCATCCCCGGGGTCGGCGAGGTAGTTGTCTATGCGGGGCAAAGCCGCTCCAATCCCGCAAAGGAAGCAATCGTCGCCGAGATTTATCCCGATGCGGAGGTACTCTCCATGCACGGCATAACCGATCCGAAAGCATATTTCGATGCAGAGGTGAGGAAGATTAACGAGAGAAGCGTTTCCTATAAAACAGTCAACATTGTAAAGCTGCGGGATACGGAATTTGAGAAAAATACCTCCCGCAAGATCATGCGTCACCTGATTGATAAAACAATCGACTGATCCGTTAAGTTATAACATCGCAAAGCCGAGGCTGCAAGTGCGCTGCCTCGGCTTTTTGTTTTTTCAAAAAAATTTTTGATTTTTTTGAAATTTGTAAAACCGAAACGCAATCCGCTTCCCCTATAAGACAGAAACAATGAAGAGAGGTCATCAAAAATGGGAAAGACAGAAATCGATCAGATGAGAAAATGGAAAAGAGGCGGCGAAATGATCACAGACGCAGAAGATCTGCGCTACAAGGCATTTCGAGGGACATCGCCGAGCACGGCGGAGTTTTACCCGATTTGGAACTGCATTGCGCGCTATTCTCTGCTTTTAATACTTGTGCTGATCATCTGGATGTGCTCCGACATAAAAATTACGGCTTGGATGCTGCTTCCGCTGCTCCTTTATATGACTCTGTACCTGATCATGCTGATCCGCTCATGCGTGCTGGATGACAAAGGCGCGAAATACCAGGGGCTGTACCACGCGCAGCTTGTCAGGGAAAACGGCAAAAAATACATGCTCGGCGAAGAAGAAATCAAGGCGCTGGCAAAAGACGAAATTCTTGCCTCCGCCTATCGGCAGCGGTTAAATCTTTCGGGATGGCTCGATGAAATGAGCACGCATGGCTTGCGCCCCTTTCACGGCGACCCTACACCGGAACCGATTGTCCGCTTGTTTTTCGTAATCGGCAGCGCAGTCATTTTGGGGAATCTTCTTTCAAAAATCGTTTCGGGCGGGTCGCTGTTTTACGGGCTGCTGCTTTCCGTCGCCGTCTACCTTATACCCTATCTCCCCGCCAAAATCATTGCGCGGCGGCTCAGAAAAATCTATACGCCCAAAGCGAATGACCTTGCAAAGAAATATGAAGAAAACCGCGGACTTTACGCGCAGTTTATCTCAAAATACAATCAGATCGAAAATCGTATGGTTACCATGCCGGACGGAACCAAAATCGGCGGCGACGGAATGATACGGGCATGTGTTCCCCTCTCCCGCAATTACGGATATTTCTCCTTGTATGAAAATAAGAATCAGAAAATTGAGCTCGGCGAGGGCACCGTCAATTTCAATGAACTCATTCCCTATCTTGATTTTACGGAGCGCTTTCTTGTGCTCGGCAGCGCTCGGACACAGACGCAGGTGCTTACCTATCTGGACGCTTCCATGATCCGCTTTTTGATCCATCGGAAAACGCTTGATCCGTTCTCAAAGCTGACCGTTTCCGATGATATTCTGCAGGCAAATACAAATTACAGTCTCAGCGACCCTATGACTATCAGAAATGTCGCACAATATTTCAACTGTGAGACAATGAAAAGCCTGTTTGCATATTATACGGAAATTTTCGACTGGTGTGAAGCACTGAAATCCACCGCCGCTGCGGTTGCACAGGATATCAAAGAATTTAATTTAAAAAAGTGAGGAAAAAATCATGTTAATCGTAATTGCTCTTATTCTCATCGCCGTCATTCTTCTTTGGAAATTGATCTCTATAACGGTAAAAAAGCGCAACGAGTTTGAAACGCTGCGCCAAAGCGTGAAAACCGGACTTTCCAACATCAGCATTCAGGAGGAAGAGCTGAACCGCGCGCTGGGAAATGCGCTGAATATCGCAAAACTGAACCACAAAACGGAAATCGATAAGATCGCACAGCTGACCAAAAACGAACAGCTGAACCAGCTGCGCTTCCTCGGCGAGCGCTTTCCCGACCTCGCAAATTCCGGCTCCTATCTCATGGCGCAGGAAAACAGCTATCACCTCAGCGAAAATATCCGCGCCTCCAAAGAGCTGCTGAACGGCAATATCGACCGCTATAACAAAGCAATCTCCGCCTTCCCCGCAAATATTCTCGCCGGCATTTTCGGATATAAGCAGGAAAAGCGCATTGACGAAGAGCGCATGGAGCAAAACAGAGCCGTGAGCCATGATAAAATCGATTTTTCTCAATTTTAATAAAAACAAAAAATCCGCAGCCGGTCGGCTGCGGATTTTTTAACAGAGCTTTGCATTTATTTCAGGATGCTGATTGCATCGGCAATGGTTTTTTCATAAGCTTCCATGCCGTATTTATCGACCTGTGCTTTATTCTTTTCCCCGTGGGTGAGGCATCCCGCCCCGCCGATACAGCCGCCGATACAAGCCATGCCTTCAATAAAGTTGGCATCCAGCAGGCCTTTCTTCTTTTTCAGCAGCGCCGTGCGGCATTCCTCAATGCCGTCGCAGGAGCATGCCTTCAGATCAAAGGTGTCGCCGTGCTCCTTAATTCCCTCGGCTACCGCGTCGGAAAGCCCACCGCAGCGCGCAAAGATTCTGCCGAAATAGGAGGCGTTGTCAAGCACACCCTCTTCCAGGTTCATAATATCAAAATCGCGGCTGTCAAACAGCGCCTGCAGCTCTTCAAAGGTGAGCGCGGCATCCACATAGTCGCGCACCTCGGGACGCTTGATTTCGGCTTTTTTCGCCGTGCACGGCCCGATGAAAACAACCTTGCAGGGCGCTTCATGCTCTTTAATGTATTTTGAAACCGTAGCCATCGGGGAGAGATTATGCGAAACAAACGGCACAAGATCCGGGAAGGTACGCTCAATATAGCTGACAAACGCGGGGCAGCAGGAGCTGGTCAAAAAGCCCTTTTCGACAAGCTCACGCGATTCTGCATCGGCGACCATATCAGCGCCGAGCGCCGCCTCAATCACCGTGTGGAACCCGAGTTTTTTCAGCCCCGTGATTACCTGACCGAGCTTTGCATAGGTGAACTGGCTGGAAATTGCAGGCGCAACAACGGCATACACCTTATATTCTTTGTTATCCCGGCTCTTTTTCAGCAGGTCGATCACATCAAGAATATAGGATTTGTCACTGATGGCACCGAATGGGCACTGATAGATGCAGGCGCCGCAGGCGATGCATTTTTCGTTGTCGATCGCCGCAGTCTTATCCTCATTCATGTGAATCGCCTTGATTTTGCAGGCGTTCTCACACGGGCGTTTGCGGTCAACAATAGCGGTATAGGGGCAAACCTTAGAGCAGGCGCCGCAATTTTTGCACTTTGTTTTATCAATGTGCGCCATGTGCAAATGGTCGAATGTGATAGCGCCGAAGCGGCAGACATCCTCGCAGCGGTGCGCCAAACACCCGCGGCAGGCGTTTGTCACCTCATAGCCGCCCATAGGGCATTCATCACATGCCGTTTCAATCACTTCAATCACATTGGGGTTTTCCCTGTCGCCGCCCATGGCAAGCTTGACGCGATCGCTCAGAATTGCGCGCTCCTTGTAAACACAGCAGCGCATGGTCGGCTCTTTTCCGGGAACGATGATCTTGGGAATATCGAGTAAATTCTCCGCAAGCGTATCATTCCATGCCTGTCTTGCAACTTCACGCAAAACCTTGTATTTTAAATGCTGGACTTTGGTATCAAATTTTCTCATCTACGGCCTCCACCGCTGTGCTTGTGTTTCAAAGCTTTTGGTTTTTATTTTGCAAATGCGGGCAGAACAGCCTGCTCAAAAAATTCATTGACATGCTCCGGCGAAACGGAATAAAATGTGTCGTCAACCGTCACGCAAACGCCGTCCTGACATTTGCCCATGCAGAAAACGCCGGCAAGCTCCACTTTGTTCAGGAGATTATGCTTTGTGAGCAATACGCTGAGCTGTTCCACAACCGAATGTGACCCTTTTACATGGCAGGATGAACCGATACAAACAGTAATTTTCATGTGGGATACCTTTCCAAGAACTCTGAGATTTTGGTTAAATGATTTTTTCGTTGAGATATGCCAGGGAAAGCGCCATATTTTCATATTGCACGGCAATGCGCGGCGGAAGCGAGAGCGTTACCGGGGCAAAACACCAGATCGCACGAACATCGCCGAGCACCAACGCATCGGCTGCTTGCTGTGCCGCCTCGGCAGGCACAGTGATGATCCCGATGCCGACATCATGTGCGCGGCAATAGGCGCAAAGCTGCTCGGCGGGATAGATCATCTTGCCGCTGTGACTTTTTGTCGGCTCAAACACAGCCGTATCAAACCCGGCGAGAATATCAAGACCGTATTCGGCAAAACCGCCGTAGTCAAGAAGCGCCCTGCCAAGCTTCCCCGCCCCGACAAGAACAACGCCTGCGTTTTTATCGGGGCTGAGAAAGGCGGAAAGCGATCGAAGCAGCGTATCGATACGATATCCGGTTTTCGGTCTGCCGGCGCCGCAGAGGGCGCTGAGATCTTTGCGCACCTGCACCTCACCAAGGCCGAGCGCCCTGGCAAGCGCCGTCGCCGAAATATTTTCGGTTTGCGGTTCGTTTTTTTGCAGGTCTTTGAGATAGCGCACATAAATCGGGATTCTTCCGATGGTTGCGCGCGGCAGATCAATCCGTTTCATGCGTCCTCCTTGGCAAAAAAGAATTCTGTTGCGCCGCGTGGCTCAGCCCTGCGCCTTTGCAGCCGCTGCGTCTGCAAGCTCATCCAGCTTCTTGTTTCTGAAATACAGCGCAACATCAATGGAAATTTCCACAAAGTTAAGAATATAGAAAAAGAAGCTGAGGTAGAACAAAAATCCGCTGCTGCCGCCGGACACCTGGATAATCTTGCGGATGATACCGCAGGCATATCCGATGAGTAAAAAGACCTCGAAAAACAGGCTCTTCCCCTTTGCGGTGCGGGAAACAATGGATTTGCGGATGGAGATCGGCCAGGACAGGCCGAAGCAGAAAATAGTCAGCGCTTCCAGTAAATCGGTAATCATGACGGTGCCTTTCTCTTTAATTTATTTCACTCTGCGGTAATCCGGCAAAAGCTTCGGAGAAACGGCATCCGTTTTGATTCCGGCTGCTTCGCGCTCCGCATCGAATTTCTCGATATGGGCAAGGGTAAGCGGAGCTGTGACGGTCGTCTTTGCACGGGCAGCGGCATTTTTACCGGCATTACGGCCGAACACAATGATATCCAGAAGAGAGTTGCCCATGAGGCGGTTTCTGCCGTGAATTCCGCCGACGGCTTCGCCCGCAACATACAGGTTTTCAACATTTGTCGTCATGCCGTCAACCGTGATATCAAGCCCGCCGTTTTGATAATGCAGCGTGGGATATACCAAAATCGGCTCGCGGCGGATATCAATGCCGTAGCTGGCAAACATGCGCATCATCGCGGGGATACGACGCTCAATTGTGCCCTCGCCGCCGATTTTCTCAATCATCGGCGTGTCAAGCCAAACGGCTTTGCCGTTGCCCGTGTCAACGCCTTCTCCTCTGTCGGAGCATTCACGGATAATCGACGCCGCAGCAACATCACGCGTCTCCAGCGGATGCATAAACACTTTGCCGTCGCGATTGACCAGCTTTGCGCCCAGAGAACGAACCTTTTCGGTCACAAGCGCGCCGAAAATCTGCTGCGGATATGCAGCGCCGGTGGGGTGATACTGCAAAGTATCGGCATACAAAAGCTTTGCGCCGACGCGGTAACCGAGCACAAGCCCGTCAGCCGTCGCGCCGTAATGGTTGGAGGTCGGGAAGCCCTGATAATGCATTCTGCCCGCGCCGCCAGTTGCAATAATCACGGTTTTGGCGCGTGCAACCAGAAGCTCCTTTGTTTCCATATTCATCAAAACGGCACCGGCTGCCTTGCCCTGCTCATCCAGAATCAATTCAACGGCAGCGGTAAAGTCCACCACGGGAATGCCGCGGTTGAGCACCTCATCACGCAAAGTGCGCATGATTTCCGCACCGGAATAGTCTTTTGCGGCATGCATGCGTTTGCGGGAGGTGCCGCCGCCGTGCGTTGTAATCATGGTTCCGTCGGGCGCTTTATCAAATTCAACGCCGAGATCATTCAGCCATTGAATCGCCTCCGGAGCATCGCACACAAGCTTTGCAAGCAATTCTCTTTTTGCGGCATAGTGCCCGCCGCCGAACGCATCGACAAAATGGATGGCGGGAGAATCGTTTGGCTTATCCGCCGCCTGAATACCGCCCTCTGCCATCATGGTATTGGCATCGCCCATGCGCAGCTTTGTGACAATCATGGTTTTCGCGCCGGCATTGTCCGCCTCAATTGCCGCGGAAGCACCTGCGCCGCCGCCGCCGATGATAAGCACATCCACATCATATGCCACATCGGAGAGATCAACATTCTCCGCCTTGATACGGCTGTGCGCCTGCAAAAGCTCACACAGCTCATGCGGCACCTGTTCGCCCTTGTTCGGGCCGATGGCAAGCGTTGCAAATTCGCTCCTTTTGTAATCGGGATGGTATGCGGCAAGCAAATCATCCTTTTCCTTTGCGGTCATACGGGTCGGCTCAAGCGCGATATTTGCTTCTCTTGCAGCCTCGACCGCGCGCAGCGACGCTTCAAATCCTTTTGAATACATTCTCAAAGCCTCCCCTTATTTCTCAATCTCTCTGTGGTTATAAAGCTCAGCAATCTCATCAATCGGCTTTTGCATGAGGTTTTCGATCAGCTCGGTAAAGGTGCCGTCCTTAATTTCCTGCACGCGGTTTTCAAGATGCTTTGATTTCGGCGCAAGATATTTGCCGTTGAGTCTCCTTGCCAGCATTGCCACCTGCGGATGCGAAATGCCGGCGGGGCAGCGGGACGAACAAACGCCGCACATCACGCAGTCAAACGACTCCTCGGCACACTTTTCAAATTCGCCGCGCTGCGCATATGCGATATACTGCATCACATTCAGTCCCTGCGTACAGCTCTTGGTGCAGGCATTACAGCCGACACAAGCATATATTTCGGGATAAAGCTGCATCATGATCTGCTCTGTCGGCTTAATCTTTTCAATGTCATATACCTGCTTGACAAGCGGGAAAAACGGCAGTGTCGCCACATACATATCGTTTTCCACCTTGGTCTGGCAGGCAAGGCAGGTTTTCAGCTCCCGATCGCCTTTGATGCGATAAATAGTTGCACAGGCACCGCAAAATCCGTTGCGGCAGCCGCAGCCGCGCACAAGCTGATAACCGGCATATTCCATGGCACGCATGATCGTCAGATCATCCGGCACGCTGTATTTCTTCCCGAACAGATAAACATTTACCATATTAGCCATTGTTCTCTCTCCTTCTGCGGCAATCAATACTCATTCGGCAGCTCGTCAAGCTCGTCGCACCGGAAAACCGGGCCGTCCTTGCAGACATATTTCGCGCCGACATTGCATCTGCCGCATTTGCCGATACCGCACTTCATGCGCAGCTCCAGGGTCGTATAAACCTGCGTTTTATCAAAGCCGAGTTCAATCAGCCCGGCAAGGGTAAATTTGATCATGATCGGCGGACCGCAAAGAATTGCGATCTTGTCCGTGGAGAAGCCGAGCTCCTTGACATAGTTCGGTACAAAACCGACATGCCCGTCCCATTCCGGCTGCTCGCGGTCAATGGTCAGATGCACGGAAACGCCGGCATCCTTTGCCCATTCGTCGATAATTTCTTTATAATCCACAAGATCCTGCATAGAACGGGAGCCGTAGACAATATCGATTTTTCCGTATCTGTCGCGATAGTGGCGGCAATAGTTGATCACGGAGCGCAGCGGTGCAAGCCCGATACCACCGGCAATGAACAGCATATCGCGGCCGACAAATTCCGTATCCACGGGAAAGGGCTTGCCGTACGGCCCGCGAATGGTGATCTGCTGGCCGACCTCCATGGAATGCAGCCATTCGGTCACGCAGCCGCATTTTTTAATGGAGAATTCCATGAATTCTTCGTTCGTCGGCGAAGAAGTGATGGAGAACATCGCCTCTCCGACGCCGGGAATGGAAAGCATTGCGCACTGCCCCGGCTTATGCTCAAATGCTTTTTTCCCGTCCGGGGTGACAACACGGAAGGTTTTGACATCCGGCGTATCAATGCGGATATCGGTCACAACGCCGATTGCGGGAATCAGCGGCTCTTTCCTCTCAGCCATTTTCCTGTCCTCCCAATTTCTTCATAACCTTGACGATATTCATCTGAATCGGGCATTTTGCAACGCAGCGTCCGCAGCCGACGCAGGAAAACAGACCGTCGTTATTTGTCGGATAATACACAAGCTTATGCATAAAACGCTGACGGAACCGCTCCTTTTGCGTCAGACGCGGCTGCCCTGCAGACATTTTCGTAAATTCCGAATACATGCAGGAATCCCAGCAGCGGAAGCGCTTGATGCCGTGGCCCGTGTTAAAATCCTTAATGTCGTAGCATTGACAGGTGGGGCAGACAAAGGTGCAGCTGCCGCAGCCGAGGCACGAAGCAGAAAGCATATCCCATGCAGGATCGTTGAAAAATGCATCGGTTTTTCCGCTGCCGAATTTCTTTACATCCAGCTTTGCAAGGGGAAGCTTTGCAAGGCGCGCCGCAATTTCCCTGCGCTGCGCGTTTACGGCTTCCTCATCGCTGTCCGTAAGAAGCTCCGAAACAACCGCAAGCACCTTTTCGCCTCTTTGGCTCTTGGCATCAAGATAAAGCGCATCCTCCGTCTCATAGCAGACGACATCCCCCTGCGGGTTTGCGGCGTCAATGCCGAAGGTGCCGCAAAAGCAGGTCTCGGCGGGACGCGTGCAAGCCATGGAGAAAATGATCCCATGCGCGCGGCGGTTCTGATAATACGAATCCACAGGATCCGCCAAAAAGACGCGATCCAATATATCAAAGCTGCGCGCATCGCATCCGCGGACCCCGAAGAGAATGAAATCCTCGCCCTCTTTGCGGGTATCAATGATCTCAATTTGTTTTCCCGTGACCTTGAAATCCATCAGATTCTCGGTCTGGGGGAAGAAAAAGTCCTTTGCGCTGCGGTTTGTATGCAGTGCCGAGGAAAGCTCGGTGCCGCTGTGCCATTTTTGATATTCGGCGCCGCCGTTTGTATCAACGGGAACATAAAGCGCATATGCAGCGGAAAGCGCGGCAAAGAAAGCATTGCGCTTGGCATTTTCAAGCTTACGCATTGTGCTCACCTCCCGCAACCACTTCAGCCACTTCCGGGTCGGTCGTTGTAAAGTTCACAATCGGCGCGCGGCTGCCGACCTCGGCGCCCGCCTGATATTCTCCGTAAAAGGTATCAATATCCTTGATAAATTTGCGGTTAAGCAAATGCAGCGGAATATGCTGCGGGCAGACGCGGGAGCATTCGCCGCAATCGGTGCAGCGGCCGACGACATGAAACGCGCGGATGATATGGAACATTTTTTCTTCGAACGAATCCGCCGCCGCCTTGTTTTCCACACCGGAGGCGGGATTGTCAAACACACAGCGCTCACAGGTACAGGCAGGACATACATTGCGGCAGGCATTGCAGCGGATGCAGCGGGAAAGCTCTCCCTGCCAAAAAGCAAAGCGCTCCTCCGGCGTCATTTTTTCAAGGGCCTCCACCTGGTCAAAGCGGTGAGAATCCAGCACCTCTCCGTCTTTTCCGAGCAGCTCGTCATAGGCGACATGATGCTTGGATTTGCAATGCAGGCAGCGGTCGGGCAAAAGCGCCTCGCGCGCCGACGTGCGCGTCCCGTCGTACAGGGTTTCAAGCGTTACGGTATCGGCAGCATCGGTATTCACGCCGACAAGCCCACCACCGGCAGCCGCGCGCACCTTTTCCACATCCAGCATGCCGTTGCAGGGAATGCCGACGGCATAGACTCTTTCGCGGGGAAAACGATGTTCGGTGAGAAGCTGATTGAAGCTGTATGTATCGCACGGCTTCAAAAACACAAGCACCGTGCCCTCTTCCTTTTGCGTTTCCTTCACAAGATATTTGGAAAGGTTTGCGCCGCAGAAATCGCCGTAAACAAACTCCTGTGCAAGCTCCTGTGCATCCGAAAAGACCGCAGGCGTGACATCGTATTCAAATTCGCCGCGCTTCCAGCCGAGCACGCGATTTACTTTTCCGCTTTGCAAAAGCTCTGTCGCCTTTGCCAAAAGCATTTCACGTCTTACTTCTTGCATCGCAAATCCTCCAATCTCTTGTTCGGACCGAGCGCCGCAACCGTTTTTGCAAAATCATTCATCGTTGCGGCAAACTTTGCACCCTCCGCGGCGCTGACCCATTCAACACGGGTGCGCTCTTTTTCAATGCCGAGATAATCAAGCATGGAGAACAGCAGCGCCATACGGCGGCGGGTATAATAGTTGCCGGAGGTATAATGGCAGTCGCCGGGGTGACAGCCGCACAGGATCACGCCGTCGGCACCGCGCTGGAATGCCCGAAGAATAAACATCGGATTCACTCGGCAGGAGCACGGCACGCGGATAATCTTAACATCCGCAGGATAATTCAAACGGTTGTTGCCCGCCAAATCGGCGCCGGCATACGAACACCAGTTGCAGCAGAATGCCACAATCAGCGGTTTATATTCATTCACTTGCATATTGCGTCAACCTCCGCCATGATTTGTTTGTTCATGAAGCCACGCAGATCCATCGCGCCGGACATGCAGGCGACCGTGCAGGCGCCGCAGCCCTGGCAAACAGCTTCGTTGACCGATGCAACGCGGCGCACCTTGGTTGTGCGGTCTGGCATGCGGAATTCTTTTTCCACATAGGTGATCGCGCCGTAGGGGCAAACCTTTTCGCAGGTAGAGCAGCCGTTGCACATCATTTCATCGGAATGCGCTACGCAGGGGTTGCCCACAAGCTTATCCTTGCACAAAAGGCCGATGACCTTGGAGGCGGCAGCGCCTGCCTGTGACACGGTTTCCGGAATGTCCTTGGGGCCCTGGCAGGCACCGGAGAGAAACACGCCGGCGGTCGGGCTCTCCACGGGGCGAAGCTTCGGATGCGCCTCGGTGAAGAAATCGTTGGTATCCATGCTGGCGGTCAGCATGGTGGCAAGATGGCGGGCGGATTTGTCCGGCTCGATCGCGGCGGCAAGCACCACCATATCAGCATCGATATGCAGCTGCTTTCCGTAGATCAGATCGGACGCCTGCACCTTGAGCTTGCCTTTTTCCGGGGTCACCTTTCCGACCATGCCCTTGATGTAATGCACGCCGTATTCCTCGACGGCACGGCGGTAAAACTCATCGAAGTTTTTACCCGGGGTGCGCACATCGATATAGAACACATATACATCGGTATCCGGATATTTATCACGAATGAGCATTGCGTGCTTTGCCGTATACATGCAGCAGATCTTGGAGCAATATTCCTTACCCTTTTCCGCGCAGGCAGAGCAGCGGGAACCGACGCATTGCACAAATACAATCGTATGCGGGTGCTCTCCGTCGGAGGGGCGCAAAAGCGTGCCGCCCGTCGGGCCGGCAGCATTCATCAGGCGCTCCAGCTCCAACGAGGTGATAACATCCTTGGACTCGGAATAGGCAAATTCATCGAATTTTTCCATGGAAATGGGGTTGAACCCGGTCGCAGCAACGATGGCACCGTATTTTTCTTCGATATACTCATCTTTTGCGTGGTAATCGATCGCGCCCGCAGTGCAGACCTTGGAGCAAACGCCGCACTTCCCTGTCTTAAGCATCATGCAATAGTCCGGGTCGATGGTCGCAACCTTCGGCACTGCCTGTGCAAACGGAATATAAATCGCGCGGCGGGTATCCATGCCGAGGTTGAATTCATTGGGCACTTTTTTCTGCGGACATTTTTCCGTACATGCCCCGCAGCCCGTGCAAACATCTTCCTTGACATAGCGCGCGCGGCGCCTGATGGTAACATCAAAATTACCGACAAAGCCCTTGACCGCCGTAACCTCGGAATACGAAAAAATGCGGATCTTGTCATTCTGTGCAACATCCACCATTTTCGGGGTCAGAATGCAGGCGGCGCAGTCCAGCGTCGGGAAGGTTTTATCCAGCTGCGCCATTTTGCCGCCGATGGTGGGCTTTGTTTCCACAATGTCCACCGGGAAGCCCGCGTCTGCAATATCGAGCGCCGTCTGAATGCCGGCAATGCCGCCGCCGATGACAAGCGCGCGCTTTGTTACGGGGCTCTCCCCCGGCGTCAGCGGCGCATTGAGCTGCACCTTGGCAACAGCAGCCTTGGCAAGAATAATCGCCTTTTCCGTGCCTGTCGGCATATCCTTATGCACCCAGGAGCACTGCTCACGAATGTTTGCAATTTCCACCATATAGGGGTTCAGCCCGGCAGCCGCAGCGGTCTTGCGGAAGGTTGCCTCATGCATTCTGGGGGAGCAGGAGCAAATCACAATGCCCGTGAGGGAATGCTGATAAATTGCATCGATGATCATGTTTTGCCCCGCCTGGGAGCACATGTACTGATAATCCGTAGAGAAAGCAACGCCGTTTTCATGGCTCAGCGCCTCTGCGACCGCCTTAACATCCACCGTGCCGGCAATGTTTGTGCCGCAATGGCACACAAATACTCCGATTCTTTGCATCATTTGCGCCTCCTTCCTTACTTTGCATATTTGCGCATCGCGCTGACGATCGCCTGCTGCGGCAGATCCTCGTCAAGCAGCGCGGGAATGTCGTCGGGCGTTAAATGGTTTGCGCCCTTTTCGCGAATCACGCACAGGCGAATCGCCTCCACAAGCTTTGCCGGTTCCACGCCGCGCGGGCAGCGGTCCACGCAGGCAAAGCAGGAAAGACATTTATAAATCGACTTTGAAGAAAGCAACGGCGCAATATCGCCGTTTTCCACCATATAGACGAACTGATGCGGATGATATTCCATATCGTCATAAGACGGGCAGGTGGCGGAGCATTTGCCGCACCGCATGCATTTACGCGGATTGACACCGCTCATGGAAAGAATCTGTTCTCTTTGACGCTCCGTTTTAGTTTGCATCGGCTTCCTCCTTTACTCCGAGCGCCTGTGCAAGCAGCTCGGTGAAATAGACAACGGGAATCGGGCTTCCGTTTTTCTCAAGATTGTATTTGCAAAGCGGGCAAGCCGTTACAATCAAATCCGCACCCTGCCCTGCCGCATTTTCGCTGACGGCGCAGGCGCGGCGCCTTGCGCTGTTTTTGTCTTCCATGGCAATATAGCCGCCGCAGCATTCATTGCGGTTTGCAAAGCGCACGGCTTCGGCGCCCAGCGCCGTGATCAAATCCTCCATAATGCGCGGATTCTCAGGATCGTCCATACGCATCACGGAGCTTGGGCGCAGCAAAAGGCAGCCGTAGTAGGCGGCGACCTTTTTGCCCTTCAGGGGGTTTGTCACCGCTTCTTTTACTCTTTCAAACCCGACGACATCGCGCAAAAGCTCAAGATAGTGATACACCGTCGTCTCACCGTGATACGGCGCGGGTGCGTCTTTATCCTGCGCCATATAGCGGTTGACCTTATCCGCAAATTCCGCATCCGTTTGCATTGCATGATTTGTCTGCTTGATTACATTGTGACACGCGGAGCAAACCGTGACAAGCGGTTGATCCTTCCGTGCGGCAGCGCTCAGCGCCCGTACGGAGGAAAGCTTGGTGGCAATTTCATCGCGGGCGGAGACAAAGACGCCGCCGCAGCACTGCCAATCTTCAAGTTCGCACAGCGTCACGCCGAGTTTTTCGGCGCAAAGGCGCGCATACCGGTCAAGCTGCTTTGCCTTGGTGCGCAGCGTGCAACCGGGAAAATAACTGACATTCATATTCATACCCATCCTTTTGCCGTTCTTGGGCGCTCAGACCATTTCTTCCGGATGGAAGACCTCATCGAATTTTTCCGCGGTCAAAAAGCCAAGCGCAACGCATGCCTCTTTGAGAGAAATGTTTTCCTTGAATGCTTTTTTCGCCGTTTTTGCGGCATTTTCATATCCGATATACGGATTGAGCGCCGTAACAAGCATCAGTGAATTATGCAGATTATGGTGCATTTTTTCACGGTTTGCGGTAATGCCGACGGCGCAGTTGATATCAAAGGAAACGATTGCTTCCGCCAAAAGGCGCGCAGACTGCAGGAAATTATACGCCGTAACGGGCATAAAAACATTCAGCTCAAAATTCCCCTGTGATGCCGCCATGCCGACCGCAACATCATTGCCCATGACCTGAACGGCAACCATGGTCACCGCTTCGCATTGGGTGGGGTTGACCTTGCCGGGCATGATGGAAGAGCCGGGCTCATTTTCCGGGATATGAATCTCACCGAGCCCGTCACGCGGTCCGCTGGCAAGCCAACGCACATCGTTTGCAATCTTCATCATATCGCATGCGGTCGCCTTAATGGCTCCGTGCGCAAACACGATCTCATCCTTGGAGGTAAGCGCATGGAATTTGTTTTCTGCCGTGCGAAACGGTTTTCCGGTCAGCTCCGCTGCCTTTTTGGCAACCAAATCGGAAAAGCCTTTCGGTGCGTTAAGCCCCGTGCCCACTGCCGTGCCGCCGAGCGCCAACTCATACAGCGGCTTTACCGCGGTGCGCAAAAGCTCGGCATCGCGCTCAAGGCTTGCGCGCCAGCCGGAAATTTCCTGGCTGAACTTAATCGGCGTTGCATCCTGCAAATGGGTTCTGCCGGATTTGACAATGCCCTCGTTTTCCGCCTCCAGGCGGCGCAGCGTTGCAATCAGCTGTGTAAGGGCGGGCAAAAGCTTATCCTCAATGGCAAATACGGCGGAGATGTGCATTGCCGTCGGAAAGGTGTCATTGGAGGACTGGCTCATATTGATATCATCGTTGGGGTGGCAAAGCTTTTTTCCCGCAATCTGGTTGGCGCGGTTTGCAATAACTTCGTTTGCGTTCATATTGGACTGCGTGCCGGAGCCCGTCTGCCAAACCACCAGCGGAAAATGCTCGTTCAGCGCGCCGCTGATCACTTCATCGCAGGCGGCGGTGATGGCCGCAAGCTTTTCCTTGGTCATTTTCTCGGGCTTGAGCTCGGCATTGGCAAGCGCCGCCGCCTTTTTCAGAATACCGAAGGCATGCGTGATCTCCCGCGGCATGGTCTCAATGCCGACGCCGATCTTGAAATTTTCATGGCTGCGCTCCGTTTGCGCCGCCCAAAGCACATTTGCGGGGACCATTACCTCGCCCATGGAATCGTGCTCGATGCGATAGTTTTCCATGCTCATTCCTCCATCAAAGCTCCAGATGGCTGATAACGTCTTTCAGCGTTTGTGCGCTCAGGCGCAGCTTTGCAATCTCGTCATCCGTCAGCGGCACATTGACCTTGACCCGTACGCCCTCATGGCCGACAAGATTCAGCGTGCTCAGGCAGACATCGTCGATGCCGTATTCGCCGTGCATCATAGTGGAAACGGTCATAGTCGTATCGATCCCGCTGAGAATGCACTTGCAGATATGGCAAACGGAAATGGAAACGGCATAGAAGGTCGCTCCCTTGCGTGCAATCACGCGGCCGCCCGATTTTTTGACATACTGCTCAACCTCGGCAAAATTCAGCTGCGGCGCTTCAATGCCGGGGGTAGAGATCAGGTTATGGCATTCCGCAATCGGCACATTGGAGATATTGGCAACGGACCACGGCACAAAGGAGGAATCGCCGTGCTCCCCGAAAACATACGCATGCACATTGCTTTGGCTGATGTTATAATATTCGGAAAGCCTTGCACGCAGGCGCGCCGTATCAAGAATCGTACCGGAGCCGATGATGCGGTTTTCCGGCAGATCGGAACATTTATGGAAGACATAGGTCAGAATGTCGACCGGGTTGCTCACGATGATATAGGTTGCGTTCGGCGCATGCTTCGTGATTTCCGGAATAATCATTTTTGTGATATTGACATTGGTTTGCGCCAGTTCAAGACGGGTCTGACCGGGCTTACGGGCAATGCCGGAGGTGATAATGACAATATCGGAATCCTTTGCATCGCGGTAGTCGCCGGCATAAACGGAGCAAGGCGCGCAGAACGGCGTTCCCTGGCGAATATCAAGCGCCTCCCCCAGTGCCTTTTCGTTGTTAATGTCGATCATCACAATCTCAGATGCAATTCCCATAACGGTAAGGGTATACGCAATGGTGGAGCCAACGCTTCCGGTGCCGATAATGGATATTTTGTTCATAGTTTCACAGACCTTTCCCGACTGCAATCTTATTTTTTCACAGCCGCGTGATAAATTTCGGCGTTCGGAAGTACCGAAAAAACGGTCGAATTTCCGCGCCTGTCGGAAATATTATAGCATAGTTATTTTTGATTTTCAATGCTGTTTTCAATATCGGTATTGCATTTATCGATATGCATCTATGCGATTTATGCAACGCTCTGCACAAAAAAAGAGGGCCCCGAAAACGAGCCCTCATAAAGCCGCGCGCAAGGACAGCCAAGCGATCGCAGCAGCCGCAAAAACGGAAAGCAGAAAGAAAAACCATACCCAAAACAGCAGCGCGTGATGCTTTGTTTTATGGCGAAAGAGATAAAACGCCGCGAGCACGCCGCCGCCCGCAAAGGTTGCGGCATAGAGGAGCATCGTTCTCTCCCGCATGCGCCGCATGCCGTGCTTTGCGCGGTATTTGTCAAAGGCAACCGTAAAAAAAGCAATCAGATTCCAAAGCGCCCACACCGCAAACAGCAGCTGCCGACCATGGGAAAAACACCAGGCGAAAAGCCGATCTGCCGCGCTCATTTGCAAAGATTTTGAAACAATGCGGCGTGATATGCGTAAACCGCATCCCAATCTGCGGTCGCTTTTCCGCTGACCGAGCTTTTCACACGCAAGCATACCACCGTATCCGACGGAATGACGAGCTCCGGGTGCCGCTTTGCAAAGGAGGTGTCGCGATAAAGAAGCGCATATTCGTCAAAAGCACAGTCCGGCACGGTATCAAACACATCGGAAAGCGGGGCGAAAAAGGAAGCGCCGTATTGCAGTGTGTCGGCATAAAGAGCGGGATCCATAAAATAAATCAGGCACTGGCCGTTCATCAGCTCCGCCGAAAAAATATCTTTGGATTGTTTATTGATTGCGGGGTCATAGTTGTACCCGCTTGCCACATATTCCTGTGCGCGCTCGGGGGAGACATAGGTCACCGCGGTAAAATCCGGGGTCAGCTTCCCATTGCCGTCATAATCGCCCGGCATCGCATCGCGCAGCGCTGCAACCGTGCTTTTTTGCCCCTGCTCTCCGAAAACGGCGGGGCCGGCATATAGAATATGGCAGTCATATTTATCTTTCGTGCACATTTGCGTCGTGCAAACGGCAAGCACCGCCGCCAAAAACACGGCAATCACGGTGTGCCATTTATAATGGTACCAATAATTTTTGACTCGGGCGGAAAAGCTGCTTTTTTCGTTTTCCACTGGTGCTTCGCTCCTTTCCATGCCGCCGAATGTACAGCAGGCTATGCGCCGATTCTCTGCCCGGCAAGGCTTTGTAAATAGTCTGCAGGGTCAAAGGGGTCAAATGCGGCGTCCTTTTTCAGATACAGCGGGTGGTGCGGATGCCCTGCGGCGGAACGCTTCCCCGCGCTGACCCAGACGGCACCGCACTGCGCCGCAATTTCGATCATTTCCCGCAGATACGAATACAAATAGGTTCTTTTTTCAATGATGGTGCCCCATGCCGCCCAGACAACAGGCTCAGGGCATGCCGAAAGAACATATGCAAAGGTCTTCATGTTTTCCGTATGCAGCCGCACATCCTCTGCGCGATCCATATCGCCAGGCGCCGTGGCACGCTGCGCGGAAACATTGAACATAAAAAACGAATCAAAGCCGTTGTGCAGCGCAACACGCTCTACGCTTTTCAGCGTGTTATCCAGCGCCCCGGGCGCAGCGGTTGAAGGATTGATGCCGATGCAGATGACCGGCTTTTTGCCGCGCGTGCCGAGCAAATACCGATAATCGCAATACTGCGGAGGCAAATACAGCCAGCGGGAGCGGTCATAGGAAAGCGCGGCGCTTTTTTCCTGCGCAAGACATTCCTCCAGCGTTAAAATCGTTTGCTGCGCAATCGGCGCAGACGGAATATGCCCCATGGCCCACTCCTCCTTTTCCCACGGCCGCGGCGATTATTTGGCACGGCTTTTATTGCGCCGCTTTTTTGCTGTTCTCTTCCGTTTCCTTCATACGGTCAATGGCAAGGCGATAGCCGCCGTTTCCGTATTCAAGGCATTTGTTCACGCGGCAGATCGTCGCAGTGCTCATCCCTGTTTTTTGGCTGACAAGCGCATAGCTCGTCCCTGCGTCCAGCATTTTAGCTGCCTCAAAGCGCTGCGCAATATCCAAAATCTCCTTCACCGTGCAGACATCTTCGAAAAAAAGATAGCACTCTTCTTTGTTCTTCAGTGCCGCGATTGCTTCGAACAAGCGATCCGTCTCGGGGGAATGCCATTGACTCATAGCTGCTCTCCTTCTTGCCCGTGGGCATTATTCAGTCATTTTCAACAACAAAGGAAACACCGTTTTCGGTGAAGGCATCCGTGCCGAGCCATGCATAGAACTCACCCGCTTCCACGACATATTCACCTTTTCCGTTATAAAAAGCAAGTTCGTCATAGCCGATCTCAAGCGCGACCTCGCGGCTCTCGCCCGGCGCAAGCATAACCTTTTCAAAACCCTTGAGCTCGCGCAGCGGGCGCATCATGGAAGCAATCGGATCGCGCACATAAAGCTGCACCGTCTCAGCTCCCTTGCGCGCTCCGGTATTGGTCAAAACAGCGCGAAGCTTCAGCTTTTTGCCGTCCTTCAGTTCGGAAAGAGAGAGACGCTCGCAATCAATTTTTGCCTGCGAGAGCGAAAAGCTTGTATAGGAAAGCCCAAATCCGAAGGGATAAAGGGGGCTTGAGAGCATATCGAAATAGCTGTCTCCCTCGCCATAGTATCCGTTGACGGGTCGACCGCTGGAGGGCGCGTTATAATACAGCGGAATCTGACCGGTACTGCGCAGCATGGTCATGGGCAGCTTACCGCCGGGATTCACATCCCCGTAAAGCACATCCGCAATTGCATTGCCCGCCTCAACGCCGGGGTGCCATGCATACAACACCGCATCGCAATACGGCAGAATCTTTTCAATGGCAACCGGGCGCCCGAAGCAAAGAACCGCAATCACTTTTTTGCCCTCACGCCATGCACGGTAAACCATTTCCACCTGCTCTGCGGGAATATCCGTGTTTGCAAGGCAGCTGTATTCTCCCGTGACCCAGCGGCTCTCTCCAAGGCACATCACAGCGGTTTGCGCATAGCGCAGCTGGCGATATTGCTCATCCAAAAGGTGGCTGTAATTAAAGCGAATCACATCGCCCTCGCTCGCCGCCTGCAGACCCTCGCGAATGCTGACGACATCCGCCTCATCCCCGTCCAGCGACCAGCTGCCGAGCATGGAGCCCTTTTCATCCACCATCGGGCCGATCAGCACCAGAGACTCGTCGCGGCGCAGCGGCAGCGCATTCTTTTCGTTCTTGAGAAGCACCATACTCTTTGCGGCAAGCTCGCGCGCGTCACGACGGTGCGCATCATAATCAATGAGATATTTCGGCGCATACGGATGCTCAAACAGCCCCATGCGCAGCTTCACGCGCAAAACACGGCGGCATGCTTCATCCACAACGGACATCGGCACGACCCCTTCCTCCACCAGGCGCTCCAAATGCTCCATATAGCAGCAGTCGACCATATCCATATCCAGCCCCGCGCACAGCGCCATTTCGGTGCACTCGGCGCGGTCCTTGGCAAGGCCCTGCTTTTCCAGCTGGCAGACAGCCTCCCAGTCGCTGACCACAAAGCCGTCAAATCCGAGCTCATCGCGTAAAAGCTCTGTCAAAAGATAATGGCTGGAGGTCACGGCGTTTCCGCTGATCTCATTAAAGGAGCTCATCACCGTCTGCACGCCCGCATCGATCGCCTCACGGAATGCGGGCAGATAATAATTGCGCAGCGTGTAATCGGAAACCTCGGCCTTGTGATAATCCCTGCCGCCCTCGGCAGCGCCGTAACAGATATAATGCTTTGCGCAGGCGGCAACGGAGCCCTCTGCCCCGATTTCTTCACCCTGGAAGCCCTCAACCACGGCTCTCGCCATCACTCTGCCGAGATACGGGTCCTCTCCCGGGCTTTCCACGCATCTGCCCCAGCGCGGATCGCGCGAGATATCCAGCATCGGGGTAAAGGTCCAATGCACAAAATCGCGCGCCGCTTCCTTTGCGATATTGCGATAGCATTTTTTCACAAGCTCGGGTTCAAACGCAGCGCTCATGGCAAGCGGGACGGGATATACGGTCTTGTGCCCGTGAATGACATCGCGCCCGTAAATCACGGGGATGCCGTGCGGCCCCTGCTCGACGGCAACGCGCTGCACCTCGTGCAATATCGCACCGTCGGGCGTCTCCTCCATTTCATTGCCGGCATGGGCGGTGTTTGACATGATGAACGAGCCGATTCTGCCCTGCCGCAGCATTTCGTAAACCTTTTCATCATCCACACGGGGTGTGGAAATCTGATTGAGCTGACCGACCTTTTCCGTCAGGCTCATAACCCCCAGCAACTCGTCAATTCTTTTTTCGATCTTCGGGTCGAGCTTCACTTTTTGTTACCTAACCTTTCCTGTCAATGGGTGTATGCTGCGCGCAGGCGCATGATTTCATCGGCATAGCCGTCGTTATCGCTCTGCGGCGTTTCCAAAATAAACGGCAAAGTATACAGCATGGGGTGATTGGTCACGGCGCTGAGCGCCGCAAAGCCGATTTTGCCCTCTCCGATCTTTGCATGGCGGTCCTTATGCGAGGCAAAGCCGTACATGCTGTCGTTGAGATGGACGGCGCGCAGGCGGTCGATTCCGATCACGCGGTCAAATTCCCGCAGCACATCGTCAAGCGATGCCGCAATATCATATCCGCCGTCAAAAACATGGCAGGTATCAAGGCAAACGCCCATGTGCCGCGGATATTCGCAGCGATCCAATATGGCGCGTACCTGCGCAAAGTTCACGCCGATCTCCGTGCCCTTGCCGGCCATGGTTTCGATCAGAACGGTCGTCGTCATTTCATCTTGCATGGAGAGATTCAGCGTTTGCGCCGTGAGCGCAATGCCGCGCTCTGCGCCCTGCCCGACATGACTGCCGGGATGAAAATTATAATATTGCCCCGGCGTTTGTTCCATGCGCGCAAGATCCTCGCGCATGGTCTGCCGCGCAAACTCCAACGTTTCAGGCTTCGCGGCGCAAGGGTTGAGCGTATACGGCGCGTGCGCCACAAGCGGCGCAAAATTGTGCTCGGCAGAAAGCCGGCGGAATGCGGCGACATCCGCGGGGTCAATCGGCTTTGCGGCGCCCCCGCGCGGATTGCGTGTAAAGAAGGCAAAGGTATCCGCCCCGATGCGCAGCGCCTCGCGCCCCATGGCAAGATAGCCGTCCGAAGACGATAAATGGCATCCGATATGCAGCATCAATTTTTCTCCCTTGGTTTTGTTGTTTCCGTTTGTCCGCGTTTGCGCTTTCTTTGATTTCTGCGGCTCTTCGGTATCTGCTTTTTCTCCGCCTCGGCAGCGGGCAAAAGCGCCGCTGCACGGCGTTTTTTCCGGAATCGCAGCACAAGAAGCACCGCCGAGCCGCCGAGCAGGAGCACCGCCCCGATCAGGATCAGAATGACCGCAAAGCGCGGCAGAGCCTTTTCGCTCAGCACAATCGGCCTCACCGCGGCACTAAGAAGCGCTGCCGCATCATGAGCCGCGGCGGATTCGACAGCCAAATAATCATGGGATTCCGTCACATCGATGCGCAGCGTTGCCTTTTCGTCAAGCAAAATCGAATCAACGACGGGTGCAAAGCTTTTTTCGCCCGATTCGTTTTGCACGATGCGCCAAAGAGAGACGCGCTGCCCGACAAAGCGCGCAAGCGGCACCGAAAGGGTCGCAATGCCCGGATAATGCTCCCCGTCCGGAAAATCCAGATACAGCGCGCGCTCTCCGAGCTTTTCACACAGGCGCCGGGAAAGCCCTGTGTCCTCGCGGAGTTCCCGCAGGGTGCACTGCATTGTAAAATCTGCATATTTGCCGATATTGCGGTATAAAAGGTCATAGGAAAAACGGAGGCTGAAATTTTCCGCCTGCAGATCGAAATGAACGGGGGTATTGCTGTCCTCCGCGTTCATTCCGTCAAAAAACAGCTGCTCGGTATGCACACCCGGGGCAGAGGATGCAAAGGTATAATATTTCGTCACGGCGCCGTCCTCGCCCCGCTCCGAGCGTTGCGGCTCGGTCGCACCAAATGCCGTTTCCTCCGCAAGCGCAGCGGCAGGAAAACAGAAAAGCAGCAACATAGACAGCAGCGCGCCGACAAAAAGTATGCGTTTCATCAAATCCGTTCCTTTTTCATGGTAGCTTTGTAAAGCATTATACCATATCGTGGGCGCAAAAGCAAGAAAAACTCAGGAAAGTGAAAAATTCAGGACCCGCGTATATTCTTCTTCACCGGCAAGCACCGTGACGGTTTGCTTTTCCCCCGCCTGCCCTTCGATTACTTTTCGCGCTGCATAGCAACTGCCGAGATTCTCCTGGGCAACGCTTTCCCCCGCAATGGTAATCACGCGCGGATCTTTGGTATAAACCGTCAGGCGCAGCTCGGTTTTAGAAAGCCGCTCCACGGCGACAAAAGAATTTTCATCCTTGCGCATCAGGTCGCTCGCCATACTCTCGCGCACGCTTTGCAGCAAAACAGGGTCTGCATGATCAAAATTACCGGTGAGCATTTCGCCCTGTCCCTGTAAATACAGGGCATTGTAATAGGTGTTTAAAAGCGCATCCGTGCTCTCGGAAAGCCCAAGGGTTTTGCGGATACGCTTGAGCCTCTGTTCCAAAAGCGTGAGATATTCATAATCTTCAAAGCCGTCGCGAATGGCCTCCAAACGCAGCGTTGGCACCGGAACATTGCGGTTGACGTAGCCGTCGGCATAAACCTTTCCGCCGCCGCTGCGGTAATACCCCGGGTAAAGCAGCATGCCGTCGCCCGCATTTTCTCCGACGCCGTTTGCAAATGCCGTATACGGGTCGGTCCACGGGTCGCGCGTGTACTCCGCTTTGTCGCCCCAGTTGCGCGTCCAAAGCGTTGTTGCCCAATAAAGCTCACCGCTAACACCGACATCCTTTTCCATCCAATGCACGATGCGCGGCGAAAGCAAAACATCCACAAGCTGATAGGTCGCGCTCGGATAGGTCGGGATTGCGCAGCCGTACCACCAAACTGTTTTTCCTGCCGCCTGCTGCGTCCGAATCCAGCTTTCATCCACGCGGTGCCACAGCGGGCAGAGCCCGTTTGTCAGTGAAAGCAGCGCGTCGGCATGCGTTGTTACAATGTTTGGCACCTCAGGGTTGACCTTTGCGGTTCCCGCAAGAAAATTTTTCTCCTCGGTCGTGAGCGATTCGAGCGTGTATTTTTCATCCACCCGATAGTAAAATGCTTTTTCCAAAAGCCCGTTTTCGATGAGAAGCGCGCGCAGCTTTGTATCAAATTCGCTCGGCGTTTGCGAAGCGGAATAATACGGAATGCGGAACGCGGAGCAGCGCGCATTCTTTGCCGTGTCCAGAATTGCGGAAAACCAGCGCTCAACGCTCCCGCTGTCCTCCCCGCGCACGGGGATATCCGTTGCGCTGATGCGGTATTTCTGCAAAAAATCGTAATAGGTTTTTTCCATCTCATATTGCTTTTGCGCCGTAGTCAAAACGCGGCGGTCGGCATAAAACCCCGCAACATCCCAAAGTGCAAATGCTGTTTTAATGGAAGGGGCGTCGGGCAGCGTGATATCCCAAACCTCAAAGCACACGGGAATTTCCACTCTCCCGTTTTCGTCATAGGTAACGGTCAGCGTGCCGGTATAAAGCCCTGCGGGTTGATCTTTGGGCACCCATACGGTGATCCAAAAACCCCCGTTTTCTCCTGCAGCAATATTGCAGCGGCTCGTATCGGCATATTCTTTTTCACTTGCCGTGATCGGAATCAGCGCATCGGGATAAAAACCGCGCGGCAGTGAAGCGGCGCCGCCGTATGCCGCGGGGTTATATTTCACGGAATGTTCCACATAATGCTGCCGATAAAGCTCAATCTCATTTAAAACATGCCCCTGTCCGTCCGTCAGCGCAGAAAGGGAGAGCCGCACATTTTCCGCATCTTGCACAAAACGGAGAATCAGCTGCATGCCCTCGCCCTCATTGCGCGCACTTTTGCCCTGCAAGCCGTCGTAGCGGCTCACGGGAACGGCATCGCGCAAATACATCTCGTCATTTGCCGGAAAATAAATTGCGGGGGCTTGTGCGGGCGGAGTGAGCGTGCGCGTCTCAATATCCCCGCAGCGCGCGCATACCCGCTGCTGCAAAGTGTCCGAAACGATTTGCCAAGCGCCGAAGGAATGCCCGAGCGCCGAAAGCTCCTCCCGCGTGCTGAGCCCGCAGCGGCGGCAAACCGTATAGGCGGTATACCCGTTCTCGGTGCAGGTGGGCTCCTTTGGTGCAAAGCTCTCGGTATCGTGCCCAAGCGGCGGCAATATTTGCTGCGCTGTGAGCACCTTGCCGCAAAGCAGGCAATGCTCTCCTTCCGTTTTTCCGCTCTCGGTGCAGCTCGGCGTCTGCGCCGCATCGATCTGCGTTTTTTCATGGCAGCATTCCTGCGGCTTTTCCCGCTCCTCCAAGAAAAGCATCAGTTTTTGAAAAATAACGGCAGCCTGCGCGCGGGTCGTATTCTGTTTTGGCAAAAATTTACCGCTGCCGTCGCCGATCAAAATTCCAAGTCCCGCAAATACCGAAACCGAATTCTTTGCCCATGCGGAAATTTCATCTGCATCCGCAAAAACGGTGCCATCTTTCTCTACGGAAAGATCAAGCTTTAAAAATGCCTGCAAATAGCTGCAGCAAAGGCGCGCCATCTGCTCCCGCGTAAGCGGCTGACCGATGCCGAATGTGCCGTCGCCCATGCCGGCGGTAATACCGTTTTGCGCCGCCCAAAGCACGCCGGAGGTATACCATGCGCCGCCGTTTGGCGCAACATCGGAAAAAAGATCGGCGGGAAAAAAATCGGTTGCATCCCCCCGCAGCTTTGCGATGCGGTAGAGCACGTTTACAAACATTTCACGCGTCAGCGACGCATTTGGCGCAAACTCCGTCTCGCCCATGCCGACCATCAGCCCGTTTTCAAAAACATATGCTACGGCATCATAGCTCCAATGCAATGGCGGCACGTCCGAAAACTCCGCATTTGAAGCAAATACGCCGCAGAGCGAAAAAGCCAATAAAAGTGCAAACAAAAAGAGTGCGGCGGCACGGATGCATTTTCTGTTTTTCATTTTTGAACCCTCACAAAAAATACCGAAACGCAAAATAACGAACTTTTCTTCCATACTCATTTTAACATAAAGGAATTTGAAAATACAGCCGCAAATATTTGTACGAATATTAACGATTGTGTGATAAATGCTATGCGGCGGTCACAATGAAAGCGGGGCACGGTCGTGCAAAATACTTGACAGACGGGCAAAAAAACGGTATGATAATAGCAGTGAATAATTCTTGGGATTTGATAGATTCATGATCATACACGATATTTGCAAAACCGACTTTTGCTGCCGCGAGAAAACCGTCTGCGCCCTCGGCGATTTTGACGGAATCCACCTGGCGCACCGCCGCCTTCTCGATATGGCCTTGGCGCTTGCCGCGGAGCTTTCCGCCGCGCCGGCTGCATTCACCTTTGCGCAAAACTCAAAAACGGTATTTGATCCGTCGCTGCCCCTGCTCGGCACGCAGAGCGAAAAGGAAGCGGCGCTTGCGGCATGCGGCATGCGCTATGTGTTTTCCGTTCCGTTTGAGCAGGTGCGCATGCTGGACGGCGAAACCTTTTTCCGCGAAATTCTGCTCGGGCGCTGCAATGCCTGCGGCGTTGTGTGCGGCTTCAATTTTCGTTTCGGCAAAGGCGCCTCGGCAACCGCCGATACTCTGACGGCACTTTGCAAGGATGCCGGCATTGCCTGCCGCATCCTGCCGCCGGTTTTACAAAACGGCGAGAACATCAGCTCAAGCCGTATCCGCGCGCTGCTGATGCAGGGAGCGGTCGAAGAAGCCTCCGCCCTGCTCGGCTCTCCCTATTCCCTGCGCGGCATTGTTTCCCACGGGGCGCATCTTGGGCATGTGCTCGGCTTTCCCACGGCAAACATCCCCCTGCCGCCGCACCGGGTAATCCCGGCAGACGGCGTATATATCACCCGCGTTTTTGTTGACGAAACATTTTATCCCGCCGTCACAGATATCGGCTGCAAACCTACAGTGAGCCAAGGCGCGGAAAAAATCTGCGAATCACATCTGCTCGCCCCTGGTGCCGATCTGTACGGGAGGGAAATCACCGTTTCGTTTCTCGCGCGCATCCGCGATGAGCAGCGCTTTCCGAATGCCGAGGCGCTGGGCAGCCGCATTGCGCTTGATGTCGCCGCCGCGAAGCGCTATTTCGAGGCGCACCCCGCAGTTTTGCTCTGAAGCGGCGCGCACCGATAACCAAAGAAAGGATACCATTATGAAACGCTGTACCACCCGGCGCGCCCTGCGCGTTTTTTGTGCCGCATTTGCCGCGCTTTTACTGCTGCTTTCCGTTCCGCTGCCCGCTCACGCGGAGCTTGCCGAAATGGATGAGATCATTGCCTCCGCTTATTGCGTTTACAACCTCAGCCAGAATATGCTGCTTTACAGCAAGGAATATGACACGAAAATCGCCCCCGGTGCAACCGTGAAGATCATGACCGGTATTTTGGCATTTGAGCACTTCCAGGGACATACGGACGATATGATCACCATCAAAGAGGAAGCGCTGCGCGGCGTTTCCGGCAATATATTAAAACCGGGGCTCAAGGCCGGGGAGCAAATCAGCGCCGACAGCCTTCTGCGTGCGCTCATTATCAACAACTGCAACGACGCCGCGCATGTTTTGGCATATGAGGTTGCGGGCTCCATCACGGAATTTGTAAACCAGATGAATAAAAAGGCACGCGAGCTCGGCTGCGAAAACACATTTTTTGTCAACCCTACCGGTCTTGATGATCAAAACATGTATACTACGGTGCATGACCTTGTGCTCATATCACAATATGCATCAAAAAATGTCGAATATTTGGAGCTGACCTCCACCGACCACTGCGTCCTTCCGGAAACAAATATGGCGCCTGAGCGCAGTATCTCCTCCCGCAACCACCTCGTCAGCACGGTTTACTATACCAAATATTATGATGTTTTGGCAAAGGGACTCAACGCCGGCGCAACCGAAGCAAGCGGCTACTGCGTTGTCGGCTTGGTGCGCAGATACGGCGTTTCGTATCTGGTTGTTGTTATGAATTCCACCTACGATGAGAGCATCGACTATCATTATTGCTATCGTGATGCGCGGCGGCTTTTGGATTGGGCATATGCCAATTACGATTATGTCAATCTTGTGGATACCACGACCATGATCGCGGAAATGCCTGTAACGCTCTCAGCCTCCGGCGACCATGTCACCCTGCTGCCCGCACGCTCCGTCGAAATTTACCTGCCGGCGGATGCCGATATTCAAAACGATGTTACGCTGAGCTATACCCTGCTCGGCAATCAGATGCAGGCGCCGGTCAAGGAAGGCGATATTGCCGGCATCCTAACCGCCAAATATAAAGGCGAGCTGGTCGCAACCATACCGCTGATTGCAAAAAGCTCCATGTCCCGCTCCGGCTTTTTGGGGGCGATGGCATGGGTGAAATCGGCATTGCCGTATATTCTCGGAATTGTGGGCGCGGCGCTCTTGATCCTGCTCGGTTTTTTGGGATTTGCTTTCCTGCTGCGTGCAAGAAACAAGCGCCTGGCAGCTGTCCGCCACAGAAAATATATGGGCAAGGTGATGGAAAAGGAAAAAAACGAGCATAAAACGCCACAGCGCCGTGTGGCGCGCTCCGTTACGGATTCCGATGCGCGCCCCTCCCGCCCGACCGTACAAAGCCGACCGACTCCGCCGAAAAGCGGAGACACGGAGCCAAAGGCAAAATAACAGCAAAGGGATGCAAAAGCGCTTGCTTTTCCGCGTCCCTTTCTTTTTCCCTGCTTATCAGAAACTTTTTCATAAAACACTTGCCTTCGGCGCCAAAGTTTACTATAATAATAAACAAAACCAAGAAAACGGAGAAAAAACACATGGAATACGGATTACAACTTTTCAGCGTCCGCGACGCTATGGAAAAAGATGTGGAAGGCACGCTGAAGGCCGTGGCGCAAATCGGCTACAAGAGCGTTGAATTTGCAGGGCTGTTCGGAAATTCCCCCGAGCAGGTGCGCGCATGGCTGGATGACTGCGGTCTTATCTGCACGGGCACTCATACGCAGTTTGCCGATCTTGAAAACGATTATGAAGGCATTGTCGACCTGCACCGCACTCTCGGCTGCAACACCATTATCATTCCCTGGTACACCCTTTCAAACGGCGAACAAATGCAATATTTTTTGCAGCATGCCAATGCCATGCAGGCTCGCCTTGCAAAGGACGGCATGCATCTTGCCTATCACAACCATGCGCATGAATTCGGCTATACCGAGGACGGAATTGCACCGTTTTCCTATCTCGAATGCGCAAGCACGCTCGATTTAGAGCTTGACACCTATTGGGCGTTTGTCGGAAAGACAAATCCCGTGCTCGTCATGGAGCGGCTCAAGGACCGCATCCGCTTTATCCATGTCAAGGACGGCATCGCGGACGGCAGTTGCGGAAAGCCCCTGGGGCAAGGAGAGGCGCCGGTGGCAGTCGTTGTGAAAAAAGCGGCGGAGCTCGGCATTCCGATGATCGTGGAAAGCGAAAACCTTTTGCCGGACGGTCTCACCGAGGCACGCACCTGCTTTGAATATCTCAAAGCTTTGAACGAGTTTTGATAAAAAACAATCCGATCAGGGAGGAAAAACTATGAAAGGCAAGCATACCGCAGCATCCCGGCGCAGCACTTCGCTTTGGCTCACAGGCGCTGCATTGCTTGTCGTTTTTGCGCTTTACTTCTTTCTCTCCCCGCAAAGCCCGCTCAACCGCCGCGAGGAATCGTTTTATGAAAATCCTCTCAAGGTGCATTTTATCGATATCGGACAGGGAGACAGCACCCTGATCCAAACGCCAAGCGGCGAAAATGTTCTGATCGATGCGGGACCGGGAAGCGAAAAGGATACCCTGCGCGCCTATCTCGGCGCAAGCGGCATTGATACCATTGAGCTGCTTGTTTTTACGCATCCGCATGAGGATCATATCGGCGGCGGCGAAATGGTGCTTTCCCTTTGCAAGGTAAAAGAAGTGCTCCTGCCGGATTATACAACCAATACCGCCGTATTCAAACGCCTCTTAGACGCAATCGAAACAGAGGGGTGCACGGTAACACAGGCGGTCCCGCACGATTCATTTACGATCGACTCGGTGCTCTTTTCCGTGCTCGGCCCGATTCAAAGCGACTACGAGGATCTAAACAATGCCTCCGCCGTTCTGCGCATGCAATACGGCACAGTTTCCTTTTTATTCACGGGCGATGCCGAAAAGAAAGCCGAGCAGGACATTCTGCAAAGCTTTTCGGACGCCCCCCTGCATTCCGACGTGCTGAAGGTCGGGCATCACGGCTCATCAACCTCCTCGCACGATGCATTTTTGGAAGCCGTTTGTCCCGAATATGCCGTCATCAGCTGTGCCTATCAAAATGAATACGGGCACCCGAATGAAAAAACGCTGCAGCGGCTGCGCGGCATTCATGCAAAGATTTTGCGCACCGATCAAAACGGGACCGTCGTATTTGAAACCAACGGCTCTTCCCTGCACTGCCGCGCCGAGCGCTCGGTCAATACGCTCTTTGCAAACCATTGAAAAAATAAAAAACAGCAACCGGCTTCCTTCCGCAAAAAAGCGGCGCCCGGCTGCTGTTTTTTTGTTGTGCCTAAAATACAATCACGATTAAAACTCCGTTTACTGCACTGCCGTAACGGTCCCGTTTGTCACGGTTACGCCCCAGCTCTGCCGCACGGCATCGGTCGGCTCTGCCTGTATACACTCGGCAAAAACCTGAACGACCTGAAAAACCGCCGTACCGTCCGACAGCGTTTTCTCCGATAAAGGAAACGGATCGCACAGCACAGAGGTAAAGCCGCCCGGCTCGACGGCTTCGGTATAGTAATAGGTGTGCTCCTTCCCCGCGATCCACCCCTGACGCAAAGTGATGTCTGGATAGACCGACGGTTGGGCACCCGTGACATTACCTTTGGCATCGACAAAATGAGATACCAGACGCACCCGCAGATATTCGTTCACCTTGCCGGTATTTTCGACGCAAATATCCGATTTTTCGCCGCCTTTTGCCGTCGCTTCGGCAACCTCCTTGCCGTCAAGCTTTTCGCGAACGGTGCAGGCAACCTCCGCAGGCACAAAGATGTTTTTGACATTCGCCTTTTTGAACATAAACGCAAGAGTGACGCCGACCGCCGCAACAGCGACAAACACTGCCGCCGCAATCACCCATTTTTTCAGTCTCTTTTGCATGGGAAGTGTCACCCCTTTCTGTTAGATATCCTTTTACTGTTGCCGTTGAGCCATGTTTTCTTCACTGCCGCTTCTCTGAATGTAACAATGCTGCCGTCGTTTTCAACGGTCACACTCTGCACCGCATCTTCATATCGCCACGACCATTCGTTTTGCTGCGTAACGGTATATTCACGGCATGGCAAATCCTTAATCGTCACGATGCCGTTCCCGCGTATCGTAACATAAAGCACATAGCCCGGATCGTTTACCGCCGCAATCTTATAAACGAACACCTGCGTGCCGTTGCTCTCGTCGTCCTCGCCGTTCTCACGGACGATCGTCAGAGAGCCGTTATCTGGTAAAAACTTCGCATAAAAGACATTCACCTGCGGCATAACGTCGAGAAGATTGCTGCTTGGTAAAAGATGCGTGCCGCTCACCGTCCCCTTTGCGGTCGCGGGCAGTGTGCACTCTTCATCCAAATACCATCCGTCAAAGATATACCCTTCCGTGACTTGGGCTGTCGAGCCCTCAATCTTGCCCGCCTTTGCATCGAACACTTCAAGCGTTTTGCTGAGCGTTCCACCGCCGTATTGCCATACACGGTATTCGATGGTCGTCTGCACCGGGGCGTAGTAAAAGATGATATGGTTCTGATCATTATTTGAGCGAATCAGGATCGACTGGGTTTGTGCTGAAATACAGGTCATACCGCCTATGGAAATATCCGTTGCAGATTCTGTTACCGTAGCACCGAACTGCGCCCAAGCGGTCTTTTTCTCATGCAGCACACCGTTTGAGCCGTCAGTATACTGCAGGGATTTGAGATCACTGATATTCGTGCCGTATTGCAGATAATAAACGCTGTACTCCTGTATGTTTCGGGTATAGAAGATATAAAGCTCCGTACCGCTTTCCGACACCATGATATTGAAATACTTCTTATCCGAGCCTTCGGTGATAAGCGACGTTTCATTTGTGCTTTTTTCGCCGTGAACCAGCGCTGTTTCCTCCACCGTGAATCCGCTGAAGCTTTGCGGCGGAATTTCACATTCCTGCCCAATGGTTCCGATGCCCTCGGTATAAGCCGAAGATTCCGTATAATTGATATACTTTCCGTTTTTGATCGTTTTTTCCGTACCCGCGCCGAGATTCTGCAGCATATAATGCACGGCGTAATACGCGCTTGTGGTGTTTTTGGTATAATAGAAAACAATCACATTTGTGGACGCACTGACATACCCCCCGTCTTCATCTTTTTCCACTGCCAAAATCAATCGTTTAAAGAACGCATCCGGAATGTAATTCTCAACCGCGGCAAAACGCTCGGTCACTACGCCGTCCGTTGTGGATTTATAAGCGATTCCGTCCTGCGGTACGCTTTTAATCAGCGCACCCGTGTCGACATAGCGATATTCCACACGATAGTCAATACTCGCCTTATATACATAGGTAAATGTGAATACATTCTTTTTCGGCGCTTCTTTGTTTTCCTCGTATTGCAGTGTGATAGAATGGCTTGCAACGGTCGGATAATGACCGGTGTTGAAGTCCTTGTCATACGCCTTATAAAGCTGGTTATACGGATCTCCGACCTTCGGTGAAAAGGTCCGCGTGCTTCCCTGATAGGCAAAGCCCTCGGTTGCATCTGCAATGCTTCGATGGAATTTGCCGTCAGATGCAAGAAAGATATAGGTACGGGTGTTTGCTCCGTCCGTAACTGTATATGCCGTGTTGTCCTGTGGGTTTTCCGCCTCCTTTGCAAGCAGAGCAGTCCATGTTGCGTCTGTTTCCGGTTCATTCAGGGCATAGTGGATCCGGTATGGCTGAGCCGAAAGCGATCCCCAGACAGCAAACACGTTAATGTCACGGATTACCGGAATGTCAAGCGGCGTATAGGAATACCGTTTGCCTGCATAATCGTAAAACCATCCGCCAAAGGTGTAATAACTGTCTGACGGATTCGGAACCGAGCCGAGCACCTTTCCGTGCTCAACCTCAAACTCGTGAAGAATTTTGACGGTTGCGTCGCCCGCTTCATACAGCCGAAGATCGTCATGTGACTGAAAGAATCTGACTGTATGCCTTTTCGGCGCCCACTTTGCATACAGTGTAACATCGACCGCCGACATTTTATAGCCGCTGCCCTCTACATAATGGGTTCCATCAATTCCCTCCGGGCTTGCATACCAGCCGGCAAAGTAGTACGCATTTTTCTCAAGCGTACCGGGATACTCCGGCACAAGCAGCTTACCGTTTTCATCGAGCATGAAGGAATCCATATTGCTGTCAAATTCAAGCTCGCCGTATTTATAAACCCTTCCGTGGTTGTGCAGCGTTATCGAGAAATTGCTTCTGGTGTAGAAAAAGCGTGAGGTAAATGAATCGCGACCGTCGTCGGTGTCGCTGTTTTGAAACTGCTCGTAGCGTGTGTAGCCCGCTCGGGTTTCGAACTTGAATCCGGTTAATTCCGTCTGTGTCTGACCGGACATTGTTCCTGCCGTTATCCTGTTGTCATCGCTTGCAACGATACGGTCATACAGGCGATATATCTGCTTGTTATTTGCCTGGTAATAATAAACCTTATTTGTATCAGGGTCGGTATAGGTGCGGTCAGCAAGACTCGTATTTCTTGCCGCATCCCTGATTGCATTATATAAATCCGAGCCGGTTTCTGCCTCATGGCTGAATACCGGTACAAATAATTCGTAGTTCCATTCCCGCGGAACGCTCCAGCCTATATCTGCACCGTTGTCAAAAAAGGCGAGGAAGTAGGTCGCGTTGGACACGGCTACCTCTTTTTGGTCGACAGTCGCCTTGGTTTGCTCTATCAACCGAGGAATATTTTGGTCTGAAGTATAGTCAAACGTTGTGCCGTTGTATGTTCCGAGCAGCAGCTTGTCGCTCAGCTTTTGGTAAAGACCCTTGACGGTGCTGTTATCGTTTTCAATCGTATACTGAACCTTATATTCGCCGTTCCATCCGGCAAGGTAAGCATATTTTCCCCAAAGATCCTTGCCATTCTCCTCCAAATTTTTGTTGGCTTCGTTTTTGGTATGGCTTTCCGGATTTTTAACCTTGACCCTGCCGAATACATCTGCCGGCCAGAGTCCTGTAAGATCTGCACCGTATTGAGCGGTTATTTCAAAATAGTAAAAGCGTTCCCCGTTATCATACCCATCCGAGGGATAAACTCCGGTAACATACTCTGCGTTTGCCATGCTCGGACTCTTGGGAAGCGGCAGCTCTTCAACTTCACCCCAGTCAGAGACATTGTCGAGCAAATTATTGATTGAATAATCCTTTGTGAACCAGGACGAATAGGCTCGGTTACCAAAGCCGTAGGTGCTTCCGCCGACGACATAATATGCGCCGGTGCTTTGCAGCTGTTTTGCGTAAACAAAGCGCAGCGTATAGTATTTTCTTGTGTAATACACATTGAGCACGGTCGATCCGTCTCCCTTTACAACGACCGTCTTTTGGTTCTCTTCGTTATCGGTGTCAATAACATAATGCTTTGCGTGCAGAGCATAGCAGCCATTCTCGTCATGCGTATGCCCCGGCTCATCGTCGGCACCGCAGATCGGCATAGTCGAATCAAGCAAGGGAGCGTATCCTATGCCGTCGTCCGAAGCTCCGGTAGGCGAAATTGTGATGCCGGAGAGGGCGTTCATTTTTCTCGTACCGATATAGGAGTAGTTTTCGTCATCGGCGTTTTCCAGCCAATATGCAACAGCATAGGTGGTGTTTGCCTGTGTCCAAAGCGCACGGTATGTGCAGTTTTTGTCCGGAACCGTTGCGGGCAAGGTGTCAGCTGTTTCATCGCCGACTCCGCCCTGCCCCAGCTCATCCCAACCGGCAAAAACATATCCGTGCCGCGTTGGTTCGTTTACAAGGAAGGGCGTTCCGTATCTGGCATAAATCGGCTCAACGCCGTAGCCTCCGGCGGTATCGAATTTGATCAGCCGGTAATTACGGTCATAGTAGCACTCAAACACGGTTGAACCGTCTGCCGCAACCGCCTCAGGATAGTGATACAGCTTTGTAAAGCCGACAGTTGCAGTCTTTCCGCCGATCAGTTCTTCCAGCTTTTCATTCGAGATAATCGTGCCGGTTTTGGCAGTGGACGTTCTGTAAAGTCCGACATTCTCTGTATACAGGTCGTCGTGGATATTTTGAAAATAATACCGCACGGCATACGGAACATCGATGGCAAAATAATAAACATTCACCACATACTGCGCTCCCGTGTCCTTTGTGATGTTCAGCTCAATCGTTGCGGCCGAATCCGGGAAAAGCGCAGAATGATCGGTGCCGCTCGTATCGGGCAGTTCTTTTGCCGGTTCCTCCGCGCTGTACTTCGGCGCGTATCCGAGATAGGTCGGAGAAATGACCGTCGCAGTATAATTCTCCTCGCTGACATTTACATGCCCTGTATATGCGCTGTAAATCGGAAGTCCCGAAACACCGTCAAGATAGTTGATCGTGATGCCGACCATTTTTTCATCATCGTTTTGTGCCGCAACTCTTCGGATGCTCTTCTTCGGAGACTGCGCTGCTGCCGTCATGCCCTTCACTTCATCGTTTCCGATGTCCGGCATATATTCAACCGTCACACAGACCGGTTCGGACATGCATTCATCTCCGCCGTATGACACTCGGCAACGGATATAGGTGCTGCCCGAATTATCGAGCAGCGCCTCTAACATTGCATAGGAAACCGCCAGCGTCTGCGCCGTGCCATCGTAAATATTGGCCCATGTTTCCTCTTCTCCGTCCGCAAGAATCTGCCACTGATATTCGATTCCGTCCAAGGCGGGTGTGCATTTTGCGGTCAGCTCTTCTTTTTTGTTCTCCGGCAGGATCAGTTTTTCTGCAGGTTTTCCGTTATGCTCAATCACCACAGCCGGCGGCGAGCCGGCAGCCGCCGCAGCTGGAAAAACCTGCATGCAGCCAAGCAGCAGAATAAGACCCAGAATCAGCGAGAGCAGTCTTCTGTGTCCCAAATAAAATTTCGGTGCAATTGTATATTTCTTCACAATATTTCCTCCGCCCATGCGGGTCTCATTCTCCACTCACAAGCTGCCACACAGCACGGGCGCGCGCCTGCTCCGAATCTTCCGGATTTTCGGGAAAACCGTGGTATTGCACCGCTGTTGCCCCGATCTCTATGGAAAGATCGGATGTTAAATGCTCCGTCAGCTGCGCAAGCTGTGTTCTTGTGAGGCTTTTATCTACAAGTATCGTTCCATCGTTTCCGAGTACACGGGCATCAAATGCATTGTCAGCGCTCACAATACGGTAATACACTGCCCCGCCGTCATCCCCAAGGAGAAACGCCCAGGCCGGATCAACAGTCCAGGAAAGGGCTTCCGTGCCGTCGATCGGACAAGCATAGGCATATTCTCCCGTTCGCTGCCATCCCGCCGTTTCAATTTCGAGAAACACATAACACGCCATCTCGCTGCCATCAAAGTGAATCACGGCATTCTTATTCAGATTCACGCCTGGTAAAATGACCCATTTATTCTGCTCTGTAAAATTCCCCGTTTCGGTAATTGTGATGTTTTTCATAGAGGCAACACGTGCCGTATCCACGACCGTGGTGCCTGCCATATATCTTGAAAATGTAACACCCGAAAGCAATATTGCAATCAAAGCAAGATACAGCAAAACCGCAGAAAACGGCAGTCTGATTTTTCGTTTTTGCTTGTTCGGCTCCATCTGCCTCCTCCGTTCTTTGTTTCACCTTTTCTCCGTTTTCCGCTTTTTTCTCGCGGACCTAAAAAGCTCCGGTGCTTCAAACAAAAGCACCGCGGCTCCTAAAAAGCAAAGAATGCCAAGCGGCGTTTTTAAAAAGCCGACCGCTGCGCCGAGCCTCGGTATCACCAAAATCACTTTTCCGATCACACGACTTTGCTTGATCGGCTGTGCATCCTCGGTATTGTTTGCGTCTCCTTTTGTGCGCATGCCATCTTCACCGACGGAAACAATCCGATGCGTCACGGAGGAACCGCCTGCATCAAAGGTGATAATATCGCCGACGGCATAGCTGCTTTGTTTGCGGCTGACGATAATATCATTCGGCTCTATCGCAGGCGACATGCTGCCCGTGAGCACTACGGCGGAAGAAAAACCGAAAAATGTCGGATGTGTTTGCCCCTCAAAAACCTTTGCGCCCGCCAAATAAAGACCTGCCAGCAGCAAAATGCCGAGCGCCGCGCGAAAAACCGACCGAAGTACCCGGCAAAGAACACGCAAAAACTTTTTAAGCTTCATCGCGTCTTCTCCTTTTGCCGGTCACACCGAACAGCAATGTCATGCCGCCGCTGATAAGCAGCAGCACCACGTAGGCGCCGAAGGCGGCTTTATCGCCGGTTTGCGGCGCGGGAACGACCTCGCCGCCGTCGTACACCGTGAGATAAAACCCAAGCGTCGCTTTATCCGCATTCGCATCAGCCGCTTTATCTCCGAGATAGGTATCAATCCGGTCACTGGCATCCGTGTCGATATCCTGTTCAAACGCCCAATACCAATTGATATCAAAATCCTGCATTGTATTTGCGGCAAGCGTTCCGCTGACTGCACGGAGCACCGTATCCCGATTGATTTCCTCCGGCAAAATATAATCCGTGATATCCGAAAAGCCATTGCCCGAAAGACTTGCACCGATTGAAAGCTCGGCATCGGTAGACAGGCTGTAAAGAATAGCGGTATACCGCACCTCTCTTTTGGCATTGTTTTTCAGTCGAACAATACTGTCCTTTTCCGTTCCGGGTGCCAGCACCTTTTCGGCATTTTCCGCATTGACATTTTCATAAAGCGTCTCAAAAAAAGAAAGGGATGCCGAGCCGTCCGGGCGCACCGCAGTATCTTTATCCCAAATAAGCGATCCGGTTGTATAAGTCAGGATATGCTCCGGTCGCTCGCTGCGGGTGGCATAGGTAAGCCCTATCATCACCGGCAGCAAAACGACCTGCACTATAAACAAAATCAAAATTGCGGAAAATATCCATTCCCGCCGTTTCACGGTCTGCATTATAGATTGCCTCTTCTTTTCTGAAATACAAAACTGTTCTGTCAAAACACACGCAATCTTCGGACCATATTCAAAACGCACGGCGGCATTCCGGGTATTTTGAATATACCCCGAAGCATCTCCCGCCAGCCACATGGCAGGAGATGTTCGGCGGTAAAAATCGGCAAGAGCCTGACAGATCAGTCGATCTGAGTCACGGTCGCATTGAGCGTGAACGCAATCTGCGTGGAATACTCGGCAGCATCAAGGGCTGCACTCCCTGCCGCAAGGTTGCCGAGCAATGTATCTGCCCGGTTATCGCCTTCAAATTCCCATTTCCAGGACAATTTGTATTCGCCGATCGCATCGGAAAGATCTGCGCCGGGCGCATACTCTTTGGAAACTTCCGCAAGCTTTGCATTCACATCGGAAAGCGTGCCGTCCGTAACGACCGCCTCTCCGTTTTTCGTCAATGTAAACCGAACGGGATAATAATCCTGTCCCAAATCAAATGTGCCTCCGGCAGCAGTTGTATAATCCGTATAGGTTCCGGCTTTGAGGAAAACATCCTTGAGGGTTTGCGCATCAAGACCGATAGCAACCCTAACGGCAACCTCCGGCTGCCCCGTAACGGAAAACATCGCGGTTGCATCTTCTTTTGTACCGGGGGCAACCAGCTTATCGGCATCAGAAGATACAACGGAGTTTGTAATGCTTGCCATCGCAGCAGTATCGTCGGTTGCATATGCGGTTTTGAACATAGTGTCATTCGCAGCGGTTACCGTAACGCCGAATTTAGCAACGCGGGCAGTCGCGCTACCGCCGGCGCTTGTAACATACTTTGCAAACGTGCCGCCGACAAAGCACGAAGAAATAAGTACAAGAGCAAACAGGAGAACTGCCGCTCTCATTGTCCAATTCTTTTTGGAATTCATGGAACATCCTCCTAAACAATTCTGAATTTGTTGAGACGATACATCATCTTTTTTGCGAGACGATATATCGTCTCAACGCGAGGACATATCCTCGCTGTATATATCACTGCGTTGCCCGGCTGTGGCACCGGACCGGCAGAAGATACCGATAAAGCCCTATTGCTTGCCGTTTTTATTTTCGGCATCGGCGCGCAGCCTTTCGAGCTCTGCGCGCAGTGCCTCGGTTTCACGATTTGCCTTTCCCGCGCTTCTTTGGCGACGGATAATATCATATACAATAAAGGCACAGACGGGAATGCCGATAAATACCGCCATACCGAGCGGCTTTTGCAAAAACATCGCAAAATCCCCCAGCCCGGGAATCCTCCCCTTATAAAGCCCGAACACGGCATCTTCATTGACAGCCGGGTCCTCGGTATTGTTCGCGTCGCCCTTTGTAATGAATTCGCGTTTGCCGTTTGCGTCGGTCGTGATGTCGATAATGCGGTGCGTTACGGCAATGTTCCCCTCCATATAGGAAATAATATCGCCTTTTTTCAGTTCTGCAATATTCGGTTTGACCGTGAAGATCAGGTCTCCGACTTCAATATGGTCCTCGGCGTTTCCGCTCATGGAACCCGACTGCACAACCATAGGAGTCACTCCGAACACCGAGGGCGGCGTTTGGGGATGGATCACACCTTTGATAATAATAGTCAGATTGCAAAGCAGCATGAGTGCAAACACGCAACACAAAGCAGTTCCTGCAGCAAATGCAATTCTTTTTGAGATTCCGCCTTTTGCCATACAGCTATCCCCCGATTGTACTGATAATAGTTCCGTCAGCCGGGCTGTTGCGCTCTGTCTCGCAAAGCACCGCCGTTCTCCATATGCAGCCTGGTTCCAATGATATCCGCGTAAGTATAACAAAAAAACCACCCTTTCGGATGGTTTTTTCGAAATTGGTCAGTTTCACAACGCAATTGGATTAAGAATTCAGAATCACACAAACGGTAAGAATACCGTCGTCTAAAGTGTACTTGATATCACCGTCATATTTTCTGATTGCCGCAAGGATACTCCCGATGCCGACCCCACGATTTCGAATCAGCCCGTTTTCAATACAAATACTTTCTTTGCATGGGTTGGAGCAAACGATCACGGTTTTTGTGCCGATCGTTCTCAGATTCGCGGTTATTTCGCCGTCCGAACCGCATGCAATGCAGCCGTTAATCGCATTTTCCAAAAGATTGGACAATATAGCTGTAAAATCCATATCGCTGACAGCCGTATCCGTATCGATATCCGCTTCGGCGAAAATCAAAACCCCACTCTTTTTAGCTTTTGCACAAAAGCTGTTTAAAATCGCATTCACGGTAATATTCGGACAAAATTCTTCGGATTTTGTCGCCTCAAGGCTATCGTTATACTGCTGCAAATATCGCAGCGCCTCATTGGTTTCGCCCCGCCGCAGCATCACTTCAAGATTCTGATTGTGATGCCTGAAATCATGGCGTGTTGTTTTTGCCACCAGCTCATACTTTTTTGCGGCTTTCAGCTGACTTTGCAAAAAAGCAACATTTTGCTGCATAAACTCCGCATTGTTCTGCAGGATCAATGACTTAATCGTTCCGAAAATCACCCAAACAACCGAAACATACACTAAAACAGCTCCCCCGAAAAACGGAATATATTTGTCCAGATTCGCGTAATCCGAGAGGAAAAAAATCACAAAGATTGCGAAAGTACACAAAAACAACAATGAGACAAAGGAGATAGAATACCATGTTTTGCGCCGCTTCCCCGCCACAGCACGCACAACCGGCCTCAAAATTCGGATATAGAGAAACGCTGCGGGAATAAATAAAACGGTGCGAAGGATATTTCTCACATAAAACACGACAAGCTCCGATGCACCGCTGAGAAATACTCTGCACAGGATTAAGGAAACACAGGCAAAAATGCAGAATACATTAGCATAACTGATAAATAGAAATATCTTTTTGCAAATCGGGTCTGCAGAGGTCATTGCAAAAACGAAAAATGCCAAAATCAGTGTGCTTGTAAAGCCAACTCCGTAAAACAGCCGCATCTCTCCGAAGATCAGATAAAAAAGCGTCAGAAGCAACAAAAATGCCGCGCAGAAAAACAAATAAAAAAGTGTGGTTTTGCGCTTTGAAAATTTAGGCTCCGTCAAAATCCAAAAGCAGGAAGCATGACTAAGGCAAAGTAAGAACCAAATTGCGTACATACGTATCAATGCTTTGTCGCCTCCCCTCTGTAAAATGCAAAGTATTGTTCCTTAACCTCGCTGCGGAAACGGCGCGGCACGGGAATTTTATGCCCGTTTGTCAGAATAAGCTCGGCGGGCAAAACACTCTGCACACATCTCAGATTCACAAAATAAGAAGCACCCACCGATAAAAATCCGCTCACCCCGGAAAACTGCTGCTTTATTTCAGCCAAAGCGGCACGCATCTTCAGCTTTTTTCCGGATTTGAGGTAAATTTCAACGATATGATTT
>URPL01000014.1 GCA_900549725.1 uncultured Eubacteriales bacterium | reverse complement strand
TCCCCAAGATACCCTGCAATCAGTACATTCACGCCGACACCGATCCAGATAGACGCCGCATTCATCAGTGTTGTAATGGGAAACGACAGGGAAACCGCCGTCAAAGCATTTTCACTCAGCCGCGCTACAAACGCGCTGTCTATCAGATTATAGGAATATTGTAGAAACATGGAAATCAGCGGCGGTATCGACATTTGCCAGATGAGTTTTCCAACAGGAGCGACCGCCATTTTATTATTGGTCTGCATACTTTCCCTCCTCTCCACAAAGTGTCCGGCGCAATTTTTTGCGCCGGACAGCAGGATCATTAAATCCGAACGATATAGTTTTGTTTGCGTGCTGCGGGCTGAGTGGCTTCCTGGGCTGGATACCCCAATGCAATCGCCCCGACGCCACGCAAGGTTTCCGGCAGCTTCCACTCCCGCAGGAGAGCCTTGCCACTTTCACTGTCAAAAATCTCACGTTCCCGATGTACCCATACAGTTCCCAGCCCAAGGGCATGGGCGGCGAGCATCATGTTTTCGAGGACGCAGCTTCCGTCCTCCACAAAGGTACTTGCGGAGCCATCTGCCAAAACTATGATCACGACAGGTGCGCCATAATAAGGGTCTGTGTTGCTCCCCATCACTTCTGCGTTTAGTTTTGCAATCTCCCGCCTATATTTGGGGTCTGTAATTGCAATGATGGTCGGAGATTGATGTCCTCCGCCGGTAGGAGCGTAAGTCCCTGCTTCCAGTACAGCGTCCAAAGCCTTGGAAGGGACAGGTTCCGATTTATAAGCCCGTACACTACGGCGCGTCTTGATAAGAGACAAAAAATTTTTTTCCATACAGATATAGTCCTCCATTCTGCTAATACTTCCGAGATACAGGCAACAAAAAAGCCACACAACTATCACAAGATAGCTGTGTGGCAAAAAGATGACCGAATCCGGAAAAGTCCACTCAAATTTTACGCGTATTATTATAGCGTTCTCTCAGGAGACTGTCAAGCATCAATCATTACGGAATTGTGGCGGCTGTCTGTTGTTTTTTGTGTTACTTTATCTCATTTTATGCCCTTCTTATCTGCACTTGACCGGAATACATATTTCAGTCACAAATTTTTCACTGTCATTAGTAATGCCATAGTCTATGAGCGTGATTTCTCGCGAAAAACCAACAATCTGTATCTGTTCTTTTGCGATGTAGTCAAGGAGCTTTTCATAGTGCGCTGGAGCTTCTATATGACTGCCTCGAAAACGCAGCCGTACACAAAGTGTTTTGGGAAGAGTAATGGTTTCACCGGTATAAATGTCCTCTTGATCCAGTATTAGAAAAATGCTGTCATAACGATTTACTTTTGATTGCTGCAAATGTTCCGCGGAAATGCCAAGTCCGACCTTTCCAAGAAAGACAACGGCTTCGGCATCAGATTGATCCAGCTTTCTAATCGGCACTTCCATATCAAGAGAGCCATGTACTTTCAGTGGAGCGTCTACCCAAACAATGCGACAGGACGGAAGCTCTATTAAGGAAACAGTATCCAAAGGCACACTTTGTGCGTCACGCAGCCAATTTAAGCGGTGGTTAATCTTTTGTCCTATACGTTGTAATTCTTGTTGCTTTTTCAGGACGGCATGCTTTTGCTGTAACAACTTTTCCTCAATACGGCTGATATCCTTATTTTTGAGAAAGTCCTCAATCTCGGCCAAAGGCATATCCAATGCCCGCAAATACCTGATTGTGTTGAGTACTTCAAATTGTTCGGTGCCATAGTAACGATAGCCAGAATCTGAGGAAATGTATTCTGGTGTAAGCAAACCGATATGTTCATAGTGCCGCAAACTACTAACACTGATATGAAACAATTTTGACACTTCACCTATTGGGAAAAGATTTTTCCGATCCATATCTTACTCCTCCACCAGAACAAGCGTTGATTTGCGCCGTATGACTCCAAAGGCGATTAGGCAGATCACGACCGATAGCAGTGAGCCTGCCGCGGTAGCCAGTCCCATCGGGAGAAGCGTTGCCGGGAATAATTTTGAGGTCACATAAACGCCAGGCACACGCATCAATACAATGGCGAGAATATTGTGTAAAAACGACAGGCCGGATTTCCTGCATGCGCAAAAAAAGCCGCTAAAACTAAAATGAATGCCAGCAAAAATACAGTCAAAAATGTAACCGCGCAGATACTGGCCGCCGAAACGGACCACCGCCGCTCCGTCCGCAGTGCTGGGATCAGTGAACAGCGAAACGATGCCTTCCGCTGTAAACTGGATCGCGATAGAAGCAAGCACGCCAAAGCCTGCGGCGAGCATCACCGCATAGCGCAGCGTTTGAATGGCCCGCTCCGGTTTGCCCGCACCGATATTTTGCGCTCCCAAGGCAGAAACGGTAGACAGCATAGAGGAGGGGACCAAAAAGAGGAAGCTGATCACTTTCTCCACAATCCCGACTGCCGCTGCGTCATTCAGTCCACGCTGATTGGCAATAATCGTGATAATAATAAAAGCAACTTGAATCAGGCCGTCCTGAAACGCAATCGGGATGCCAATCCCCAAAATTTTCCCCATGACCGCACGGCAAGGCTTGAAGTCGCTTTTTTTCAGAACAATGCTCCTGCGTTTCAAAATAACGGTAAGGGAAACAACTACACTGATTGCCTGAGAGAGAGTTGTACCAAGGGCTGCGCCCGCAGGCCCAAGGTGCAGCACACCCATAAAAAGATAGTCTAAAGCGATGTTGGCAGCACAGGCTGTGGCAATAAAGCACATCGGGCTTTTGCTGTCGCCCAACCCTCGAAAAATAGAACTGATGATGTTGTAGGATGTAATAAACGGAATCCCGATAAAGCAGATGGTCAAATAGGTGACCGTACCGCTCACCGCATCCGTTGGCGTAGACATGGCAACGACAATGGGACGAACAAGGGATAACAGGATGGCCGTAAGTGCAATGGAAACCACCAGAAACAATATTACCGTATTCCCGATGTTATGCGCTGCCTGTTTTCGATCTCCTGCCCCCACTGCCTGGCCGACGCTGACGGTTGTTCCCATCGATAACCCTACAATCATAACCGTAAGCATGTGCATCACTTGTGAGCCGATAGAAACAGCGGTAGTACTGGCTACACCCTCGAACTGTCCGATGATAAATAGGTCAGCCATGCCATAGAGCGTTTGAAGAAAATACGAGAGCAGATACGGCAATGAGAATAATACAACATTTTTGAACACACTGCCGGTAGTAAGGTTCTTTTCCATATTGCCTAATCCTTCTTTTTTGTTAAACTACCAATATTATAATATCTACAACAGATGTAGAGTCAAGCGCGTTTTCTCATTTTGTAGTACCGTTCAAATGACTTTTTGTAAGTTTATTTTTTTCACGCAAATTCTTGAGAATATCTCGTGTTTCCATGTCTGTCCCTCCTAAGGAATATGTTATTATTTATTATAAAACTGCAAACCTTATTTTAACAAGCAACTCGCTGTTGCTATGGAATAGTGGATGCTGTCAATCAAATTCTTGCGTGTTTCTTTATGGCACATGAGCATTAATTTGAGGCATATCATGGACTTTGGAAAAGCAAAATTTTCTGCTAAAATTCTGAACGATGACAGTACCGTTCATGGCATGAATGAGTTCTTATTTGCTACGGCACGGTATGTGTAGGAAAAATTGGCCACAGAGGCGAACCACATAAAAAACACTTGTATTTTCTGTGTAAGCCGGTTATACTATTATCAAATCACGATTTAGTAAATCAAGATTAGGTAATGAACGGAGGTGTCTCAATGTTCATCGGTAGAGAGGCTGAACTGAAATTCTTAAATGATAAGTATGAAGAGAATGGCGGTCAGCTGATCGTACTATATGGCAGGCGGCGTGTAGGAAAAACCGAAACCCTGCGGGAGTTTTGCAAGGGAAAACCGCATGTATTCTTTTCCTGTACGCAGACAACAGACCCGGTACAGCTTCGTAACTTTTCGACTCGAATGATGAAGGAAGATATTCCGGCAAAAGACTATATCTCTGCGTTTACAGATTGGGCGAGAGCGTTTCGGGCCGTACTTGATCTTCCTTATGGCAACAGTAAAAAGCTGCTTGTAATCGATGAGTTCCCGTATATGTGCAAAGGAAATCCAAGCATACCTTCCATTTTGCAAAATCTATGGGACACTGAATTTCGGGACAGCAATGTGATGATTATTCTCTGCGGCAGTGCAATGAGTTTTATTGAAAAGGAACTGCTGTCTGAGAAAAATCCTCTTTATGGAAGAGCAACTGGAATCTACAAGATGAGAGAAATGGGCTTTTACGATGCTGTTAAATTTTTCCCTGATTACGCGGATCGTGACAAGGTGCTTGCGTATGCTGTACTCGGCGGAATCCCCCACTATTTGCGTCAATGGAATCCGGGGCTTTCGGTTGGTGAAAATATTAAACGGAATATTTTGACAAAGGGCTGTATTCTTTACAGCGAGGTGGATTTTCTGCTTCATCAGGAGCTTCGGGAGACACCAATTTATAATTCAATCATTGAAGCGGTGGCGCTTGGTAATACGAAGTTAAATGATATTAGCCAGAAATCGTTAGTGGAGGATACTTCAAAAACCAGCGTATACTTGAAAAATCTGATGGAACTCGGCATTGTAGAGCGGGAATTTTCTGTTGATGCAAAGCTAAAGGAACAGGCAAACTCTAATCGCGGAACCTATCGCTTGACAGATAATTTCTTCCGTTTCTGGTATGCCTTTGGTTTTGCAAACTTCTCTCAGCTCGAAGATGGTGATGTAAATGGTGTGTATGAATTTGTCGTTGAACCGGAATTGCATAAGTTCGCGTCTTTTGCGTTCGAAGATGTGTGCCGTGAGTTTGTTCGGGAAATGCAGAAAAAGAATGAGCTGCCTTTTCGCTATGCCAAGATGGGGCGCTGGGCAGGAAAAACCACGGTGCGCGATGATTCTGCGGCAAGTGGTTTGCGAATAGCGGAGACAGAGATTGACCTTCTATGCATCGACAGAACTGCAAAGGAATATTTGGTTGGCGAGTGTAAGTTCAAAAAAGCACCGTTTTCTTATTCGGAATACCTTGATACGTTAGCAAAACTTACACCGCAAAAAGAGCATGCCAAATTTCATTATGCACTGTTTTCAGAAAGCGGATTTGATGAGAAAATTATTGCAGAGGCGGAAAAAAGCAATACCCTGCTTTATCCGCTCCAATGCATAGTCAACTATATTCAATAATCTAAGATATTGAGAAGTATGAATGAAACTGTCATAAAATTTATTACTTTACCCCTGGAGCCACCAGTAGGGTCGCTCAGTTGAATCGAGCTGCGCGACATGTGACCTGCGCAGACTGCTATTTGACTACTACCGCGAAAAATCTCGGAAGCCCTGTCCGATAAGGCTTCCGAGGTTTTCCTTCAAAATGCCGGAAATTTGTGCAATCTCAACCAAGCCCTTGCGCCGCAGGGCTTCCGGCTTGACGGCCTGATAACTCCGACTCTGTAGGCCGCTGGTTCGAATCCAGTCGGGCGTACCAAAAACCTGCCGTGAGACAGGTTTTTTGCTGTGCGCCATTGGCTTCGAGGTTTGTCCCCATCAATTCTGCCGAAGCTGCTCCGCCGCCTAAAGCGGAGTTCGACGTGTGTTATTTGAATCGCATGGCAACGCGGTTATTTCGCCAAGATGTTTCCGAATCGTTCCAACGGGGCGGCATCTTCATATTCCGAGTGCAAGCTTATATCGGCATATCAAGATTCTTGCGGATTGTTCCATCCTCATGGTGGTTGGCGAAAATCGAATTCGCGGTACAGTGGAAAGCGTTTATCAACTCAATAAGGATGCTATGGCTACGGAAGATGAAACCGGAAATGCGGTACAGATGTCGCTGCTGAGTATCTGCGCTTCCTTTGCAAAATATTTTTCCACCGGCAATGCCGATCCGCAAAAGGATATGCTGCTGACAGACGAGGAATTTTCGAAGTACCTTTCGGAAATCAATCAGGTTACGGTCAAGTACATGAAACAGGCAAGCTCGGAAAGCAGCAAACCGCGGAGAATCACGCTCATTTCCGCCCCGACGAACGAGTAGGTGCCGGCCATGCAAAAGTGACGAAAGTGTCTGAAAGGATAGATTGTCCGCAAATTTTGCTTCGGACGGATTGACAAGCGCTACTTGCTAATGTATAATTCACGTTATACATAATGTAAGTTATAAATGCGGAGGTTCGAAAATGCCCGCCAAAGCAAAAGTCACAAAAGAAATGATCGTAGATGCGGCCTTTGCGATTGCCCGCGAGGCGGGAGTGGAAAACATCAACGCAAGGACAGTATCGGAGAGGCTGCATTGCTCCACACAGCCCGTCATGTATCATTTTGCGACGATGGAAGAACTGAAAAGAACAGTCTATGCGAAGGCAGACCTTTATCATTCGGAATACCTTATGACCATGAAGAAACCGCCCAAGGGCGCTGCCCTTGGGATCGGAATGAACTATATTCGCTTTGCCATCGAAGAACCCCGCCTGTTCCGCTTCCTTTTTCAGTCGGATTATTTTAACGGAAAGACTTTGCTTGAACTGATCGATGCGGAGGAACTTCTCCCTGTTCTCTCGGCGATGCAAAGTGCTTTAGGCGTCAGCATGGAGCAGACGAAAACGGTTTTTATCACGGTGTTTCTGTTTGCCCACGGGTATGCAAGCATGATTGCCAACAATGCGCTGAAATACGATGAGGACACGATCAATTCCCATTTGGAGCGGGCATACAGAGGCGCAATATTGGCCGCGCAGGAGGAAATGGCATGAAAGAATGTGCAGGCGCTGTCGGCACATTGGCTGACAAGCGAAGCGAGGTGCCGCGGATGGATGAAACTCTGAAATTGCGTTGGCTTTGCTGCCCAAGATGCGGCGGCAAAACAAGGACACAGATCCGGCCACATACGGTGTTGGAGGATTTTCCGCTATTTTGCCCAAAGTGCAAATACACCTGCGTAATTCGTTTCAAGCACGGAGAAATTGAAGAAATCAAAATGCCAGACGCTTAGACGCAGTGCAGATCGAGAAAATCGGTTTGCTCTGCGTCTTTTTGCATACCGGCTCCATCCTCAGTGCCTCTTGGTATTCCCGGCTCCCTGACATTGCATATCACGAAGCTGAAATTGCCGGTGTCGGTGCTTCGCAATATAAACGGCTTCCCTATGTGTGGGTGATGCAGCTTCGGTTTCAAAATCAGACGATTTATTTGCAGGATGTCGATATTTGCGACAAGCTATACGGTCAACCGACGGAGATAGAGGCGCTGCTGGGATACGATTTTCTGGAAGGCCGAGACTGGCTGCTGGAGCAGGCGTTCAAGCTGCTGTCATAAGCAACAAGGCTCGGAAGATTCTGATTCCCTGATGTAAACGCCGCCGTCCAGCGGAACACGAAATTGGATAAAGAAAACGCCGACAAAATCATTGACTTGCTGTGGGCATTAAACCGGCAAGGCCGCACCGTTATCATGGTAAGCCATGACACAAACGCTTTTCGATACTGTACACGCATTGTCAAAATCGAAAATCAGGGTCTTGTGGACGCCACTCCGAAGAAAGTTGAGAATGGAGATAAATGAAACGAAAAGCACTGACTATCCCTCTGAAACGCTGCTGGAGAAGCATGGGTTTCTGATCTACGAGCTGCTGACACCGGATGATATTCAAGGGGACATCATCGACAAGGCCGGGGCAGATATGAAAGCCTTTGAGCATGTCAATTACTGCCTTGCGGTCAGGAAAAATTAAATTCTATGGAGGCGAGGCACGGATCGGGGTCTATCAATCTGTGTATTCTACCGCAGAACTTTATCATGTTACTGACAAAGATAAAAACGCAACGTACACCAACGAGGTGTACCAGAGCCGGTAGGTAGCCCGGCCGTCCTATGTAAATAGGGTAAGTAACCTGCCCCTCCGGGTTGTCCATTCTTTGTTTAACAATTATTTTAGGAGGGATTCTTATGGACACAGTCAGTAAACTGACGGTGTATTTTGAAGAGCCGTTCTGGGTCGGCGTTTTTGAGCGGATGGAAAACGGCAAGCTGTCTGTATGTAAGGTTACCTTTGGCGCAGAGCCAAAAGATTATGAAGTCTGGGAGTTCGTTCTCAAGCACTATGACAGGTTGGTGTTCAGCGCTGCGATTGCATCTGAAATGAAAAAGACCGCAGATAACCCCAAAAGAAGGCAGCGTGAAGTGAAGAAGCAGATGCGCGTTTCCGGCATCGGAACGAAGTCCCAACAAGCGTTGCAGATGCAGCGGGAGGAAATCAAAATGGAACGAAAACAAATCAGCAGGCAGCAGCGTGAGGCAGAGAAACAGCGTCAGTTCGATTTGAAACAGCAAAAGCGGAAAGAAAAGCACAGAGGCCATTAGACATTTTATCTGACAACCATGAATTTGTGGAGGATAACTATTGTGGATAAAGCAGTTATTTATATACACGGAAAAGGTGGAAATGCTGAAGAAGCTATTCATTACAAGCCGCTCTTTAGTGATTGTGATGTGATTGGTCTTGACTATACTGCACAGTTTCCATGGGAAGCAAAAGAAGAATTTCCACTACTTTTTAATTCGACTTATAGAAACTACAAGACTGTTGAAATAATCGCCAATAGCATTGGAGCGTATTTTGCTATCAACGCTTTAGCAAATCAGCAAATAGAGAAAGCATATTTTATTTCGCCCGTTGTAGATATGGAAAGACTTATTGCTGATATGATGATTTGGGCAAATGTTACAGAAGATGAACTCAAAGAGAAAAAAGAAATTCAGACAACCTTTGGAGAGACCCTTTCATGGGATTATCTTTGCTATGCAAGAGAAAATCCTATTATATGGAAAATCCCGACGCACATTTTGTATGGTGAAAAAGATAATCTTACCGCTTATGGAACGATATTTGAATTTGCACAGAGAACGAATTCAACACTTTCTATTATGAAAAATGGAGAGCATTGGTTTCATACGGATGAACAAATGAAATTTCTTGATGAATGGATAATCAAATCTGCCAAATAAATTCCAGTTTGTCGATCTACGGCAGCCTTTCAACAGGCTGCCGTATTCGCTTTTCGAAAGGTTTTCATTTGCACATTTGCCATGATGCGCATCTGCGGATACAATGGAGGCAGAAAGGAATGGCGGTGCTGTAAATGCTTCGCCGTAAAGCTGAGAAACGAATGGTTGAGCTGTCCCCTGACGAGGTACGGCCGATGCGGAAAGCGCTTCTCGCTTTTCGCAATAAGCTTCTTTCTGCCGGAAAACCGACAGAGGATGCGGCATAAGAAATACCCACCCTGCTGCACAGCAGGGTGGGTATTCTTAACCGAATATTTTATTTTTCCACTGTCAACTTGATAAAGGTCTCTTCAGCCCGTTACAATGCCGTTCCCCTTTTTCGGCACATAAAGGCCGCGCAAATCCACCCCTTCCAGCTCCAGCAGCCTGATTTTACGGTCGATGCCGCCTGCATAGCCGGTGAGATTGCCGCCCGCTCCGACAACGCGATGACACGGAATGATTATGGAAATTTCATTATGTCCGACCGCGCCGCCGACTGCCTGCGCAGACATGCGCAAAACACCTCTGCGCTTTGCAAACTTCTGCGCAAGCTGCCCATAGGTTACGGTCTTTCCGTACGGTATCTGCAAAAGCAGCTGCCACACCTCCTGCCGAAATGCCGAGCCGACCGGATGCAGCGGCGGCATAAAATCCGGCTCTTTTGCCGAAAAATAAATGTCCAGCCATTGCTGCGCTTTTGCAAGAACAGGCGTGCTTTGCCACACGTGCTCTGCGGGCAGATTGTCGGCAAACTGTTTTTCGCCGGCAAGCCAAAGCCCGCACAGGCCGACCTCGTCTGCCGCGAGCAACAGCGTTCCGATCGGGGAATCATAGGTTTGAATCGATACCATTGTCCGCACCTCGCGCCGCACTGCGTCGGCTCTCCTTTTTTGTTTTTTTCATCGGTCGCGGGTCTTTCAGCTCCGGGAGTGCACCGCCTGCCACCGCCCACAGATAAAGGCTTGCAACACTGCCGTACGGGCTGAAACGGCGTCGATATTTTTCAAAATGCTCGCGGTCGATCTTTCGATGATGATACAGCATCCGCAGCCCGCGCTGAATGGCAAAATCGTCATAGCTGAAGATATCGGGGCGCTGCAGGCAAAACAGCAATATCATTTCCGCCGTCCAAACGCCGATGCCCCGCAGCGCGCTGAGCGCCGAAATCGCCTCGGCATCCGTCATTCCTGCAATCGCCTCCGGATCAAACGCGCCGCTTTGCACCTTCGCGGCAAACTCTGCGATATATTCCGCCTTGCGAAAGGTCATACCGAAGGATTGCAGCCTTTCCGGCCCCGCCGCAAGAAGCGTTGCGGCATTGACCGCACCAAGGCTTTCCTGCATGCGCTGCCACACGGTCGCCTGCGCCTTGGTCGAAATCTGCTGCCCGATGATGTGATGGACAACAGAGGAAAACAAATCCGGGTCGACCGCGCGCTCAATCCGCCCGATGCGGTCAATCGCATTGCAAAGGCGCTTATCCTTCCCGCGCAAATATGACAATTCTTTTTCTCCGTATGCAAAATACATGCCCTCACCCTCTTTCCCGGAAGATCATTATAGCATATTTTTTGCGCAAATTCACGGCAAGCGCAATTTTTTTGTTTTTTAACACACAGGCGCATAAAAAATCAGGAAATCAAGGCTGCACTTCGGTATACTGAGAACACGGAAAGGTTGTGAAAAACATGGATTGGATTCAAGGCATTCAGCGGGCAATCGACTATGTGGAGACAAACATCACCGAAGAGATTGATTTTGAAGCGGCGGCAAAAGAAGCACATTCCTCTTCGTTTCATTTTCAAAGGGTATTCGGCATTCTGTGCGGCTTTTCTTTGGGAGAGTATATCCGTATGCGCAGGCTGTCGCTGGCGGGAGAAGAGCTCTCGGCGGGAGAGGCAAAAATCATCGATGTCGCGCTCAAATACGGATATGATACGCCGGAAAGCTTTTTCCGCGCCTTTACCCGCTTCCACGGAATTGCGCCGAGCGAAGTCAAGCGCGGCGGCAAATGCCATACAGGATATCACGGCTCTGTGGCGGGAATGCGGCGCGGACGGCACAATTGAGCGCCTGGCTGCCCGCCTGCCGCAAAATGCGGTGATGAAAGGGCTGCTCGGCATTTGCTTTTCCGCAGAGCTTGACGCAAAGCAATTTCCCCTACGGCATCGGTGTGGAATTTGCGGGCGGCGCGGTTGACCCCGACCTTGAAATTCTCACCATTTCCACGAACACCTATGCCGTCTTTCAGAGCAAGGGAAAAATGCCGGACGCCTTTATTGATCCCTATCACAAAGTCGTCACGGAATTTTTTTCGCAGAGCACGCAATACGAATATGCCGAAAATGTTGAATTTGAGGTCTATTTCTCGGCAAATACCGCCGACCCGAATTACACATGCGAAATCCGGATTGCCGTGAACGAAAAAGCACGATCATCCCGCTCCCGAAAAAACGCACAGCCGTCCGAGAGGCTGTGCGTTCTCTTTTTCAAAACAGAACTGCATCGCCGGCGATGAAAGCGCCCAAGGAATTTTCCTTTTGCCTGAACGCAGACAAGGGTCATGCCCGCTTCTCAAACCGCAAAAAATTGCCGCTTTACCGCCGGACGATTCCAAAACGCCCCCGATCCGCGCATCTTATAAAAAAGCTCGCACTTTTTTGATAACCGTACACTTTTTTTGAAATATGTGATATAATGCATACAAAAGATGAAAAACACAAAATAACAGGTTGGGTGGAAACAAATGAACGATAAATGGCTTTCCGTTGCCATGCGCCTTCAAAGCATTGCGCAGGCAGGGCTGCAATACGGCAAAGACCCATATGATATTGCGCGCTATACCGAGCTGCGGGAGATTGCCGCACAGCTGCTGGCGGAGCGAACCGATCTGCCGCCGGAAAAAATTCATGCCGTTTTCTGCAACGAAACGGGATATCAAACGCCGAAATTGGATACACGCGCGGCTGTGTTTTCGGAGGGGAAAATTCTTTTGGTTCACGAGGCGGACGGCACATGGGCTCTGCCCGGCGGCTGGTGCGATGTGGATCAATCCGTCGCCTCCAACACGGAAAAAGAAGTTTTGGAGGAGGCGGGGCTGCGGGTACGCGCCGTGCGCCTCATTGCCCTGCAGGATTGGCGGCTGCACAATGTGCGCAATTATGCGCACGGCGTAATCAAGGCGTTTGTTTTGTGCGAAAATCTGGGCGGCGCTTTTGCCGAAAACCCGGAGACGACCGAAGCGCGTTTTTTCGAAAAGACGGCGCTGCCCGCCGAGCTTGCAACGCAAAGAAGCTCAAAAGAACAGATTCTGCTTTGTTTTTCGGCATTTGAAAATCCCGATATGCCGACGCAATTTGACTGAAAAAGGAGACAAGCCATGGATGCAAGAAAATTCATCGATTCCGTTACCCTGGCGGCACGCCTGAAGGACACCATGCGCCATTGCTATACGGAAAAAGGGCGGCGCGAAAGCGTTGCGGAGCACAGCTGGCTGACAACGCTGATGGCGTTTTTCCTGCAGGATGAATTCCCGCAGGCGGATATGAACAAAGTGATCACCATGTGCATGATTCATGACCTTGGCGAAGCCTTCACCGGCGATATCCCGACCTTTGAAAAAACCGAGGAAGACAAACGGCGCGAAAAAGCGCTGCTTTTTGCATGGGTGGATTCCCTGCCGCCGCTTTATGCGCAAAAGCTGCGCGCGCTTTACGAAGAGATGGGGCAAAGAAAAACCATCGAGGCAAAGATTTATAAAGCGATCGACGGGCTGGAGGCAGTGATTCAGCACAACAATTCCGCCCTTTCCACCTGGCTGCCGCTGGAATATACGCTCAACCAAACCTACGCGCAGGACAAAACCGCATTTTCCGAATATTTATCCGAGGTGCGCCGCCTTGCAAAGCTTGATACCGTCCGCAAAATCGAAACGGAAGGAAACAATATCGAGCCACAATAACAGCCCAAAGCGCCGTTGCCTCTGTTTTTGAAGTCAAAAAATCGCCGCCGATTCGGGCGGCGATTTTTTTGCGCTTTTATCTGAATTTCAATGTAAAAATAGCATTGCACATTGCAGCTCTTTGCCCACTTAAAACTTCGGTGCATTTGCGCCTGAGTTTTAAGTGCTGCCGCAGCAAAGCAGGCTCCGCGCTTTTTTCGGAAGGAGTCTGCCGCTTCTTTTTTTAAATGCCTCAAATGCTGCTTGGGGTTAGAAAAAACAAGCCTCCGTGCTGCGGCATGCAAACCGGCTTTTTGCTTTTTCGTGTTCAGCGGCCTTGCGGTGCTTCCCCGACATATCCGCCAAGGCCTCGCACGCGCACCTCGCCGCTGCGCAAAACATCCTCCGCCCCGTCCGGAAATACCACGCGCAGACCGTAATCCTCCGTCAGCCCGACGGCGCGCGCCGTTTTTTCAGCCGTCCCGCAATAGGATAAAATGCGGATCTCTTTACCGAGCGTCACACAATGCTGCCGATATTCCGGGAAATAGACCACCTCTTTGCCCGCTTCAAAGCGCCGCGCCATTTCGTCAAGCTCCCGGATAAGCGCCTCAGCAAGCGTCGTCAGCGCGCAGGGATACCCCTGCTGCTCCAATGTGGTGGCGCGCAGGGCAAGCTCTCCCGAAAACGGTGCAGAGGAAACATTGATACCGATGCCGATAATCAGCCGGGAAAGCGGGGCTTGGACCGGGTCCGGCAGGCGCTCGGTCAATATTCCGCAGATTTTCTTTCCGTCAATCACCGGGTCATTCACCCATTTGATACCTGCATGCGCCCCGCATGCGCGCGCAACGGCATGCAAGACGCAAACGCCCGCCGCGCAGGTGACCGCCGTGCAGTCCTGCGCCGGGCGGGAAAGGGGCAGATAATAAGAGAGATACAATCCCCCGCGCCCGGACAAAAAACCATTGCCATGCCTGCCTCTGCCGCCGCTTTGCTCCATGGCAATAAGCACCTGCCCGCGCGGAAGCGCGCCGCCTTGCAGGCGGCGGCGCAGCTCGGTATTGGTGGAATCGATCTGCGGGAGCACCAAAACCGTCTCCCCGCGCGCACCGAGCCGTTTCGGCAGGGAAAGCAGCGCCTCGGCTTCCTCACGCATTTGTTTTTTCCTCGCTTTCCCGCCCGCCCCTCTGCTCGGGCAGCGTATTTGTCAATGCAATTTGCGGCGCGAAAACATTCTTCACGCGGTATGCGATATATTCCTCATTGATATGGGAAAGTGCTCCGCCGATGAGAGGCTTTTGCGCATAGGTGCCCAGCATCTGCACAATATTCTGCTGCACAAAGCCGGCGCCCGGCTGCTCGGACTGCTCAAGGCGCGGCTGCGCCCCGAAAAACAGCTTGACCACGCGGATACATGCGGTTTCATGAAAGAGAATACGCAAAATCAGAACAGGCTCTCCGTCCTCATTCTCCGCAAATCGCGCATAGGTGCTGATCCAGTATTCCTCCCCGTGAAAGCTCTCTTTTTGCAGATACGGTGCTGTGAATCCGACGCGCAGAAGATGCACCTCGTCCCGCTGTGCATAACGCACGAAAAACGCATCGCCGCGCACGGAAAAGGAAAGATCGGAAAAGCCTTGAGCATAATTATTCTGAAGTATTTGCAGCACCATGGGCAAAAGCCCGAGGGAGGCATCCTCGCCCGCGCTCTGCGCCGGATAGAAAACGCGCTCCGCAAGAGAAAAACACTGCGGCGGCAGCGCCGCTTTTTCCGTTGGCTGCCCTCTCTTCATAAAATGTGCCGCAAGCCTTTGCAGGGGGCTTTGCGGAGGCATTTTTTCGGGCAGCAGCTGCCCGCGGCAATACCACACCGCCCTTTCCTGCGCCCGCAGCGCCGCTGTGCCCTTTTCGTCCGGGGAAAGCTCTTTGGGCATAAGGCCGTAAAAAAGTTCTTTGACGATCGTGAAATAGTTGCTGCTTTGAAACAGCTCGTCATTGCCTGCATTCGATACGATCAAAATGCGCGAGCGGCGCAGCGCCAAGACATTCTGCCCGAGCATGCCGTTAAGCAGAAAGGCGTCGTTTTCTTCATCCGTCCAAATATGATAGCCGTAATCAAAGCAGCCGTCCTGCACCGGGCTTTTCACATAGGTGCGCGTCATTTTTCGAATCCATGCGGCGCTGAGCAATCGTGTTCCGCGCCATAGCCCCTCATCCAAAATCAGCTGTCCGATTTTTGCAAGGTCGTCCGGCCGCAGATACAGCCCCCAGCCTCCTTTGGTGATTCCCTCAGGCGAGCTCTCCCAAAAAACATCCGTGATTCCGAGCGGCGCAAACAGGCGCCCACTTAAAAATGCAAACAGCGTTTGCCCCGTGATTTTCTGCACAATGGCGGAAAGAATATAGGTGTTGAGGCTGTTATATTGAAAATCAATGCCGTGCGTACCGACTGAGGTTGCGGAGAAAAATGCCCTTGTCCATTCTGCCTCCGCCATGGCATCCATCTCCGCAAAGGAGGAACTGCTGCGCATGGTGAGCAGATCCTGCACGGTCATCTCTCTGTATTTCAGTTTTGCAACAGGCGAAAGGCTTTCAAAAAACGAGAGGACTTTGTCCTGCACAGAAAGCTTTTTTTCATCCCACAGCATGCCGACGGCAAGTGCCGTGATGCTTTTGCAGGCGGAAAATGTGCTTTTGGCAAACGCAAAGCTCTGATTTTCAAATGCCGCCCGCGCAATTTCTTTGCCGTTTTGCAGAACAAGTACCGTATGCATATGCAATGTCGGGTCCTTGGCAAGGCGGCGCAGAAAAGCGCAGAGCACCCCGCTTTCAATGCCCTGCTCAAACGGCATGGCTTTTGGAAATGCCTGCTCGATCGGCGCGCGGGCGGAAAGCTTTTTTTGCGGCTTTTGCGGGATGCCGGAAACGGTCGCATGGCGGCTGTCCGCGATTTTCACGGCAAGTGCCGCCGTTTTTGTCAAAGCGTTCAGATTCATTTTGTTTGCTCCTTGCTTTTGCCTGTTTCCTGTTTTCGAAAATACAAAGGGGTTATGCTTTTGTCAGCTGCTGCAAAGAAAGCGGCGTCTCCCGCCAAAGCACACTGCGCGCCGGGCGGCGTCTGTGCTCGCGAGATGCCCCGGAGAAAGTGTTTTGGTATAAAATGAGACGCCTGCCGTCGGTATACCACCCGCCGCCCCGCTTTGTTTTGGGTGGGCAGGGAAGCAAAACGCCCCTGCGGTTATCCCATATCTCCCCGAGCCTGAAAAACGAGACGCATTCCCCGAAAAGCACGGTGTAGGCATCCAGATAAAAGGAAAGCAGCGCCTCCCCGGCGGTGCAAACCGTGCCGCGCAGTGCGGCGCGATACTCTTTGCCATTGAAAAATGCGCCGTAGCGCTGCGCAATACGATCAAGATGCGCATTCAGCGGCTCTGCAGCCGCCCCGAGGAAGAAATAAGGCAGGACGATTTCGGGCGGTGCGCTGCCCGAGGTTTTGACCTGCCTGTATTCAAATCCAGCCATATTGCCGCCTCCGCAGAGTTTGCAGACTTTGCAGGGCTTTTTGCAATCGTCCCCGCCTGCATTCAATATAGCATTCCTGCAAAAAAATTATGCATCAAAGCCCGCAAACAGGAATTTTGCGGTGCGGCAATAGAGCGTGTCGGCGCGCAAAACAGCTTCGCCGCGACTCGGCGCATCGGCTCCCGCCTCCTGCGTTTCAAAGCAAATTGCCGCATGACGGGACGGCAGACTCCCGTTTTTCATGGAGTCTTTCCCGTGTAAAAAGTTTGCCGTATACACCTGCATGCAGGGAAAATCCGTCAGGACCGTCATGGAGCGCTGCCCGGCGCGCAGCACCGCCGCCGGAAAAAGCGTTGCATTGCCGCAGGGTTGGCCCGGCGCCGTTTTGTCCAGATTGAAATTATGGTCGATCCCGCCCGCAAATTCAAACACGGGGCTTTGTGCCGCAAGCGCCTCTGCCAAAGAGGTCTCGCTGCGAAAATCAAGCGGCGTGCCTGCAACCGAAACGCACGGATCGGTAACAATCAGGCGTGCGTCCGTTTTTGCATAGGTGCCTGCAAACAGCTGCAGGGTGTGCGTTGTTATATTCTTGCCGTCCAGGCAGAAATAAGAATGGTTCGTCAGATTCAGCGGAGTGTCCTTGTCGCACCTCGCCTCATAGCGGATCATCAGCCCCTGCGCATCCAGAAAATAGCTCACGCAAAGAGAAAGATTGCCGGGATAGCCCTGATCCCCGTCTTCGGAAAGCAGCGTAAACCGGATGCCCTCTCCCGCTCCGTCCAGCGCAGCATACGGCTCCGCGCAGAATATTTTCCGATCAAAGCCGTCCGGTCCGCCGTGCAGATGCACGCCGTGATCCGTATCGTTTGCCGCAAGCGGATAATAGATGCCGCCGAGCGTAAAGCCGCCGGCAATGCGGTTGGCATAGCGCCCGATAACAGCGCCAAGATAAGCGTCGTTTCTTTCATAGGCGCCGATGCTGTCAAACCCGAGCACAACATCCGTGCCGGCAATGCAAAGGGCGTGCAGCGTTGCGCCGCGATCCAGCAGCGTTGCGCTGTTTTTTCCGCAGCGCAGAGTGTATGCGCGCACAGTCTCTCCGTTTTTTGTAATACCGAAGGGGGTAATTTTCATAGTTTACTTCCTCTCTTTAATCGAAAGAAAAAAGAAGGAGCCGCACAGCGGTTCCTTCTTCTTGGGTGGTGCTCCATCGGAGAATCGAACTCCGGACACCTTGATTAAAAGTCAAGTGCTCTACCAGCTGAGCTAATGGGGCATGATGCGGTTGCCATATTATAATAGCATACGGCACCGCATTTGTCAATAGAAATTTTGATTTTTTTCGATGCTCAGCCGCGCAGCGTAATTCCGAGCTCTTTTTCAAGCATTGTGCGGATTTTCGTCGTTGCTTTGTCGGCTTCCTCATCGGTCAGCGTGCGATCTGGCGCGCGGAAGGAGAGACTGAATGCAACGCTTTTTCTGTTTGCGCCGAGCTGTTCTCCGCGGTATACGTCAAACAGGCGAACGCCGTCCAGCAGTTTGCCGCCCGCCGTTTTCATGATCCGCTCAATCTTGCCGACCTGCAGCGATTCCTCACAAACAAACGCAAGGTCTCGCGTGATTGCCGGGAACTTGGGAAGCGGATGATAAACCTTTGCATCCTTGTGCAGGGCATACAGCGTTTCGGTATCCAGCACGCCGATATAGGCGCGGCGATCCAAATCATAATTCTTCGCAACCGCCGGATGCAGCTCTCCGAAAATGCCGAGCTCCGTTTCGCCGACCGTGACCTTGGCACAGCGGCCGGGATGGAAAGTGGGGTCCTCCGCACAGGCGACAAACTCCGCCCCCTCGATACCGCATTCCGAAAGCACCGTCTCGCAAAGCCCCTTCATGGTGAAGAAATCGCCGCAATCATAAAAGGCAAAGCAAAGATGCAGCCGCTCGTCGGGCAGCGTTCCGATAAGCCCGCGCGTGTTGGTCACCGTGCCCTCGGGTCTTGGCAGATATACCTTGCCCAGCTCATACAGCGCGACCGAATCGGAATGGAAATGATCGTTGCGGGAAAGCACCTCCAGCATGGAGGGGAGGACCGTTGTGCGCATGATACCGGTATCCTCTCCGAGCGGATTGCGAATCACGACGCTTTTGCGGCGCGGATCCTGCGGCGCCATGCAGATCTTATCGTAATATTTCGGGGAGATAAATGTGAAGGTGGAAATTTCGTGATAACCGGAGGCGCACATCAGGGTGTGCAGCATCTCTCTGAATTTCTGTTCTTTGCTCAGCCCGCCCTCGCTCAGCTGTGCCTGCGCGCGGGAAGAAGCGATGCGGTTATATCCGTAAATGCGGATCACTTCTTCGGCAAGGTCGTTCATGCAGCCGATATCCGTGCGAAAAAACGGCGCCGTCACGCGGTCGCCGTGCACCGTGAAGTGCAGCGTTTCGAGAATGCGCACCATCTCTTTTTTGGAGATTTCAACGCCGAGAAAACGGTTGATGCAATCGCAGTCCAGCGGCAGCGTCACCGGAGCGCTCTTGCCTGGATATTCATCGATCATGCCGTCAACCACATCGCCCGCGCCGAGCAGCTCAACGAGCTCGCAGGCGCGCTGCAGCGCCGCATAAACCGTTTCGCTGTCAAGCCCCTTCTCAAAGCGCGCGGAGCTTTCCGTGCGCATGCCGAGCTTTTTCGCCGCGATACGCACGCTCGGCCCGTCAAAGCAGGCGCTTTCGAAAACGACCTCTTTGGTGCTGTCCGTGATCTCGCTGTTCGCGCCGCCCATCACGCCTGCCAGCGCGCATGCTTTTTTCTCATCCGCAATGACAAGCATTTCGTCTTCCAGCACATGAGCGACATCGTCAAGTGAAGTGAACGCCTCCCCCTGCTGCGCCAAACGCACACGGATGCGGTTTCCGTCCAGACACTTTCTGTCAAACGCATGCATGGGCTGACCGTATTCCAGCATGACATAGTTTGTAATATCGACAATATTGTTGATCGGACGAACGCCTGCCGCGCGCAGCCGCATGCGCATCCAAAGCGGAGAGGGCTCGATTTTCACATTTTTCACAACGCGCGCGGCATACCGCTTGCATTTTTGCGGCGCTTCGATCTGCACCTGCAGATAGTTTTCGATGCGGTCGCCGTCGCCGCAGCCACGTACATGCGGCACGGGAATGCTGCATTTTCTTTCAAAGCTTGCAGCGCTCTCCCGCGCAAGCCCGATCACGCTGAGGCAGTCGGGGCGGTTTGAGGTAATCTCAAATTCAACCACCGTATCGCTCAGGCGCAGCGTGTTTTTGATATCTTCGCCGATGCATGCATCCTCCGGCAAAATCAAAATGCCGTCCTCCGCAGCGCCGGGCATGTCATGCGTGGTCAGCTCCAGTTCCTCGATTGAGCAGAACATGCCGTTTGATTCCGCGCCGCGCAGCTTGCCGGGCTTTATTACAACGCCGCCGGGCAGCTTTGCAACAGCCTTTGCCACGGGAACCTTTGCGCCGACAAACAGATTCTGCGCGCCGGTAACGATTTGGCGCTCTTCCTCCCCCAAATCCACCCGGCAGATCCAAAGGTGATCGGAATCGGGATGGCGCTCCAGGGAGAGCACCTGCCCCACAACCACGTTTTCGATCTCGGAGCCGAGCACCTCATAGCCCTCGACCTTTGAGCCGGTATCCGTCATTCTTTCGCAATAGTCCCGCACGGGAATATCCGAGCAATCGCAGAAATCGCTCAGCCAGTTCATAGAAAGCTTCATTCTCTTTTTCCCCTTTCTCAGAATTGACGCAAAAAGCGAATATCGTTTTCATACAGATACCGCATATCGTCAATGTTGTATTTGCACATCAAAATGCGCTCAATGCCCATGCCGAAGGCAAAGCCGGAATACTCCTCCGGATCGATGCCGCATTCGCGCAGCACATTCGGGTGCACCATGCCGGCGCCGAGAATTTCGATCCAGCCCTCGCCCTTGCAAAGGCGGCAACCCTCTCCGTCGCAAACAAAGCAGGAAACATCAACCTCGGCGGAAGGCTCGGTAAACGGGAAATGGTGCGGACGGAAGCGCAGACGCGTGCGGCTGCCGAACATATGCTTTGCCATGATCTCAAGCGTGCCCTTGAGATCGCCCATGGTGATGCCTTTGTCCACCACAAGCCCCTCCAGCTGATGGAACACGGGGGAATGCGTTGCATCGACCGCATCGGAGCGGTATACCTTACCGGGAGAGATAATGCGGATCGGCGGTTTTTGCTGCTGCATCACGCGCGCCTGCACGGGGGAGGTCTGCGAGCGCAGAAGAATATTATCGGTGATATAAAATGTGTCCTGCGTGTCTCTTGCGGGATGGTTTTCCGGAATATTGAGCGCCTGGAAGTTATAATAATCGTATTCGACCTCCGGCCCCTCCGCAATGGTAAAGCCCATGCCGATAAAAATATCGCACAGCTCTTTTTCCACCTGAGAGAGCGGGTGGCGCCCGCCGAGCATCGGCGGCTTGCCCGGCTCCGTTACATCCAGTGTCTCACGGCGCAGCTTTGCCGCAAGCTCTGCCGCATGGCGGCGCTCACCGAGCTGAGAAAGCTGCTGCTCGATCGAAGCACGTACCTCGTTTGCCAGCTGCCCGATCACGGGGCGCTCTTGGGCGCTGACCTTTCCCATGCCGCGCAAAAGCTGGGTCAGCTCTCCTTTTTTCCCAAGATACCGCACGCGCAGCTCTTCCAGATCCGCGTTCGGATCGGAAAGGCGCTGCTGCGCCTCCTCTTTGATCTTCAAAAGCATTTCCTTCATTCGTTGTTTCATCCTCTCTTTTGTTTGGACTTTTTGTGTGCCGAGAAAATTTCGCGCGGGAAAAAGAAAAAGCCTTCCCCCCGACTGCTCGGGGCGAAGACAAAAAAAGCCTCCGCGGTACCACCCGCATTTCCCGCCGCAAAGCGGGACACTCCTTTTGCACCGATTACGGTGTGCTGCCGGGACGGACTACAAAAGCCTCTCACCCGTCCTGCTCCAAAGGGAAATGCCTCCTCCCGCAACCGCGCCGCTTTCAGCCTGTGGCATGCGCTCTCTGTCGGATTTGCGTACTTGGATTTGGCTGCCTTCTTCATTGCATTTCTCACTTTTCACAGTATAGCACATCTTTTTGAAAAATGCAAGTTTTTTCCGCAAGTTGTCGCTGCCCGTTCGCAAAAAAACCTTTCTTGCCCACGGCGCATCAAAAGCGATTTGTTTACAAATTGCGATTGCATTCGGTGGAATTTTCTGCTATACTGTTATAATGTAGCGATGAAATCGGCGCGGCGGGCACCTGCCGCGGCTGTTTGACGGCGAAAAGCCGAGAGGGAGAGATCGAATGGGACTGTTCAATGCTATTTTCGGGACATACAGCGATCGTCAGCTCAAAAAGCTCGAAAAGACCGTAAACGAAATAGAAGCGCTGGCGCCGCAATACAGCGCCATGAGCGATGCGCAGCTGCAGGCGGTTACCCCGCAGCTGAAGGAGCGTCTTGCAAACGGAGAAAGCACCGATGATATTCTGCCGCAGGCATTTGCGGCGGTGCGCGAAGCGGCGGACAGAGTGCTCGGAAAGCGCCCGTTCCGCGTGCAGCTCATCGGCGGCATCGTGATTCATCAGGGGCGCATTGCCGAGATGAAAACGGGCGAAGGAAAAACGCTTGTTGCAACCATGCCCGCATACCTCAATGCCCTGAGCGGCAAAGGGGTGCACATTGTCACGGTCAACGATTATCTGGCGCGCGTCGGCAGCGAGGAAATGGGGCGCGTCTATGCCTTTTTGGGGATGAGCACGGGGCTTGTCGTGCACGGGCAGACCAAGGAGGAAAAGCAGGCGGCATACCGCGCGGATATCACCTACGGAACCAACAACGAATTCGGTTTTGATTATCTGCGCGACAATATGGTAATCTACAAAGAGCAAATGGTGCAGCGCGGACACAGTTTTGCAATCGTGGACGAGGTCGACTCAATTCTGATTGACGAGGCGCGCACACCTCTGATTATTTCCGGGCAGGGCAATAAATCCACGGAAATGTATGATATTGCCGATCGGTTTGTGCGTACTCTGCGGCCGTATAAGGTCAAGGAAATGGACAAAAAAGAGTCCACAGAGGGCATTGAGCAGGATTATATCATCGACGAAAAGGCAAAAACCGCAACGCTGACGGAAAACGGCGTTGCCAAGGCAGAGGCATATTTCCATGTGGATAACCTCTCCGATCCGGAAAATGCCGATCTGCAGCATTATATTCAGAAGGCACTCCATGCGCATGGCTGCATGCACCGCGATGTGGACTATTTGGTCAAGGACAACCAGGTGCTCATTGTGGACAGCTTCACCGGAAGAATTATGTACGGCAGACGCTATTCCGACGGGCTGCATCAGGCGCTGGAGGCAAAGGAAAAGGTCAAAATCGAAAACGAAAATCAGACCCTTGCCACCATCACCTTCCAAAATTATTTCCGCCTTTATGATAAGCTCTCCGGCATGACCGGAACGGCTTTGACCGAAGAGGATGAATTCCGCGAAATTTATAATTTGGACGTTGTCGTCATCCCGACCAACATGCCCATGATTCGCAAGGACCACCACGATCTTGTTTATAAAAATCTGAACGGAAAATACCACGCGATTGTGGAGCAGGTGCTAAAGTGCCACGAAAAGGGACAGCCGGTTTTGGTCGGCACCATTGCCATCGAAAAGAGCGAGCTGCTTTCAAAGCTTTTGACCCGTGCGGGCATTCCGCATACGGTTCTGAACGCAAAATACCATGAAAAAGAAGCAGAAATCGTCGCGCAGGCAGGCAAATACGGCGCCGTTACAATCTCCACCAACATGGCGGGGCGCGGCACGGATATTATGCTGGGCGGAAACCCAGAATTTTTGGCAAAGAACGAAATGCGCCGCCAGGGCTATGCGGAGGAAATTATCTTAGAGGCGACCGGAACGGCGCAAACCATCAGCGAAGAGGCAATGGCTGCGCGCGGCGTTTTCCGGGAGCTGTATGAAAAATATCGTGCACAAATCGCGCCGGAGGCAAAAAAGATCTGCGAGGCGGGTGGCCTTTTCATCATCGGGACCGAGCGGCATGAAAGCCGCCGCATCGACAACCAGCTGCGCGGCCGTTCCGGCCGCCAGGGAGACCCGGGCGAATCCCGCTTCTATCTCTCCCTTGAGGACGATCTCATGCGGTTGTTCGGCAGCGAAAACATCGCAGCCTTGGTAGACCGCCTCGGGCTGGATGAGGACACGCCCATCGACGCAAAAATCCTCTCCAATTCCATTGAAAGCGCACAAAAACGCCTGGAGGCACAAAACTTCAACCGCCGCAAAAATGTGCTGATGTATGACGATGTGATGAATCAGCAGCGCACGATCATTTACGCGCAGCGCCGCGAGGTGCTCGACGGAATGGACCTGCATGAGAAAATTGCGGGCATGATTCACACCGTGATCGAAGACGAGGTGCGCTCCGAATGCATCGCAGAAAGTCCCGCGGAATGGAATTTCGAGAATATCCGCGCTTATTTTGCCTCGACCCTTTGCTCAAAAAACGATTTTCAGTATACCCCCGAGCAGCTTTCCGCTCTGAGCCGGGAAGATCTGATCGAGCTGCTGAAAAAGCGTGCAGATGCCCTCTATGCGGAGAAGGAACAGCTTTTCGGCGCAGAACAGATGCGCGAGATCGAGCGCATTATCCTTTTGCGCTGTGTAGATGCAAAATGGATGGAGCATCTTGAAAATATGGACTCTTTGGAGGACAACATCGGGCTGCAGGCATATGCGCAGCGCAACCCGATCAACGAATACCGCATTGCCGGCGCCGATCTCTTTGACGGCATGATCGCGGCGATCCGCGAGGATACGGCGCGCGCAATTCTGAGCGTTGTCCCGCGGCCGAGCCAGGAGCCGCTGCGCCGCACGCAGCTTGCCAAAACAACCGTGGAAAATCTCGGCGCGGGCGAGCCCGTCAAAAAAGCGCCCGTGCGCAAAAAGGCATCCGAAAAGGTCGGGCGCAACGACCCCTGCCCCTGCGGCAGCGGAAAGAAATATAAAAAATGCTGCGGCATGCATGAAAACGACGCCTGAGGCGAAGCCTCTCCGCGCAGGATAAGATGATACGAGGATAGTGTATGGGCTTTGGAATTTTACTGATCGGCTATGTGATGTTTTTTAACGTGCAGGCGCAGAACATTGCAATCGACCCGTTTTGCGATCTGGTCGGGTATATTCTGATGCTGATCGGGCTTTGCAGGCTCGGACACTACAATCGCGGGTTTCGCATCGCAAAGGCGCTTGATATTGCGCTTTTGCCCGTCGGTGTGCTGACGCTTCTTTTGCAGATTCAGAAGACCTGCGTATTTTACAAAATACAGACCCCGCTTGATGTACTTGCAAAAATCACGCCGGTCTATACCGTTGTGCTTTCCGTTTTGGTGCTTGCATTTCATGCGGCGCTGTATCTCGGCATCTATGAAATGGCGACGGAGGTATCTCTCGAAAAGCTGCGCCGCGCTGCGCTGCGCAATCTGCTCATCACGGCTTTTTATTATCTGATCATGCTCTTTTTGCAGCTGTTTGGATCATTGCTCGGTGATTTTGCAAAATATTTCAACGGTCCGATGCGCCTGTACGGTTATGTATGGATTCTGCTTGGCATCGTGTGTGTTTTCAACTGCTATCGGTTGATCTGCCTGCCGGGAGACGAGAATATGCCGCCGCGCAACAATTTGCTTTACCGCGTATGGAATCGCAAGAAAAAGCAGGAACCGCCCAAAACCGAAGCGGAAAAAAGCGAGGAAGCAAAGCGCGCATACAACGAAGAAATGCGCCGCCGCCAAATGGAGCGCACGCGGAAAAACAAGCGCGGCAAGCGGCGCTGAGCAAAGGAGTGGCACATGCGGCTTGGTCTTTTTATCGCGGGTATTGCTTTTTTATGCAATCCCATGGTCAGCACGGTTGACCTTTTGCCCGATTGTATCGGTTGGCTTTTGATCTGTTTTTCGTTTTTGCGCACGTCCTTTGTCAATGAAAAGCTCGGCGCCGCAAGGAACACGGCGGGAATCGCGGCGCTGGTTACGCTGCCGCGGATTTTGTTTTCGCTTTCCTATCTTTCCGGAGATACGGCACACCCGTTTTTCGGGGACCGCATCCTTGCGCTGACGTTGGCATTTCTGTATGCCGTGGGCGAGGCATATCTCTTCTGCTCTTTTTTGAAAAACTATTTTGAGGGCATCACGGATGTATCCACGCTCAGCCATGACAAAAAAAGCGCCGCACTTTTGGAAAAACGGCGGCGGCGCGGCGTGCGGTTTATTTTGTGCAGAGGCTTTCTCTCTTTGCTGCCTGAGCTTGTTTATCTCGGGGACTTTTCCTATCTTGAATCGGATATCAACGGTGTTTATATGGATATCCGGAAAGCGCATCCCACGCTCAGCGGAATCAGCTGCGCGCTCTTTGTGCCGATCGGCATCGCATTTTTTGTTTCCATGTGTCGTTTTGTCCGTGCGCTGCGGCGCGACGGTTCCTTACCGCAAACGCTGCATACATTGTATGCCGAAAAAGGCGAGGCGCTTTTTTGCAACCGGACACGGTATCGCATGGGGCTTGGCTTTGTGTTCTTTTTTGCGGCATTTGTGCCGTTTTTGCCCTGGAATTTGGACGGAGTCCGCTTTTTGCCGCAACTTTTGACGCCGCTGCTGCTCCTTGCAGCTCTGAAGTTGATTGTGCCCTTTGCATGGAAGCCGTCAAAAAAAGAAAAAGCGCTTTTTGCAATCTCGACGGCGCTTTGCGCCGTTTGGTGGGGAATTTCTCTTTGGTATTACACATCCGTTTGGGATGAGTGGGGGACAAGAATCGGTTCGCTTGTGCAAATGACCCCGCAGCGGATCTTTCAGCGCAATATCCAATTCTGCTTGTTCGCACTGTCCGGCTGTGCATCCGTGCTTTTGTTTCTCCTGTGCTTTGCGGCGATTCGCCGCCTGCACCGCTTTGCTGAAACGCCATTGTACCGCAATGAGAGCCTTGAAAGCGTGCTTGATGCCGCCTGCTCCTTTGCAACGGACAAACAGCGCCTGCGCCGGCATCGCCGCCCCATCCCCGTTTTGTTGGCGCTCACCCTGGCGAGCATCTGGCTTTCGGAATTTCCGCTGTTTTCTTTTTACACAACGCCTCTTCCGCTTGTGCAGGGCATTCTCGGCGCGGCATTGCTGCTCTTTTTGTATCTGCATCTTTCCGATCTTTACGGTGCAGCCAAACGGTTGCTTCGGTAAAACACCGTATCACGAAAAGCATACCCGTAAAATCGGGCCTGTGTTATCACATATGCCCTGCCGGCAAAAAAGATAAGAAAAACCGCTCGTTCATGCCGAGCGGTTTTCTTTCGTTATACAGCCGGTAGGAACACCGACCAAAAGCGCCTCAAAAGAAAAATGAAGCGCGTCGGCAAGCTCATCCAAAAACAGAAGATCCGGACAGGCAAGCCCCCGTTCCCACTTTGAAACGGCTTGCGGCGTTACCCCCAGTTTCTGTGCGAGCTGTCCCTGTGTCCAGCCGATGGAGCGCCGTCTTTCGGCGATCCGATCCCCCATATCTTGCATATGTATCATATCGGCACAACTCCTTTCATCCCGATCCATTGTGAAAACGGAATTTGCTTGATACCGGATGGTATCAAACACGAATGTGCCCATGACGCCGGGGATTTTCCCGCCCCGTATTTTTCAAAGGTGGGCGGGTTTTGGGTTGATCTGCGTCAACCGCGCCAAATCGCGAGGCGCCATATGCAGCATCCGCTTTGCCATTGGTTCATCATACAAACAACGCCTCCTTTCTTTCCTATTTGTAAAGGCGCGGTTGGCCATCCCGCCCCTTACTTTATCAGTATACCACTGCCGTACTGTATTTGTCAATCAACCGCAGGTTGTTTTCCAGCGGCATTTCAAAGGTTTTTTCGGAATATGCAATGGATCTTCCTTGCGTCTCCATATTTTTCCGTTCACAATATATTTATACAAAATATCTAAAACGTTCTTTCCAAGTTCAGGCATTCTTGGCATTTTGGCGCTATACTGAAATCGTGGGGAGAACAAACGGTTGTACAATCGATGTGCCGTTGTTTTCCGTGCTTCCCGCTTTCTGGACAAAGACGCGGTTCCGGTTTCCCTTCGTTTTGACCGTATCTGCTGTTTCTCGACAAAACATTCAATTTGCGTTTACTAATATTTGGCAATTCAGTGATGAAGCGTGTGCTTTTCTGTGATATCCTGTAGATGAGAACAGAAAAGCGCCGGAAATTGCCGTTGCCTTTTGCAAAAGGTGCTTTTATCGGTCAAAAATTGCCCGGTTTTCAAAAGGAAGCTGTCTCTGCTTCTTTTCGGATCTGTTCTCGGTTTTCGAAAAATGCGGCTTTTGCCGCACAGAAGAACGGAGGATCCGATGATGAACAAAAAGCATTCCGTGCCGCACTGCGGCAAGCGCTTTCTCCTATTCGGGAAAATGGCCTTCTCCTTTTTTCCGGAGCTCTCGCCCAATTGAGCCATCCGCTGCTTCGGAGCTCCGCGCATCCGTTCCGTTTGTGGCAAAAAGCGGTTTTGTCACACAATAATGAACAATAAAAAGGAGAACGATACAATGAATTCCAAATTTCGTCGCATAATCCCGGCGCTGCTTTCGCTTGTTATGCTGTTCGCCGTCCTGCAGCTCCCTTCATTTGCCGCAGGCACGAAATATGAAGTGGAGCCAAACAACGACACCTCCAAGGCCGATACCACCTATGACGACTATGATAACTACGGCACCATAAGCTCCGCAGCCGATATTGATTTTTGGCGATTCACGCCGAGTGAAACCTGCTTTGCAAACATTTGGCTTGGCAATATTCCCTCCGGCTGCAGCTATACGCTGTCCCTGCTGGATTCCTCCTACAACGCCGTCGCCATGACAAAAGATCATCAATACGGCTCACAAAAGCTCATGAAATGCCGTCTGGTCGGCGGCAAGACCTACTATGTCAGCATTCACTCGGACAGCGGTTACTCTGCCGACACCTACTACCGCTTCCGCATCAAGACCTATGATCTGGGGGTCGGCAGAATTTTCACAAGCACCGACAGCGATTATGATACCTCCGCAACCGGCGCCATCAAATCCACGCTCTGGTCGATGGGATACGATGCCGACAACTACCTGAACAACTCGGCAAGTGCCGTGTTTTCCACCATTGCCAGCAGCCGTATCGTAATGATTCATAACCCCGCGGGCGCAGGCTATATGACCATGCCCGCCTCCATCGGGCATACCTATCTCTGCGCAAACAACCATGCCAATATCCAAAGCTATTCCCGCGGGCTTTCCGCCCTTGCCGCAGGCGCAATGAGCAACACCGCTCTTGCAATTTATCTTGGGGATTACACCGCAAATACGCACGGCGCCTACGGCAATCTTGTGGAGATGACGCTGAGCAAAGGCGCATCCTGCGCAATCGGCTGGTACAATGAGCTGGATCGCACCTTCTGCACGGGCTGGGCAGATGCTTTCTTCAGCAAACTAGATGAAAACAGAAGCATCACAGCCGCGATCGGCGCCGCCGACACATGGGCTTCCAACACGCGTCCGAACAGTTTTGCCAGCATGGTTGACATTTATGTCGGAACCAGTGACACCGGAGCAATCGCTCCTTAAGTTGATACAAACATCAAAACTATAACAAAAAGGAGAAATCACAATGAAAAACAAGGTTCTCATTCTTTTGGCATGCGTACTTGCTTTGTCGATTTGCGGTACTGTTTATGCAGCCGCATTCGCACCCGCAGCACAGACCGAAAACGCCCCTGCCGCGCCGGCAGAGACGAAAACACAAGCGCAGGCTGAAACCGAGACACAGGCAACGCTTGACAAATCGGAAAAGCTCGAAATGTACAGCATGCGCTCCGCTGCCGCGGAGACAAAGGTCTCTCCCGTTGCAGAGGAAGCCTCCGCACCGCTTTTGTACAAGCAGACCCTGAACATCAGCGTCGGCGATTACCTTGATATTTACAAGGACAGCACCGATACCGAATATCTTTATGATACGCACGGAAAGTTTGTCGGTATCAAATACAGCGACGACAAGCGAGACAATTATATCAGCAGACTGGATTCCCGTTTTCTCATCAATGAAGACGAGGCTCTGGCAGCCGCCGAAAGCTTTGCAAAGGATTTGTTCGGCGATGCATTTGACGCATTCGTGCTGCAGCAGGCGCGTCTGATCCGCGGCGAAACCTATTGGATTATTTTCGAAACGCAGTACGGTGAAAACGGGTACCTCGGCGGCGCGGAATGCTATGTCAATGTTCTGCGCGACGGCACTGTCGTTACCTGCGAAATGCCCTGCATTCATGATTTCGACGACTATACGCCCGCATTGCTTGCCGATGTGAACGAAAACATGCTGACCGAATATACAATGCAGCAGCTGCAGGAAATCTACGGGAGCCGCCTCGGCAATGTAATCATTCGGAAAATGCGCCTGATCAAGAACACCGGAAAATATCAGATTCTGATCCTGACCAGCTCCGAAATCGACGGCAACAGCCGCCTGGAAGAAATCTACTATGATCTGCAGTAAAAACCGACCGTAAAAATTCACTCCGCAGCGGGGCGCCCTTCGGCGCCCCCTGCGGCGTCCGAAAGGAGGATCATCCATGCGCTCTTCCAAACCGCTGCGTTTGGCAGTTCTGATCACGCTGATCGTTCTCATTGTTGCTGCCAATACGCTCACCGTTTTATTTGCTTTGCGCCGAGGCGAAACAGGCGCGGCACAAAGCACCGATGCCCCCGCCGTAAAACAGACAGAAAACGCGCCGCAAATCGCAGCCTCCACAGTGCAGCCGCAGAAAATCATCCTGCGCCGCGGCTCCGAGACGCTTTCCGTTTCCAAGGGCAGCGAGGATTACAATGCAATTCTGCAGCTCAACGAAAAACGGAAAAACGGCATACATTACTGCACGGAAATGGGAAATTTTGAAACCATTTCGGGCGAAAACGACATCGAGCTGATTTATGAGTTTGAAAAGGAAACGCCGTATATTCTTCCCCTGCAATACGAGCATCCGGAAAAAAACGTAACCGAGGTCTATTTCGTCCTGACCGGAGAAAATCACACCTGGTTTGCAACAAAAACGGAAAACGGGTATGCTTGCTACGCAGGGATTGGCAGCAATACCGATCTGATCCGCATCTGCAAAGAGCTGCTGGACACTCCTTCCAAAACCGATTCCGCCGCTTAAAAGCGGCGCAAAAAATCAAGCCACAGTTCGACGGGCAAATTCAATGCCCGAAAAAACGCTCCGGGATGCATCGGCGCCTCGGGGCGTTCTGCTTTTTTAAGTTTTCTTCATGGCTCCGCTTTTTAATGCGCATTGAAAAACACTGAGTTTTTTCTGAAATTTTACATGCTTTCTCTTCCATTTCGCATGATTTTGTGGTATACTGAATTTGATTTTGAATAGAATATACGGTTTTGGGATAAAAGAAGGATGAACGACTTAAACATTGTATTGGTGGAGCCCGAGATCCCGCAAAACACGGGCAATGTCGCCCGAACCTGCGCGGCGACGGGCGCTGCACTGCATCTGGTGCGCCCGCTCGGCTTTGCCGTTGACGACCGCAAAATGCGGCGCGCCGGGCTTGATTATTGGGATAAGCTTGACATCACCTTTTACGACAGCCTCGCTGATTTTCTCGAAAAAAACGCCGGCGCCCCGATGTATTTCTTCTCCACAAAGGCGGGGCGCGTTTATACGGAGCCGCGCTATGAAAAAGGCTGCTTTTTAGTGTTCGGCAAGGAAACCAAGGGGCTGCCGGAATCGCTTTTGAAAGAACGCTATGACCGCTGCGTGCGCCTGCCGATGCGCCGTGCGCTGCGCTCCCTCAATTTATCCAATACCGTAGCCGTCGGCGTATACGAGGCGCTGCGGCAATGGGATTTTTCCGCGCTGCAGAATGTAGGAGAGCTGCCCGGAACGCTTTCCGAGCTTTGAGAAAATGAAGATTACGGAGGAATAAACCATGGATTGCCTGTTTTGCAAAATCATTGCGGGAGAGATTCCGAGTGCCCGCGTGTATGAAGATGAGGCTGTGTATGCCTTTCGGGATATCAGCCCGCAAGCGCCCGTACACATTCTGATCGTACCCAAGCACCACATCGGCGGAATGGATGAAATCACGCCGGAAAATGCCGCCTGCATCAGCGCGATCTTTACAGCCATTCCTAAGATTGCGCAGGCGCAGGGCCTTGAAAACGGCTATCGCGTGATTTCAAACTGCGGTCCGGATGCCTGCCAAACCGTGCGCCATCTGCATTTTCATCTGCTCGGCGGCGCAAAGATGGCAGAGCGAATGGCATAACAAACAGGGAAAACGGAGTACAGTTTATGAGAAAAACAAAAATCGTTTGCACCATCGGCCCCGCCAGCAGCGACCCCGCCGTTTTTGAGCAGATGTGCCTGGCGGGTCTGAATGTTGCGCGGTTGAACTTTTCGCACGGCACCCATGCGGATCACCTGAAAAAAATCGATATGATCAAACGGGTGCGGGAAAAGCTCGGGCTGCCCATTGCGATCATGCTGGATACAAAAGGGCCGGAATACCGCATCAAAACCTTCAAAAACGGGAAAATCATTTTGCATGAGGGCGACGCTTTTACCTTCACCGCGCGCGAGGTCGAGGGAGATGAACATATTGTCTCCGTCAATTTCACGGGTCTTGAACGGGATCTTTCCGTCGGAGACCGCATTTTGGTGAACAACGGTCTTGTTATTTTTGAGGTAACCGGCATTGAAGGCGCGGATGTGCACACAAAGGTGCTTGCCGGTGGCGAGCTTTCCGACCGCAAGAGCATGAATTTTCCCGGCAAAGTGCTGCAGCAGGCGTTTTTAAGCGAGCAGGATAAAGCCGATCTGCGCTTCGGCATTGAAAACGGTGTTGATTTTATTGCAGCCTCCTTTGTCTCCCGTAAGCAGGACCTTTTGGATATGAAGCAGTTCCTTTCGGAAAACGGCGGCGAGGATATTGATGTGATTGCCAAAATCGAAAACCGCACGGGAATTGACAATATTGAGGAGATTTGCCAGGCATGCGAGGGCATCATGATCGGCAGAGGCGACCTCGGCGTTGAGGTGCCCTTCCCGCAACTGCCCGCGCTGCAGAAATATATCATCACAAAATGCCGTCTGCTCGGAAAAAGGGTCATTACCGCAACAGAAATGCTGGAATCCATGATCCACAATCCGCGTCCCACCCGCGCCGAAATTTCCGATGTGGCAAACGCTGTATATGACGGCACAAGCGCCGTGATGCTCTCGGGCGAATCCGCGGCAGGCAAATACCCTGTGGAAACCGTGCGCGTGATGGCAGAGGTCGTGCAGGAAACGGAACGGCATATTGATTATGTCAAGCTGTTCCGCCAAAACGAATTTAAAATTCAAAACCGTGTGGACGCAATTTCCCATGCCACCTGCGGCATGGCGATTGATATCGGGGCAAAAGCCATCGTGGTCTGCTCCCGCTCCGGTATCACGGTGCGTATGGTCTCGCGCTTCCGTGCCCCCACCGATATTCTCGGCATGGCGACCAACAAGCGCGTTTGGTATAAGCTTGCGCTCTCCTGGGGCGTTTTGCCCGTGCTCAGCGAGCAGTTTAATTCCACCGATGTTCTGTTTTATCATGCCCTGCGCGCCGCCAAAGAGCATTTTGCGCTGAAAAAGGGCGATGCCGTAGTTATGACGGGCGGCAACACAAACGGAAAATCCGGCAACACCAATATCATAAAAATCGAAAACGCCTGAGCCGCGTTTTGCAAAGATAAGGCGCCCCTGCCCGGCAAGCACCGGACAGGGGCGCCTTTTTTCGGTGTTTTTCTTTCGGCATGCAAAACAAGGCTCCTTTCGGAAGCGCGCTCCGCCGCAGCATCGTTTTATTTTTTTGAAAGAAACGCAAAAAACTCTCAAAAACCCCTTGCAATCCCGCAAAGAATCCGTTATAATATCATTGAAGTGGGGCGATGTGGTTACAAATGGTGCTTTGTGGCGCACAACGCACGGCTTTTTGAGCCCTTCATCGGTTTTTCCGAATAAACGTCCGTGGGAAGGAGTGAGGCAGATGTTTCTCGGCGAGTTTTCGCATAATCTGGATGCCAAAGGCAGACTGTTTATGCCGGCAAAGTTTCGCGAGCAGCTAAGTGAGACTTTCGTCGTCGCCCGCAGCTTTGACACCTGCCTCGCTGTCTACCCCACACAAAAATGGAATACCCTATGTGAAAAAATCCGTGCCCTTCCCGAATGGAAATCGAAGAAGCTCGCACGGTTTTTATATCCCTCCGCCTGCGAGGCAGCGCCGGACGCACAAGGGAGAATTCTGATCCCCTGCGCCCTGCGTGACTATGCCGGGCTCGGCAAAAGCGCCGTGGTGATCGGCATGGGAGACTATGCCGAGATTTGGGACCCGCAAAAGCTGGATGCCGCGCGCGCAGACGATACCCCTGCGGATATTATCGAAATGATGAAAGAACTGGATTTCTGATGACAGATACAACCTCCCCAATCATGTTTTCGCACATTCCCGTGCTTTTGCAGGAATGTATTGATGCGTTGGCAATCAAGCCAAACGGCATTTATGTTGACTGCACGCTGGGCGGCGGCGGCCATTCCGAGCAAATTGCAAAGCGCCTTGCAAGCGGCCGGCTCATCGCAATCGACCGCGATGAAAACGCCGTTGCGGCAAGCCGCAAGCGCCTTTCCCCCTATGCCGACCGCATTACCTTTGTGCATAACAATTTTTCTGCCCTGCCGCAGATTTTAGAAGATTTGCAAATTCCAGCCGTGGACGGTCTTTTGGCCGACCTCGGTGTTTCGTCATATCAGCTGGACACTCCGGCGCGCGGTTTTTCCTATCAGCATGACGCCCCTCTTGACATGCGGATGGATTCCCGCGCGCCTTTTTCTGCTTATGATGTCGTCAACGGCTATTCCGAGGAACGGCTGCGCCGTATTCTGTTTGAATACGGTGAGGAGCGTCTTGCCGCGCGTATTGCCGCCGAAATCGTACGCCGTCGCGCCGCAAAACCGATTTCCACCACATATGAGCTTGCCGATGCGGTGCGCGCCTGCTATCCCGCAAAGCTGCGCGCGGACGGGCATCCCGCAAAGAGAACTTTTCAGGCAATCCGCATTGAGGTTAACGACGAGCTTTCGATCATCGCACCGACCGTAGACGCCATGATCCGTGCCGCTGCACCCGGCGGGCGCATTGCCGTGATCACCTTTCATTCTCTTGAGGACCGTGCCGTGAAAGAAGCGATGCGCCGTGCGCAGGACCCCTGCACCTGCCCGAAGGACTTTCCCGTTTGCGTCTGCGGCAAAAAACCGTCGGTGCGGGTTTTGACCAAAAAGCCGATTACTGCAAGCGAAGAAGAGCTGGCGCAAAACCATCGCGCGCACAGCGCTAAGCTGCGCGTATGCGAAAAGCTTGCCGATTCATAAAATCCACACGGGATATTTACAATTCTCCTGCAAGTGTATTCTCTGCGACGGTTGCACTTTTTCGTAAAATGTGATATACTGTATCCGTGCCGGTGTGGCAATTCGAAAAAGGAGGCGGCAGCATGGCGCAGAACCGACAAAATGACAAGATTCCCCGCGCGGAAAACTACACCATGTATTCCGCTTTTTCCACCGATGCACATGCTGCGGAGCATGCACAGCGCAAAGCCAACAGGGAAAAGGCACAGCAGGGCGCAAAGCGCGAATACCATACCGCAAGCTATGCCGTGCGCCGCGCGCAGCCGAAAAAACCGCTGTATACCAGTGCCGATGATCTTCCGAATGCCAGTGAAGCAGTATTCGGGCGGCCGCGCTCTGAGCAGCAGGCAGCCCGCAAGGCGGCAAATCTGACACCCGCCGCTCCCTCCGAGCCGCGGAAAAACGGCTATGTGCAGGTGTATGGGGGGGAGAAAGGGCTGCAGGCCGCAAGGCTTCCCACCTTTCGCGTTGTGACAAAGCAAGACCCTGTGAAAAAGCCGTTTCCGCTGACGCTTGTCATCGGCGCGGTCATTTGCACGGCGCTGCTGATCTTCTTTATTTATAATTTTGTTGTGCTGAGCGAATATACCAAAAATGTTTCCGCGCTGAACTCCACTCTGACCAGGCTGAAACAACAGCAAAGCACCTTAGAGCTTCAGCTTGTTCAGCGCGATGATTTGAATGAAATCGAAGACTATGTCAGCGACCGCCTCGGCATGATCAAGGCAGAGGGAACCCAGAAAAAATACATCACGACGGTGAGCGGCGATAAAACCGTTGTAATCACAAAAGACACAAAAAAAGAAATTCCGAAGCAGTCCGTCACCTTGGAGGATTAAACATACTGCTTTTTCTGCGCAAGATGACATTACCGGGATGGAACAGCTTTGCTTTTTCATCCCGATTCGTTTTTCATATCCGTCTTTTTCCCGCGATATACTGTTAACAGCCCCAAGGAGGTGCACCCGTTTGCTGATCAAACCGAGCAAAACCGTCATACGCCGCGGTATTCTTTTTCTTGCCGCAAGCCTTGTGCTGTGGCTTGTGCTGATGATTCGCCTGTTTGTGCTGCAGGTCGTCAAATACGATTCCTACCACAAGCTTGTTGTGGATAATATTACCTCCTCCACCACCATTTCCGCCTCCCGCGGAATCATCTATGACTGCAATATGACAGAGCTTGCCTATGATGTCCCAGTGGAGCGCGTTTTCATCTCTCCCTGTGATATTGCAAACGAAGAGCAGAAGCTTGCGGTATGCGAAAATCTTTCACAGCTGCTTGAGGTAGATTACGACACCATCCTCGAAAAAGCAAACAAAAAAGAGCGCCAGGATGAAACCGTCAAAACCATGGTGGAAAAAGAAGATGCAGACCGCGTACGCGCTTTTGTCACCGAGTATAACGCTCTTGTGAAAAAGCAAAACGAGTCCCGCGCCAAGGACGATCAGCTGCCGATTCTTAGCTGCATTCACTTTGCGGAAACGAGCAAACGATATTACCCCTTCGGGTCTCTCGGCGCGCAGACCATTGGCTTCACCGGAAGCGACGGGCAGGGGCTGTTCGGTCTGGAGCTTGCCTATAACTCCTATTTACAGGGGGTTTCCGGAAAGATCATCACCGCCGTGAATGCCAAAGGCGGCTCCATGCCCACCAAATACGAAAGCTATATTGATGCGGAAAACGGCTACAATATCGTAACCACGATCGACTATAAGATTCAGAGCATCCTTGACAACTATGTTGAGGAGACCTTCTACGATAACGGTGCAGGCAACCGCGCCTGCGGCGTTGTGATGAACTGCAAAACGGGAGCCATTCTTGCCCTTTCCACCTATCCGAATTTCGATCTGAACGACCCCTATACTCTTGACGACTGGTCCGTCTCACAGCTGGCGAGCGAGGTGCCGGAATCCGACGAATATAAAGAAAAACAAAAAGAGCTGCTCATGGAGCTTTGGAACAACAAATGTATTTCTTATCTCTACGAGCCCGGCTCCACCTTCAAGGTCATCACCTCTGCCATAGCATTTGAGGAAAAAAAGGTGAACCCGTATGTCGATACCTTTTATTGCCCCGGCAAAAACTATGTCGTGGACCTCGGCAACGGACAAACGGAAACCATCGGCTGTCATAAAGAGGGCGGGCACGGCACGGTGACCTACGCCGTCGGCTTGCAGCAATCCTGCAACCCGACGCTGATGCAGGCGGCGCAGCGCATCGGACGCCAATCCTTCTATAAATATTTCCAGGCATTCGGCTACACGGAGAGAACCGGCGTGGATCTGCCGGGCGAATACCGCAGCATTTACGGCTCCTATTCCGATTTTTACATCACCGAGCTTTGCGTTTACAGCTTCGGGCAGACCTTCAAGGTCACCCCGCTGCAGCAGCTCACCGGCATTTGCACCGTCGCAAACGGCGGCACGCTGGTCACCCCGTATGTCGTCTCCAAGCTGACAGACGACGACGGCAATGTGATCAAAAGCTTCGAGCCGGAGGCACGGCGCGAAGTCGTCAGCGAAGATACCTGCAAGCTTGTCACACAGATTCTGCAGGAAGGGGTCAGCGGGGACGGGGCCGCGAAAAATGCCTATGTCAAAGGCTATAAGATCGCCGCGAAAACCGGCACCTCGCAAAAGCAGGATAAATTCGATGAGAACGGCGAACGCCCGTACCGCGTCGGCTCCTGCATGGCATACGGCCCTGTGGACGACCCGCAGATCGCCGTTCTGATCATCTGCGATGAGCCAAGCGGCAGCCCCTACGGCTCCCGCACCGCCGCCCCTTATGTTGCCCGCACCGTGCGTGATATTTTCTCTTACATGAACATTGAGCCGGTGTATACCGACTATGAAAAAGAGCACTTGGCATACCAGGTTTCCGATTATACCGGGCTCAATGCGGACACGGTTGAGCAGACCCTGAAGGACGCCGGCCTTTCCGTCAAACGCTATGGCAGCGGCGATATCATCACCTCGCAAATGCCGCAAAAGGGCGCGCAGATTCAAAAGGATCGCGGCTTTGTTGTGCTGTATACCGGTGGGGAAGCCGCCACAAAAACGGTGACCGTGCCAAGTCTTATCGGCTGGAATGAATCCAACGCCATGTACCTCACCGCAACCAACGGACTCAATCTTTATGTTGACAGCGTGGGGCCAGTCTCCGAAAACAGCGCTTCCCTTTCCTATAAGCAATCCATTGCAGAGGGCACGGAGGTTCCCTATGGCACGCCCGTCACGGTCTACTTCCAATACACCAACCTGCAGGACGACTAAAGCAAAGATGTGAAAAAGCACCCAAAATCACTTACATGGAGGCTTTTTCGCCCATGCTTGACCTTTTTGCCGTCTTTTCGGCATATCCCTCTCTTCTGCAAGAAAAAACACAGCTGCCTCACCAACCCTTTTTCGTGTCAGTCGTGGAAAAAGACGCATCCTCCGTTTCCCCCGGCGCCTGCTTTGTTGCATATCGCGGCGAGCGGGCAGATGGGCACTGCGGCATTCAGGAGGCTTTGCGGCGCGGTGCCGCGGCGCTGGTAATTGAAGACGCGGCTGCGCGCCCGGAAAACTGCCCCGTGCCGTGCTTTTCGGTAAACGACGGCAGGGCGGCATACGCGGCACTTTGCTTTGCCGCGCAGCACAACCCCCAAAACAGCCTGCATTTGATCGGTGTGACGGGAACCAACGGAAAAACCTCCGTCTCCACCGCGCTGTACCACATTCTGCGCACACTTGGAAAACGGGCAGCGATCATCGGCACGGTAGGCAATGAAATCGACGGGACGCGCACACGCTCTCATATGACAACGCCCGACGCAAAAGAGCTTGCCGCTTTGCTGCGGCTTGCCGCCGATCGCGGCGTCCGCTATGCTGTTTTGGAGGTTTCCTCCCATGCCCTGCAGCAGCGCAGATGCTTTCCGCTGCATTTTTGCGCCGCCGTTTTCACGGGCCTCACCCCGGAGCATCTTGATTATCACGGCACAATGGAGCGCTATTTTGAGGCAAAGAAGCTTTTGCTCCGCGCGAGCGATTTTTTCCTGTGCGACGCTGAAAACCCCTATTCAATTCGCTTGAAAAGCGACCCGCAGCTCGGCAAAAAATGCTATACCTATGCCGAAAAAACAGCGGCGGATTTTTCTATCACCGATCACACCGTCGCCCCGGAGGGCACGCGGTTTTTGCTCACATGGAAAAAAAGAACCGTCTGTGTGCATGCGTCGTTGTTTGGCGATTTTGCCGCAAAAAATCTTGCCGCCGCAGTCAGCTGCGCTGCACTCTGCGGATTTTCTGTTGAAGCCGCCGCGCGTGCCGCACAGGCTGTGCGCGCTGTTCCGGGGCGAATGGAAACCGTTTCTTTACCCTGCCCCTTTCGCGTTTTGATTGATTTTGCGCACACGCCGGATGCTCTGGAAAACGCGCTGCGTTCCGCGCGGTGCCTGTGTGAAGAAGAGGGCAGACTGCTTGTTGTTTTCGGCTGCGGCGGAGACAGAGATCGGGAAAAGCGCCCGCGCATGGGCTCCGTTGCCGCGGCGCTTGCCGATGAAGTTTTTCTCACGAATGATAACAGCCGCAGCGAAGACCCCGCAACAATCCTTGCAGAAATCGCAAGCGGCATTCCGCCCGCCGTCTGCCCGCATATCATTCCGGATCGCAAAGAAGCGATTGCCGCCGCCTATGGTGCGGCGCAAAGCGGCGATGTGCTGATCTTATGCGGCAAGGGTCATGAAAACTACGAGATCACAAAAAGCGGAATACGGCCTTTTTCCGAAAAAGCAATTTTGCATGCCCTTGCCGCCGGGCAATCAAAAAAAGAGCAACAACCGAAACAATGAGGATTTGGCACCATGAGCACAAGTAATTTTGAAAGCGTTTGTTTTTCCGCGCAGGAGCTCGCCGCTTTGTGTGCGGGAGAGCTGCTGCAAAGCACCGCGCGCCCTGTTTTGGGCATTGCGATTGATACCCGCCGCGTAAAAAACGGCGCCGCTTTTTTTGCGCTGCGCGGAGAAAACACCGACGGGCATCGCTATCTGCAAAATGCCGCGGATGCAGGCGCCGCCGCAGTGATTACAGAGCAGCCGTTTGCCCCCGGCAGGGACTGCGCCGTGATTCTTGTGCGGGATACGCTGGCGGCGCTCGGAGCGCTCGGAAAAGCCTACAAGGAAAAATTTAAGCCGTATACCGTATGCATTACGGGGAGCGTCGGAAAAACAACCACGCGCCAGCTGCTGGGCGCCGTGTTTTCCGCCGCCGCACCGAGCCTTGTCACCGCGGGCAATTATAACAGCGAAATCGGCTTGCCGCTGACGCTGCTCGGCCTTGCACCGCAGCACCGGTATGCGATTCTGGAGCTCGGCATGAATCACGCCGGAGAGATGGCGCGCCTGTCGCGTATTGCCCGCCCCGATCTTGCTCTGATCACAAATATCGGCACGGCGCATTTGGAATATCTCGGCTCCCGCGCGGGCATCGCAGCGGCAAAGCTTGAAATTTCGGAAGGAATGGAAAAAGGCAGCCGCATGCTGATCCCGCAGGATGAACCGCTGCTATGCGACCGCCGCGCCGAGCTTGAGGCGCGCGGCATCGTCGTTTTCACCGTAGGCGAAGCAAAAAACAGCGATTTTTTGCTCACAATAGAACGCAGCGATTCCAATGGCTCCGCCTTTTCCCTGCAAAACACAAAAAACGGCGCTACTCTGCCCGCCCTTTTCGTGCCCGAGCCCGGCAGGCATATCTGCCTGGATGCGGCATTCGCCGCCGCAGCCGGCATGCTGTGCGGCATTTCGGCGGATACGATCCGCGCAGGGCTTGCCGCTTATGCGCCCACCGGCCTGCGTCAAAAGCGGCTTGAGATCGCCGGGGTGCACCTCATTGAGGATTGCTATAATGCAAGCCCGGAATCCATGCGCGCAGCCCTCTGCCTTTTGCGTCAGCTCGGCAAAGACGGAAAAACCGTCGCGGTACTCGGCGACATGAAGGAGCTCGGAAAAGATGCACCCGCGCTGCATGAAGCAGTCGGCGCCGCTGCAGCGGAGCTTGGCATCGATGCGCTGCTGTGCTTTGGCCCGCTGGCTGAAAATATCGCCGCGGGGGCGAAAAAAGGCGGGATGCAAACGGTGCTTGCGCTGGAAGATCTCTCGGCGCCGGAAAAAGCCGCACAGGCGCTGCTGCCCCTTTTGCAAAAGGGCGATACCGTATTGTTCAAAGCAAGCCATTCCGTTGCCATTGAGCGAGTCGCCGATGCATGGGCGGCGCTTGTTCAATAAAAGTTTTCCACACATAAAGGAAAGGATTGAAAAATCATGGAAAAAGCAAGCCTGTTGCCCTTTCTCGGGGGCATGATCGCAACATTTTTGCTCACGGTCGTTTTTCTGCGCATTTTGATTCCGAAGCTGAAAAGCCTGAAAGTCGGCCAAAAAATATTGGAGATCGGCCCCCGCTGGCATAAAAGTAAAGAAGGGACCCCCACCATGGGAGGGCTTGCCTTTATCTGTGCAATTTTTATCAGCGCCGCGCTTTTGACGCTGTTTTTGGCAATCGCCTTCGGTGCCTCGATTTTGCACGCACTGCTGCCGATGTGGCTTGTGCTTTTTCTGGCAGGGGCAAACGGTCTCATCGGCATCATCGACGACCGCCAAAAGCTTCTGAAAAAGCAAAATGAGGGATTAACTGCGCCGCAGAAATATCTTTTGCAGCTGCTGGCGGCGGGCGCCTATCTTTTGCTGGTGCGCCTGTTTTGGAACCCGGGCACAACGCTGCACATTCCCTTTTTCCGGGTTGATTTTGATCTCGGCTTTTTCTATTATCTCATTGCGCTCGTTCTGATCACGGGTGTTGTCAACAGTGTCAACCTCGGCGACGGCATCGACGGCCTCGCCGCAAGCGAAACCGCCGTGGTTGCGTCATTTTTCGCCCTTGTCAGCTTTTCCGCGCTCGACCGCGCCGCAGCCCTTGCCCCCGCCCTTGCAAGCGGACTTTGCATCGGCGGCGCGCTTGGCTTTTTGGTCTATAATTTCTATCCCGCGCGCGCTTTCATGGGCGATACGGGCTCGCTGTTTCTCGGCGGTCTTTTATGCGGGCTTGCCTTTACCGTCGGAAATCCGCTCATCCTGCTCATTGCCGCGTTTCCCTTTGTGTTTGAAGCGCTCTCCGTGATTTTGCAAACAAGCTATTTCAAATTCACGCGGCTGCGCTTTGGGCAGGGCAAGCGCATTTTCCGTATGACGCCGATTCACCATCATTTTGAAAAGTGCGGCTGGTCGGAAACGAAAATCGTCGCCGTATTTTCGCTGGCAACCTTGATTTTTTGTGCCGTTTCCTATATACTGGAGTATGTGATTTTGTAAGAAGGAGCCGCCTTTATGGACAATCGCCAACCAAACCGCCGCATCGTATCGCAAAGCAATGCGCGCACAGTGCGTCCCGCAGAAAAAAAGCCGCCCGTACAGCTGCTGATCCGTCTGCGCGGCGGCGTGGATCGTCCGTTTTTAATCCTTGTGCTCATTTTGGTGTGCCTTGGATCGATCATGGTGTTCAGCGCAAGCTTTGCCTATGCTGGCTATAAATACGATAACCCCTATTATTTTGTGATCCGGCAGTCCGTTTGGGCGGTGCTCGGCTTTTCGGTGATGATTCTCACCATGCAGTTTGACTACCGCATTTATCAAAAGCTCACCGTTCCTTTTTTTATCATTTCCACCATCCTGCTTTGCCTTGTCCCGTTTATCGGCTCCGTACGCAACGGTGCAAAACGCTGGATCATCATAGGACCGATCAGCGTTCAGCCGAGCGAAATCATGAAGCTTGCGCTTGTGATGCTGCTTGCCCTTTATATTTCCTCTAACCGCGACCGCATGCACACCTTCCGTTACGGCATCATGATCCCCTATGTCATGATCGGCGGTGTTATGCTCATCACCGTAATTGAGCGGCACATCTCCGCCACGCTGATTTTGTTCCTCATCGGAACCATCGTAATCTTCATCGGCGGCGCCCCGACAAAAATTCTCGGCGGTTTTGCCGCGATCGGCGCAACGATTATGGGCGGCGTCGTGCTGTTTTCCTCCTACGCCAAGGAGCGTGTGGAATTTTGGCTGCATCCAGAAGAAGACCCCTCCGATTCCGGCTATCAGCTTTTGCAGAGCCTGTATGCCATCGGCTCGGGCGGGCTGCTCGGTGTGGGGCTCGGCAACAGCCGACAGAAATATCTGTATCTGCCCGAATCCCAAAATGATTTTATTTTTGCAATTATCTGCGAAGAATTCGGTCTGGTCGGCGCAGTCTCGGTCATTTGCCTGTTTATCGCGCTGGTCTGGCGCGGCGTTATCATTGCCATGCGTGCGCCGGATACCTATTCCTCGTTGCTGGTATTCGGGATTGTCTCCAAGGTCGCGCTGCAATGCATTATGAATATCGCCGTTGTCACGGGGACCATGCCCGTCACCGGCGTGTCGCTTCCGTTTTTCAGCTACGGCGGCTCTTCTCTGATCATGCTGATGCTTGAAATGGGCATGGTGCTTTCTATTTCCCGCTATTCCTATCAGGAGAAAAAATAAGTATCAAACAAAAAGGGCGCATTATGAGAGTTTTATTTACCGGCGGCGGCACGGGCGGCCATGTTTACCCGGCGCTTGCCATTGCCAATGAGATCAAAAAGCGGGAGCCGCAAAGCGAAATTGCCTTTGTCGGCACCTCGCGCGGCATTGAAAACAAGCTTGTCCCAAAGGCGGGATATCCGCTGTATCACATTGAGATCCAGGGGCTACGCCGTTCTTTTTCCCTTGAAAACTTCAAAACACTGTATTTAACGATCACCTCCGTGCAAAAAGCGAAAAAGCTGATTCACTCGTTTTCTCCCGATGTCGTAATCGGCACGGGCGGCTATGTCTGCTTTCCGCTCATCCGCGCCGCCGCGGCGCTCGGTGTACCGACGGTGCTGCACGAATCCAATGCGCGCCCCGGCATGGCGGTGCGCATGCTGGAGGAAAAAACCGATCTTTTGTTTCTCAATTTTGAAGAAAGCCGCAAATTCCTCAAGCATCCGGAAAAGGCTGTGCGCGTAGGCAACCCTCTGCGCATTGAGGAAAACGCGCTTACAAAAGAACAGGCACGCAGGGCGCTCGGCATTGCGCCGCAGGAAAAATATCTGCTTTCTCTCGGCGGCAGCATGGGGGCAGAGCAGGTCAATTTCTGCATGCTTGATGTGATGGAGCAGTATTCGCAAAAGCAGGAAAATCTGCGGCATTTGCACGGCACCGGCTCAATTGAATGGGAGATCTGCAAAAAGCTCTTTGCCGAAAAAGGGCTGGAAAAAGCCCGGAATGTAGAAATTCGCGAATACATTCACGATATGCCCCTGCAGCTTGCCGCCGCCGATCTTGTCATCAACCGCGCCGGCTCCATCACGCTTTCCGAGCTTGCGCTTTGCGCAAAGCCCTCCATTTTGATTCCCTCCCCCAATGTCACAGATAATCATCAGTTCCGCAACGCCTGTGTTCTGCGGGATGCCGGGGCGGCAATTGTGATAGAGGAAAAAGACCTGCACCCGCAAGAGCTTGCAAAATGCATCGACCGGTTGCTGCGGGATGAAGCGGCGCTTACCGAAATGGGGCAAAAAGCACGCACGCTTGCCGTGCCGGATGCGGCGGAAAAAATTTATCATGCGCTGTGCCGCCTGATTCGAAAAGGATAACCAGAAACAGAAAACGACGTGCCCGCACCGCAAAAAACGACAGCAAAGGAGGGAAAATGCATGGCTCTTTTTAAAAAGAAACGGCAAAATGAAGATGCCGGGCAGCCCGCGCCGCAAAAGGACCGTTTCGGCACGCTGTTTTTGGATGTCGAGCCGCCGATGTATCGCAGCACCCTCCCCTCCGATTCTGCAGAGCCCTCCGAGGAGATTCAGCCATCCCAGGTTCCCCTGCCCCCGCCGCCCGAAAAAAAGCCCGCGCCGCCGCAGGAAGAGCCGCAGGAAGAGCCGCAGGAAGAAATCGTTGAGGACACGCTGCTCTCTCTTTTGGAGCATGTGCGCGGGGACGCCCCGATTCAAAAGCAGGAGCTGCCCGACGGCATTGACGATATTGACGAGTTTTCCCCCTTTGCCGACGAGCTGAAAGCACAAAAGGCACGGCACGAAGCCGCCGAGCCGCAGGAAGAGCCGGCCGCTCCGTCGGCAAAAGCCGACACAAAGAAACAACCGCCGGAGAAGGAGCCGCCCTCCGAAGACCTCTCCGGGCTGGATGTGCCCGATTTTTTAAGCGAAGTGCTCAACCCACAGGACGACGAAGACGCCTCTGCCTTTCCAAGCGATGAGGAGATCAAGCAAGCGCTGGAAGGCGCCCTTGTCAGTGCCGAGGAAGCAGAAAAACAAAAAGAGCAGGAAAAAACGCAGGCTGAGCAAATCAATCTCGGTCAGCTTTTGCAGGAAACCGACCCCGAATATAACTCCCCCGCCGCAAGGCGCGCCCGCACCAAAGAAGCGCGCCGCGCCGAAAAGGAAAAAGCGCGCGCAAAGCGCGCAGCGGAAAAAGCCGAAAAGACCGTGCAAAAAGCGGCAGGGCTTGCACAGGGCAAAAGCGAGGATGCCAAGCCGGCAACCGATGCAAAGACGAACGGAAAAGAAACAAAGCCGATACGCCGAAAGCGCAGCGCGGAGGAGCGCAAAAAGCTGCGCCGACGCATCCTCGGCATTGCCGTTCCGCTTGCCTGCGTATGCCTTTTGCTGTTTTCTTTTCTTGCCCTGCGCGCCAAGGAGGTCATTGTCGAAAATATGACCTATTATCAGGCAGCCGACCTTGTCAAAACCTGCGGCATTCACAAAAATCAGTTTCTGCCGTTTTTGAACCGCTCGGCGCTGAGCGAAACCATCACAACAAAGTTTCCTTATATCCGCAAGGCATCCATCTCCTATGCCCTGCCGGGCAAAATCATTATCAACACCACGGAGGATGTCCCCGGATTCTACACCGTCATTCATGACGAGTATTTTCTCATCTCCACCAATTTGCGCGTGCTCGGCCGCTTTGAGAGCAAGGACGAACTGCCGGCAGGCGCCAAGGAATTACGCACCTCAAAAATTTCCTATGCCGTTGTGGGCTATCAGCTGAAATTTTTCGAGGGCACCTATACGGATTATCTTTTGCAGATTTTAGAGGCGCTTTCCACCTCGGAGCTGAATGATTCCCTGACGCTGATCGACGCGCAGTATCGCTATGATATCGACCTGTATTACGACGATCGCTTTGAAATTCAGATCGGCTCCGCAACCGATCTTTCCTCAAAGCTTCAGTTTGTCCAGGGCATTCTTGCCGATACCGCCGAGGATGCAAAGGGCATCATTCATGTCAACGATGTCAAAAGCGCCTCGGTGCAGA
>URPL01000013.1 GCA_900549725.1 uncultured Eubacteriales bacterium | reverse complement strand
CATTCTATCGAAAAATGATTGCCGCAATAAGAACAAAGACGGCGGATTGTGTAAATGTTTTCCGAGAAAAGGAAAACATTGCGCTTTGCCGGAGAAATAATTCGAAAGAACAGGAGAAAAGAAATGGAAATTCTGAAGCGCTTTTTCGAGGAATATGCAACGGCCTTTTTGTATCTTTGCCTCAGCGGCATTTGCACCCTGCTTTGCAGCCATTTGCGTAGGGTGCAAAAAGAAAAGCACCGCAGAAAAACCATTCGAAAGACGGTTGCATTTTGCTTTTCCGCTATCTTAAAAAATCCGAAAGAGAAAGACGCGGCGCTTTTGCAAAAGGAGGCTGAGGAGGCGCTGCTGGAAACGCTGCGCAGCCGCGGCATCGGGCTTTCTCATATTGAAGCACGCCTGCTTTTGGAGCAGGAAAGCGCAAAAAAGCGATAATTTTCGTTTTCTGCTTTTCAAACTGCGCGCTTTGTGCTATACTGAATGTGTATCAAACCGTGAGCGGAGGGAAGACATGCAAACCATTCAATGCCCCAAATGCGGCGAAGTATTTTCGGTGGATGAATCCGGCTATGCCGCGATCGTAAAGCAGGTGCGCGACCGCGAATTTTCGGCGGAAATTGCGCAAAGAGAAGATGCCATGCGCCGCGAAAAGGAAAATGCCGTTGCGCTTGCAAAGGCGGAAACGGCTGCACAGCGCGATCAGAAAATTTCTGCGCTGGAGGGCGCGCTGAAGCTTGAAAAAACAAACGCGGAGCTTGCCGTGCAAAAAGCGCTGCAGGAGCAGGAAAACCTCATTTCCGATTTGCGCGGACAGCTTGCTCTGCAAAAGAGCGAGCAGGCTTTGAGCGAAAAAAATCTGCGGGAGCAATATGCGGCCGAGCTGCGGCACAAAGAAGAAGAGGTTGCATATTATAAAGAATTCAAGGCAAAGCAGTCAACCAAAATGGTGGGGGAGAGCCTGGAGCAGCACTGCCTGACGGAATTCAACAAATTGCGTGCCGTTGCATTTCAAAATGCCTATTTCGAAAAAGACAACGATGCAAAAACGGGCAGCAAGGGCGATTTTATTTTTCGTGAAACCGAAGAAGACGGGCAGGAGCTGCTCTCCATTATGTTTGAAATGAAAAACGAAATGGACACCACGGCAACCAAGCACCGCAACGAGGATTTTTTCAGGGAGCTTGATAAGGACCGCCGCGAAAAAGGCTGCGAATATGCCGTCCTTGTCACGCTTTTGGAGGCGGACAACGAGTATTACAATGCCGGCATTGTTGATGTTTCCTATCGGTATCCGAAGATGTATGTCATCCGCCCGCAGTTTTTTATTCCGCTGATTTCCGTTTTGCGCAATGCAGCGCACAGTGCTTCCGGCTATCGGCGCGAGCTTGCCGAGATGCGCAATCAGAACCTTGATATTTCGCATTTTGAAGAGGATATGAACGATTTTAAGGACAAGTTCTCCCGCAATTTCCGCCTTGCAAGCGAAAAATTTCAAAAGGCGATTGACGAGATTGACAAGACGATCGATCATTTGCAAAAAACGAAGGAAGCACTGCTTTCCTCCGAAAATAATCTGCGGCTTGCCAACAACAAAGCGCAGGATCTTTCCATTAAGAGCCTGACGCGCGGCAATCCGACCATGCAAAAAGAGTTTGAAAAACTGAAAGAGAAATAAAGAGATGCCGGAGGAGCGCTGCAGCGTTTCTCCGGCATTTTTTCAAAGGGATTGCGCCTTTTGGGGCGGTTCGACAATGCGCACCGTTTCAATTCCGTAATAGCGAAACAGGGCGAGGGCATCGTGCCCGATTCTCTCTCCGCACATCACAATCGGAACGGCGGGCGGGCAGCTGACCGTCGGTGCGCCGCAAATGCAGCCCACGGCCTCTTCGGGCGACACGTTTTTTTGCTTTGCAAACATTGCCGCGCGCACCGAAAGCACACGCTGCGGCAGCGACGGCAAGGCAGGGGGCTGATGGGGCGCTGCGGGGGCGCAGGGCGGAAGCGCCTGCAAAAGGCGCTCAAAATCGGCAGAGGAATTATCGGGGGTTGCCATCAGCACCAAAAAATCGCGGTCGGCATATTCGCATTCCGCGCCCGCACGGCGCAAAGCATTGGCAAGGGCGGTGCCGCTTTGCCCACCGCAGGCACGCAGCGTGATGCGCAAGGGGTCGCTTTTTTGCACGGCATAGCCGCGCTTTTGCAGTACAAGGCGCAGCCTATCAAGTTGCATGCAGGTTTGCTGCAGCTTTGCAGGATACTCCGCTTGGAGTGCGGCATTGCAAAGATCCAGCGAGGCAAGGGTGAGATAAGAGGGGCTGGTGGAGGCAAAGAGCAGCAGCGCTTCCCGTGCGCTCTCAAAAAAGGTGCGGGGGAGAGAGGCGCTCAGATGCAAATAGGCACCGCCTGTGAGCACGGGCAGGGTCTTATGCGCCGAATCGCAGCATAAATCCGCCCCGCATTGCATGGGATGGCGGCTCTTCGGTAAAAAACGCAGGTAGGCGCCGTGCGCATTGTCCACAAGCAAGCGCGTGCCGCGGGCATGGCAAACGGCGCAAAGCGCCGGCAGATCCGCCTCGTTTCCGAGATAATCTGGCGATGTGATATAAACCGCGGCGGGCGGGCAGGGAAGGCTGTCCAATACCGCGGCAAGAGCGTCCGCCTCTACGGTGCAGCTGCAAAGCGTATCCTTGTCGCTTTGGTGCAGCCAGAGAATTTCAAAATCCAAAAGCGCCGCTGCGCTTAAAAATGCGCGGTGGACATTGCGCGCGGCAACGATCAGGCGGGAGGCGCCCTGCGGTCTATATTGCAGGGCAAGGTGCAGCATGGCGCGAATGCAGATGCTGGAGCCCTCGGTTGCATAAAAGGTTGCGCCGCTGCCGAAGACGGCAGATGCGTTTTTTTCGCTTTGTGCAATGATTCCGTCGGCGCTGCCGAGGCAATCCGCTCCTTCGATTTCCGTGATATCAAGCGCTTCGCAGCCAAGGCGGGCAGCGCCCTTGTGCCCCGGCATGTGAAAGCGCGCGCACCCGGATGCGGCATACTCCCGTACAAAATCGGCAATCGGCGTGCCGAGCGGCTTTGGCTCAGTTTGCGGCATGCGGTGCATCCTCCGGCTTGCTTTCTTTTTGCTCCGCTTCCGCCACGCGCATCATAACGGCGCATTCGATGCGCTTGCGGAACAGCTCGCAGCCCGGCTCATAGATTCCGCGAATGGAGCCGCTGGCATGATAGGCATTTGCGGCGCACCCGCCGGAGCAATACAGCTTTGCCCAGCAATCGCGGCATTCGGGGCGGGCATAGGCGTTGCAGGCGCGGAACTCCTCGCGCAGGGCGGTATTTGTGACGCCGGACCAAATATCTCCCAGCCTATAGGCCTCTTCGCCGACAAATTGGTGGCAGGGATAAAGATCGCCCCACGGGGTCACAGCCATATATTCCGTACCCGAGCCGCAGCCGGAAATGCGTTTATAAATGCAGGGGCCGTTTTCAAGGTCGAGCATGTAATGATAAAAGGTAATGGGATTGCCCTCTTTTTCGCGGCGAAGCATATCAAAGGCGAGCAGCTCATATTGCTCCTTGACAACGGCAAGGTCCTGCTCCGTCAGAGCGGCGGGGTCATCGAGCGCGCAGACGACAGGCTCCATGCTCAGCTCCGTAAAGCCGAGGTCCGCCATGTGGAAAACATCGTTGGTAAAATCGGGATTTGCATGGGTAAACGTGCCGCGCATATAATAATTTTTTCCGCCGCGCGCCTTGACCAGCTTTTGAAACTTCGGAACGATGCGGTCATAGCTGCCGTTGCCCGCATAGTCAACGCGGGTGCGGTCGTTGATTTCTTTTCTTCCGTCCAGGGAGAGCACGACATTGCTCATTTCGCGGTTGCAGAAATCGATCACATCGTCGTCAATGAGCATGCCGTTTGTCGTCAGGGTGAAGCGGAAATTCTTGCCGCGCTCCTTTTCAACGCTTCTTGCATATGCCACAAGCTGTTTTACCACATCGAAATTCATCAGCGGCTCTCCGCCGAAGAAATCGACCTCCAAATTGTGTCGGCTGCCCGAGTTTTCCACAAGAAAATCAAGGGCGCGCCTGCCGACTTCAAATGACATGAGCGCACGCTCTCCGTGATATTTTCCCTGGCTTGCAAAGCAATAGCCGCAGTTCAGATTGCAGGTGTGCGAGACATGCAGACAAAGCGCCTTGATCACATCGCCCGAGCGTTTCTTGAAGGTCGTCGCCATGGGCGCGTAGGTATCCGGGGTGAACAGCTTCCCTGCTTTTTCGAGCGCTGCAATATCCTCCAGGCAAAGCAGAATTTCTTCTTTTGTGACATCCGGGCGATTCGGATATTTTTTGAGAACGGCATCGACGATTTCCTCCGCTGTGCACTTTTGATACAGCGCAATGATATCATAGGCGACATCGTCAACCGAATGGACCGAGCCGGAGCAGCTGTCAAGGACAATGCAGTATCCGCCGAGCTTATATTGATGAACCATAAAAACCTCCGCTTTGAATGGAAGATAAAATAACGAAACGGAAAAAAGCGCCGCCAAAACCAGGCGGCGCTTTCTTTTTGTGCTTACCGATCAGCGTTTTCGCACTTCTGATTTGCAACGCCGCAAGAGGTCTTGCAGGCAGATTGGCAGGAAGTCTGGCATTCGCCGCAGCCGCCGTTCTTTGCGCTTTCGCAAAGGTTACGGGTTTCCAAAGTCTTGATTCTTTCCATGGCAGTAATCTCCGTTCTTTCAAATGTTCCAAAAATTGAATCGCCGTGCCAAACGCGGCAATTTACACTCCTATGAGATTATAGCACAAGCTTTTTCCAAAGTCAAGTGCTGCGCTTTTGTTTTCAGTCGGCTTTCTCAAACTGGCTGTTATAAAGCTGCGCGTAAAATCCGCCCTTTTCAAGAAGCGATTTGTGATTGCCCATTTCCACAACATTGCCGTCTTTCATTGCAAGAATCAGATCGGCATTTTTGATGGTGGAGAGCCGATGCGCCACGATAAAGCAGGTGCGCCCCTGCATCATTGCGGAAAATGCCTGTTGGATGCGCCGCTCCGTGTGGGTATCGATCGAGGAGGTCGCTTCATCCAAAATCAAGAGCGGCGGCGCCGCCGGCATCACGCGGGCGATGGAAAGCAGCTGCTTCTGCCCCTCGGAAAGCCCTGCGGAGCCCTCCTTGAGCAGGGTATCATATCCCTGCGGCAGTCGGCGGATAAAGCTGTGCGCGTGGGCTGCCTTGGCGGCCGAGATGATTTCGTCGCGCGTTGCCTGCGGGCGGCCGAAGGCAATATTTTCCGCAACGGTGCTTTCCGCAAACCAGGTATCCTGCAGCACCATGCCCCATTTTTTGCGCAGATCGTGACGGGTGTAGTCGCGCAGATCAACTCCGTCCAGCGTGATTTTTCCGCTTTGGGGGTCATAAAAACGCAGCAAAAGATTGATCAGCGTTGTTTTCCCGCAGCCGGTCGGACCGACAATGGCGACCGTTTGCCCGGGCTTTACCGAAACATTAAAATTGCGAATCAGCGGGCGCTGCGGTGTATAGGAAAAGCAAACATCGCAAAAACAGACGGCGCCCTCCGTGCTTTCACGCCGCACGGGACTTTTAGTATCCGGGACGCGGTCGGGTTGCTCCAAAAGCTCAAAAATTCTTCCTGCGCAGACAAATGCATTCTGCAGCTCCGCCAAAACACCCGATATTTCGTTGAACGGCTTTGCATATTGCGTTGCATAGCTGAGAAAACAGGAAAGAGAACCGATGCTGAGCCCTCCGCCGATGGCATAAAACGCGCCCGTCATGGCGACGACGGCATAAATAATGTTATTGAGAAAACGCGTGGATGGGTTGGTGAGCGAGGAGAAAAACACCGCGCGCAGGGAAGCGTCGGCAAATGCGTTGTTTTGCTTGTCAAAGGCCTCGCACGCCTGCTCTTCGCGCGAAAAGGCTTTCAGTGTCATCAGCCCGCCGAGCATTTCCTCCACATAGGCGACCTGTTCGCCCCGCAGCTTTGATTGCAGGCGGAACATGGAATGTGTGCGCTTTGTGATAAAGCGCGCCAGGAGAATGGAGAGCGGGGTGAGCACGACCACGATAAGCGCGATTTCCACCTTGATGCGCAGCATGAACAAAACCGTTCCGAGCACGGTTAAAATCCCGCTGAACAGCTGATGAAAGCCCATCAAAAGACCGTCGGAAAATTGATCCGCATCGGCGATGACGCGGCTGAGAATATCGCCCACGGCATGTGCGTCAAGGTAGGAGACGGGCAGCGTTTGCAGCTTGTCATAGGCGTTTTTGCGCAGCGTTTGCACCATGGTGAAGCAAATGCGATTGTAAATCAGGCTGATGCACCATTGCAGCACGCCGCCGCCGGCGATCAGGGCGATGCCAAGGGAAAGAAAACGCCATAGTGCTTCAAAATCGGTTGCGCCCGGGGCGATGCAGTCAATGGCATCCCCGATGAGCACGGGCCAGCTCAGCTGCGCCGCAACGGAGAGAATGCTGAGCAAAACCGCAAGCAAAAGCCATGCGAAATGCGGGCGCAGAAGACGGATGAGCGGTTTTTTGTATTGCATCAGTTTGCCGCCTCCTTTTCCTGTGAATCGCAGATTTCGCGGTATTCCGTGCAGGTGTTGTACAGGGTTTCATGTGTTCCGGTGCCGACCAGGGCGCCGTCCTGCAACACAAGAATTTGCTCCGCGTGACGGATGGAGGCAGCCCGCTGCGAGATGATAAATACGGTGGGATGCCATGCAAGATGCGCAATCGCGCGGCGCAGCGCCGCTTCGGTTTGAAAATCAAGGGCACTTGCGCTGTCGTCCAGAATCAGAATCTTCGGGCGGCGCACCAGGGCGCGCGCAACGGAGAGGCGCTGCTTTTGCCCGCCGGAAAAGTTTCTCCCGTTTTGTTCAACCGGTGCCGTAAGCCCGCCTTTTTCTGTAATCACGCCGTCGCATTGGGCATCGCGCGCCGCCTGCCACAGCTCCTCCTCCGTAGCATCCGGATTGCCGAAACGCAGATTTTCCGCAATGGTGCCGGAAAAAAGCTGCGCTTTTTGCGGCACAAGGCCGATTTCCCGCCGCAGCGAGGCGGTTGTGATCGTATCAACGGGTTGACCGAACAGGCAGACCTGCCCGTTTGTTGCCTGATAAAAATGAGGAATAAGGCTGATCAGCGAGGTTTTTCCGCATCCGGTCGGACCGATGATGCCGACGGTTTGCCCAGCCGGCACGGAAAAATCGATGTGCTCAAGCGCCGGATCGGCGCCGCTGTGATATTGCAGGCTGACATCGGAAAACGAAACGGCAGGTGCCCCTTCCGAGAGACGGAGAGGTACTTTGTGCTCCTGCGCTTCATTCTCGGCAAGCTCCGGCGCCTCTTGGCGCAAAACAGCGCCGATGCGGTTGGCGCAGGCGACGGATTTTGTGATATTGATGACCAAATTCGCCATTTTGACAAGCTCGATCAGAATTTGCGACATATAGTTATACAGCGCAATCACCGCACCCACACTCAGCGCGCCGCTTTGCACGCGCAGCGCGCCCTGCCAAATCAAAACGGCGACGGCAAGGTTAATCAAAACATAGGTCAGCGGGCTGAGCAGGGAGGAAATACGCCCCGCAAACAGCTGCTTTTGCAAAAGAGCCGCGTTGCGCCGCTCAAACTTTTCCGTCTCTCTGTCCTCCGCGCAGAAGGCACGAATGACGCGCACCCCTGTCAGGCTTTCCCGCACGGCGGACAAAACGGCGCCAAGGCGCCCCTGCACCTCGGAAAAGCAGCGGATGCCGACAAGCATGATTGCAAAAACGACCGCAAAAAGAATCGGCACAACAATTGCAAAAATGCGCGCCGCTGCAGCGTCCACCGTGAATGCCATCACAACGGCGCCGAACACGACAAAGGGAGAGCGCAAAAGCAGCCGCAGCGTCAGATTGAGCCCTGTCTGCACCTGTGCCGTGTCGCTGGTCATCAGTGTCGTCATTTTGCTTACACCGAGACGGTCGCATTGTGCGGCATCAAGATAATTCAGATGGGAAAACAGCGCAGAGCGCACCTTTGCCGTAAACCCCGTGGAAGCCTTTGCGGCAAAATACTGCGCGATGATGGCGGCGCAAAAGCCGGCAAAGCCGAGGGCAATAAGCAAAAGGCAATATTTTGCGACCAGGGAGCGGTCGGGGCCGCCGATGCCGCTGTCGATCATTTTTGCAACCACAAGGGGCACAAAAAGCTCAAAGCCCGCCTCCAGCAATTTAAACAAAGGGCCGAGCAGGCATTCCCTGCGGTAGCCCTTTAGATATTGTTTCAGTTCTTTCAAGATAAGAACGCTCCTTTTCGGACAGATTTTTCGCCCTGCCGGCGGGCAAGGCGAAAACGGTTTGAACGGTTAAATCTGTTTGTGAGCTGTTTTGAGCACAACATCGTGCGCGCCGCCCTCCACAATGCTGACGGAGGAGACAAGGGTCAGTTTGGCTTTTTGCTGCAGCTCCGGAATGGAGAGCGCGCCGCAGTTGCACATGGTGGAGCGCACCTTTGCCAGGGATTGCTGCACATTGTCGGAAAGCTTGCCTGCATACGGCACATAGGAATCCACGCCTTCTTCAAACGAAAGCTTTGCGCTGCCGCCAAGGTCGTATCTCTGCCAGTTACGCGCGCGGTTGGAGCCCTCGCCCCAATATTCCTTCATCATGGTGCCGTTGATATAGATTTTATCCGAGGGGCTTTCGTCAAAGCGTGCAAAATATCTGCCCAGCATGACAAAATCTGCGCCGATGGCAAGCGCCAGAGTGATATGGTGGTCGTAAACAATGCCGCCGTCGGAGCAGACGGGAACATAGATGCCGGTGCGCTCATAGTATTCGTCGCGGGCGCGGCAAACATCGATCAGAGCGGAAGCCTGTCCGCGGCCGATGCCCTTGGTTTCGCGCGTGATGCAGATAGAGCCGCCGCCGATGCCGACCTTGACAAAGTCTGCGCCGCAGTCTGCCAAAAAGCGGAAGCCTTCCGCATCCACAACATTGCCCGCGCCCACTTTTACCGTGCCGCCGTACCTCTCGCGTACCCATTCCAGCGTGCGTTTCTGCCATTCGGAAAAGCCCTCGGAGGAATCAATGCAGAGCACATCTGCGCCTGCCTCCACCAAAGCAGGGACGCGCTGTGCATAGTCGCGCGTGTTGATTCCCGCGCCGACCACATAGCGCTTGCTTGCATCAAGCAGCTCGTCCGGGTTTTCCTTGTGCTGGGTATAGTCCTTGCGGAAGACAAAATAAAGGAGTCTGCCGTCTGCGGAAACGATGGGCAGAGAATTGAGCTTATGCTCCCAGATGATGTCGTTTGCCTCTTTCAGAGTAGTTCCCTCCGGTGCGGTAATCAGGCGATCGATGGGGGTCATAAAAGAGTAAATGGGGGTCGTCGGGGCCATACGGCTCACGCGGTAATCGCGCCCCGTGACAATGCCGCAGAGCTTGCCGCTGCTGCTGCCGTCGTCTGTGACAGCGACGGTGGAATGACCGGTTGCTTCTTTGAGCGCCAGTATATCGGCAAGGGTCTGGTCGGGGCGCAGATTAGAATCGCTGCCCACAAAGCCGGCTTTATAGGATTTTACGCGCGCCACCATTGCAGCTTCGCTTTCAATGGATTGCGAGCCGTAAATAAAGGAAACACCGCCTTCCTTGGCAAGGGCAATGGCAAGGCGGTCGCCGGAGACCGCCTGCATAATGGCAGAGACCATCGGAATGTTCATGGTGATAGCGGGCTTTTCTCCTTTTTGAAAACGCACCAGCGGCGTTTTCAGAGAAACATTGGAGGGAATGCAGTCGGCGGAAGAATAGCCGGGGATGAGCAGATATTCGTTAAAGGTGTGTGAGGGTTCGTTGATAAAAGTTGCCATGATTGCCTCCTGTTGCTGTTTTATTTTCCGGAATAGATGGGGTACTGCCCGCATAGAGCAATGACCTCCTCGGTCACGCGCGCATGTGTGTTTTCATAGTCAAATGCCGTATCGCGGATCCACGTGGCGATTTTTTTCATCTCCTTTGCGCCAAAGCCGCGCGTGGTGACCGCCGGCGTACCGATGCGCAGCCCGCTTGTGATTGTGAATTTACGCGGGTCGTTTGGCACGGAGTTTTTGTTTGCGGTGATATGTACCGCATCCAGCCGCTCCTCCAGCTCCTTTCCGCTGATAGGAGTATCGCGCAGATCCAGCAGCATCAGGTGATTGTCCGTCCCGCCGGAAACAAGCGAAAATCCGGCATCATGGAGTGCCTGTGCCAAAACGGCTGCGTTGGAGACCACGGCCTTTGCATATTCTTTGAAACTCGGCTGCAGCGCTTCTCCTAAGGCCACGGCTTTAGCGGCGATAATATGCATCAGCGGACCGCCCTGCGTGCCCGGAAAAACGGCTTTATCAATGGCGGCGGCATATTTTTCTTTGCACAGGATCAAACCGCCGCGCGGCCCGCGCAGAGTTTTATGGGTTGTTGTGGTGACAACATCCGCATACGGAACGGGAGAGGGGTGCACCCCTGCTGCGACAAGCCCCGCGATATGCGCCATATCGACAAGCAGATAAGCGCCGACCTCGTCGGCAATCTCGCGGAAGCGCGCAAAATCGATCGTGCGCGGATAGGCGGAGGCGCCTGCTAAAATCAGCTTCGGGCGGTTTGCAAGCGCAAGAGAGCGCACTTCATCGTAATCAATGCGCTGATCCTCTTTGCGCACACTGTAGGAGACAACATGAAAATATTTCCCGGAGATATTTGCGGGGGAGCCGTGGGAAAGATGCCCGCCGTTGGAAAGATCCATGGAAAGAACGGTGTCTCCCGGCTGCAGCAGGGCAAAGAATGCTGCCAGGTTGGCATTTGCGCCGCTGTGTGGCTGTACATTGGCATGCTCCGCGCCGAAGAGGCGGCAGGCGCGCTGTTTTGCAATGGTTTCCACCTCATCCGCATAAGCGCAGCCGCCGTAATAGCGTTTGCCGGGATACCCCTCCGCATATTTGTTGGTGAGAACGGTTCCGGCAGCGCACAAAACCGCTTCGGAGACGATATTTTCCGAGGCAATCAGCTCAATATTGTGCTGTTGGCGGCGCAGCTCGCGCTCGCACGGGGCAAACACTTCCGGGTCATACCGGTTCAGCGCATCATAAAACATGGTTCGACCTCCCTGTCGCATGATATCTGGCATAAATTCTGCTTGTTATTTATATTATTGTAGCATACGGCTTTTGTGCTTGTCAATCGGTATTATGGACAAAAACATGGGCGCGCGAAAGAATATCATGCGTTGACTTTTTGAGAAAACTATGCTACGATATACGGAGTTGAAAAAGGGATGAGAGTAATTGTTAGCGGTGCCTGCGGGCGCATGGGGCTTGCCGTTTTGCGGCAGATGCGTGATTGCGCAGAGCCGATGCACCTTGCGGCAGCGGTTGATCCGCGCGGGGGCGGCGGCTGCCTTGGGCATATTGAGAATTTTACGGACGATGCGGACGCCATCATCGATTTTTCGAACAGGGAAGCGCTGCCTGCTCTTCTGCGGTATGCGGCGCGCCGTCGTATCCCGCTCGTTTGCGGTACGACCGCCCTCCTTGAAGATGACCGCGCGGCACTGCGGCGCCACGGCGCAAAAACTCCGATTTTTTACAGCGAGAATTTTTCCGTGGGCATTGCGTTTTTGCAAAAGGCGCTCGTGCTCGCCGGCAAAGCTTTGGGACCGTGCGAGAGCGAAATCGTTGAGCTGCATCATCGTGCAAAGGCGGATCTGCCGAGCGCAACGGCGCTGCTTCTTGAGAATACGCTGCGCGGCTTTTCCGCGCCGGCGGTGCATTCTCTGCGCTGCGGGGAGGCGGCGGGCGACCATGCCGTGTATCTTTGCATGCCCTCGGAAAGCATTACGCTTTTGCATCATGCCGCCGATCGAGCGGTGTTCGCGCGGGGCGCGCTGCGTGCAGCGGTCTTTTTGCAGCATAAAAAGCCCGGGCTTTACACCATGGAGGATCTGCTGCAATGATGCTCTCCTTTACAAAAATGCAAGGCCTCGGAAACGATTTTATTTTCATTGCGCAAAAGGCCAATCCGCATCTTTCGCCCGCCGCTCTCCCTGCGCTTGCAAAAGCGCTTGCCCGCCGCCGCTTTGCCGTCGGGGCGGACGGCATTGCTTATCTTTCTTCTTGCGCGCAGGCGGATTTTGCAATGGATATTTTTAATGCGGACGGCAGTGCGGCACCAATCTGCGGCAATGCGCTGCGCTGCGCGGGCGTATACTTTTGCAGGCATGTTAAGAGCGCTCCGCCCTTTTTCACGGTGCTGACGGGAGCGGGGCTGCGGCGCGTATATCTTTGCGGGGCTGACGGCGTCACGGTTGATATGGCGCAGGCGGAATTTGCCCCGCCTCTTATCCCGCTTACCGCAGGTACGCCTGCGGTGTTTGAGGGAAATTATCTCGGCGTGCGCCTGCGCGTGCATGCGGTGAATGTCGGCAACCCGCATGCAGTCGTTTTCACGCAGCATGCGGAAAGCGCAGACCTTGCTGCGCTCGGCAGTGCAATTTGCACCGACGGGCGTTTTTTACAGGGCGTCAATGCGGAATTTGTAAAAGTTGTTTCCCCCGATGTGCTGCGTGTACGCGTGTTTGAGCGGGGCTGCGGCATCACACTCGGCTGCGGCTCCGGTGCCTGCGCGGCGGTTGCCGCCGCGGTCCGCTGCGGGCGTTGTGCCGTGGGGCATACAGTTACGGTGAAGCTGGACGGGGGAGAGGCAAAGGTGCTTTGTGCGGCGGACGGCAGGCTGTTTTTGAGCGGGCCCGCATGCTGCGTTTTTGACGGTACAGCGGAGCTTGACGATGCGAAATTCAAAACTACGGAATGATAAGAAAAGAAGAAAAGGCAGGAAATTTTATGGAATCATCTGCATATTGCTTGCATAAGGAAATGCCCGTGCTCTCCACCTATTGCGATCCCGGCTCGCGCCTCGGTCTTTCGCAGAGCTTCGGGCTTTTGCAGGACTGCATGTCGGAATTTTTCGGGGCGCTTGGGTGCGACGGAACGCGCCTTAAGCCGCTTTACGGCTGCGCATGGATCATTACCCGCACGGCATATGAGGCATATCGTTTCCCCGTTTGGAATACGGTGATGCATCTTGAAAGCGCCATGACTCGTCTGACCCGCCTGATCGTGGAGTTGGATACGACTGTGTGCGACGGCGACGGAGAGGTCCTCTTGCGCGGCAAGCAGGAGCTTTGCCTTTTGGATCTGCAAAAGCGCCATCCGGTGCCGAATGATTTTCTTCCGGCGCTTGCGGGAAATCTTTCCGCTGCAAAGCGGTGGGATACGTGCTTTGCCCGTCTTACCGTGCCGGAAAGTGCTGTGCTTGTGCCGGATCTTTTACAGACGGTGCATGCGCAGGATACGGATATGAACGGGCACTGCAACAACATTGCCCTTGTTCGCATGCTGCTCAACGGGCTTTCCCCCGCGGCTGTCAACAAAGCGGACCCGTGCCGCGTGGATGTTTCTTTTCTCAATGAATGCAGGCAGGGCAGCCGGCTGCGGCTGTATGCCGAAGAATTGCCGGAGGCGTCCGTTTTTGCGCTGCAAAAAGAAGGGGAGAGCGGCGCGAACGGAAAAATTGCAATCTGCAGAATCACGCCGCTGCATTGAGCAGAAAAATGAAAAGCGACCCGATACGCATTTTAGGTGCGCATCGGGTCGTCTGTTTTTTATCTTTGCATATCCTCTTCGGGAGAATCGAAAAAGCAACAGCGCATTTGACGGAACTGTTCGATTTTTTGGTCCAGCAGCGCCGTTGAGACATTGAATTCCTTTGCAAGGCAGGCTTTGCATAAAAATTCGGTCGCATAGCGCCCCAGCAGCTTTTTGTGAAGGCCGATCTCGTCGCGGCTCAGCGCCGCTTTACAGTTTTTACAATACTCCATGGTGTTTTTCCGCCTTTTTGCCTATCGCCGGGCGCCTATGCGCTGCATCTAAGGGGCGCCTTATAAAGCGGGGCTGCTAAAAAGCAGTGCTTTTTAACAGCCCGAACGCTTTTTTATTTTTTGAGGTTCGATTCCAGCTTATCAAGCTCTTCGTAGAGCTCCTTTGGCATGTGGTCGCCGATCTGTGCGTAGAACTCTTTGATGTTGGCAACATCTTCAAGCCAGCTTGCCTTATCAACGGTGAGCAGCTCTTTGATGGTGGCAAGGGAGAGATCAAGGCCTTCGATGTCGATATCCTCCGCCTTCGGAACAAAGCCAATCGGCGTTTCAACGGCTTCTGCCTTGCCGTCGCAGCGATCGAGAATCCAAAGCAGGACTCTCATGTTATCGCCGAAACCGGGCCAGATGAAGTTGCCGTCTGCATCGGTGCGGAACCAGTTGACATGGAAGATCTTCGGCGCATGCGGGATCTTTTTGCCCATTTCAAGCCAATGTGCGAAATAATCGCCCATGTTATAGCCGACGAAGGGACGCATTGCCATCGGGTCGCGGCGGACTACGCCGACGGCGCCGGATGCTGCTGCGGTCGTTTCGGATGCCATGATGGAGCCGACAAACGTGCCATGCTGCCAGTTGCGGGATTCATATACCAGCGGAGCGGTTTTTGCACGACGGCCGCCGAACACGATTGCGGAAAGCGGCACTCCCTTGGGGTTGTTGAATTCGGGAGAGAGGCAAGGGCAGTTGGTCGCCTTTGCGGTGAAACGGGAGTTGGGATGCGCGCCGCAGGTAGACTTGTCATGCTTGTCGTATTTGCGGTAATCCCACGGGTTGCCCTTCCAGTCGATCGCATTCTTCGGCGGATTGTTGTCAAGGCCCTCCCACCAAACGGTGTTGTTGTCAAGGTTATGCACAACATTGGTGAAAATGGTATCGCGGCGGGTGGTCGCAAGGGCGTTGGGGTTGGACTTTTCGTTGGTGCCCGGCGCCACGCCGAAGAAGCCGTTTTCGGGGTTGACAGCCCAAAGTCTGCCGTCTTCGCCGATGCGGATCCATGCGATATCGTCGCCCACGCAGGTCACCTTGTAGCCAAGGTCACGATAATGCTTGGGAGGAATGAGCATGGCAAGGTTCGTCTTGCCGCAGGCGGACGGGAAAGCGGCTGAGATATAGCGAATTTCGCCGTTTGGCTTTTCGATGCCGAGAATGAGCATGTGCTCAGCCATCCAGCCCTCTTTTTTGCCGAGATAGGAAGCGATGCGCAGCGCAAAGCACTTCTTGCCCAGCAGAACGTTTCCGCCGTAGCCGGAGTTTACGCTCCAAATAGTATTATCCTGCGGGAAATGGCAGATATAGCGGTTTTCTTCGTCAAGATTTGCCTTGGAATGCAGGCCTTTTATAAAGTCCTGGCTGTCGCCGAGCGCTTCGAGGACCGTATTGCCCACGCGCGTCATGATCTCCATGTTGAGCACGACATAGATGGAGTCGGTCAGCTCAATCCCGATTTTTGCAAACGGGGAGCCGACGATGCTCATGGAATACGGGATGACATACATCGTGCGGCCCTTCATGGAGCCGCGATAGATCTTTGAAAGGCGCTCGTAGCACTCCTTCGGCTCAATCCAGTTATTGATGTTGCCTGCCTCTTCCTTGGTCGGTGTGCAGATAAAGGTTCTGCCCTCAACGCGCGCCACATCATTGACGGCGGTGCGGTGCAGATAGCAGCCCGGCAGAAGATCCTGATTCAAACGAATCATTTCACCGCTTGCGCAGGCTTCGTCGCGCAGCGCGTTAATCTGCTCTTCGCTGCCGTCAATCCATACGATACGATCCGGCTGCGTCATGGCCGCCATCTCATCGATCCAACTTAAAACATGTTGATTCTTCGTCACTTTTCCTCTCTCCTTTTCAGCCCGCCGCCCCTCAGTTTCCAAGGTTTAACAAGGCACATTAGGAAAATGTAAACCATTTCCCCTCACCATAAAGTTTACTACAACCCTTGCAAAAATGCAAGATGTTTTTCACAGATTGTGATTTTTTTTACAATTCGTAAATATTCCGGAAAAATGTCATAGTTTTATCGGTGATTCTGCGTAGAAAGCGCATCGGCAATCGCCGCAAAGTCCGCCAGGGAAAGCGTTTCGCCGCGCCGCGTTTTTTCGATGCCGGCAGCGCTCAGCGCATCGCCGATGGCTTCTTTTCCGAAGGAGGGGAGCGCGCTTGCTAGTGAGTTTTGCAGCGTTTTTCTGCGCTGCGCAAACGCGCCGCGGATCACGGAAAACAGCATTGCCTCCCGGGCGACATGCACGGGCGGCTTTTGATACAGGCTGAGGCAAATGACGGCGGAATCAACCTTCGGCGCAGGCACAAAGCAGCCCGCGGGCACATCAAACAGCTTTTTTGCACTTGCATAGTATCCGACCGAAGCGGTTACCGCGCCGTATTGCGCGCTGCCCGGGGCGGCACACAGTCGGGAGGCGACCTCTTTTTGCACCATCACCGTGATGCTGTCAAATCCGGCACGGCTCTCCAGCAGCTTCATCAGAACGGGTGTTGTGATATAATAGGGAAGATTTGCGCAAACGGAAACGGGGCGCCCCGCAAATTCCGATGCAATCAGCGCCGGCAGGTCGCATTTCAGAATATCCTGCTCAATCACTTTGAAATTTTCGCAATCCGCCATGGTTTTTGCAAGAATATTCACCATATTTGTATCGATCTCCACTGCAACTACCTTCGGAAAGCGTTCGCACAGGCATTGGCTCAGCGCCCCGACGCCCGGGCCGATCTCAAGGATGCCGCTGCCCGGCTTTGCGCCGCATTCCGCGGCAATCCGCGCGGGGACGGCAGCCTCACACAGAAAATTCTGCCCGTATTTCTTTTTAAAATGCGTTTGCTGCTGCTGCATGATTTCTCTGATATACGAAAGCTCCGTCAATCGCCGCTGCGCCATACTTCTTTTTTCTCCCACCTGCAAAACTTTTGAAAAAAACTCTTGACACGGGTGTGCTGCAATGGTATAATAGCACCCGTGGTTCTCTTGTATTTTAGCATACCTTTTTGAGGATTGCAAGATGTATGCTGGTGTAGCACAGTCGGTAGTGCAGCTGATTCGTAATCAGCAGGTCGTGTGTTCGAGTCACATCACCAGCTCCAGGAAAAAGCACTTGCCCCGTGAGCAGGTGCTTTTTCTGCCGTATTTTGTTTTTTTCGTAAAGTTTAACCTTGTTTTTTTATAAAAACTATTGCTTTTCGAAAAAACATATGATAAAATGAAAATATCTCAGTGTGCAAAAATTCGGTTGCAGTGCATCTGCGGCTGCTCATATGGAGGACTTTGTTATGTTCAAGATCATTGTCGGTATTATTTTGATTGTATTTTCTGTTTTCCTCGTAGTTGCTGTGATGCTGCAGGAGGGCAAGATGAAGGGGCTCGGCGGTGCGATCGGCGGCGGTTCTTCCGATACGTATTTCGGCAAGAATAAATCCGTTACCCGCCAGAAATTTCTTTCCCGCCTGACGCTGGTGGTCGCGATTGTGTTTACGGTGATTGTGGTTGCGCTGTATGTCGGTCAGCATGCGGATAAGACTTATGAAAACGCGTTTAAGGACGGCCTTGCAAAGCTGGAGGAGACAATCAATTCCGAGCAGTCCTCCTCTTCCGGGTCCGATACGAGTGCTGCTGCCGATACCGATGCCGAGAGCGGAGCGGGCTCTGCCTCCTCCGAATCCGAGAGCGCTTCCGATTCTGCACAAACCGCCGAATAAAAAATATGATATTGCCGCCCGACAATCTCGGGCGGCATATTTTTATGGCACTTGGAAAGAGAAATAAGAGTATGAAACAAAAAAAGAAACAAAGAAAACCGAAAAAATACGCAAATCCCCGTCGCCCGCAAAAAGCTCAGCGGGGAAAAGGGGCACAAGGGCGTGCATCGGAACGGCGGGAGAAGGCGCTTTTTGCGGGCACCTTTTCCGCTTCGCGCCGCGGATTCGGCTTTTTTGTCCCGTCGGACGAGCTGCGGCAAACATTTCCGGAGGATATTTTTATTCCCGCCGAAAAAACAGGCGGGGCGATGCAGGGCGATGCGGTGCTGGTTTTTTTGCAAAAGGATCGCTTTGCGCGGGATGCGCATCGCGCTTATATTGCCGCCGTTGCAAAAATCATACAGCGCGCCGTGAAAACAGTAAGCGGCGTTTTGTGCGCGGCACCTGCGGCGGAAAGCCGGAAAGCCCCCGCCTTTTTGCTGCAGCCGACGGATCTTAGAATCGACCGCACGGTGTATGTTGATCAGGCGCCGCCCTCGGCGCAGTCCGGGCAGCTTGTCAGCCTTGCAATCACATCGTATCCCGATACAGCGGATGCACCGCTGCACGGAGATGTTGTCCGTATTTACGGGGACGCGGCGGCACGCGGAGCGAATTACGAAAGCATTCTGGAAGCTGCCGGTGTGCGCACGGATTTTCCGCCGCAGGCAATTGCATATGCACAGCAGCGCGCGCAGCGCCGCGTGATGAAAAAGCAGCGTTTGGATCTGCGGGATAAAATCATTTTCACCATAGACAGCGAAAGCGCGAAGGACCTTGACGATGCCGTTTCCGTCGAGCGCACGGAGCAGGGCTATCTGCTCGGTGTGCATATTGCCGATGTATCGGAATATGTTGCGGCAGACAGCTGCCTTGATGAGGAGGCATATCTGCGCGGCAACAGCATTTATTTTGTGGACCGCGTGATTCCCATGCTGCCGCAGGCTCTTTCCAACGGCAGCTGCTCCTTAAACGGCGGCGTCAGCCGCTATGCGCTTTCTGCGCTGATCTCTTTGGATAAAGCGGGGAACATTCTTTCCTGCGAGCTGCATGAAAGCATAATCCGCTCTGCGGTGCGCGGAGTATATTCCGAGCTCAATGATATCACGGCGAGGGGAAAAGCCTCTCCCTATTATCGCAAATATGCAAAGCTGTTTCCGCATGTATATCCGACCATGTGCGAGCTTTACGAAATTCTTTCCGAGAAGCATCGCCGCGCAGGCGCACTTGATTTTGATACGGAGGAATCCCGTTTTGTGCTCGGAGAGGATGGGGAAATTGCAAAGATCGTGCCTGCGCAGCGCGGCGTGGCGGAGCGGCTGATTGAGCAGTTTATGCTGTGCGCCAACGAGGCGGTCGCCCTGTGGCTGCATGCGCGCGGGCTGCCCTGCATTTATCGGATTCATGAGCAGCCCGATGCTGCCCGCCTTTCCGATTTTCTGCAGCTTGCAAGAGAGTATTCTTTGGATGTATCCAAAATCGATCCGGAGCATGTTACCCCCCTGCAGCTGCAAACACTGATGACAAGGGCAAAGGAGAGAGGGCTTTCGGAGGCGCTGGATCCGCTGCTTTTGCGCTGCCTTGCCAAAGCAAAGTATGCCTCCGTTTCCGCACCGCATTTCGGGCTTGCAACGGAATATTATTGCCATTTTACCTCTCCTATCCGGCGGTACAGCGACCTTTGCGTGCATCGTATTGTCAAAGCGGCTTTGCGCAATACCAAGGTTGCGCTTTCGGCGCAAAAGGCGGCGCGCATTGCGCAGCAGTGCAGCGAGTGCGAAACAAATGCCATGACGGTGGAGCGGGATATTGAAGACCTTTACCGCGTGCGATATATGGAAAAATTCATCGGACAGACGATGCAGGGCTGCGTCAGCTCCGTGTGCTCCTTCGGCTTTTTCGTCCGTGCGGAGAACACCTGTGAGGGCATTGTGCCCATCGCTTCGCTTGCGGGCGTGTGGCAATATGACGAAAAGCGCGCAAGGCTCTTTGGACCGGGCGGCGTGATTGCGCTCGGTCAGCGCGTTACGGTTTCGGTTGAAGCGGCGGATACGCTTCGCCGCCGCGTGACATTTTCGCTTGTCGGGTCAAAGACGGAAAAAGCCGCTGAAGCGCCGAAATCCGATACTGTGCGCCATCAAGACGGGAAAAAAGATTGAAGCAGAGAAAAACAGGCGCGAAAAAAGGGCGCAAGCCGCACTGAACGATTCAACACCGCACATTCCGACATTGACTTTTTCACGCGGAAATGGTATACTGAATAAGCGCACTTCGGTGCGCTTTGCTTGACAAAGGAAAAGGAGGCGGCGCCCTCTTTGAGAGCGCCGAAGCTTTGATATGAAAAATCTCGGCGGAAGAAAAGCACGCATGCTGCTGGTTTATCCCGATTATACGGACAGAGACTGTAAAGCAGGAAAAAGCGGCGGAAATTATATGGAGGGGCTTGCCTCCATTTCCGCAGTGCTGAAGCAGGGGGGACACAGCGTTTCCCTGCTGCATTTGTTATATTATCATAATGAACAGGAGTTCAAGGAAAAGCTGAAAGCGGCGGGCGAGTTCGATATTGTCGGTTTTTCCGTGCGCACGACCGCATTTCCGGATTCCCGCGAATACATCAAATGGACCAAAGAGTTCTGCCCGGATGTGTTCGTTGTGTGCGGCGGATACCATTGTACGCTGGCACCGGACGATGTTTTGGCGGCAGACGGGGTGGACTGCGTTTGCGTGGGCGACGGGGAATTCCCGGAGCTTGAGCTGTGCGATAAAATGTCGGCGGGCGAAGATTATACCGATGTGAAGAGCCTGTATTTCAAAATGCCGGACGGCTCTTTTAAGCACAATCCCATCGCGCCGCTGTTTTCCGATCTTGACCGCTATCCGATCCCGGATTTCGATTTGTTTGATTACAAGAATTTGGAGTCCTCCAAGGTCGGTATGGCGATCGTTGTGGTCAGCCGCGGCTGCTTTTATAACTGTACTTACTGCGGCAACGGCAACTTCCGCAAGGTCTATCCCAATAAAAAGATTTATGCGCGGTTCCGCTCTCCGGAAAATGCGATCCTTTATCTGAAAACGCTGCTGGAAAAGCACCCGTATATTAAGGTGATCAACTTCCGCGACGCCATCTTCAATATGTTCCCGGATTGGTTTGACAAGTTTTTGGATCTTTATAAGAAAGAGATCGGCTTGCCATGCACGGGGAATATCCGTTTTGATATTTTAACGGAGGACACCGTGCGCCGCATGAAGGAAAGCGGCTTTTATACCATTGATATGGGGCTGGAAAGCGGCGACCCGGAAATGCGCTTTAAATATTTGCGGCGCTATCAGACGGATGAAATGATCATCAACTGCTCCAAATGGTTCCACAAATACGGAATCGCTCAGCTGACCTATAATATCATCGGGCTTCCGTATGAGGATATTCACCGTGCACTGAAAACCATCAAGCTGAATGCGCGCATCAAGAGCGACCGCACCATTCCGAATATCTTCTATCCGTATGACGGAACACCGCTGTACGAGATTGCAAAAAAAGCGGGCTTTTTGCCCGAGGGCGATTTCACGCAGCGCCGCGTGCCGCTGGTACAACCGCAATTCCCCGAAGAGCAGGTGCTCTTTATTGAAGGGTACTTTATGCATTTTGTCAAACGGTACCGGCTGGCGTTTGCCTTGCCGCGGTTTTTGGGCGTGCCGTATGAAAAATGGCTGGATCACCGCGTGTGCGGCAAGCATGTTCCTTATATGTTTTATGTGCATCTGCATGACGGCTTTGTGCGCGTGCGCAACAATCTTAAGGATTTCCTGGTGCACCATTTGCCCGGGGTCTATATGAAGCTGCGTATGCTGAAGCATCATAAGCGTGCGAAAAAAGTTGACTGAGCGGGGAGGGAGAGTATTATGGCACACAAAATCGATCAATCCAAATGCATCAGCTGCGGTACCTGTGATGTGGAATGTCCGTTCGGCGCCGTTGTGATCAGTGAGATCGGAAAATTCAGCATTGACGAAGAAAAATGCCGCGATTGCGGGATTTGCGCCAGTGTCTGCCCGGTCGACGCGGCATCCAAATAAGCGAAAAAAGAAAGCGCGCGGAAGCCAAGGCTTCTGCGCGCTTTTTCTGTGGGAGAAAAACCTGCTCTCACAGAATTTTGCGGCATTCAAGATAAAAGCGTTTATCGTCGGCATGCCCCATGGAAAAGGTTTTGCGCGGCAATGCGCCGCCTGCGCGCACGGCGGGGAAGAGCTCTGTTTTTTCCATGCCGGAGAATAAAAAGCAAACGGTATCCTCGGCGCATGCAAGGGCTCGTGTTTGCTCTGCCCCATGAATATAGTCGACCTCGCCGCCGTACTGCCTCAGATAGCCGTCCAGAAATTCCTGCAAAACGGCGACCGGCAGGCGCCCTCCGTCGCCGCAGAGAAGCTCCCGCTCGCCTGCCTTGGTGCAGACCGTATAGCGGTTCCCGCCGCATTTTGGCGGGCAGGCGGCGCAAAAGGCCTGCAGAAGATGCTCCGGGTTGACATGGAACACAGCGCGGTAAATCGGCTCAAAATCAAGTGCGCTGTCATAAAGGTTGACTACCTCGCACAGCGCATAGCGCGCGGGGTGCTTTGCGGCGGCCTCTGCGCCGATCCGCTCTTTCAGCGCTTCATAGCATGCCTTTGCCGTTGCAAGCGAGTGATTTCCGTCTCCCACGGCAAATAAAAACGAGCCCTGCCGCACGGCATTTTGCATTGCCGCCAGGCGCGTGCAGAGCTCCGCCGATTGCCGCGGGGTACACAACCAGCCGCGGATGCTTCCGCCGCCCATGAGCAGCGGAAAATCGTACAAAAGCTCCATTTGCGTCGTTTGCGCCTTGACGGGAGAAAGAAGCGTGTCGTCGGGATCGTCGGCAAGCAGCATGATATGCGGCAGCTCAAGGGAGGCATGCTCGCGGATCTTCATCCGGGGCGGAATGCGGGAGAGCACCGTGTCCTCCGTTGCGCGCACGAGCGGGCGCGCCTGCTCTTGATAGTCATAGCATTCAAGATCCAATTTGCCGACCAAGCCGCAGCGCACCCGCCCGTCCGGCTGCGTGCGCTGCACAAATATAAAGGCATTTGCAAGCGTTTTAAAAAGCTGTGCTTCGTAGCGGCGCATTGTGCTGTTGATTTTTGCAATACGCTGCGGTGTATCCCCGGCACCGAGATAAATCTCGGGCAAAATCAGATGCAGCGTTGAGGGGGCATCTTTGACGGCTTTTTGCAGTTCTTGCCAATAGGCGGGGTCTGCGGTATATTGGTCGCAGGCGATAACGCTCCAGGTGTGCATGGGAATTCCGTCCCTTGGCAGCAGGATGTCGGCGGGGGAAAAGCAAAGATTCATGGCAGCTCCTTTTTCGGTTTTTATATTATTTACGGTAGTTTGCACGCTGCTCGTTCAGCTTGCCCAAATATTGATATGCCGCTTCAAAATCGTTTAACTGCACGGCGCATGCCTGAAGCATGCGATATAAGAAGAGGCGGCACATAGGGTCCTGCGCGCTTTTTTGCTCCCGCAGACAGGTGATCAGAATTTTTTCCGCTTCGCGATAATATCCGTCGCGGTAAAGATGCAGCGCGCGCGTGATCTCTCCCGTTTCCGAGGAAAAATATTGCATTAGGGTGAAGAAGAAGGGCAGGGCTTCGTTTTTCTCGTCAAAGCGCGGCGGCTCCTCATCGATAACTGCGGCAATCAGCGCAAGATAGCCGCTGCAAACGGAGGCACAAAAGCTGTCGCACTCTTCGGCACCGGCTTTTTCAAACCATGTGCGCGCAGTTTTCAAACAGCCCCTTTGATAGGCATCGCATCCAAGCCGCAGGCAGCAGGAAAGATAGAGCGCATGCGCATCAGAAAGCAAGTCGCTGTTTTTCTCATACAGCGCGGCGGCTTTTTTCGTTTCTCCGTCTTGCATCAGGCGGCGCATATCGGCAAGCAGCTGTTCCGCAAGCGCCGCAGAGACGCTTACCGCATCGTCAAGCAAAGTGCCCGGGGAAATATCCAGCTCCTTTGCAAGGTAGCACAGCGTATCCAAAGACGGCGTAACCGTCCCGCTTTCCACGCGACTGAGCATGTTTCGCGTGATAAAGCTCCCGGCAAGCTCGCTCTGCGTTTTTTCCTTGGCTTTGCGCAGCGCCTTGATTTTGGCGCCGAGTTTTTCGGTTGTCACTGCTTGGCTCTCCTTTTCGCTTGGTTTTCAAAATACGAAAAGTGCCCCGACGCATGAACGATTTGTTCCACGCGCGGGGCATTTTCTTTTGTCGGTTAGATGCGTTCCTTGACCTTGGCGCTCTTGCCCATGCGGTCACGCAGGTAATACAGCTTTGCGCGTCTGACCTTACCGTTACGGATGGTCTCAACCTTTTCGACATTCGGAGAATGCACGGGAAAGGTCTTTTCCACGCCTACGCCGTATGCGACGCGTCTGACAGTGAATGTCTCGGAGATGCCGCCGCCTTTTTTGGCAATCACGGTACCCTCAAAGAGCTGAATGCGCTCGCGCGAACCCTCTTTGATCTTGTTATAAACGCGTACGTTGTTCCCAACCTCAATCGAGGGAACATCCTTCTTGAGCTGCTCATTTGTAAAAGCGCGAATCTTATCCATTTGAAAGATCCTCCTTGATACCACCGGACATTCATGCAGAGCGTACAGAGGACTGTCCTGAAATTTTGAGACAATTTAACCGCACACAGCGCTAAATCGATGTAATTATAGCACAAAAACGGATTTTTTGCAACGGCTTTTGCTCGGAATATGTAAAAAAATTATGAACACACGCTGCTTGCAAGCCATGTGCTGCGCAGCGAGGTCGCAATGCCGATTTCCGCATGATGCACGGTGGGGTCGGCAATGATAACGGCGGGCATGGCAGCCTCCCGTTTTCCGAGCAGCTTTTGGAAAGCGAGCTCCAGCATCTCACCGAGCGCCCCGTTTTGCAGCACCTTGCGGTTTTCTATGATGATCGCATCGGGGTTGATAATCCAGATCAAATTGTAGAGCGCAACGGAAAGCTCCGCAAATTGCTCCGAGGAAAGGGTCACCGTGCCGAGCGTATCCGAAAGGCGCTTCCCGCCGCGGGTGACTGTTTCTCCGAGATTGCCGCCATTCGGCGCAAACAGCTGCCTGCCGTTTTGCAGAATCGCGCCGCAGACGGAATCTCCGAGAGAGACATAGAATACGGTCTTGCCTGCGTATTGCGGCAGGTGCATGGTGTTGCTCAGCGCCGCCGCGCCGACATCGTCACAAATCACGCTCACCTTTTCTTTCAAAATGTCCTCTATAACCTGCGTCAGGGAAATAGAGGCAAGCTCCGGCACGCGTACACCGCGCACGCAGTCGCTCTCTTTATCGTATACCCCCGGAACCAAAGCGCCGATGCCCATACAAAGGCTCATGTTGCAGTGCCGCAGAATATAGATTTTTACATTTTTCAGAAAAATATAGAGATTTTCTTCATAATAATATTCCGGGTTGTAGTCGTAGTCCATTCGGTCGATGGTTTCCATGGAGGCATTCACCACGCTCAGGCGAAATTGCTTGCGGGTGAGATCAAGCACCAGGGAAAAATAAGCGTGGTTGAGGCTGACAAGCCCTGCGCGCCGCCCCGCTGCCTGCCGGTTCTCTTTCACCTGAACAACAATCTTACGATCCAGCAGCACATCCACAACCTTGCCCACGGTCATCAAGCTCAGCCCCACCTGTGCCGCAATTTCCGCGCGGCTGATGCTTTGCCCGGCGGCGATTGCTTCAAAGATGGAGCGAACGCTCTCTTTTTTGATGCTGTCGAATTTATCTTTGTTGTTCATGGTGTCGCTGCGCTTTCGTGTCTTTTAAAAATTTCGGCAATACGCCGAGGGAAGAAATCGCGCACCGAAGCAATGCGGCGCGCGAAACCGTAATTTATAAACTGTGTTTACTAATTATAAACGCCCCGCGGCCCTTTTGTCAAGAGCAAAAAAGACAAAAGTGTCCCCGAAAATGCAGAATTTCTTAAAAAATTTCAACAAATATGGAAAATTGGGTTTTCGCTTTCTTTTTATAAAAAAAACAGCCCCCGATATCAAGTGATACCGGGGGACTGTCAACGAGATTTCAGTTAGCTGAGTAGTCCCGCTTTGCCTCTTCAAACAGCGGCAGAGCGGTTGTGCGAAGCGGGAAAATGCGGAAGGCGAAATGCATCTCGGTTTCGCTGATGAGATATTGCTCGCCCGGTTCCGGGCCGCAGGAGGCGGAGCCGACCCCGCTCATGCGATAATCGAGATTAACAAAGGTGCGCTCGTCTTCTTTCAGCAGGTGGCGGTGCGTGAGCGCGGTGAGCTGCTCGGCACTGTAATGCGAAGCATTGAAGCTGAAGGCATCCGTATCTCCCGCGGCAAAGAAGGCAAGCCCGCAGCCGGCAGGGGTTGTGACATAGGAGAATTTTGTGTCGAAATGCGAGCTGTTTTCCTGCGGGAAAACATATGGCTCGTAGTTGTCCCTGACATTGCCCGTATACAGCCCGACCGAGGTATAATGATGCTTATCCTCATAGGATTCGCGCGGTCCCATGCCGAAGTATCCCATGCGGGAAAATCCCGGCATTGTGACAAGGGTGAAGCCGAGCCGCGGCAGGAACCACAGCTCCTTGAGGCGCGTGCAGTCGGCGCTGACCGTGATGCCGCCCGTGCGGCGGATCTCATAGCACAGCGAAACCCGCAGCAGCGGATAATAAGTCTTTCCGGCAAGGTAACCCTCATAGCGCAGGCGCACAAGATCACCGTCGGCATGCTCGGCGGTAAATGCTGTGCATTGCAGGCAGGCATCCTCCATGCCCTTTGTTCTCCAATCGCCGCACAGGAACATATCGTTGTCCAGCGGGGCGCGCCAAACGGTAAGATTCATCGGGCGGTCAAGCACTTCTGCGCCCCCGACGGTGATGCTGCGCAGCAGCCCGCTGCGGCGGGAGAAGGTATAAACGGCGGCTTCCGTTTTCACGGTGAGGCTGTTTTGATCCTGCGTGAGCACAAGCGCGTCCGCTGCGGTCTCGCCCGCCGGGAGGCGCTGCGGCTTTTGCAGCAGGAATTGGCACATGCCGACCTCGTGCCCCGCCGGGGCATACCACTGTGTGCGGTTTGTGACAAAGCGCAGACGCAGATAGCGCCAGGTGTTTTTCTCAGTGACGGCGGTGTAACCGAGCGCCATGGTTTGTTCTTCACCGGGGGCGATTGCAAGGTGTTCGAGCATGCCGCTTTGCACAACTTGCCCGTCTTCCTCGACACACCAGTGCAAAGCAAGATCGTCAAGCGTTGTAAAGGCGCGCATGGAGCGCAGCACAATGCTGCCGTCCTCCGTTTGCGGCAGGTATGCGCGCACGGGACACAGCACCTCTTTGAGCTCCAAAAGACCGGTGTGCGGCGTGCGGTCCGGATAAACAAGGCCGTCTACGCAGAAGTTTTTATCGTTTGGCTTGTCACCGAAATCGCCGCCGTAGGTATAATGGAAGTCCGTTTCATCGGGCACGGCGACGGAATGATCGCAAAATTCCCAAACAAAACCGCCCATGTGCTCGTCATGCGCCAAAATCTGCTCCCAATAATCATAAAGGTCGCCCGGGCCGTTGCCCATGGCATGGCTGTATTCACATTGCATATAGGGCTTGCCGATTTTCGGGTTGTCCATGATTTCCTGCACAATCTTTTGATTGCGGTACATGGTGCTGAACACATCGACACTGTCATAATAATCGTTGCCGGGCTGAATCTGCTCATAATGGATCGGGCGGTCGTCAAAGCGGCGCAGATATTCCGCCATGCTGCGGTGGTTTTTGCCGAATCCCGCTTCGTTGCCGAGCGACCACAGCAGCACACAGGGGTGGTTTTTATCGCGCTGGCACATACGCGCGGCACGGTCGATATAGGAATCCTCCCAAGCCGGGTCCTCGGAAAGGGCGTTCCATTTTCCGTCGGGCTGAGTGCCGTGCGTTTCAAGGTCCGCCTCGTCAATGACAAGGAAGCCGTATTGATCGCACAGACACAAAAAGCGAGGGTCGTTCGGGTAGTGGGAGGTGCGGATGGCATTGATATTGTGCTGCTTGCAGATCTGCAGATCGTGCTGCATATGCCAAAGCGGTGTGACATGGCCGAGCACGGGATCGCTGTCATGGCGGTTGACGCCTCGGAATTTGAACTTTTTGCCGTTGAGCGTGGCGATTCTGCCGTGAATCGCAAGGCGGCGGAAACCGACTGCCTGCGCGATATATTCCTGCCCCATATGCAGCGTCAGCGTGTAAAGCACGGGAGCTTCGTCGCTCCAAAGCTGCACGGCATCGACATGCACCGAGAAAGCATCCTCCGCTGTTTCACCCGAGGCAACGACCGCTCCGCTCGGCGCGGTGAGCACATAGGAAAGCGGTGCGGGGGCGCTGCGCAAAAGCGAAACGGAGAGCTCTGCGCTTTCCATATCTTCGGAAAGCGTTTGGCGGACGGTGAAATCCTTCAGGTGCACCGCGTCGCGCGCAAGCAGATAGACCTCGCGGAAAATGCCGCTGAGGCGATACATATCCTGGTCTTCGAGATAGGAGCCCGTGCACCATTTGAACACAAGCACGGTGAGCTCATTTTCTTCGGCGCAGAGTGCATCGGTGATATCGAATTCGCTTGTCATATGGCTGACCTGGCTGTAGCCGACAAAGGAGCCGTTGAGATAGACATAAAAAGCAGCGTCAACCCCTTCAAAATTCAGATAAACGCGCTTATCGCCAAAGCGCGTGGGCAGAGTGAAACGGCGGCGGTACAGCCCGCAGGGGATTTCATCCGGCAGATGCGGCGGGTTACAGGGGTAGGGATAATTAAAATTTGTGTAATTCGGCACATCATAGCCGCAGCCGAGCTGCATTTGCCAGTTGCCGGGCACGGGTATGCGGTCGGGCAGGGAATAGCTGCCGGAGAGATCGGGCAGCGCCTCATCGCTTGCGAAATAACCGAATTCCCACTCTCCGCAGAGGCTGAAAAAACGGGGAGACTGCTCGCGCAGAACATTGTCGCAGTCTGCGGCGTTTTCAAAGGGAATAAAATAGCTGTGCGGCGCCTGTGTGCCGATGTGCAGCGTGGAAAGATCGCGGTGAAACCGAAATTCGTTCATAATGAGTCCTTTCTTCGGAGAAGCATGAAAAACAAAAGCCGCTCGCGCCGCACAAAACGGCAGGAGCGGCTTTTGACGGCGCGGAAAACAGATGGGCAGAGGAAAACCGACACCGTATTGCGGCAATCCGATACGATCTGTTTCGGCGCGGCTTTTTTACAGCCCCGGGTTATTCGTTGGTGTAATCGCCGTTTTCAAAAACATTTTTGCGATAATCGCAATGATGCATCGGGCAGCCGAAATCGCCCGGCTTTGCCCAAAGAACTGCCTGATAAATGATTTTCTGAATCAGCGGGTGATAGAAAGAGCGGCATGCTTCATGGCCCGGCTGGAAATAAAAGACCTTGCCTCTGCCGCGATACCAGCAGCATCCGCTGCGGAACACATAGCCGTGCTCAAACCAGGAGAGAAAAACCTGTTCATCGGGCTGCGGGATGGAGAAGGGCTCGCCGTACATTTCTTCTTCCCCAAGATCAATGCGCTCCGGCAGCCCCGCCGCGATGGGATGCGCGGGGTTGATATTCCAAATAATCTCTTTTTGGTTGTCACTCCACAAAAGTCTGCCGCTGCTGCCAACGGTATAACGGAAAGGCTTTGACATATGCGCGGAATGGAGCGCGATAAAGCCCATGCCGTCGTTATAGATGCGGTCGCGTACCTTGAAGGCAAGCTCATCGGTGACGTCCCAATGCGCCACATGCCCCCACCAAATCAGAACATCGGTGTCATTGAGCAGCTCATCCGTCAAAAAGTCCGGTCCGTGCAGTGTTGCGGTGCGCACCTCAAGCTCTTCATGCGGATCCAGAAATGCCTTGATTTGCCCGTGCAGCCCCTGCGGATACAGCGCGCGGATGTCTTCTTCCTGCAGCTCATGGACATATTCGTTCCATACGGTTACTTTGATTTTTCCCATGATTTTTTCTCCTTTAAATTTGCAAAGAGTCTAAGCATCACCATTATACGGGGCGGGCGACGCAAAGTCAATATTTTTTGCGTGTATATATCACTCTTTTCTCAGAGTTTTTTTAAAAAACTTTCGCCCGGCAGATCATTTGCAATTCCGAAGTTATCGAGCACAGTTTTGCCGAGATCCGCAAAGGTTTTGCGTACCCCAAGATCCACCCCGAGCGGCTTTGCCGCGGCGGCAAGCAGGGGGGTGTATTCTCTTGTATGATCGGTTGTGGGATACCCCGGGTCGCAGCCGTGGTCGCCGGTGATCATCAGAAGATCGTCGGTGCGCATGGACGGCAGAAAATCAGTCAGCCAACGGTCGAATTCCGTCAGCGCGGCGGCATAGCCGGCAATGTTGTTGCGATGCCCGTAGAGCATATCGAAATCCACCAGATTGACAAAGCACAGACCGTTCCAGTCGCGCGCAGCGATGGCGGTTGTTTTCTCCATGCCGTCTTTGTTGCCGGCGGTGCGCAGGACCTCGGTTGTGCCGTGACCGGCGAAAATGTCGTTGATTTTTCCGACGGCGATCACATCCTGCCCGCTCTCCTCCAAATAGTCGAGCGCGGTGCGGCGCGGCGGCTCCAGAGCGTAGTCATGACGGCGGGGGGTGCGGGTATAGTTGCCGGGGGAGCCCGTAAACGGACGGGCGATCACGCGGCCGACGCCGTCCTTGCCCTGCAGCATGGAGCGTGCCGTTTCGCAAATGCGGTACAATTCCTCTATGGGAACGGTATCCTCATGCGCAGCAATTTGAAATACGCTGTCCGCAGAGGTGTAGACAATGAGCTTTCCGGTTTTTTGTTGCTCCTCGCCGAAGTCCTCGATTACCTTGGTGCCGGAATAGGGTCGGTTGCAGAGTATGCCGCGCCCCACCGCTGCGCAAAAGCGATCCAAAAGCTCTTTAGGGAAGCCGTTTGGATAGGTCGGCATATCGTGGTCGGACACAATACCGCACATTTCCCAATGCCCGATGATCGTATCCTTGCCGTGGGATGCCTCCGTCATGCGGGCATAGGCACCCGCAGGGGCGGGGCACGGTGCGCCGACCGATACGCCGTCAATGTTGAAAAGACCGAGCTTTTGCATGGTCGGGCAACTGAAATTCTCGTGCTTGCAAACGGTTGCGAGTGTGTTCGCACCCTCATCTCCGTATTTTTTTGCATCGGGCATATAACCGATGCCGAAGGAGTCAAGGACAATCAGAAATACGCGGTTGAATTTCATCATTGGGGCCTCCTTGTTTTTTGATTTTTATTGCGGCTCTGTTTGTTCGAGCAGAACAACGGCATGCGCTGAAATGCCTTCTTTGCGGCCTGTAAACCCGAGTCCCTCTTCGGTGGTGGCTTTGATGTTGATTCGGCACGGCTCTGTTCCGAACAGCTGAGCGATTTCGGCTTGCATCGTTTCTTTATAGGCGCCGAGCTTCGGTGTCTGCGCAATGACGGTCGCATCAAGATTGCAAATACGGTAGCCCCGCTGCCGCAGCTTCTGCGCAACGGTTTTGCAAAGGGTTGTGGAGCGAATGCCGAAAAAACGGGTGTCGCTGTCAGGAAAGAGGACACCGATATCGCCCATACCGAGTGCCCCGAGCACGGCATCCATCACGGCATGCAAAAGCACATCCGCGTCGGAATGACCGAGCAGCCCGTCCGCCCCCGGAATGAGAATTCCGCCGAGATAGAGCGGGCGGTCCTTTGCAAAGCGGTGCACGTCGTATCCGTGCCCGATGCGGAATAAGGCATCGCCGTTCATCGACCACCCTCCCTTTTTTTCAGAAGCGCCGCGGCGACGGCAAGATCTTCCTTTGTGGTGATTTTGAGGTTTTCATAGCCGCAATCGGTCAGCTTCACGGGAAAGGAGCAATGCTCCATCAAAGCGGCGTCGTCGGTTGCTTCAAAGCCTTCCTCTTTTGCGACATAGGCGGCGGCGCGGTATTGTTCAATGCGGAAAATCTGCGGGGTTGCAACGAGCCATGTCCTTGCGCGGTCCGTTGTGGATTTGACAAAGCCTCCCGCATCCGTGAGCTTCACGGTGTCTTTTGCGGGGCAGGCGGCTGCCGCGGCGCCGTATAAATAGGCATCCAGGGCAACGGCATGAATCTGCTGCGGCGTGATGAGGCAGCGCGCGGCATCGTGGATTGCGATATGGGTCGTCCCGCGCGGAACGGCGCGCAGCCCCTGCATGGCGGAGCGCTGCCGAGTGGATCCGCCCGGTACGATTTTTGTCACCTTATCGATCCTGTATCGCCGCAAAAGCGGGGGATATTCGTCAAGCTCTTCGAGCCGGGAAACGATGACGATGCTTTTCACCTCATCGCACCGCTGCAGCGCAAGCAGGCTGCGCACAACAATCGGCACCCCGAGAATATGCAAAAATTGCTTTGTTTGACCGACTTGCATCCGGCTTCCGCTTCCGCCCGCCAAAAGCACGGCGCACAGTTCGGTTTTTTTACGCAGCTTTTTCGCAAGTTTTTGAAACATAAACGCTCCTATTTTTCACGATTGTGTTTTTCTTTCATTATTGTAGCATAAGCGAGGAAAAAATGGAATAACCTTCTTGAAAAAAATCAAAAAAACAGAAAAAACGATTGACAAGTGCCGCTGTATCGTGTATAATGTGAGCTGTATATCGGGTTTGGTATGCAAGTCTTTCGATGCGGAGGGAGGGAAATCAGATGGCAGAGGTAAGAGTAAAAGAGAACGAATCTCTTGACAGCGCGCTTCGCAGATTCAAAAGACAGTGCGCAAGATCCGGCGTTTTAACAGAGCTCCGCAAAAGAGAACACTACGAAAAGCCCAGCGTAAAGCGGAAGAAGAAATCCGAAGCGGCAAGAAAGCGCAAGTATAAGGGCTGAGAAGCAAAGCATTATCCAAAGAAAGCACAGGGCTGCCTCTTTTTGGGGCGGCTCTTTTTCTTTGCGGCACACGCGGCGGGAAAACGCGTATATACTGAATAAGGAAAGCCGCCGGAAACAGGTGCATCGAAAGCCGGGCAAAAAAAGAAGAGCCGCCCTGCGGCGGCTCTGATCTTTTCGGGCGCTTATGCCCCCAAATTGTTCAGCTTGAGGGTAAACTGGCTCTTTTTTCTTGCAGCGGCATTCTTATGAATGATACCCTTACTTGCCGCGATGTCGATCATCTTCACAGCGTCTTTATATGCGGCGCATGCATCAGCTTTGTTACCGGCAGCAAGTGCAGCGTCATATTTCTTGACGGTGGTTTTAAGAGCAGACTTAAACATTTGGTTCTGAAGCGCTTTTGTCTTGTTGACAAGAACACGCTTTTTAGCGGATTTAATGTTCGGCAAATCGTTCACCTCCTTACGGTATTTTTGTGTCTGCCGAACTTGGCAAACACCATTTCATATACGACAAAGATTTTAACACAAAGCACAGCAAAATGCAACCCCTTTTTGAAATTTGTCTTTTGTTTTTTGAAAAGCGGGCAGAATTTTTCCTGTATAGATTTGGATTTGTGAGGAAAGTGCACAAAAATATTAAAGTTTTTGTTAAAATCTCTTGACAAAATTGCGAAAAAAGGCTATAATGGATGCACATTCGTGATCGTTTGTAGAAACCGGAGAGTTGTAATGGCGCAAAGCGAGAACCAAAATGATGTCTCCTTTCCGGCGCCTGCTTCTGCAGAGCAGATCAACGCATTGATCCTCGCCGTTCAGGGTGGGGACGGCAGGGCGTTTGAGGAGCTGTTTGTTTTGTATATGCCTTTGCTTTTGCATGAGGTGTCTGTTTTTCGCGAAAGCTTTGCCGGAAGTTCCGTTTGTGCCGATGATCTTTACCAAGAGGCGGCGCTTTCGTTGTATCTTGCGACGATGCGATTTTCAAAGAGCCATGGTGCAAGCTTCGGCGTTTTCGCAAAAAAGTGCATTTACAACAAATTTATTTCATTGTTGCGCCGTGCACAGGAAGTTCCGCTTACGCTTGACAGTGCCTGCGCGCAACGTTCTTTAATCTCTCCCGATGTTGCCGAGCTTTGCTTCTTTGAGAGAGAAAGCGCCGTGTTTACTGCCGGGCTTTCTGCGCTTGAGCGCCGCGTTTTGCGGTATTATCTGCGCGGATACAGTTATGCGGAAATTGCGCAGATTCTCGGAAAAGACGAAAAGGCAGTTGACAATGCGATGGCGAGGGTGCGGCGCAAGTTGCGCAAATAGGTTTCTTATGTTTTCTGTTCTTGATTTTCGATTCTTTTGTTTTTTCATGTCTCGGTAGCTTAAAAAGAGCGTTGCGATCAAAGGTGTCGGTCTGAATCCGTCTCGGGGCAAAATTTTTTCAACCAACTAAAGCGAGGTAAAAAAACATGTACGAGGACAAAACATTAGTTTGCAAGGAATGCGGTTCCGAATTCGTATTCACCGCCGGTGAACAGGAGTTCTACGCAGAGAGAGGCTTCCAGAATGAGCCGCAGAGATGCAAAGCATGCCGTGACGCAAGAAAGAATGCTACCAGACCTGCAAGAGAGCTGTTCACCACCACCTGCGCAAAGTGCGGAAAAGAAGCAAAGGTGCCGTTCCAGCCGTCGAACGACAGACCGGTTTACTGCAGCGAGTGCTATGCACAGATGAAGCAGGAAGGCTGAGCTTGCGTATAATTTTGTGAGAAACGGTCCCTGACCGTTTGCCGGAAAAGGGCCGCCTGTGGGCGACCCTTTCCGCTTTTTGAAACAATAAGAAACAATAATCGGAAGAAACCGAAAAAAACAGGGAGAAAAATTCGTGGCATTATTCCAAAAGAAAAAGGAGCATGCCATCGCTTTCGTCGATTTTGAATACATGCAGATCTCTTTCCGCCGAAAATTTGCGATCAATCCGCCGATAGCGGAGTGGTATGCGGAAATTTCACAGAGATTTGCCATGGACGATGTTTTTTTCTTTGCCGACTTTTCCAATCCCGCGATGAAATATAACATTCCGCAAATTCGTCGCATCACAAACAACGTCATAGACACGCAAAACACCGCATCCCATTATAAGAAAGATTTCACGGATTTTTTTATTTTAGATGCAATGTATCGCACAGCTTTTGATAAAACAAGCGCCAAGAATATTATTTTGTTTTCCGGCGACGGCCATTTCGGCGCGGCTGTGCGGTTTCTCAAAGAAAAATGCTCGAAGAATGTCATTGTATACGGCATTGAAAATACTGTCAGCGGCCAGCTGAAAAGCTGCGCGGGGGAGTATACGGAGTTTCCGAGCTATGAGAAGCTGAAACGGATGTATTATCCTGTCATTGCAAAAGCGGTGCAGGAGAAGCTTGCGCAGAGCCGCGAGCTTTTGACGGTGATGAATGTTCTGAGAGCCGTGTCCGAGCAGTCAACGGCAAATCAGACCTATTTGCATGATGCGTTGCTTGCGATGATAGAGGACGGGTATGCATCGCAAAAGGAACAGTGGGTCAGCAGCAGAAAACGGATCCGCGTTTTATCATTTGAGTTCGATCGGATGAAGGCCGACGGCATTTTGTGAAAAGCCGAGGGCAGAGAAGCGTGACTTCTCTGCCCTTGCTTTTATTTTGTCTTGGGTTTTTCGGCAAGCTCAAGCTCAAACCAGAAGCAGGAGCCGTGGTGCGCGGGGCTTTCCTCCGAAAGCACGCCGTAATGTGCGCCGTGCTGCTCCAAAATCTGTTTAACAATGGAAAGCCCGAGCCCCGTGCCGATTGCGGCGCGGCGATGCGCTTTGTTTTCCTTGTAGTAGCGATCCCAGATGCGGTTGAGATTTTCTTTTGAAATGCCGCTGCCGGTATCGATAACATCGATATGCACACGGCTGCCGTCGGCGCACAGCGTCTGCCGCACGAGCACGCGCATATCCGCGCCGGTGTAGTTGATTGCATTGCCGAGCAGATTGTAGATCACCTGTTCGATCCGGGTTCTGTCGGCATATACTGTTGCCTGCGGACAGTCGCATTGATAGTCGATGCGGTAGCCCTGTGCCTGCGTCATCTTCGCGCAGCGGTCGATGATGGCGCGCACACAGTCGGTAATGGAAAAGACGGCGGGGCACAGCGGTGTTGTTCCTGCTTCCAGCTTGGAAAGGTCGAGCAGGTCGTTCACAAGGTTTCCAAGGCGCGTCGCTTCGTCAATGATGACCTGCATATTTTGCGGTGTGTTTTCCCCGGGCAGATCCCGCATCATTTCCGCATATCCGCGGATCATGGTCAGAGGTGTGCGCAAATCATGCGAAATATTTGCCACAAGCTCGCGCCGCAGCGCATCGGTCTGCTCCAGCTCACGCGCAGCGCTGTTGAGGGTGTCTCCAAGCTGCGCGACCTCTTTGTATGCCGTGGAATTGCAGGCAATATCATATTGTCCGCGGCCGAGTTTTTCCGCCTGAGTGTTGATCTGCTCCAAAGGCTTTGAAATGCTGCGCGCCAGTACAAGCCCCATAATCACGGCTGCGGCAATGAAGAGCACCATGGCAACCAAAAGCTCGCTGCGCAGTGTGCGCGCGGCGGCGCTTACCGGTGTGATCATGGTGGAAATTACGATATAATACTGCGCGCCGTCCGCCCCGGTGACGGGGGCGACATACAGCCATACGGCACCGTTATCGACGCCGTCGGTTTTCGGCAGACTGTCAAAGGGGGAGCCGATGCGGTATTCCCCGAAATAGGAGCCGCCCGATTCGTTTTTCAGTTTGGTGAGATAGGTGCGCTGTCCGAATGTGGAAAATTCGTGCAAAAAGCAGCGGCTGCTTGTGCCTGAGCTGTAACAGATGCCGCGTTCGCCGCATACGGAAAGAAACGAGCTGTCCAAAACATCAATGCACAGCTGATATTGCTCTCTTTGCTGGCTGACCGCTTCGTCGAGCGCATCCGTACCGAGCTTTGCCGTGATTGCCTGCGCCGCGGCAAGCGGCTCTTTGCGCTTCATGGCGCGGTATAAATCGTCCAAAAACACGGTTTGCGTCAGATACAGCGTCGCAAAAAGCGCAACCGTGAAAATTGCAAGATAAACGGTGAGCTTGCGCCGAATTCCGACGGGGCGATGCTTTCTTTCTCTTTGATTATGCTTCAAAACGGTAACCGACCCCCCGCAGCGTCACAATGCAGCGGCTGTATTCTCCGAGGCTGCGGCGCAAAAGCTTGACATGGGTATCAAGCGTGCGGTCGTCCCCGTAAAAATCATAGCCCCAAACATCGCTGATCAGCTTTTCACGGCTGAGCGCAATGCCGCGGTTGCGCACCATATAGAAAAACAGATCGTATTCCTTCGGGGTCATTTCCACTTCTTTTCCGTCAACGAGCACCCGCCGTGCGGAAAAATCGACCGTCAGCCCTTCACAGGTGAAAACATCGTTTTGCTCTGCTTTTTTCGTTTTTTTTGCGCGCTTGAGCACCGCATCTACCCGCAGCATCAGCTCCCGCGGGGAAAACGGCTTTGTCACATAATCATCCACGCCCGCTTCAAAGCCGTGAATCCGGTCAAATTCTTCGGTGCGTGCGGAGAGCATGATCACGGGGGTGTCTTTTGTTTTCCGAATCTCCCGCACGGCGGAAAATCCGTCCAAAAAGGGCATCATGACATCCATGATGATCAGATCGTAATCGTTTTTTCTGCATTTTTCTACTGCTTCCATGCCGTCCTGCGCCTCATCGACGGTATATCCCTGAAATTCGGCGTATTTTCGGATCAGTTCGCGAATCATCACTTCATCGTCCACTGCGAGAATGTGATAGCTTTGTGCCATGGCGGTGCGCTCCTTTCCGTTTGCTTCGCTTTTTATTTTAATGTTGTTTTGTGAAAAGTGAGTGAGGGATTATTGTTTTTTCGGGGGATTTGCCCCTGCGTCTGCCAGGGGATTGGCTTGCATGGCGCGCTGCAGCTGTTCACTGGAAACGTGCGTATAAATCTGCGTGGTGTTGAGCTGCTCATGCCCTAAGATTTCTTTCAGTACGCGCACATCGACCTGCCCGCTTTGATACATCAGGGTCGCGGCGGTATGGCGCAGCTTATGCACGGAGAGCTTACGGTTGGAAAAGCCGGCGGCATTGAGATATTTATAAACGACCCATTGCACGGTTTTGGGGCTGATGCGCTGACCGCGGCTGCTCAGAAAAAGCGCTTTGCGATCCTCCTTGGTGCTTTGCATGCCCCGGCGCTGCTGCAGGTAGAGGGTAAGGCTTTGGCGGCAGGCATCATTGAGATAGAGAATTCTTTCTTTATTCCCCTTTCCGACTACGCGTATGGTTTGAAGAGCGGGGTCGATATCCGAAAGGGAAATGCCGACCAGCTCCGAGAGCCGCATGCCGCAGTTTAAAAACAGGGTGATCATGGTATAGTCGCGCCGGCGTGTCTTGCTTTCCGTATCGTTTTGCACGGTTTGAAGCAAGGTCAGGCTTTCCTCATAGCTCAGAAATTTCGGCAGCGCCTGTTTGATTTTCGGCCCTTCGATATCGCGCGCGGGATTTTCGGAAAGCTGCCCGGTCGCCACGGTGAGATATTTATAAAACGCTTTGATGGCGCTGAGCTTGCGCGCGCGGGCGCCGGCATGATTTTTTCCGTGCTCCGTCATGAAATTCAAAAATTCGTAGATCTCGCTTTTTTTCACGCTGCCCGCATAGGCAAGGTCCACGCAGGAAATATCGATTTTTGAAAACTGCTCTGCGGGGAGATTCTCACGGCTCATGCGCAGATAGCGGAAAAACAGCCTCAAATCGCTGAGATAATCCGAAACGGTGTTAACCGAACGGTTTTGCACAACGGTTTTGTAACTGCCGAAGGAATGAAACAGCGCGGGATATTCCGTATAATCAATGGGCTTATAATCTGCCATAGCGTGCCTCCGATCGTTGCTTGATCCTGCTTTCCATTATACATAATTTTTGACGATTTTCATGGATAAAGTGTAAATTTTCGGGCGGGGGAGCGATTGTTGCGCCGCAATGCTTGCAATTTGCGCCGAAATGGACTAAAATAAAGAAAGATTTTTTCGGAGGTATTTCCATGTGGAAGCTGTTTCACAATAACTCATATACGGTTGTCCGCCTTTTGCTGAATCAGATTGCGCTCTCGCTATTCAGCCTGATGCTGGTCTCCGTGTATGCAACCTTTGATTTTCGTTCCGTGCAGGCAATCGTCGGCGTTTTCGGCGCCGGGCTGTATCTTTATTTGCAGTATACGGTGATGTGGTCGGACGGCGCAAAGGACCGTGTGCGCGTGAGCGTTGACCATGCAAAATACATTCCGGGCAAGGGCGTCTATTTGGCGCTCTTTGCAAACAGCATCAATCTTCTGCTCGCCGTTTTGGCGACACTGAGCGACTTTTTCGGCGCGGCTGTTCCGTTTTTCGGCAATCTGCAGTTTGCGAAAGTTGTGCTCAATCTGGTTCAGACGATGTATCTGCCGCTTGTCACTCTGTTTGTGCAGGCATCGCGCATCCCGTTTTATCTGTATTTGCTGTCGCCCGTCCCGGCAATCGCCGTTTGCGGCATTGCTTTTGAAAACGGATATCGCAATCGCCTGCCGCTGTATTCGACTGCGAAAAAGAAGAAATAATCCCGCGGCCCTCCTCATATCATGATTTCGGAGAATGGGGAGGGGTTCGATGAACGAAAAGAGAAACGGAAAAGGGCGGCGCTTTGCGCCTCTTGGCGCACTGGCGGCTTTTTTTGCCCTGACGGTTCTGTACGGCGCAGCAGTCGCCTTTTTGCAGGCGATTTCCGTGCCGCGGGTTTTTGCAGGCGGATATTTTGATGCGGCGGATAAAACCTCTGCAAAAACCAAAGAGGTTTCCTATGTGCTGGACGCGGGCCACGGCGGGGACGACGGCGGCTGCGCGGCGGGCGGGGTTTTGGAAAAAGATCTGAATCTTGCGGTCGTGCAAAAGATCGGGCTGCTTTTGGAGCTGTGCGGCGAGCGGGTGGAATATACAAGGCAGGACGACCGCGCGCTGTATGATGTGGATATCAAGGGTGAGCGTCGCCGCAGAGACCTGAAAAAGCGCCTTGAAATTGCACAGGCACAGCCGCAGGCGGTGTTCCTGAGCATTCATATGAATCGCTTTTCCGACCCACGCTACGGCGGAATGCAGGTATTCTATTCGCCGCATGATGCGCGCTCGGAAGAGCTTGCGGCGCTTTTGCAGCAGGCATGCACCGCGTATCTTGACCCGCCGAATACCCGCCGCCCCAAAAAAGCGGGCAGCAATATTTTTCTTTTGCACCGCCTTACAACACCGGCGGTTCTGATTGAATGCGGCTTTTTGTCAAACGAGCGGGAATGTGCGCTTTTGCAAACGCCGACCTATCAAAGGCAAATTGCCCTGCTGCTGTGCAGCGCTTTATTTGAGCAGCGCAGCCGCGAGGCGCAGGGATGAAAAAAGAGGGGGATCCGATGAAAGCACCGAAAAGCTTTTATGTATGCAGCGAATGCGATTATCGCAGCGCAAAATGGATGGGAAAATGTCCGGGCTGCGGCGCATGGAACACCATGCAGGAGCAGCAGGAAGCACAGCCGGAGGTGCAAAAAGCGCCCTCAAAGCGCCTGGGGCTTGTCTCCTCCCTGACGCAGGACAGCGAGGCGGTGCTCTTTGACACTTTGGAACTTCCGGAATATATGCGCAGCGATACGGGGCTGAGCGAGCTTGACCGTGTGCTGGGCGGCGGGCTGGTGCTCGGCAGCGTGGTGCTGCTCAGCGGCGAGCCGGGCATCGGAAAATCAACGCTGCTTTTGCAGATCTGTGATGCGCTCGGACAGAGCAAAAAAGTTTTATATGTCTCCGGTGAGGAATCGCAGGGACAGCTTAAGCTTCGGGCAAAGCGGCTCGGCGTGAGCGGGCCGAACCTTTATCTGTGCATTGAAACGGATGTGCGCCGCATCATGGCGCAATGCGACAAGGTGCACCCGGATATTCTGATTGTGGATTCAATTCAGACCATGTACAGCGAGGATATCGCCTCCACCCCGGGCAGCGTGACGCAGGTGAAGGAAACCGCTATGGCGCTGATTCATAAGGCGAAAAACGAGGGCATTTCCGTGCTTTTGGTCGGCCATGTGAACAAGGAGGGCAGCATTGCGGGGCCGAAGGTGCTGGAGCATATGGTGGATGCGGTGCTTTATTTTGAGGGCGAGCGGCAGCAGAGCTATCGCATTATTCGCGCCATTAAAAACAGATACGGTTCCACAAATGAAATCGGCGTATTTGAAATGACGGACCGCGGGCTTTTGCAGGTGGAGAACCCCTCCGAGATGCTGCTGTCCGGTCGCCCGGAGGATGTCAGCGGAAACTGCACACTGTGTGTCATGGAGGGAACAAGGCCCTTGCTTGCCGAAGTTCAGGCGCTGGTTTCGCATACGGTATTTCCCGCGCCGCGCCGCTCCTCTTCCGGCATTGATTATAACCGCATGGCGCTTTTGCTTGCCGTTTTGGAAAAGCGGCTCGGGCTTCGGTTTTCCGCAAGCGATGCCTATCTCAATGTCGTCGGGGGGCTGCGTATTGATGAACCGGCGGCGGATCTTGCGGTTTGCATTGCCCTGATCTCCTCTATTAAGGATAAACCTGTCGGGCCGCATGTGGTTGCGATCGGCGAGGTGGGCCTTGCGGGCGAGGTGCGCGCGGTTTCCTATATCGATCAGCGCGTGCGCGAATGTATGCGGCTCGGTTTTACAAAAATTCTGCTGCCAAAGCGCAGCGCCGAAATGCTGCGCGAAAAGCCGAGAGGAGTCGAGCTTGTACCGGTCGGCAGTATATTTGAAACATTAAAGCTTTTTGTGTGAGGTGAATGTCCATGGAGTTTGAAAGTATGAATTCAACCGAGAGACGGGTGTTTTCGTTTTTTGAAAAGGTTTGCGCCATTCCGCGCGGCTCCTTTCATGAAGAAAAGATCGCGGCGTTTTTATGCGAATTTGCGCAAAAGCACGGCCTTTTTTACCGCACGGACAAGCTGCATAATGTTCTGATCAAAAAGCCCGCTTCGCCGGGCTATGAAAATGAGCCGACTGTGATGCTGCAGGGGCATACGGATATGGTTTGCGAAAAAACCTCGCAAAGCACGCATGATTTTGAAAAAGAGGGCATTGTTCCGATTTTGCAGGATGGCTTTGTGCACGCCGACGGAACGACCTTGGGCGCGGACAACGGCATTGCCGTTGCCATGATGCTCAGTATTTTGGAGGACGATTCTCTTTGCCACGGTCCGCTTGAGTGCCTGTTTACCGTGCAGGAAGAGATAGGGCTCGGCGGTGCGTCGGAATTTGATTATTCCGATTGCCGCGCATCTCTGCTTTATAATCTTGACAGCGAGGATGAGGGCGTTGCAACGATCAGCTGTGCAGGCGGCGTTCGCTGCGATATGGCGCTGCCGATTCAACGGGAGAGTGCAAAGGGATGGTGCTTTTTTGAGCTGAGCGCGGACGGATTTGCCGGCGGCCATTCCGGAACGGATATCGATCTCGGCCGCGTCAATGCCATCCGTACGCTCGGCTGTTTGCTCAGCCATGCGCGCCGCAGCACTGAGCTGCGCCTTGCCTCAATAGACGGCGGCGCAATGGATAATGCCATTCCGCGCGCCTGCCGCGCCGTGGTTGCGGTAAAGCCTGCGGAAAAAGAGAGATTCACGGAAATTTTCCGCACGCAGTGCGATGCGCGCCGTTCTTCATTTTCTGCGGCGGATGCCGATGCGGAATTCAGACTGCGCGAGATCGAACCTTGCGCGGATGCCATGTGCCGAAAAAGCAGCGATGCGTTGCTTGCGGCGATCACCTCTGTGCCAAACGGTGTGCTGCGCCGCACGCACGGCACGGAAAAATCGCAGCTTGAAACCTCGGCAAATCTCGGAATTGTCCGCACGGAGCGGGATACGGCGCTTCTGACCGTTTCCGTCCGCTCCAGCGTGGATGCGCGCAGAGGCGATGTTACCGCTGTTTTGCAGATGCTTGCAACGGCGCTGGGCGCCACGCTTACGCTGCGCGGTGAATATCCCGGCTGGCCGAGCAGGGAGCATTCAAAGAGCCGCGAGCGCTATACGGCGGCATACTGTGCGCTGTGGGGTAAGGAGCCGCGCATTGAGGCAATTCATGCGGGGCTGGAATGCGGTGTGATCCAGCATAAAATGCCGGGAATCGACCCGATCTCCATCGGCCCGGACATGCAGCATGTGCACACGCCAGCCGAGCGCGTGAATGTTGCCTCGGTGGGCAGAGTGTATGACACGCTGATCAAGATGCTTGCGATAAAGGATGAAACAAAATGAACCGTTCAATTTTTCTGAAACTGCCCGCCGCATTGCTTTGCTGCCTGTTTCTTTTTTCCGCCTGTGCGAATCCCGAAAATGACAATGTCATCCCCGCCCGCCCGACGCAGCTTGTGCAGACAAACGATACGGACGAGCCAGCCACGCAGCCGACGACCGTGCAAAAAGATTTGCCCGACAAAGCGAAATGGTTTTCCGATGCCGTTATGATCGGCAATTCCCGCATGCGGGGCATTGTGCTGTACAGCGGGCTTGCGTTTGCCGCAAGCTATGCCTATGACAGCTATACCGCAGCCTCCCTTTGCTATACGCCGAGCGTGGAGCTTTCGGATGGGACGCTGATTACCGTGCCAAAAGCAATCCGCACCGGAAAAAAGGCAGGGAAGTATTATATTCTCGTCGGTGTAAATGAATCAACGGGCAAGGATATCGGCAGCTTTGAGCAGGCATATAATACGCTGATCAATGCAATCACGGTTGCAAATCCGAAAGCGGAGATTTTCCTTGTGTCCGAATTCGGCATCACAAAGGAAAAGGAGCGCAATTCAACGCTTTCCCAGGAAAATATCAAGCTGTTCAACCGCGTGACCAAGGCAATCGCCGAGGACGGGCATTACGGCTATATCGATTTGTTTACAAGATTTGCGGAGGATGGCGGCTACCTTTCCGTGAGCCGCACGCCGGACGGGCTGCATATGGATCGGGATGCCTGCGTGGAAGCGCTGGATTACATCTTTGAATGCTCTGCCCATAAATAAAAATGAGAAACGAAACCGCAAAAAACCGGAGGAGCCGTCTGTGGGCGCTCCCCCGGTTTGTTTTTTTATTGTCTGAGGCGGCAGCCGCCCGCAACACGGTCTTGGTATATGCTATTCTGAATCACAATCAATCTCATATACCTCTCTCACATTGCCGCGTCTGCACCAAATCAGGAGCCAGCAGGCGAGCATGGCGACAGCACCGCCGATTGTGACACACAGGCGATAATCAAGGAGCTCTCCGAGAAAGCCCATCAACAAAGAGAAAATGCTGGAACCGATGGTTAACAGTACCCCGTTAAAGGCGTTGACGCGGGAGCGAAGCTTTTCCGGGATATATCGCTGAACGGCGGCGTTTCGTAAAATTGCACTGTTACTGCCGAGAAAGCCGCAGATTCCGCGGTTAATCAGCATAAACGGATAGGGAAGCCAAAGCAGGCCCATATCCAAGGCTTCATAAAACTGATATACGAAAAAAGTGAAGCCGAATTTCTTTTTTGCAGGTATTTTGACCTTATATTGCATCGCGCTGCCGATTGTTCTTCCGACAAACTCCACCACGGAAAATGCGGAATACATAGCCGCTGTGAATCCCGGAAAGGTACGGAAGAATGCTACCAAAATGGGGGAAAATCCATCGGAGACGCCGTTGGTAACAGCCATATAGCCGAAAATGCTGCGCAGGCCGCGTTCTTTTTTCAAATATCGAACTGCTTCCAGGATATCCTCGCCCCATGCCCGCAGCGAATACGGCATATTCCGCTCCTGTTTGGTTTTTTCTGCATGGATAAAGCTTTCCGTGATGGCTGCCGCGAGCGAGAGAATGCTTTGCGCAATCAATATCCATGCGACACCGATCGCATCAAGTAAAACAGCGGCCAGCGGCGTCATGATAACTTTCAAAACAGGATAGAGCATGGAAGATACCGCATAGCCTTTTTGCTCGGCGCCTTTTGGAATCAGTTCCGGATAAATACTTGTAAATGCTAACTCATCTGTTGCACCAAGGCAAGATAACAGCAAAGATACTGCCAGATATCCTACATAAGAAAATTCAAAAAAGAGCAGCCATATTCCCATTCCGGCAAGCAAAATCGCATTTGCAACATCGCCTGCCACCAGAAAAGCTTTGCGGGGAAGCCGATCCATAAGCGGCGCAATCAAAATCGGCAGTAAAAGATACGGTACCAGCTGAATTGCTACGATCAGGGCAGATGCCAGAGTGCTTCCGGTTTCATCAAATACCAGAAATGCCAGCGCAAAGCCACCGACAATGGAGCCTAATGTGCCCATGGCGGAAGCCAAAATTACCAGGCGGAAATTTCGTGTCCAAAGTTTTACTGTATTCATTCAGTTCACCTCTGCACATAGTATAGCACATTGGTAAAACAAATGAAAGACGGTATATTTGGGAAATTTTCTTATAAAAACAGATTTAAAACACAGCTCAAAGTGATTTATCAGGAAACATTTCGAGAAGATCGCAGGCTTTTTTGTATTGCCTTGTCGCTTTATACCATTCCAGCATCCAGGGCAGGTGAAAGATTGCATAGCCGACAGGCAACTCGCTTTGGAGGCGATCAAAGCAAGTTGCGAGCATTGCGCCGTATTCTTCACGGGAAAGATAATCAGGGTGCTCGAGCCGATACCGAACCACCCCAAGAAGCTGTAGCGCAAGGTCGTGTTCCGCTTCGTCGGTATCCATTCCTTCCGCTTGCGTTAAAGCGCGAAGGGCTTCTTCCCGTCGACCGGTTTTTTCGCAGCAGATTGCTAATTTGTGCAGTGACATAAATGTTTTCGGCGTTTGCGCAGAAAACCATCCGTATGCGTCCTCATAGCGCCCAACCTCTATCCATGCCGAGGCGGTGTTGTATTCCATTGTTTGCAGGGCCTTCCGATCCTGCAAATCCTCTGCCAGCCGTTTTCCGATTCGATAATGGCGTTCCATGTTGGGTAAATCCTGACGATTGCAGTAGGTATTGCCAAGAAAGAGCTTTGCCTTCAGCATGATTTGCGCGGCGCCATCTCTGCATGCCAGCTCATAGGCGGTCTGTAAATGATCCACGGCTGAAGAATAGCTTCCCGCGGTATAGTCGGCGATCCCGAGCGATAAAAAAGTAAATGCATTCGGCATAAGATATACTGCCTCTGCCGCCCTTTTCTGCAGAATCCGTTGCAGTGCCAACTGCCGCGTGTTCATACAGGGTTCCAGTGCAGCGTCCAGAGGCATTTTGAAAGACAGCAATGCCAAATCCAGCCATGCGGGAGTAGCACGGTATCGGTCAATGTCGATACTTTGCAAAAGCTCGGTCAGTTTTTCGTATCGACCGGCAAATAAAAGCTCCCAGCATTGCTCTGCAAGCTTGGCAGCTTCGCGCTCGGCGTTGCCGTCTGTTTTCAACCCCAAACGATTCAAAAGCTGCCGTAAAATCTCATCCGACGGTTCTGCTTTTCCCGTTTCGATTTTAGATAAATAAGATACTGTGCAAATTCCTTTGCACAATCCGGCTTGACTCCAATTTTTCTGTATTCTGGCGCGGTAAATGATCAATCCCTGATAATTCATTTCTTTCGATGCCTCGATTTCAACAGTTGTCAAGTTTTCAAAACAAGCGCGGGCGCCCTTCTTTTTGAAAGGCTTCTGTATCAATTTTGTTGTCTGAGACGGTAGCCGCCAGCAACGGGCAGAACCATTGCCGTTTCAAATTGCTGCTCGATGAGATAGAGCAACGCTCTTGTCAGATCTTCATCGCGAATGGCGCGCCCCATCGGGGTAATCTCATCGCGGCTTGGGCGCAGGGCATTGATTTTGATGCCGTGGTCAAGATGCTCCCGCGCTGCCTGCGCCATCCCGTCCACGCGGGCACCGACGGCAATGATATCAAACAGCTGCTGCGGCGCAATGGCATGCTGTACCTGCATCGGGCGGGAGGCAATTTTGCAAAGTGCGTGAAATATGGCATTTTCATGCTGTGTGGCATGTTCCTCCGCATTGCCGCTGCACAGCGCGATGACAAGATCCAGCCCGCCGTGCTGTAAAACAATATCGTCGATCAGCTCTTTGAGCTTTTCCTCCCCGGTACAGTTCACGCAGACAAATGTAATTTGTGCCTCCGGACGGATTTTTTTCAGGTGTGCCAAAAGGCGTTCTCCCTTTTTTTGATCGGGATCGGCAAGGGTCAGCGTGGCACCGCCGCGCACAAGTGCAGCTGCAGCGGCCCTGCCGAAGGGGGCGCAGGCCTCTGCTATCAGAGCAATTTTTCCGCTGATTTCGGATTTTTGCGCGATTTCTGCATTGAGCCCGGCACGATAGCTTTCCGCCTCCCAATGGGAGATAAAGCAAATGAGGTCTTCGTCCATATGCTTCGGCCCGCCGAAAGCCTTTGCATAAACCGCAACGGCTGCCGCATCCGTTTCCACCGCGGCTGCAATCTGCGCCTGTTTTTGCGTTTGGCCGCAGGTAAACATGCCAACATTCTGCACAAACACTGTGACAGGGGCATATCCGTTTTTCCTGACAAAGGCGGTAAAGCGCTCCCGCAGCAGCGCAAGCTGTTCTTTTTCCTGCGCGCGATAGGGGACATAGAGAGGGGCAGCTTTGCAATAGACGATCTGATCCGGCGTGAACGGAAAAGAAAGCGGGGCAAAGGTTTTCTCGCTTTGTGCAAAGGCAAGCAGCTCTTTGTTTGCGGTGAAGCAGACCTTTGCGCTCTGTCCGCCGAAGAGCATACGCAGCGCAGGAGCGATCAGGGTCGTATGCGCGGCATCGCTTTGCACCGGGGAAAAATCGGGCGTTTGCTTGATGAGCCCGCGCAGCCGCAGAAAAACATTGCGCACCAGCGCATCCAGCTCTTCCTCGGAGTTTGCCGCGAAGAAAATGCCGTGGTTTTCCAAAAACAAAAGGCGCGGATAGCGCGCATATCGGTTAATATAGCGATCCATCAGCTTGCGGCAGTGCAGCGCAAGCGTATAGCCGGGGCGCGTGGAGGGAACAAATACCGCCTCGTGGAACAAAAGCTGCATGATTTTTTCCCCGTCCTGCCCGCAGCAAAGGCCGTTTACCATTGCCGGATGCACATGCAGCACATAAGGCTGCATGAAAAGATGATGCAGCAGTGTTTCCACACTCGGGCGTTTTTGCTCTTCTCCGGGCAGCCGCGCATCCAGCATGTCGCGCAGGACCTGTGCTTCGCGCAAAGCCTCGTTTTCGGGGTATTTTCGGGTCCACATTTTTGTCAGCGCCGAGCGGCTCATTTTGACAAACTGGTCCTTTGTAATGGTGGCAAGCGCCGTGCCGGAGCCCTTGATATACAGCGTATCGCCTTCTTTATAAGAAGTGTTTCCGCCGCCCGCCAGGACAAAATTCGGGTCGCTTCCGTATTTATGTGAAATATTCAGTAATGTGTCAAGTCCCATTTTCGTTCCTTTCGCCGCATCAGCGTGAGTTTTTGAAGAGGCTGCGCAGCTTGTTTTTGACCTGCTCTGGCTTGGCTCTTGTATCGCAGGCGGACGCCTTTGCCGCCGTGACCTGCTCCGCTTTGACCGTGAGCACGCAGCGCTGCCCCTCCTTTAAATTTGGGAAAAGCGAATGCGGCGCAGTGAAAACTTCGCCCCCATCGCATACAAAGACCAAAACGCCTTCCTCCAGCCGATCCACACATGCCGTGTATTCCATGGTTTCTCCTCTTTTCGGAGTTCTTTTTCAAGTATTGTAGCACAATCGGGGAGCAGTGTCAAGAAACGGCGGGACGGGGAAAAAATTACGGACAGAGTGTTGATTTTTTCATAAAATACTGCTACTATACACATAGATACAACACGCATTGATATTTTGTTTTCGGAGAAATATGATATGAACAAACAACGCATTTTTGCGCTTTGCATGGCTTTGCCGCTGCTGCTGGGCGGTTGTGCGGTCCGGCGGGATCGCGGCGGCGAAGAAGAGACGGAAAAACAGCTCAGAGTGCTGCCCGAAACGGAAACTACGGAGGCAAAGACACCTTTCTCCGGTTTTTCGGATGAGGAAATGCGGCGCTTTTTGGAAACGAGTAAAATGCCGAGCCCTGCTGCCGTGACCGCTTTGCCGCAAAGCAGCACACAGTATGACAAAGCGCTTGCAAAGCAGGCTCTTTCTTTTTGCGCGGGCTATACCGCGGCGCAGCAGGCGCAGCTTTTTGAGGCGCTTGGCTTTACGGTTTTAAAACAGGAAAATTATGACAAGGAAAGCACCGATGCAAGCCATACAAGCGCCTATACGCTTGCCAAAGGCACCGCATCGGTCGGCGGGCGGGAAAGCAGGCTGCTTGTGCTCAGTGTGCGCGGGACAAACGGCGGCGAATGGTTTTCCAATATTGATGTTGCCCCGTCGCAAAACGAAGAGACAAAGTTTGCGGAAAACTTCTTTTTGGCGGCGCAGCAGATCTTTGCCGCGACGCTGGAGCTTGTGCGCACGCAGGATTGCCCCGTGCTTGTGTGCGGGCACAGCCGCGGCGGAGCATGCGCCGATCTTTTGGCATATTTTTTCAGCGAAGCAATCGGGGCGGAGCGCGTTTACGGATATACCTTTGCCGCCCCTATGACCGTGCGCGGCGCGCAGGGAGAATTTGCAGCGGAAAATATTTTCAACTGCATCAGCACAGCCGATCTTGTGCCCTATGTGCCGCTTGGGGCATGGGGCTATCGCCGCATCGGCACGGATGTGATATTGCAGGCAGATGCGGCGCTGACAGTGGCGACCAAGGAACGCGTTGCAATTTTTGAACGCCTTGCGCCGACCCTCGCATCTTATTATACCGTGCGTCATTCTCTCAGCGGCAGCGGAGAAGCGGAGGACGGGGTGACGACCTTCTCGCTTTTATATGCGGCGCTTTGCGCAAGGCTTTTGCAAAGCGATGCGCAAAACACGGTTGGATTTGACACCTCCCTGATTTCACAAACAAGCGATTTTGCACCGCTCATCAACCTTTTTGAGGAACTGACGGCGCAGGGCGGCGCCGGGCTTTCAGAGCTTGCAAAGCAGCATATGCCTGCAAGCTACGATGCACTGATCGATCTGCAAAACTGAGCAAGCGAGGGAAAAACGATGGCTTATATCACATTTGAAAACGTAACAAAGGTTTATCGAAGCGGAGAGCAGGAGGTGCGCGCACTGGACGGCATGAGCTTCACTGTGGAAAAGGGGGAGCTTTGCGTAATTGTCGGTCCGAGCGGGGCAGGAAAAACCACGCTGCTCAACATTCTCGGCGGCATGGACAGTGTCAGCAGCGGAAGCGTGCGCCTGGGGGATCTTTGCATCGACCGCATGAGCGAAAGGGAACTGACAAATTTCAGGCGTACCGAGGTCGGGTTTGTGTTTCAGTTTTACAATCTTGTGCAGAATTTAACGGCGCTTGAGAATGTGGAGCTGGCGGCTGAGATTTGCCCGGAAAGCCTGGATGCAAAGAAAGTGCTGTGCGATGTGGGGCTCGGGGAGCGCATGGAGAATTTTCCCGCGCAGCTTTCCGGAGGGGAGCAGCAGCGTGTTTCCATCGCCCGGGCGCTTGCAAAGAACCCCAAAATGATCCTTTGCGATGAGCCAACCGGTGCGCTCGATTATCATACCGGCAAATCGGTATTGAAGCTTTTGCAGGACACCTGCCGCAGCACCGGAAAAACGGTGATCATCATCACGCACAACAGCGCTCTGACGCAAATTGCGGACCGTGTGATTCATGTGAAAAACGGCAAGGCGATCCGTGTGCAGGAAAATGCCGCCCCGATGGATGTGGAAAGGATCGAGTGGTAAGGCATGAAGAAGACGCGATGGAAAAATATTCTGCGCGGCATTCGCGGAAGCCTGAATCGATTTTTATCGATTTTGTTTATCGTGGCGCTGGGCAGCGGGTTTATGGCGGGGCTTGCGGCGACATCGCCGGACCTTTATGAAACGGCGGATGCTTATTTTGACGACTGTGCCATGTATGATCTTGTTATAAAGTCAACGCTCGGCTTTTCCTCGGAGGATGCCGAGGCGGTCGTTGCTCTGCGCGAGGCGGAGGCGGTGCAAAGCGCTGTGGTCGCCGATCTTGTTTTGGATACAAAGGACGAAAAAAGCTATGTCAGCCGTGTATACGGGATGCTGGATGAAAACGGAGAAACGCTGCTCAACCGTTTTGTGCTGACACAGGGGCGGCTGCCGCAAAGTGCGGACGAGTGCGTTGTGCAGCATGCCTCGGGCAAATACCTGGAGGGAGAAGGGCTGGCGCTCGGCGATACGCTGACATTCTCCCAGGACAATGCGGACACCATGCAGTGGAAGGACAGCGTGTATGCAACGACGCTGCGCATTGTCGGCTTTGTGCAAAGCCCGATTGCTGTCAGCATCATTTCGGAGCCATCTACGGTTGGCTCCGGTAAGATCTCGCTGGATGTTTATACCGGGGCAAATTATTTCAAAACCGATACGGCGACGGATCTGTTTGTGATGCTGCGCGGCGCAAAGGCTTTGGACAGCTTTTCGGACGAATATGAAGCGCTGTGTACCGACGGGGAGGCGGCAATCAAAGCCATCGCACCGCGGCGCGAAGAAAAGCGCACCGCGGCGGTGCGCGAGAAAGCGAAAGCATCCTTGCAGGCGCTGCAAAGTGCAAAAGCACTGTTTGAAAGAGCAGCGGGCGTGAGGGAGCAGCAGCTTTCAAAGACGGCGCAGCAGCTTTTTGCCGCCACAGGGCAAAGCGCGGCGCTTGCCGCGGTAAATCCCACGCTTGCCAAGACCCTCACGCAGGCTTTGGATTGCATCGGGCAGGGGCTGCAAAATGCGGATGCGGGCGAACAGGAGGCGGTGCTGCAAACAATGGATGCGCAGATCAAATCCGCGCAGGAATCGGTGGACTCTTTGCAGAGCGCAAGCTGGATCTATCGCAGGCGCAGCGATGCCGCGGCATTTGACAGTGTGAAAACCAATGTGGGCAAGGTAGCGGCGCTCTCCAAAATTTTCCCCGTGTTCTTCTTTGCGGTTGCGCTCCTGGTTGCGCTGACGACGATGACGCGCCTTGTGGAAGAGCGGCGCACGGAAATGGGAACGCTGAAGGCACTCGGCTTTTCAAGCAATCAAATTTTATCGGAATATATTTTATATGCCCTGCTGTCTTTGGTGCTCGGCTGCGCGCTCGGATTTTGTGTGGGCTTTCGGCTTTTTCCGCGCGCGATTGGCAGCGCATACAGCATGATGTTTGTCATGCCTGCCGTGAAAACGCCGTTTCGGCTCGAAATTGCGCTGTGGGTCGCGCCTGTCACGGTGTGCAGCATTTTGCTGGCAACGCTCTTTGCATGTTACGCGGAATACCGCGCCTGCCCCGCAAGGCTGATGCAGCCGAAGGCGCCAGCGGCAGGAAAACGGATTTTTCTTGAGCATATCACCCCGCTTTGGAAACGGCTCGGGTTTACGCAAAAGGTAACCTGCCGCAACCTGTTTCGCTATCGAAAGCGGTTTGTTATGACGATCATCGGCGTTGCCGGCTGCAGCGCTTTGCTTTTGACGGGATTCGGCGTGCGCGACAGCGTCAGCGATATTGTGGAGAAACAATATGGGGAAATTGACCTGTATGATCTGCGCATCACGCTGGGGGAAGATGCCGATGCGGCATTGCAGGACGGAGCCCTGCGCCGGGTTTTGGACGACGGCGCCCTGGTGCGCAGCTATGCTGTGTTTTCGGAGCACAGCGGAAAAGCGGAAAAAGAAGATGTAAGCCTCTGTGTGCCGCGCGACGGGGAAAGCTTTGCAAGCTATATCACTCTGCGCAACCGCCGCACAAAGGAGCCGATCGCGCTGGCGGGCGAGGGTGCCGTGCTCACGGAAAAGCTTTGTGAGCAGCTCGGTGTGTCGGTGGGCGACACCGTGACGCTGGAGAATGAAAACGGCGTTGGGGGCACGGTGCGTGTCTGCGGCATTACGGAAAACTATGTCAGCTCCTACGCCTACCTGAGCGAAGAGGCATACCGCACCGCCTTCGGGGAGGCACCCGATTATAAGACACTGTATTGTCTTCTTGCGGACGGCGCAGATACCGACGCCGTTACCGCTTCCGTAATGGCATCCCATGCCGCTGTTTATGCATATTCCGTTGCGACGCTGCGGCAAAGCTTTTCCGATTCCATTCGCAGCATCAACGGGGTTGTTTGGGTGTTGATTTTGGCAGCAGGGCTTTTGTGCGCCGTTGTGCTTTATAATCTGATCAATGTCAACATTTGCGAGCGGCGCCGCGAGCTTGCCACGCTCCGTGTGCTCGGATTTCACAAATATGAAACCGAGCGCTATATCTTCCGGGAAACGAATATTCTCAGCGCCATCGGCGCGTTGCTCGGGCTTGTGCTCGGCATTTGGCTGCATGCCTTTGTCGTGCGCACGGTGGAGGTCGACATGGTGATGTTCGGGCGGAAAATCAACCCCCTTAGCTTTGTGCTCGCCTTTTTGATCACTATGATTTTCACGGTTTTGGTCGATCAGATCATGCGGCGGCAGATTCGCCGCATCGATATGGTCGAGGCGATGAAGGCAAACGAATAAAAAATATTCCCGCAGCGATGAGGCTTGGTCCTTGCCGCTTGCGGGAATATTTATGTGCTTTGCGCGGTAGGGGCGGCAATATCGCCGATGCCGCTTAGAATCAGGCGCGGGCGATATGCAAATTTTTTCACATCGTCGCGCTTTGTTACTCCGCTGAGTACCAGTGCGGTGTCAAGCCCGCTTTCAATGCCGGCGACAATGTCCGTATCCATGCGGTCTCCGATCATCACGGCTTCCTCGGAATGAACTCCTAAAATACGCAGCCCCGTGCGCATCATCAGCGGATTCGGCTTGCCGACAAAATATGCCTGCTTTCCCGTTGCCATTTCAATGGGGGAGATCATGGCGCGGCAGGCGGGAATGATGCCGTCCTCCGCAGGTCCTGTCAAATCGCTGTTTGTGCCGATGAGCCGCGCCCCTTTTTCCACAAGGCGCACCGCGCGCAGCACGCTTTCATAATTATAGCTGCTGCCCTCGCCGACAACGACATAATCCGGATCGATTTCATTCATTGTGATGCCCTCATCATGCAGCGCCATGATCAATCCCGCTCCGCCGACGACATAAGCGCTGCACTGCGGCGACTGTGTTGCAAGAAAGCGTGCGGTTGCAAGGGCGCTGGTATAAAATCGTTTTTCTTCCACCGCAAGCCCCATGCGCCGAAGCTTTTGCTGCAGCTCTTTTGGGGAGCGTTCCGAGGCGTTTGTTAAAAACAAAAATTCCTTATTGTGCGTATGCAGCCACTGCAAAAATTCCTTTGCCCCGGGCAAAAGGCGGTTTCCGTGATAGAGCACACCGTCCATATCACAGATAAAGCCGCGTTTGTTTCTGAGTTCGTTCATTGCATTCCTTCTTTCTTTTTTCTGTTTTCTGCTTTCAGCATACGCCCGCTTTGTAAAAACAAAAAGCAGAGCAGCGTCAAGCCCGTGTAAAATTGCCGGAAAAAGGGCGGGCGTTTTGTGCTTTTCCACGGCAGGAAAAGCCTTTGCCGATATTCCGACGGATTTATGCCTCTCTTTTCAAAATGTGCGGCATCTTTTTGAAGAAAAGAAGCGCCGCGTGTGTTTTGCCCGGGAAGTGTTTTAATAAAAATACCTTCCCCGCGGAACA
>URPL01000012.1 GCA_900549725.1 uncultured Eubacteriales bacterium | reverse complement strand
TTTATGGCGGAGAGGAAGGGATTCGAACCCTTGTGGGGTTGCCCCCAAACGGTTTTCAAGACCGCCTCGTTATGACCGCTTCGATACCTCTCCGTATATGAAACTGTCTTTCGACAGAAATCATCAGATATTCAATTGTTTTAGAAATTCTTTTAGAAATGTGCTTTTGTGCTGCTGTCGGAATGCCGAAAAAGTCAGGTGTTGCAAGGCTTTTCAAGGTTTTTGCGACCGCTGTGCTCGCAAATTTTCAAGACTGCCTCGTTATGACCGCTTCGATAACCCTCCGTATATTAAATTGTTGGAAAGATACTATACAGATATGTGAACTGCCATTTTAAGGTCGGCGCGGTCCGAGCTCGGCGTTCGTACCCACGGTCGCATAGTCGCCTCGCGCAAAGAAACATGCACGGCAACATACTGCAGGAAACATGTTCGCAGCAAAATACCGCAACAACATATTGCAGTATAGCATATTGCGGGCGGAATGTCAAGAAAATTTGAAAGGGCGGCGTGCAGTGTGCAATGCTGCTTGTTTCTTGGGATTTCTCAATAGTTTGGAAACAAAAAAATAACAGAATTTCGTTGCAATGCAATTTTAGATATGGTATAATACGATGATATAGTGTCAGTGTTTTTCGAACACGCCGAGGAGGAGAGCGCGGTGCCTGAACTTGGAAGCTATCCGGATGAATCATCTCTGCTTTGGCAGGATGTTTCGATTTGCGACTGCAATCTGCAGCGGCTTGACGATGAGCAGGCGTTGCTTTGGGAAAAGCGCCGCGCCTTTCTTTTGGAAAAGCTGCATGTATTGGCAGAAAACTTGCGCCGGGAAAGCGGGATAGCCGCCCCGGGGCTTGATATGTTTCTTTCCTCCATGATTGAAAATCGGGCGCCGTTTTCGTTCTTTTCTATGCTGTGCGAGCGCAGGGAAGCCCAAAATTCTGCCGAAGAGGCAGCGCCGGCTTCTTTTACGGAGCTCAGACGGGAGGAAAAACTGTGGCTTTGCCGCTTTTTGATGCATGAAATGCTCCGAAATGATTCTTCCGAGCCGTTTTTGGCGCGATATTTAGCATTGATGAATCGGGAACTGCACATAGCGCCGAGCGGGATGGAAACGCCCGAGGCAAGGGTTTGCTATGTGAAGGGGGATCTTTCCGAAAGGGCGCTTGCCATCATTTGCAGGGCCCTTCCCAGTGTGATCGGTGTGCCGCAGGCAGGTTTTGCGGCTGCCTGCGAATCGGTATATTACGGGAAAAGCGATGCCTGCCTTTTGCCGGTGGAAAATGCACGCGACGGCTTTTTGTATTCCTTTGCGCGCCTGGTGGCTGAATACGAGCTGTGCTGCACGATGCGCATAGAGCTGACCGATGAGGAGGATGCCGTGCATGCATTTGCGCTGTATCGAACCGAATACGGCTGCCCGGCTGTCGATGCGCCGATCTGCATGGAGTTTTCTGCAAAAATCCCGAAAAGATTTTCCCTGGGCGCATTTTTGCAGACTGCGGCGGACTGCGGCGTCGGGCTCATGCGCATTGCCTGCGCCAAGATCGATGCGGACGGCACGCAAAGCCTGCATCTTCATCTTTGTATTTCCGAATCGGATTTTGAAACATTTCTATGCTATTTATATACAGAGCTTCCCGCGTTTCAGCTCATCGGCGTCTATCCGACGCTTTTGCAGGAACAAGCGCAGGCGGCTAACGGAGGTTGAGAAAAAGACGACATGATTATTTTGGGAATAGACCCGGGCCTTGCGCGGATCGGGTGGGGCGTGATCCGATATTCCGCCTCCCACTTTGAAACGCTTGCCTACGGGTGCATTGAAACCAAAGCGGGGCAAAGCCCCGAGACCCGCCTTTGCCAGATTTACGACGGGCTCAGCACAATTATTTCAAGATGGCGCCCGCAGGAAATGGCAATTGAGGAACTGTTTTTCACAAAAAATATTACGACCGGTATTGTCGTAGCCGAGGCGCGCGGCGTGATTCTTCTTTGCGCGCGGCAGATGGGGCTGCGCATTGCAGAGTATACGCCGATGCAGGTAAAACAGGCAATCGCGGGCTACGGAAAAGCGGAAAAAAAGCAGGTCATTGCGATGACGACGACATTTCTCGGGCTCAAAGAAGCTCCGAGGCCGGACGACACCGCCGACGCGCTTGCAATCGCCGTATGCCATGCGCATACGGGTTCTTCCAGGCTTTCTCCCTTTTATAATCTTCGGTAAGGAGCGGACCTATGTTTTATTATCTTTGCGGCGATCTTGTGCTGACAACGGCGAACACGGCGGTCATTGATGTCGGCGGGGTGGGGTATTCCCTCACTGTTTCGGGTACGACCCTTGGAAAAATTGCGGGGAAAAGCGGAAAAACAAAGCTTTTTACCTATCTGAAGGTTTCTGAGGATGCCGTTGAACTGTTCGGCTTTGCAACGGAGGAGGAGCTTTCGATGTTCAAAGCGCTGCTTGCCGTATCCGGCGTGGGGCCGAAGGCGGCAATCTCCGTGCTCAGCCTGTATTCTCCGGATAAGCTTGCCGCAATTATCGCAAGCGAGGATGTCAAGGCGATTGCAAAGGCGCAGAATATCGGCGGAAAAACGGCTGCAAGAATCGTGCTGGAGCTGAAGGATAAGCTGAAGCTGAAGGGCGCGCCCGCGGCGCAGGGCGATAATTTTGCATCGGAGCAGACAGACTCTGTGATGCAGGAAGCGACCAACGCACTTTTGGTGCTCGGATACAGTCGGGCGGAAGCGGTGGCGGCGCTGCGGCGCGTGAGCGGCGCGCTTTCTTTGGAGGAGCTGATCACGGCGGCGCTCAAACAGCTTGCAAAAGGATAATCGGAGGAGAACATGGAGTATTTTGATCGCGAAAGCCCCGCCTATGAATCCGATGAAATGGATTTTGAAAGCCGCATCGTTTCGGGCGGAATGCGGCAGGAGGACGTTAAGGTAGATGTCGGGCTGCGGCCGCAGACCCTGGAGGAATATATCGGGCAGGAAAAGGCCAAGGAAAATCTGAAAATTTATATTGATGCAGCCCGCGCGCGCGGAGAGCAGCTTGACCATGTTTTGCTGTACGGCCCGCCGGGGCTCGGTAAAACAACGCTTTCCAACATCATTGCAAACGAAATGGGAGTCAATATCCGTATTACCTCCGGCCCTGCCATTGAAAAGCAGGGCGACCTTGCGGCGCTGCTAACCAATCTTTCCGAAAATGACGTCTTGTTTATTGATGAGATTCATCGCCTGCCGCGCATGGTGGAAGAGATATTGTATCCCGCTATGGAGGATTATACGCTGGACATCATTATCGGCAAAGGGCCCGCGGCAAGATCCATTCGCCTGCCGCTTGCGAAATTTACGCTCATCGGCGCAACCACGCGCGCCGGGCAGTTGACAACGCCTCTGCGCGATCGCTTCGGCGTGCTGCTGCGCCTTGAGCTTTATACGCCGGGAGAACTTTGCACCATTGTCAAGCGCTCTGCCGGAATTTTGCAGATTCCGATCGATGATGCAGGCGCCGCTTCTATTGCCCGCCGCTCCCGTGGGACGCCGCGCATTGCAAACCGCCTTTTGCGCAGAGTGCGCGATTTTGCGCAGGTAAAGGGAAGCGGGACGGTGACGGGCGAGATTGCGGATTTTGCGCTGGCTTCTCTTGAAATCGATGAGCTTGGGCTGGATGAGACCGACCGCAAAATGCTGCGCACGATCATCAACTTTTATGACGGCGGCCCCGTCGGCCTTGAAACGCTGAGTGCCACCATCGGGGAAGAGGCGGTCACATTGGAGGATGTGTATGAGCCGTATCTGATGCAGCTCGGATTCCTCAGCCGCACCCCGCGCGGGCGCATTGCGACGCGCCTTGCCTATGAGCATCTCGGAATCCCCTATCATGCGGCTCAGGCGTCCCGCGCGACCCTGTTTGACACTGCCGCCGAGCCGGATGCGCCGAGCGATGACTGATGGACAAAACGGATAAGGAAAAACGGAATGATTTATTCAAGTGCATGGAAAGACTATGAGCTGCTTGATTGCTCCGACGGAATGCGCCTGGAGCGTTGGGCGGACTATATTCTGCAGCGCCCGGACCCGCAGGTGGTCTGGAACGATGCCAAGGCGCATCCGGCTTGGAAAAGCGCCGATGCCGTATATCATCGCTCTGCAAGCGGCGGCGGAAGCTGGCAGGTGCACTCCCTGCCGCAGGAATGGACGATTCACTATCGCGATCTGACCTTCCGCATTCGCCCCACCGGCTTTAAGCACACAGGGCTTTTTCCGGAGCAGGCTGTGAATTGGGATTGGTTTTCCGAAATAATTCGCAATGCCGCTCGCCCGGTACGCGTGCTGAACCTTTTCGCCTATACGGGCGGCGCAACGGTCGCTGCGGCGCAGGCGGGAGCAAGTGTGGTGCATGTGGATGCATCCAGGGGTATGGTGGCGCAGGCAAGAGAAAATGCGGCGCTGAGCGGATTGACGGACAGACCGATTCGCTGGATTGTTGACGACTGCAAAAAATTCATTGAGCGCGAGATTCGCCGCGGCAATGTGTATGACGGAATTATTATGGATCCTCCCTCCTACGGCAGAGGCCCGAGCGGCGAGGTCTGGAAGCTGGAAAGCGGCATTCACGAGCTTGTCAGGCTGGCGGCCTCGCTGCTGAGCGACGACGCGTTGTTTTTTGTGCTCAATTCCTATACCACCGGGCTTTCCGCTTCCACCACGGCATATCTTATGCAGCTGGTGATGCGCGGGCGAGGCGGGGAGGTATTTGCCGATGAGATCGGTCTGCCCGTGACACAAACGGGCGGCATTTTGCCGTGCGGTTCCGTAGCGCGTTGGAGCGCCGGGGGAGGCAAGAATGGATAATCAAACGAGGCGGAGAGAACCGCTGATTCGCGCCGAGCACCTCAGCTTTTCCTATCCAGATGAAAAGGCGGCGGGGTATCCGGTGTTAAATGATGTCAGTCTCACGATTGAGCGGGGCAGCTTTGTCTGCCTGATCGGGCACAACGGCTCCGGTAAATCAACGCTGGCAAAGCTTTTGAATCTGATTTTATTGCCGAGCAGCGGCAAACTTGTGATAAACGGCTTTGATGTGACCTCGCACCCGCTCAGCGACGATGAAATTTACGCGGTGCGCCGTAATATCGGCATGGTGTTTCAAAACCCGGACAATCAGCTGGTTGCAACCGTGGTGGAGGAGGATGTCGCCTTTGGGCCGGAAAATCTTGGCGTGGCGCCGGAAGAAATTTCACGCAGGGTCGATGACGCACTGCGCGCGGTGGATATGACCGAGTATCGTCTGCATGCGCCGCATCTGCTCTCAGGCGGGCAGAAACAGCGCGTTGCGATTGCGGGCATTTTGGCTATGCAGCCGGACTGCATTGTTTTGGACGAAGCTACGGCAATGCTGGACCCGATCGGGCGTGCGGAGGTGCTGAGCACGATCCGCAGGCTCAACCGTGAGCTCGGCATCACCATCATTCACATCACGCATTATATGGATGAAGCGGCGCTTGCCGACCGCGTTGTTGTTTTATCGGATGGGCAGATCATTGCCGACGGAAAGCCGCAGCAGGTCTTCGTCCGCCGCGAGGAGCTGCGCCGGGCGGGACTCGATATTCCGCAGATTTCGGATATCGTGCATATGCTGCATGAGGGCGGCATTGCCGTCTCGCCCGATATTTTAAGCTGTTCGGAGGCAGCCGCTGCGCTGGAAGCGCTTTGGCAGGGGCAGCATCAGAAAGGATAACACATGGCAACACTTTCACTCGCACAGGTCAGCTTTGCCTATTCCAAAGGCACGCCTTTTGAAAAAGAGGCGCTGCGGCAGATCAGCTGTGCGTTTTCCCCGGCGGAGCTGGTCGGCATTATCGGGCAGACGGGCTCCGGCAAATCAACGCTTGCACAAATGTTCAACGGGCTTTTGCGGCCGGACAGCGGCACAGTGCTGCTGGACGGGGCGGATATTTGGAAAGAGCCGAAAAAAATGCGCTCCGTGCGTTTTCGCGTCGGAATTGTGTTTCAATATCCGGAATATCAGCTTTTTGAAGAAACGGTATATAAAGATATTGCCTTCGGCCCGATGAATATGGGGCTCTCGGCAGACGCGGTGCGGCAGAAGGTGACGCAGGCGGCTGAATTTGCCGGCATTGCGCCGGAATTTATGCAGCGCTCGCCCTTTGAGCTTTCCGGCGGGCAAAAGCGTCGGGTCGCGATTGCGGGGGTGATGGCAATGGATCCGGAAATTCTGATTTTGGACGAGCCAGCGGCTGGGCTTGACCCGCGCGGCAGAGCCGAAATCCTCGGCGGAATCGAAGCATATCAGGAAACGACGGGGAAAACCGTGATTATGATCAGCCATTCCATGGAGGATATGGCTGCCTATGCAAAGCGGCTGATCGTTTTGCAAAGCGGCACCGTGGCGGCAAGCGGTACCAAGGAAGAAATTTTCGGGGACCGAGCGCGCCTTGCCGCAATGGGGATGCAGCTGCCGCAGGCGACACAGCTTTTGATTGCCCTTGCCGAAAAGGGGATTCCGGTGCGCACCGATCTTTATACCCCAAAGGAAGCCGCGCAGGAGATCCTGCGCGTGTTCGGAAAGGCAGGTGCGCATGCTTAAAGATATCACTCTGGGGCAGTATTTCCCCGGCAATTCGCTTTTGCACCGTCTTGATCCGCGCACGAAAATTATCGCAGAGCTGTGCTTTATCGTTGCGGTTTTTTTGGCAAAAGGATATTTCGGCTATGCGGCGCTCCTGATTTTTTCCGCGGCGCTGATCGTGCTCAGCCGCCTGCCGTTTCGCGTGATTTTGCGGGGCATGAAGCCGCTGATCGTGATCATCCTCTTTACGGCGGCGATCAATGTGTTTTGGACGAGCGGACAAACGCTGCTGTTTTCCTGGAGATTTATCAAAATTTATCGCGAGGGAATCGAATATGCCGTCTTTATGCTGATTCGGATTCTCACGCTTGTAATCGGGTCCGGTGTTTTGCTGACCTATACCACCTCCCCCATTCTTCTGACCGACGGAATCGAGGCGCTTTTGGCCCCGCTGAAAAAGCTGCATCTTCCCGTGCATGAATTTGCAATGATGATGACCATTGCCCTGCGCTTTATTCCGCTTTTGACAGAGGAAACGGATAAGATTATGAACGCACAGAAGTCCCGCGGTGCCGATTTTGAAAGCGGCAACCTTTTGCACCGTATTAAAGCCCTGATTCCGATTTTGGTGCCGCTGTTTATCAGTGCGATTTACCGTGCAGACGAGCTTGCCGTTGCAATGGAGTGCCGCTGCTATCGCGGCGGAGAAGGGCGCACAAAAATGCGGTCGCTCCGCATGCATGCGGCTGATGTTTTCTTCCTTTGTGCCATGCTTTTGTTCTGCGGCGGCTTGATTTTGCTTCGGAGTTTTGGGTTATGACAAAGTATTTGCTCTCGCTGCAATATCGCGGCACCGCTTATTGCGGATTTCAGGTGCAGAAAAACGGCGTCTCCGTGCAGGAAAAGGTGCAGGACGCCATTGAAGTTTTATATGGAAAACGCCTGCCCGTCAAGGGCTGCAGCCGTACGGACGCGGGCGTGCACGCGCTTGATTTTCGCCTGAGCTTTGAAGATGCGGGCGATGTGCCGCGCTTTGCGGCGCCGGCTTTGCCGCAGGCGCTCAATGCGCATCTGCCGCAGGATATCGCAGTTCGGTGGTGCACCCAGGTAGCGCCCGAGTTTCATGTGCGCTATGATGTTAAGAGCAAAACATATCTGTATCTGATTTGGAACCGCCCGGTGCCGCATGTTTTTTTGCAGGGGCTTTGCTGGCATGTGCGCACGCCGCTGGATGTTGCAAAAATGCAGTTTGCGGCAAAGGCGCTGTGCGGCAGGCGGGATTTTCGCTCTTTTGCCGCGGGGGCGTGCGACAAAGAAGATACCGTGCGCACTGTTTTTTCCTTTGATGTTACGGAAACGGACGGGCTGCTCCGCCTGCGCGTTACCGCCGACGGCTTTCTTTATAACATGGTGCGCATTTTGGCGGGAACGCTTTTTGAAATCGGTGCGGGAAAACGGCCTGCCGATTCCGTTTGTGAAATTGTGGAGCAAAGAAACCGCGCGGCAGCCGGTATGACGGCGCCGCCGCAGGGACTCTATTTGGAAGAAGTGCGGTATCGCAGTCTGCAGGAATGAAAGGGGGCGCCTCATATGCCTTTGCGAAAAAAACAGACAAAACAAACACCGCTGCAAACAGATGCAGGGCAAGCGACACCGCCGCAGCAGCCGCAAAAGCCGCAGCGCCCGATCAATCGGTTTTATCTGCGCATCAGTAATCGTTTCCGTGTTGCAAAATATGTCGGCGTTCTTTGCCTGGTCGTTTTTGTCTTGTTTATGTTCACCTTTTATCGGGAAAGCATAACCATAGAGAATTTCCGCTTCTTTTTGCGGTATATTGATACACGCAACCCGCAGCGCACTGATGAAAGCATTATCAAATATGATTCCTCCTCCATCAGCAGCACGGTTATCTATAAGGGTTCCATCGCCGTTGCGGACAGCGATTCGCTGCAGATCTATGATCTCAGCGGCGACAATATTTTAAGCGTTACGCAGCATTTTTCCAATCCGAATCTGCTTGCAAGTGACCAGTTTATTCTTTGCTATAACACAGGCGGGCCGACCTACCGCATTTATAATTCTCTCTCAAAGCTGCACGAGGAAACGCTTGACTATGAGATTTCTTCGGCAAGCATGAACAGAAGCGGCATATATGCAATCGTTTCCAAAACCAAGGAATATCGCTCGAGCGTCACAATTTACGGCAGCGATTTTTCCCCGCTTTATCAATGGTTTTCACCGGATAAATTTGTAATGGATACGGCAATTTGCGACAACAATCAGAATTTCCTGATTGCCGCCTGCGCAACGGATCAAAGCGGCACGCTGCAATCGCAGATTTTGGTTTGCCGGCTGGGCGAAGAGGAAAAGCTTGCGGAAATATCTCTTGACGATGTAATGGTGCTCTCCCTGAGCTATCGCGCCGACGGAACATTTACCGCTTTGTGCGATGACGGCCTGCGCTATTTTTCCAAGGACGGCACACAGGCTGCCTTTGTTTCCTTTGACGGCGCAATTCCCGTTAAGGCAGGGCTTTGCGGTGAATATTCTTTTTATGCCGTCAACCGCAATGTCGTCGGCAGCGAGCATACCGTTCTTGTTTTCGACAAAGAGGGAAAAATATTGTTTGACGGAAGCATTCTCGGCGAGATTACCGACTATACTTTTACAAACGATGCGCTGTATTTATTGCTGGAGCGGCAGATCGTCCGCATTTCGCTGCGCGGCACGGAGGTGCTCTATCGGGATGCAACGGTAAACGGAACGGGAATTCTGACAGTGGATGAAAAGCAGCTGCTGCTCTGTTTCCCGGAAAAGACGGAGCTGATCGATATTGATGCTCTGTTCTTCGGCACGGCTGAATAAGGAGGTCTGTATGGGTTTTTTACTGGACGGAATACTGGTTGCACTCATTCTGATTTTTGCGGTCGTCGGTGCACGGCGCGGCTTATTTCGCAGCATTCGGGGCATTCTTTGCGCCGTGTGCTCCTTCGGCACCGCAATGATCTTTTGCAGGCGCTTCGGTGATTATCTCAACCGCGTTTTTTTCAGCCCGCGTGTGCAGAAAATTGTTTCCGATGCCCTGACACGGGCAACGGGCGGCGCGCCGGTTGAACAGGTTTTGGAGGAAAAGCCGGATATTCTGACCGACTTTTTGCGCACCTTTTCCGCAACTCTGACGCAAATTCAGGAAAAAACGGCACAGCTTTTGGCTGATCATTTCGGGGATGTCGGCGCGGCGGTTGCGCGGGCGGTCGCCGACCCGATTTCCGAAAAGCTTTCGTATGCAGTCGCCTTTTTACTGCTGTTTTTGGCGGCGTCGCTTCTCTTCGGGCTTTTGTTCCGTCTGATCGGCGGTCTTTTGCATTTGCCGGTGCTGCGCCAGGCGGATCACCTGCTCGGACTTTTCGGCGGCGCGGTCGGCGGCGTGCTTGTCTGTTGGGTGCTCAGCTGTGTATTTTCTATGTTTTTACCGTATCTCAGTGCAAATTTTGCATCGGTTTTTCCGGCGGACCTTGGCGCCAAGACAAAAATTTTCCGCGCACTGACGGAATATAACTTCTTCACCTTTTTACTCGGGTGAACCGCAATCGCATTTTTCACGGAAAGGAACTTTGAAACTATGGAACTTTGCTCACGATGCCATAAACGCTTTGCCGTTGTCTATGTGACACGGATCGAGGGCGATAAAACAATCAATGAGGGAATCTGCCTGAGCTGCGCAAAAGAGCTCGGTATCAAGCAGGTGGATGATATTCTCAAAAAAATGGGGATCGACGACGAATCCTTGGAGCAGCTTGACGATGAGGTGATGGGGCTGATCGGTGAAAACGGGCAGGTCCCGGAGCAGACGCCGCAGGGCGATGCCGAGGATGATGCGGAAAACGGCGACAGCCGCGCCCCTGCGATTGATTTCGGAAAACTTTTCGGCAGCTTTGCAAATCGCCCGGAAAATGCCCCCGGCGCCGATCGCGGCGATGCGGCAAAGCAGCAGGAGGAACCGCAGGGAAAAGGGCGTGCCAAGCGCAAATATCTCAGCGCATATTGCCTGGATTTGACGCAGAAAGCCAAAGAGGGAAAGCTGGACCGTATCGTCGGCAGAGAACGTGAGCTTGCGCGTATGATGCAGATTTTGTGCCGCCGCCAAAAAAACAACCCCTGCCTTATCGGAGAGCCGGGCGTCGGCAAAACGGCGATTGCGGAGGCGCTTGCCATTGAAATTGCAAACGGCAGCGTCCCCGGGAAACTGCGCGGCAAGGAAATCCAGCTTGTCGATCTGACGGCAATCGTCGCCGGGACGCAGTTCCGCGGGCAGTTTGAAAGCCGCATGAAGGGATTGATTGATGAGGTCAAGGCGCAGGGCAATGTAATTCTTGTCATTGATGAGGTGCATAATATTGCAAGCGCGGGCGATGCCGAGGGCAGCATGAATGCCGCCAATATCTTAAAGCCCGCTCTCTCCCGCGGGGAAATCCAGGTCATCGGCGCGACCACGCTTGCGGAATACCGTAAATATATCGAGAAGGACTCTGCCCTGGAGCGCCGCTTTCAGCCGATTTTGGTGGAGGAGCCGTCCGTCGGGGACAGTGTTGAGATTCTGAAGGGCATCAAGGGCTACTATGAGCAATTTCACGGGATCCGCATTCCGGATGATATTGCCCGCCGTGCCGTGGTTATGGCGGAGCGGTATATTCAGGACCGTTTTCTGCCGGATAAGGCGATTGACCTTTTGGATGAGGCTTGTGCCTATGTGGCGCTGCATTCTCCGCTGATCCGCGAAATTGAGGATGTGCAGGCACAAAGAGAGCTGATTCGCTCGGAAATGGCTGTGCTGCAGGAACAGATTAAAAACGAACAGGCACCGCCGCAGCAGGTCTATCAGCAGCTTGCCGAGCATAAGAGCAGCGAAATGCAGCATACTCTGCGCATTGAAGAGCTGGAGAAAAAGCGCGAAGAGATTACCCTTGGCGTGGAGGATCTTGCTCATGTGATCGAGGTATGGACGGGAATTCCCGCAAGCAGTATCACGGAAAATGAATTTGAGAGGCTCGACCGCCTGATGCTGCGCTTAAAGGAGCACATTGTCGGTCAGGACGAGGCGGTGGATGCAGTCGTTCGCGCAATCAAGCGCAACCGCACGGGTGTGTCATATGTCCGCAAGCCCGTTTCCTTTATTTTTGCAGGACCGACCGGGGTCGGAAAAACGGAGCTTGTGCGGCAGCTTGCAAATGAGCTGTTCCAAAGCCCTGAAGCGCTGATTCGGCTTGATATGTCCGAGTTTATGGAAAAGCATTCCGTTTCCAAGCTCATCGGCTCGCCTCCCGGCTATGTCGGATATGATGAGGCGGGGCAGCTGACGGAAAAAATCCGCCGCAAGCCGTATTCCGTTATTCTGTTTGATGAAATCGAAAAGGCGCATCCGGATGTTCTCAATATTCTCTTGCAGATTTTGGATGCCGGCCGCCTTACCGATGCGCACGGCCGCGAGGTCAGCTTTGAAAACGCCGTGATCGTGATGACGACGAATGCCGGCGCGCACAACGGCGCGAAAACCGCGGGATTCGGCGCAACCTATTCCGCGTTGCAAAAAGAAAGCACGGAAAAGGCGCTGCTCGGATTTTTGCGGCCGGAATTTATCAATCGTGTGGATGAGATCATCACCTTCCGCCATCTCGATGAGGAAGATTTTGTTTCTATCTGCCGCATCATGCTTTCGCAGCTTGTGGAGAATCTTTTGGATAAGGATATCACGCTTCTTTACACCGATGCGGTGCTGCGGTATCTTGCGCATGCTTCCTTCAGCGTCAAATACGGCGCGCGTAATTTGCGCCGCTATCTGCAGACGCATGTGGAGGATGAGATTGCAAAGCGCATCATTGCGCAGTATCAAAACGGCATTCGCACCATCTATCTCATCGTGAAAAAGGATGAAACCGGAGCGGAGCATTTGGTCTTCGGGGATGGCGCGGAGGAAAGCGAAACAAACGCCTGAGCGCGCATCGGACTATCAGACTGTGGAAAGGAATGGACTTGCATTTTGAAGGGATCCTGGTATACGCAAAGCATTGCGCAGACGCTTAACCGTCTGCGCACGGATGCATCGGGTGGGCTTTCCCATAAAGAGGCGCAGAAACGGCTTGCCAAATACGGCAAAAATCGTCTGCATCCGATCTCCCGTGTTGCTTTTTATCGCAGCCTGCGTCATATTCTGCTGGATTTCACGGCAATTTTACTGCTTATTACCGCGCTGATCGGATATGCATTCGGTGCCGATTCCAATTCGCTTATGCTGGCGATGATCGTTCTTGTGCATATGCTGATTGTGGTGCTTGTGTTGTTCCGCTCGGAGCGGGTGCTGGAAAATATGGAGCGCGATACGCTTTCTTTGACGCATGTCGTGCGGCAGGGCAAGCTTTTTTTGACGGAGCCTGCGCGCCTTGTCCCCGGAGATATTATTTATCTTGGGCAGGGGGATTTGGTTCCTGCGGATTGCCGCCTGGTGCAAAGCGACGGGCTTTGCGTAGATGAGAGCGCCGTGTTTTGTGACGGGGAGGACAGAACCGCAGTACATAAAATGGCGGATCTGACGCTGCGGCAGCAGCCGACAGGGACACCGTATTCCGCGGCAAATATGCTCTACGGCGAGAGCGTCGTTATGCAGGGCAGCTGCGCGGCGGCGGTTACGGCAACCGGGGCGCGCTGCATGGTGTGCCGCACGGCGGGAAAAACGGATGTTACCGTACCGCGTGCGGCAATGCCGCACGAGCGGATGTTCCGCAAATACGGAAAGAATCTTTCGCTGAGCCTGATCGTCGTTGTATTTTTGCTGGTGGTGCTCCAGCTTGCGCTGGCGCGCAGCGGGGAAGCGCTGTTTTCCTCTTTTCTCAACGCAATGACCTATGCGGTGAGCTGCATGGGCGAAATGTTTTCCGCATTTTGTACGGTGGTGGTCGCCTGCGGCGTTTATTCGACGATCAAAAAACACAGAGATATCAACACGGGCGCAATGATCAGGTGCCCCGGCGCAATTGATCGCTTGAAAAGGCTGACGACGGTAATCATCCCGCGCCGCGGCGTCCTCACAACGCGGGTGCAGACGATTGATTATGTCTGTACGCCGAGCAGACTTTACCGCGTTGCCGATACGCGGTATCGCTCAACGCTTGAGCGCGTGATTCGGCTGGGCGTTGTGTCTACGGGCTGCTACGGCATGGAGCGTGTGACAAGCGGCGGTCAAAGCGCAGCCCTTGGGCAGGAGGCGCTTGCAATCCTTTCTGCGGCGCGCAGCCTCGGGCTTTATAATATTGATCTTGACCGTCGGTTTCCCCTGGTGCAGTATGTGCGTGCCGACGGAGATATCAGCCTGTTTGATATGGCGCTTGTGCGCGGGAGCAGCACCGGGTTTACCGCAGTTGTGCGGGGCAGGCCCGAGCAGATCCTTTCCCGCTGCCGCTATTACCGCGACGGGGAAGGGGCGACGGAGCTTTCGGAAAGGCGCATGGCAAAGCTGCGGGAAAGCTGTCATACTCTTTCCGCGCAGGCGTATACTGTTGTAGCCATTGCGACAAACGATGTGCAGACGGCGCGCGCAGAATATGCGCCGATGTATCAGTCCGATATGGTATTTGAAGGATTTTTGGCGTTCCGCGTTCCGCTGCTTGCCGATGTCGGGCAGCTCATAAGCCGCTGCAAACGCGAGAATATCAAGGTTGTTCTCTTTGATGAAAACGAAGACGACAGCATCGCTTTTGCACAGAAGATAGGAATTGCGGAAGGTGCAGAGCAATGCATCACCGGCAGACAATATGCCGAAAACGATCCAGCCATGAACTTTATGGACGCCGGAAATTTGCGCGTTTATACCGATCTTGCGCCCGGGCAGCGCTGCGCGGTGATCCGTGATCTGCAACGACAGGGTGAGACGGTCGGATATCTCGGGAAAACCATGGAGGATCTCGCGCCCATGGAGGCTGCGGACGTTTCCTTTGCGCAGAATGTAACTCTGTCCGACCGCGCCAAAAATCATATTATTCCCGTGGAAAGTGAAATCACCCCCGGGGGGATTGCGGAATCCGCTTCGCGCATTGGCTGTGAGGTTCTGAAAGATCGCGCGGATGTTATTTTGTCCGAAGCGGATGAAAACGGAAACGGCGGCTTTGCAGCGCTGATGGAGGCGCTGACGGCGGCGCGCTCCATTGAGCAAAATCTTTTGCATGTACTCTATTATTTGATTCCGTCCTCCTTGGCAAGGCTTGCGATGGTGCTGTTTGGTATTCTAAGCGGCTCTGTGGTCATGGATGCGGTGCAAATTGCTTTCTCCGGTCTTTTGCTGGATTTTCTTACCGTGATGATCATCTGTTTTGAAACGGCGGACGCTTCCATTTTACGTATTCCGGCGCAAACGCAAAGACGGCTGCAGCAGCCGAAGAATATTATGCTTTCCTCGCTGCTTTATGCCCTGGTCTGGACGGCATGCAGCGCGGCTTTGCTTGCGGGGCTTAAGCTGTTTTACCCCGCGCTTTTGCCTGCCCAGCTGCTCAGTGCCTCGTTTTTATATTGGTCGGTGCAGCAGCTGATTTTCCTGTTTATTGTCAAGCAGGAGCGGCGCGACCTGCGCCCCGGTTTCAAAATCAACGGCATTCAGGTGGCGACGGTTGCGGTGATCGCGGAGATTTTTCTGCTGTTCTTTATGTATCAGCCGCTCGGGCAGCGCTTTGGCATTGTGCGCTTTCCGCCGTATCTTTTGTTGTGGATTCTCGGCGCGGCTGCGGTATTTGCCTTGCTTGCGGCACTGTGCAAACATCTGATCGATAATTGCGACCGTATCCGTGAGCTGCCGCTGCAGCGGGCGGAAACAAAGCAGCGTGTCGGAGCCGCTGCGGATGCTGCAGCCGCTTCCGCCGCGAACGGGCAAACGCAGCCTGACGAAGAGCCGACAGCCCCCACGCCGACGGCGGAAATACAAACCGTTCCCGTCAAAGACGGCGTGCCGGATCTTTCCCGTGTGCTTTCTATGATCGCGCAGGAGGACGATGCCCCGCTGCAGACGCTGCTTGAGGAAGATTTAGCGGCACAGTCGGAGAATTCAAGGGTGCTGGAAAAGCTGCGGCGGGATCCCGATGCATCGGCGCAGCAGCTCTTTCCCGAGCTGGAAGAAACGCAGGAAATTCCCGTGCAGCCCGAAGATGATTATACCGAGATTGAATATTATGAAAATCAGCAAAATTCCAATGCCGAGCTCTTTGCAAGATTCGGAATTGAGCTGACGGACAGTGAAAAAGCAATGTTGGGCGATGCAGCGCAGCCTGCCGCCCCTGCGGAAGAATCAAATCAATCCGACGAAACCTGATTTTTCATGCAAGGGGGTCAAGACACCTGCATGCCGCCTGCTTTATTGCCTTATCAAGTCGCCTTAACGGCGCCTGCCTTTGTACCCCGCGCGGCTGATGTGCAAAATGCTGCCGCCTTTTTGCAAAGGGCAGGCGCCGTTTGCACGCTCGGCGCTTCCTGCTTCTTGCCGCGCCGCTTTTCGCGGGCGGATGACCAAGTGCGCGCCGCGGAGCTTACCCGTTTTTTGTGCTGCGGCGCATATGATATCGTTTTGTGCTGCCGCGGCGGCTACGGTGCGGCGCGGCTTTTGCCGTATCTTGACAAAGCTTTGCCGCAAAGGGCGCGTGCCGTTTTGTGCGGCTATTCCGATATCACGGCGCTGCATGCATTTTTGTTTTCCGCCTGCGGCGGGTGCGGTGTGCACGGGCTCATGGCCGCCACGGATTTTGCCGCCGTGCCGCCGCCCGAGGCGCTTTCGGCTTTCGTTGATTGCTTTGCAAAGCCGGAGGTGCGCCTGCCGCTGCAGGCGGTCTATCCTGCGCAAGGGGTGCGCATCGGAAGATTGCTCGGCGGCAATCTCAGTGTTTTTACAAGCCTTTGCGGCACGCGTTTTTTCCCGGATTTAAGCGGTGCGATTTTACTTTTGGAGGAGGTTGGAGAGCCTGAATACCGTTTGGATCGGATGCTGACTCAGCTTTGGCATTGCGGCGTATTTGAGGCGGCGCAGGCGGTGATATTCGGCAATTTGTCCTTGGCGCGGCAAGAGGACGAAATAAAATTTCTGCGTCGCTTTTTTGACGGAACCCGTTCTGCGGTTTATATATGCCCGCTGATCGGGCATATCAAAGAGAATCGTTCCGTTCCGCTCGGTATGCCGGCGAGCATTGCTGCAGGACGCCTCACGGTGCGCAGCGGCTTTGCGGCGCTATGCCGATAAAAGCGCAAAGCGCCCGGACTTTGTCCGAACGCTCCGCGCCGAGTAACATGCTGCGCTGTTATCTGTTTTTCATTGCATTTTCGGCATTCTCGATCATCTTGCGCACCATCTGGCCGCCGACAGAGCCTGCCTGCTTTGCGGTGAGATCGCCGTTGTAGCCCTGCTTGAGGTTCACGCCGACTTCGTTTGCAGCTTCCATCTTGTACTTGTTCAGTGCTTCCTTTGCTTCAGGAACCAAAGACTTCTTACTTCTGGACATGTTCATTCTCCTTGTGCGCGGAAATTCCGCATCTATTTTAACGCACCGCCGCAGCGCGGTGCGCCGCTTCGGTACGGTTGTGAAATCCTTTCGGATTTCGATTCTATTATGTGAACATGACGCGCATCTATCCCTGTTAAAATTTACAAAACGCTTTGATCCGAAAATAAAAAAGGGCTGTCGAAACAAAATGTTTGACAGCCCTTTGCGGCATTTGCCTGTTGGTTGTTTGCTTTATTCCGTGATTTTTACAACGACGCGACGGTCAACCGAGGTTGCGGCGGCTTTCATCACCGTGCGCAGCGCCTTGGCAATTTTGCCATGCTTGCCGATGACCTTGCCCATATCCTGCGGAGCCACGGTGAGTTGCAGCAGCACTTCGCCGTTTTCTTCCGTTTCGGTAACGCTGACCTGCTCGGGGTGATCGACAATGGCGGCAGCCATATCCGTCAATACTTTTCTCAAATCAACCATGTGTTTCTTCTCCGATTATTTCAGGATCTCGGTTTTTTTCAGAAGGCTTTTCACCGTCTCGGTCGGCTGTGCGCCGCAGGCAAGCCATTTCTGTGCCTTTTCAGCGTCGATACGGATATCAACGGGGTTGGAAAGGGGATTGTAAAAGCCGATCTGCTCGATGAAGCGGCCGTCTCTGGGAGAACGGGAATCGGCGATTACCACGCGGTAGGAGGGCTGCTTCTTTGCGCCCACTCTTTTCAGTCTCATTTTTACTGCCATTGTTTTTTCCTCCAAAATTGTTTTATAGTATTATTTGGGTTAACAGGGTCACATAGCGGGAAAACGGAATTTGCCTTTTTTTCCAAAGCCTTTTTTCCCGGAAAATTGCTTCATCATTTGGCGCGTCTGCTCATATTGCTTGAGCAGGCGGTTCACATCCTCAACCTTTTGTCCGCAGCCTGCGGCAATGCGCCGCCTGCGCGATGCGGAGATGATTTCGGGATGCTCGCGCTCCTGCTCCGTCATGGAGAGCATAATCGCCTCCGTGCGGGCAAGCTGGCGCTCGTCAATGGAAACATCTTTCAGCTTTGCTTTATTGATGCCGGGCAGCATGGAAATCATCTGGTCAAGATTGCCCATGCCTTTTACCTGGCGGAATTGTTCCAAAAAATCATTCAGGGTGAATTCGGAGCGCCGCAGCTTTTCCTCAAGCTCCCTGGCTTTTTTTTCATCAAAAGCCGCTTCCGCTTTTTCAATCAGGGAGAGCACGTCGCCCATGCCGAGAATGCGGGATGCCATGCGGTCCGGATAAAAGGGCTCGATTGCATCAAGCTTTTCACCCGTGCCGATGAATTTGATCGGCTTTCCCGTTACATGGCGAATGGAGAGCGCCGCGCCGCCGCGCGTATCGCCGTCCAGCTTTGTCATCACAACGCCGGTAATATCCAAAAGCTCATTGAAGGAGGACGCAACATTGACGGCATCCTGACCGGTCATAGCGTCAACCACAAGCAAAATTTCCTGCGGCTGCACGGTTTGCTTGATCGTTTTCAGTTCCTGCATGAGTGCTTCATCAATATGAAGCCGTCCGGCGGTATCCAAAAACACAATGTCATGCCCATGCTTTTTGGCATGCTCAATGCCCTCGTTTGCAATTTTTACCGGGTCTGTGCAGCCATCGATTGAGAATACCGGCACATCGATCTGTGCCCCGACGACCTGCAGCTGTTTGACCGCGGCGGGGCGGTATACATCGCATGCGACCAAAAGCGGCCGCTTCCCCTGCGATTTGAGCAGCTTTGCAAGCTTTGCGCAATGCGTTGTTTTGCCGCTGCCCTGCAAGCCGACCATCATGATAATGCTCGGCGGGCGATTCGAAAAATTCAGCCGCTCGCAGCTGCCGCCCATAAGGGCAGTCAATTCCTCGTTGACGATTTTGATAATCTGCTGTGAGGGAACGAGGCTTTCCATCACCTCGGCGCCGACGGCGCGCGCTTCGACCGCCTTGACAAAATCTTTCACGACCTTGAAGTTGACATCGGCCTCCAGCAGCGCAAGCTTGACCTCGCGCATGCCGGCCTTGACATCCGCCTCCGTCAGCTTTCCTTTGTTTCTGAAAGAGCGCAGCGCTTGATTCATTTTATCGGTCAAGCCCGAAAATATCACGGCGCACACCTCCTTTGCGGCACAGTAAAGAAGTTTTTCTTAAAGCAGTTCTTCGATTTTTTGCAGGGCGCCTTCCATTTGCTCTGCGGCAGAAAGGATGTCGTCTTCGTCCCCTTTTGCCGCATCTGCGCGGAGCTTTGAGAGAAGTTGCCGCATCTGCCCGGTTTGCTCCGAGAGTGCCGCAAAGCGCTTTGAGAGATGCAAAGCATCCTCATAGCCGCGCAGCTCTTCCTCTGCGCGCTTACAGAGATCCCGCACGCCCTGGCGCGTGATGCCGCATTGCTCCGCTATTTCGGAAAGGGAAAGGTCTTCATTGTAATAAAGGTCAAACATGCGGCGCTGCTGCGGTCGGAGCAGCTCGCTGTAACAATCAAACAGAAGAGAAAGGCGCAGATCCTTTTCGTGCATGGGAGCTTCCTCCCTCGTTTTTTGCCTGTAAAGCAAATTTCTTTACAGATTATAGCACGGCGCGTGCAAAATGTCAAGTATTTTTTGATTTTTCTTTGCTTGCAAGAGGAAAAAAGACTGCCGCTTTACCTTGACAAAGCGCGAAAAAGCCCGTATAATCATATCATATATTGAAATGAATCAAACAGGGTTTTAAGAACAAGGAGAATCAGAGTGGAAATCAAGGTGGTTAAATTCGGCGGGAGCTCGCTTGCGGATGCCGCACAGTTTCAAAAGGTGGCAAAGATCGTCAAGCAGGATCCCGCGCGCCGATATGTTGTTGCTTCCGCGCCGGGAAAGCGGTTTGCGGAGGATATAAAAATTACGGATATGCTTTATGAGTGTTACGACCGAGCCGTGCGCGGAGAGGAAATTGAATCGCTGTTTTCCGTCATTCGTGACCGCTATCGTCAGATTATTCGGGCGCTCGGCATCGATCTTTCCCTGGAGGAGGAATTCTCGGTGATTGAAACCGGATTTTTGTGTCATGTCGGGCGCGATTTTGCGGCGAGCCGCGGCGAATATCTCAGCGCAAAGATCCTTTCGAAATATCTCGGCTTTCATTTTATCGATGCCGCGCGCGTGATTTGCTTTTGCGAGGATGGCTCCTTTGATGCGGAGCGTACCAATGAGGCGCTTTCCGCAATTCTTGCGCGCCATCGCTATGCTGTAATTCCCGGCTTTTACGGCTCTATGCCCAATGATACCATAAAAACCTTTTTCCGCGGGGGAAGCGATGTGACAGGCTCCATCGTGGCACGCGCCGCAAAGGCGGATCTTTATGAAAACTGGACGGATGTCAGCGGCTTTCTGATGGCGGATCCGCGCGTGGTGGAAAATCCGCGCGTGATTCGCACCATTACCTATCAGGAGCTGCGCGAGCTTTCCTATATGGGAGCGACCGTGCTGCATGAGGATGCGATTTTCCCCGTGCGCTTTGCGGGCATCCCGATCAATGTGCGCAATACAAACGACCCGGAAGCCCCCGGCACGATGATCGTCCCCGGAAACGGGACGGTGCCCTTTGAAACAAAAGAGATCGTGACCGGCATTGCCGGCAAAAAAGGCTTTTGCGTGCTTTCTCTTGAAAAGGACAGAATGAATCAGGATGTCGGCTTCAACCGCCGCGTGCTTGAAATTTTGGAGGGGCGCGGCATCAGCGTTGAGCATGTGCCCTCGGGAATCGACACTCTGAGCCTGATTGTTGACCGCAAGGAGATGGAAGGGCAGCAGGAGCATGTGGTGAACAGTATTTGCCATGCCGTATCCCCGGACAGCATCACCATTGACGACCATCTGGCGCTCATCGCCATTGTCGGGCGCGGTATGGTGCGCGCAAAGGGTACCGCCTACCGCATTTTTAAGGCAATCGCGCAGGCAGACACCAATATCCGCATGATTGACCAGGGCTCAAGCGAGCTTAATATTATCATCGGGGTGGATGAAGCGGATTACGAAAAGGCGCTGCGTTCCATTTATCTCGAATTTGATACGGACAATCAGCTTAAGGATATCGTTCACTGACGGAAGGAAAGTGAAGTGAGGAAGTGATTTTGTGACACAGTTGCCGAAATGGGCGTTCTGGGTGATCCTTTTTGCGGTTTTTGCAGGTGTATTTGCGTTTTTGGCAACGGTGGTGCGGCGCGGCGTGCAGCGCCTTTTCCGCACCTTGACCGATTCCTTGCTTGCGCTGCATGCCGCTGCTGCGGCGGACGAAGAAAAGCCGCGCTCCCTCTCCGGGCAGGATCGCATTCTTCTGCCGAAGATACGGCGCGATTTTCCGGATTTTCAGCCGGAGCTTGCCAAGCGCCTTGTCAGAGAAGAGCTGCAAAAAAGGCTTGCGGGCGCGCAGGACCTCAAAATTTATGCGGTGGTGCTGCATGATTACCGTTCCGACCCGCTGGAAAAGCTGATCATTTTTCAGGCGGCGCTTTCCGTGCGGGAGCAGGACATTGTGCGGCAAAAGCGCTATATTTTGCACTATGCGCTTGCAACGGATGCCGATGCCCCGATCATCGGAACAAATTGCCCCAACTGCGGCGCACCGATTCCATCGCTGCAGACGAGCTGCTGCGAATACTGCGGCACGCGCCTTGTGCGCCTGATGCAAGGGCAATGGCGCTTTACGCAGGTCTTTGAGGGATGAGCGCGGTTTGGCTTGCCCCGGTGACTCCGGAAAATTGGCGTACTCCGCTTGCGGTCGCGCCGCAGCAAAAGGAACAGGTCGCGGACCGCATAACGCTGCTTGCCCGCGCATTTGCATATCGCAATTCTCGCAGCCGCGCTTATTTTATCATGCATGAGGATGAGCCGGTTGGGATGGCACTGTATTATGATCTGCCGCAAAGAGAAGCATATGTGCTCAGCGAGCTTTTTATCGATATGCGGTATCAAAGAATGGGATATGGTGCTGCGGCAACGGCTGCTCTGCTTGCGCAAATGCGTGCGGACGGCAGATGGCACAAGGTGCTTTTGTGCTATATTGAGGGAAATGATGCGGCGCGCGGGCTGTATGCAGCCCTTGGCTTTGCGGAAAACGGCGCGCGGGATGAAGACGAAATTGAAATGGAGCTTGCTCTTTGAATGCTCAAACAAAAAGCCGCTTTGCAACATTTTGCAAAGCGGCTTTTTGAACGATTCGGCGCTTAGCCGAGAATGTAGACGCGCATGGAGCGGATGCCGAACTGCATTGCCTCGGAATACCAGTTCTCTCCGAGATAGCCTAAGTAAACATCGATTTTATTTCCCTTGATGCCGCCGCCGGTATCCTCCGCGCGGCAGATGCCGTAGTCTCCGTAGTTGCCCTTGACATAGACTTTGGAGCGCAGCGGGATCACGCTTGGGTCAACCGCAATGGTGCCCTCCGTCGGCGGCACGCCTGTCGCCGTATTGTTTCCGGTGGGGCCGTATGCCGTTGCGGATACATCGACATAATAAGAAAAGGCATAGCGTACACCGTCCTTTCCGACCAGGGAACCGCCGATGCCGTAGTTCACTATTTCATCAACAGGGTCTGCCTGCACCGATTCGGAGATGACCTCTCTCTCACTTTCTTCTCCGTTGCGCAGCGTGATACGCTCCGTGATCGATTTTTTGCCGGTTTGCCCGCTTTGCACAACGCGCGTCGTCCCGCGCGGAATCGTCTGCACCCGGTTGGTGACCGTTTCATAGGGAAGTTCAAGCAGGGTGGTTTCTTCCGCGATGCTGATTCGCGTGATTGCAATGGAATCGCCGTCGCTCAGCGCTTCGCCCAAGGCATGATTCAACTCATCATATTCGCCGAGGGTCAGCGCATTTTCCGCCAAAATCCGCTCCACCGTATCCTGCGCTGTTGTGAGCATCACGGGTTCCGCAGCACCGTCGATGAGACTGACGGTGATCGTTTGCGCGGCAATGTCTTCTCCCGCATGCGTTTCTTTGCCGTGCGCCGCAACATCTATGCTTTCATCGGCATGGGGGGCGGGCGTATTTGCAGTGTGAAAAACGGCAACACCGAGTAATACGGCGGAAAGCAGCGCAAAACAGCATACAGGCAGCACTGTTTTTTGCAGAGCATACTTTTCGGCGCTTTTCGGCAAATGCTCTTTTGCTTGCCGCCACTGCTTCCAAAGCAGAAAAAGCTCGGTGCAGTCCTCCGAAAGCTTTGCAAACGGTTTTTTCTTCGGCAAATTCTGCCGCATGCTTCGTCGCGGCGGGTCGGTATGATTGCATTTTTCCATGCTACTTCACTCATTTCCGATAGAATATGCATTGGGGGATTCCGTGAAAAGCAGACGCAGGGCAGAAAAACGAAATCTCGATGCCCCATCACTATATCATAGAATGCTCAATTTGTCAAGTTTTTGCCGTCTCGGTGGGGGAAAACAACATTTTTCGACCCGTTTTTACAACAAAAATGCATGTTTTGGAAAAAATATGCGGCATCTCATGGAATTTTCGGACGCGGAAAAAGTTTTGTTTTTTCGCTGAAAAGGCTTGACAGGGAGAAACCTTTGTGGTAAGATATACGAGCGATTGCAAATGATCTGCGAGTGTAGTTCAATGGTAGAATCCCAGCCTTCCAAGCTGGTCGCGTGGGTTCGATTCCCATCACTCGCTCCAGATGTGTACCTGTAGCTCAGTTGGATAGAGCAACTGCCTTCTAAGCAGTAGGTCGTGGGTTCGAATCCCCCCAGGTACGCCACTCTATGGTGGGTTTAGCTCAGTTGGTTAGAGCGTCAGGTTGTGGCCCTGAAGGCCGTGGGTTCGAATCCCATAACTCACCCCAATCAGAAACGACAATTTTCGGTAGAAAATTGTCGTTTCTTTTTGCCGTGCTTTCCGTTTTCGAAGCTCTTCAAGAATTTAGGACAGATAGAATGAGAGAACGGGAAAAAAGAGCGATGAGAGAAGAGGCTGCTTTGTTGCGTAAAGCAAGGATTCCTGCAAAAACCGTCTGCTTTTGCAGGATGTTGCAAAAGAATTCGAAAAGCAGTAAGAGAAAGCGTTGCAGGTTAAGCTTCCCGCATCAAAAAATCGCCCGCGCCGACACATCGTGTCTTGTGCGCGGGCGAGGTTGTTTGTCGGGCATTGCCTGCCCCGACGCAGGGTGACGCTTTTTTTGCGGCTCGATTGTGAGAATGACATATTCGGAGAAGCAGCCGCTTTTAAAGCGTATGCCCCAACTGCTCAGCCCGGAGGTTACGCAAAAGGCGGTGTTGCCCAGCGTTTTCATGCCGTATACAAGATCAACGCCGCCTGCGTGCAGCAGCCGCATGCCAAGCTGCAGGGGGAGAAGCTGGCCGCCGTGCGTGTGCCCGGAAAGCACCAGATCCGCTCCCGCCTCGGCTTCCTTTTTGTAATCCGTCGGCTGATGGTCCAATAAAATAGTATAGCATTCCGGCGGCGCTTTTTCCAGCAGCGTTTTTGCATCGGCACGCGGCGCGTCGTTTTCTTCGCTGCCGGCATCTGCTCTGCCGAGCAGATAATAGCCGTTTTCAAGGGCATAACCCGCATCCTCCAAAATGCGCACGCCGCTCTTTTGCAGACCTTTTCGCAGCAACTGAACTTTTTCCCGCTGCTTTTCTTTTTCAAAAAAGCCCGTATCGTGATTTCCGAACACATAGTAGACTCCGAGCGGCGCCGTAAAACCGCGCAGGGCGGCACATGCCGCCGTAACCTCTTCGACCGCAGTATTTTCATCGATAAAATCGCCCGCTATTAAAACGATGTCGGGCTGCTGCGCATTGATTTTTTCAACAATTGCAGAAAATTTTTCATCGTCGAGGGTCGCGCCGATATGCGCGTCGGCAAACAGAGCAATGCGCAGCTTCGGTACGGCTTTTTCCGTGAAAACGGTATATTCCGTTTTCCGGATTTCGGCGGAATTCCGATAAGCGGCGCCGAGATACCCCACCGTGCACAAAAGCGCAAGGCATAGCGCTGCGACATTTGCCGTCCGCTTGTTTCCTTTTTTGAAAAAGTGGTGCACAAGGCAGGCAGCCGCCAGCAGAAAAGCGCCAAAATGTAAAATAACGACTGCCGTGTTCACTGCGCCGAGCAGGGTCAAAGAAAGCGCCGCGGCACCGAGAACACAAATGGCGCAGGCCGCTGCAAGCGCAAACGGACGCCTCTTTGCCAAGGCGGTGTCTTTTAGAATGCCGTACAGATGCCGTGTGATGCCGCACAGGGATAGCACGGTGAAAATCACACTGAGCGCAATCAGGATGTCCCAAAGTATCATAAATTTTCTCCGAATTTGATAAGGATAATTTTATTTTTGCCGAGTCGGAGCCGTTTTATTGCGGGGCAAAGCGTTTTTCGCATTTTTACAGTGCAGATTTGAAAAAACACTGCGAAAAAATGCCGGAATTGTCTTGCATTTTCGGCGGGCGTGTGATAAAATGATAATAACTAAATGGTTATTCAGATAAGAGGAGATAAAAATGCATTTGCGGAATGAAGCGCAGTATCGCGCAAAAAAAGAAGCATTGATGCAAAAATGCTTTGAGTGCTATGCGGAGCATGGCTTAACGGGAACCGGCATTAAAGCCCTTGCCGAGGCGGCGGGCTGCACACCGGGCAATCTTTATGTTTATTTTAAAGATCTGGATGCTCTGATCATTGAATCCACGGAATTTTGCATGTCCCGCGTGGAGGACGATTTTATGCAGAAGGCACCGACTGACCCGCATGATGTCATGCGCTTTTTGGAGGAGGTGCCGTATTGGACTGCGAAGGAGCACGGCAAAAAATATCGGCTGATGTATCAGATCTATACGCACCCGAAATATATTGAATACGGCAAAAAGTTTTTCGACGGCGTCAATGAGCGGTATACCGCATATGCCAAGAAACTTGAGGGGAAGATCGGCATTCCGTATACGGTGATCACGCCGCTGATTTTTGTGTTCGTCCGCGCATGCGTGCACTATGCCATGTTTGAGGATGAATATTATCTCAAAAGCCAGATCGAGATCTTAAAAGAGGGGGTGGCGCTGTTTATGAACAAGTATCATCCTGCCGCCAAAGAGGCGGCGGATGCGTGTGCGCAGGACGAATCAAAAAAATAATAGGGAGGCGGACATGAAAAAAGTCATTCGGATTGTTTTGGCGGTTTTGCTTTGCATTGTGCTTGCCTGCGCTGCGGCATTTGCCGTTTTTTATGCTTCGCGGCTGCGCACGCTTGCAAGCGTTGAACAGCTCAGCGCATATGAGGACGGATACAATCTCTACCGCATGAATGTTTGCTATGATTACAGCATTGAGCGGATGATCGCGCGCGGAATCGACGATGATCAGGCCATGATTGACACAGTTCTCAAAGAAGCCCTGCCGCTTTTGCCCGTAAAGCTGAAGGCGCCGGCCTTCGGATGCACGGCATTTACCGTGCGGGATACGGAATCCGGCGTGCACATGGGGCGCAACTACGATTTCAAAAACGATACCTCCGCAATGCTTGTCTATTGCGCGCCGAAGGACGGATACCGTTCTGTCGCATTTGCGGCGCTGGACAATGTTTCGGCAAACACACCGGAGCAGAGCAGAAAGCAAAAAATTGCAGCGCTGACTGCGCCGTTTATCTGCCTGGACGGAATGAATGAAAAAGGCGTTTCCATTGCCGTCCTGACGCTCGACAGCGCACCGACACATCAAAAAAACGGCAAGCCCACCATTTTTACAACGCTTGCCATCCGCCTTGTGCTTGACCGCGCGGCAAGCACCGCAGAGGCGGTTGCGCTGCTCGGTGAATATGACATGCTTGCGACCTCCGGCAGGGATTACCATTTTTATATTACGGATGCTGCGGGTGATGGCAGAGTAATTGAATATGATTGTGAGAGCGAAGCGAGAACGCTGGTTGCAACCCCGAGCGAGGCGGTGACTAATTTCTTTATTCTTTATAAAGACCGCGTTTTGCCGAATCAAAAAAACGGCATTTACGGTCACGGAAAAGAGAGGTATGACGCGGTGCTTGATGTGCTTGCCGAACAGCCGAGGCCTTCGTCTGAGACGGTTTGGGCAGCGCTCAGAGCGTCCTCGCAGGAACCGAACCCAAAAGATATTACAAGCAACACGCAATGGTCCATCCACTTTTTCAATACAAACGGGACACTGGAAGTTACCCTGCGCCGTCATTGGCAGGATCGGTTTGCATATTCGCTTTCCGAGAATACCGTAACCCGGGCGGAATAACTCCCGGAGCAGCCCTCCCCAAAAACAGATTCGAAAGGAACCTGAGGTTATGAAAAAACAACATTGCACTCGTTTCCTTTGCGCGCTTTTGAGTGCGCTGCTGCTTGTGTTTCCCCTGGCGGGGTGTGCAAATCAAACAAAAAAAGAACCGCGCGTTACTTGCAGGCAAAGTATTGTCCCCGCAATGCAAAGCGAAACGCTGCTTGAATTTGAGGCGCAGGGGATTCGCTTCGACCCGAAAATGACCTTCGAGGTGCTTGTTCCGCTCGGTTCTTTTGCAGGGCGTCGCGTTGAAATCGTTTCAGCGGAAAAGCGGAAGCTTTCTCTGCGCCTTTACGGCGAGATTCAAAAAGACGGCGCGGCGGGAGCCTATCTTGACGGCGGCATTCAATTTTGCAAGGGGGCATTCGCCGATGCGCAGACGGAGCTGTTCGCTTCGGTCGGGGTTGCGGCGCCCGGGATTTATACCGATGCGGCTTCCTTATCGGTATCTGCCGAGCAGACTCGTTTTTCTTTGGTATTCAGCGGATATGTGCTTGCGGATGAGATCGGTATGGATGCAGTGCAGATTGCGGATACGGAGCTGATTGGCGTGCAACGGGAAAGCGATACGGCAATATCGATCACGGTCAAGGGGGGCGCGGCGGATAAAAACGAGGCTGCCGCGCGCTTGAATCGCAAAATTCTGACGCTCTCTGCCGCCGCGCTCGGTGTGAAAGAGGAAGTCAGGGCGAGCCTTGATTTTGAGCAGGCGGCGTTCTTTGTCGATTTTGATTATGCGCAGATTGAAAATGAAGAATTGCTGCTCACTTTTTTGCTGACCCTGCAAAGCGGTTCCTTCTCCGACGGCTTTTCCGCGCAGCAGATCACTCTTACACAAGACCTGGCGGGTGCGCAGATCCGCTCTGCAACCTTGCAGGACGGGACTGTAACGGTGCTTGCGGCGATGCCTGCGCAAACCACGCTGGATCGCCTCTCTCTTTCCGTCGGTTTTACCATTTCAAAGGAAGCAATACAAAGCCGCTGGGGAGAAAATCCGGCTGAGGATGCGGACTTTTCGCGTCATATTACGCAGGATGACATGGGCCGCTATTCCGGGCTTGATTTTTATGATGATTTGTCAAGCTTTTGCTCCATTGTACAGGGCTCGGGAATTACGCAGGTGCTCAGCGTGGCATTTCCGCCGGCAGGCGCAGCGGTAAACCTTGTGTTCGGTGCAATTACAACGATGCATGGGCTGATGGATTTGTTCGGTGTGCTGGACCGCGGAGACCCGGGTCCTTCCGATCTTGAAATCATCTGTGAAAAATTTGATTCAATTTCCCGCCAGATGGATGTGCAAAATCAGAAGCTGAACCAGATGTTCAAAGAGCTTAAGGAGGTTGAAAAAAACCAGCTTCGTGCTGAGGTGGACGCTTTCAACGCAAATATCAAAGAGCTCTCTCTTGCTGCTGCTACGATTGATAATTACTACAAGTATGCAACAGAAAAGCTTGTGGATAAAAGCAAAACGCCGGCAAAAAGCCTGGATGGCATTACCGAAAAGATTCTTTCCGGATATCGGGAAGGAATGAGCGATGAAGAAATGCGGGCGCTTTTGACGGAAGAGGAACAGGCGCTTTTGGACGAATGGATTACCTACTGTAATTTACTGGTCGAAGCGATGGAGACGGAGGCGCAAAAGGGCGGGCTGCGCAACAGCTTCTCAGGCTTTTATAAATCGGTGGATAAGCTGGAGGCAGCCCTGCAGAAGGTTTGCGTGCAGCTGACCTCGGCCTCGGAATCCCCGTTTGATCGCTACGATCAGCTCTGCGTATATTCTTATAATTTCGATAAGGCTTCTTTCCCGGCGCGCTCTGCCTATCGTGCCATTGCGCGCTCCACCGTTGACCATGCAATGATTCTTTTGATGCAGCTGTATGGTGCTTCCGACCCTACTATCGACCATACTTACATTGAGAGCATTGCAAAGCAATATTATGCGCCCGCGCTTTCCGCAATTGCGAGAAAAGAAATCAGCCTGACCACGGGCGACGAATACCGCGACGGCATTGAAGCAAATAAGGCGGTTTGCTATGTGGCTCCCGCGCCGCGTGTCGCATTTGAAAAAACATGGTTTGCGCAGGGGACGTCCAAGCAGGAAATCGAAAAGTTTTTTCAGACTATGAAAACACGGCTTTTTTGGAACAATTTGTCTGACGCGGAAAAGCAGGCGTTCAAGGAGCGCATGAAACTGCGCGGGCTGACCGGGGATACAGTGATTTCCGCCGATGCGGTTTACAAGGAATATGCGCTGCTCGGCAGAAGCATGATTATTGACGGCAAGGTCGGCATCGACGACAGCAATTTTGTCATCACGGGATATGATGATTTTGAAATTGGGGAAGAATATAACGGCTATGCCGTGAAGATGAAAAATGTTACCTATGTCTATTTGAAGACGGGGGATATCACGGTGGATTCCGAATTAAAATTTTACTGTGATCCGACAAGCACCTTTGGTTTTTATCTGCTGGTGTTTGACGGAACCTCCCGCGTGGTGAACTGATTTTTGAAAAGATGAAAAAACGGAACCGGCTTTTTGCCGTTTTATGCTGTATTTGCACATGCGTTTCGTTTTTGTCGTGTCTTGGGCGGGGGAAGAATTCCCCCGCCGATGTGACGGCAGAGCAGCTTTTGTGTATCTACATGTGCGGCAGCGATCTTGAAAGCAAGCGCGGTGCGGCAGGGCAAAATATTGCGGAACTGCTTGCGGCTGACATTCCGCAGCAGACTAAAATCATCCTGCAAACCGGCGGAGCGGCGCAGTGGCGCTCCTTTGATATCCCCTCGGACAGCATCATGCGGTATGAAATTGTACACGGGAAGCTGCAGACATTGCAAAAGCTTCCACAGGCAAATATGGGAAAAAGCGATACCCTGCGGGATTTCCTTTTGTTCTGCACGGAGCGGTATCCCACAGCACAGACAAGCCTTGTTCTATGGGATCACGGCAGCGGCAGCGCGGGCGCGTTTTGCATGGACGAAAACTACGGCATGGACGGTCTTACCGCGCAACGGCTGGAGCAGGCGCTGCAGCAGTCGCTCGGCACAGGACGTCGCCTTGCGATGCTCGGCTTTGATGTATGCCTTGCGGCTAATTTTGAAACAGTGGTTTTGGCATCGCAATATGCGGACCATATGATTGCAAGCCAGGAGATCGAGCCGCTGGGCGGTTGGGATTATAGGGCGCTTGTTGAATCAATCGGCAGTGATGGTTTTTACGAAACGGTGCTGGATGCTTTCGCAAAAAAATGCGAAAAGGCAGAAAATCGCTTTTATACGCTTTCGCACATCGATCTTTCCGGCATTAAGGAACACTATGATGCATTTGATGATTTTGCGGAACGGCTATGCGCCATGTCCGAGCAATCTCTGAAAAGCGTGACGGAAGCCGCAAGAGACGCAATGAGCTTCGGTTTTAACACCAAAGCCGAAGGCTATTCCGATATGATCGATCTCGGTGATTTTGCGCGCGCCGCCGGAGCGCAGCCTCTGCTCGATGTTCTCGCAAAGTATGTCACGGCGAAAAACGGTGCTTATAAAGAGAGTGCCTGCGGAGTGAGCCTGTATTATCCGTTGTCCGGCATCGGGCGTCTGACTGCATATCTGGGGCGCCTGCCAAAGGGGAAATACCGTGATTTTTTGGTCGGCAACTATGTCGGTGTGAGCCCGCAGGGGCTGATTCGCTTTATTGACAGCGGAAGTGAGCGGGACGGAGAGCTGCATGTTTCTTTGTCTTCGGAATCTCTTAAATATATCCAAAGCGTAGAATACCGTGCATTTTATTACTATACAAGAGCAGACGGCTATTCTCGCTGGATTTCCTATGGTGCCGATACGGATATAGAGGACGACGGCGAAGGCGGTTATACAACCTCCTTTGGTGCGAAATGGGTGTCCTGCGGCAATATTTTTGTCTGTTGTTATCCGATCGACCGCGTCGGCACGCAGACCTATTTTGCCGCAACGTGCAGCCTGAACGGGGAAGAGGGCTCTGTGCGCTTTCTTTATGATCTTGCATCGCGTAAATTCGAAACGCTTGGTTTTTTGCCGACGGCGCACGGGCAGAGCAGCGAGCGGCTTCACTCGATTTCAGTCAATTCGCAAATCGGCATTTTGTTTTATGAACTGCTTGCAAACGGAAGGACGCAGCTGTGCAGCGGCGCAAATTTTTATTGCACGCCGAATGACCGATTTTCCGTTGAAACGGTTCCAAACGGGGAATATCGTATTTGCGTTGTCATTACGGATATTTTCGGGCGGCGCTATGTCTCGGATACTGCTGAGTTAATTGTGACAGACGGAGAGCAAAAACTTTGTTCGATTTCCACAATTCTGACAGCACAGGCATTTTCGTAAAAATCGGCGGGCGCAGCTCCGGCGGCTTAACTGTAAAATGCCGCGCGGAAAGCGGGCGGGCAACATAAGAGTTTCCCGCCCGCTTCTTTTCATAAATTCACGCAATGCAGGCACATCGTTAACAAAATAAGGCAAATTTTCATCGAATTTTTCAAAAAATACCTATTGCAAAGCGCTTGCTTTTGTGCTATAATGAAGTTTGTAATCCAGTGCGGATGTAACTCAATGGCAGAGTTCCAGCTTCCCAAGCTGGCTACGCGGGTTCGATTCCCGTCATCCGCTCCAGCCCATGTCCGTGGGCTTTTTAATGGTGGATCCGTCCTTATCCGGGCGTATTCATACTCCTTTTCCATACTATAAGCAATGAGAGTTGCGTTTGCCTGCGCAACTCTCATTGCTTTTTTTACCGTTGTCTTTGGCGCTTCGGGCGGAGGTGTTATCCGAGTGCAACATCCAAAATCATCATTACGCTGAAGCCGACTGCAAAAAACAGCGTACCGAGATTGGAATGCTTCCCCCGTGACATCTCCGGCACCAGCTCTTCCACCACAACATAGAACATTGCCCCCGCCGCAAAGCTGAGAAGATACGGCAGCGCCGGTACCACGAGGCGGGCGGCAAGCACGGTCAAAACCGCGCCGATCGGCTCAACAACTCCCGAGAGAATGCCGCCCCAAAAAGCCTTTGCTTTTTTTGCGCCTTCCGCCCGCAGCGGCATGGAAATAATCGCTCCCTCCGGAAAATTCTGAATTGCAATGCCGATTGAGAGTGCAAGCGCCCCTGCCGTTGAGATCTGCATATTGCCTGAAAGATATCCTGCATAGACAACGCCGACCGCCATCCCCTCCGGAATATTGTGCAGCGTTACGGCAAGCACCATCATCGTCGTACGGCGCAGCTTTGTTTTCGGTCCCTCCGCCTCGCCGCTGCTGCGATGCAGATGGGGGATCACATGGTCAAGCAGCAGCAAAAACAGAATACCGATCCAAAATCCGACAGCCGCGGGCACAAACGACCACTTGCCCATATCCCGTGCCTGCTCGATCGACGGAATCAGCAGGCTCCAAACCGAGGCAGCCACCATCACGCCGGCAGCAAACCCGCCAAGGCTGCGCGAGATGCGTTCGCTCATGCTTTTTTTCATAAAAAACACGCATCCTGCGCCGAGGGAGGTGCCGAGAAAGGGAATCAGAATTCCGTAAAATGTTTGAAGATACAGTTCTTTTGTCATGCCGTTTCGTCCTTTTTGTCTCTTTTCAGTTGAAATTTTCTCGGAAAATATCGCCTCTTGAGTTAGCACCCGCTAACTTTCAAGAACAGTATACCACATCTCAGAGTGCTTTGCAAGCTGTTCCTGCAAAAACTGCTCGTTGTTTCGGAAATGCAACGAATCGTTGTATTCTGCAGCTTCAAGGTAACATTGAGGTTCTTGACAAGTAAAAACTCTGCTGCTATCATGAAAAATGAAAATGATACCGATAAAATACAGTACAGTGGGGGAAAAGCACATGAAAATTGACATGAAGGATACATTGCGGGCTTTGCGGCAGAAGGAAAAAATTACGCAGAAAACGCTTGCTGCATATCTCGGAATCACCCCGCAATCTGTCGGAAAGTGGGAGAGGGGCGAAGGTTTTCCGGATATTTCACTGTTGCCCCGCATTGCATGTTTTTTGGCGTGAGTATTGATGAACTCTTAGGGGTCGAGCAGAAAAGAATTACCGAAACAATCGAAAAATATCGCGAGCGCGGCCATGCGTGCCTGCAGAACGGTGATACTGAAGGCAATTTGAAAATTTGGGAGACGGCATATGCTGAGTTCCCGCGTGATTGCCGCGTGACGTCGGGACTGATGCAAGCGCTCAACACCGGAGAAAGCTATCCCTGCCCGAGAGAACGAGCGGAGCGTATTATTCAGCTCGGAGAGCTGCTTTTGCAAAAATCAACGGATTGCACACAAAGGCAGAGTGCTTTGCAATCCCTGTGCTATGCCTATGAGACAATCGATAAAACGAAGGCACTGTATTATGCGGATCTGTGCGGTGACTTTTATGCTGCAAAACAAGGGCTGCGCACTCAAATTTTGGACGGGGAGGAGGGGGTGATAGCATGCCAAAGCTATTTGCAGTCCCTGATACAAGCGGCGGCGATGACAGCGGTTGCTTCAACTTCCAAAGTGACTGTCTCGCATGAAAAAAGAACTGAATCGCTGCAATTTGCAATTGATCTGCTGCAGCGATTGTATTCGGATGGGAATGTTGGCTTTTATGCGCTTGATTTGTGTCGGTATTACTTGTGGCTTGCCGTAGAATATGCTGCAATCGTGGACTGCGAAAAAACACTTTTTGCATTATCCTGGTGCTGCCGATATGCATTGGCAGGAAGAAATTCACAGGACGCAGCGTACACCGCTCCCATGGTAGATCGTATGAAATATCATAGAGCGGACACGGTGAAAAACTATGCCGGGAATTGCTGCGACATGGTCCTTAAGCTGTTGCCGGATAAACGATTTGATTTTATGAGGCAGGAAAAGAAATTTCAAAATATCAATGAAATTTTGCGAAAAAATGCAGAATGCGTCTGAAAAGCAAAAGGGCTGCTCCGCGGCAGCCCTTTGTTTGCAAAAAAGAGGATTTTATCCGTTGCCGGAATTCGCCTGTGATTTCGCATTTTGATAGGAAATAAGAGATCCCATGGCACGAATAAAGCGGATGACAAAAGTAAGAGGGGAGAGATTTTACCATAATTAAAACAGAGCAGAGGAAAGAATCGAAAAAGCCAAAGTTCTGAAAGCACCGGGCTTTTTGAAGCAAATCGACCAAACCAAGCAATAAAGCACGACAAAAACCGTATCGACGATGCAATACAGGGCAAACACTTTTTCCGATGCCCATCCAACGCGAATGCAACGAAGGATTGTCAACATCATGCTGATATGTAAAGAAGCGTTTAAAGTTGATGCTTGATACGATTGTTGATTTATGTGATAGAAGTTTTTCGGTTCATGTTTGATTATGCTGCGTTTTTTGAATAAGTGGCAGTGAAATGCTTAAAACAACGCAAAAAATGACCGAAAGTGGAGAATAAAATCTGCTTTCGGTCGAAATTTTGGTCGGAGTGAAGGGACTCGAACCCCCGACATCCTGCTCCCAAAGCAGGCGCGCTACCAATTGCGCTACACCCCGGTTGCGTTTTTCGCACAGCAATTATAGCATAGTTTTTGCAGTCGGTCAAGTAGAAAAATGCACTTTGTGTGCAAACGGGCAGGAGCGGTGCGCGGGGATTGACAAGGAAGCGTTTTTTATGATAAAATAGCAACAAAGAAAGCGTGCGGTTTGCGGGAAAAAGGCTGGGGGTTGATCGGATTTGGAGTATTTTTCCGGAATTGCCGGCAATGAAAATCTGAAAGAGTATTTTTCCGCGCATCTTCGGGGCGGGCGACTTGCACATGCATATCTGTTTGTAGGGCCGAGCGGCAGCGGAAAGACGAGCTTTGCGCTTGCTTTGGCGGCCGCCATGGCGTGCCGCGATACGGTGCACCGCCCCTGCGGGCAGTGCGGGAACTGCCGAAAAATTTTGAGGATGCAGTGCGCCGATTTGACTATGGTCACGGCGGACGGGGATAAAGCAAAATCGATCAAGGTGGACGCGATACGGCAGATGAAAGAGGACGCGGAAATTTTTCCGAACGATCTTGATTTCCGCGTCTTTTTGGTGGACGATGCTTCGGACATGAATGTGCAGGCACAGAATGCGCTGCTGAAGCTTTTGGAAGAGCCGCCGGAGAATGTGTTTTTATTTCTGCTTGCAAGCGATCCGTCCCGGCTGTTGCCGACGGTGCTTTCCCGCGTGCAGGCATTTCGCATGGAGCGGCTCAACCGCTGTCAGATGGAAGCTTATTTTGAAAAGGATCGACAGGCAGCGGCAATTTCGGCACAAAACCCCGTGCGGTATCGGCAAAGCCTGCTGCTTGCGGACGGCTCGGTCGGTCGGGCGCGCGCGTTGTTTTCCATGACGCCAAAGCAATATGAAGCGGACGCGCAGGTCGCGGCGATGCGGCAGGCGCAAACCGTTTTATCCATGCTGAGCGGGATGGTGCGAAGCCGTACTGCGCTGCTTGCGTTTTTGCAGGACAATGTTGCGGATCGAGAGCAATGCGGCCTTTTGACGGAGCGGCTTATGGCGGCAATGCATGACTGTATGTTGTATAAGAAAAGCTGCCCGACGGAGAATTTTCTGTTTTTTACGGAGCCGGAGGAGGCGGAGAGTGTCAGCGCGGGAATCACTACGGCACGCGCGATGCACTGCTATGAAAGGCTCGGTGCGCTGCGGCAGCGCCTGCAGGCAAATTTGAACTTAAATGCGACGCTTTGCGCATTGACCATGGCACTTTGTGATGCCGAATAGGAAAAGAGAGGAACTCAAATGGACGAAGAAATGAAATTGCAGGAGGAATCTGCCGCGGGCACAGAGGCGGAAGCGCTGCCCGTGCAGCAGATTGCAGATGCGGAACGGGATACCGAGGCAGAAGAGCCGACAGCAAGCGAAAGCGAAACGGTATCGATCGTCGGCGTGCGGTTTAAGGAGGGCGGGAAGGTTTATTTCTTTGCCCCCGGGGAATTTACACTGAGCGACGGGGATCGCGTTGTTGTGCAGACGGCGCGCGGTCCGGAATACGGCTTTGTTGCGGGCGGCAACCGCGAGGTGAAGCGCACGGATGTGACGGCGCCGCTGAAAGAGGTCGTCCGAATTGCGACGGAGCAGGACACAAAGCGCTATGAGGAAAACCAAAAGAAGCGGGCGGAGGCTTTCAAAATCGGTGAGGAAAAAATCGCGGAGCACGGCCTTGAGATGAAGCTTGTGGATGTGGAATATTCCTTCGACAACGCAAAGCTTTTGTTTTATTTTACGGCGGACGGGCGCGTGGACTTCCGCGAGCTTGTCAAGGATCTGGCTTCTGTTTTTCGCACCCGAATCGAGCTGCGGCAGATCGGCATCCGTGACGAGGCAAAGCTGATCGGCGGGCTTGGCATCTGCGGCAGACCTCTTTGCTGCCACAGCTTTCTCAATGATTTTGTTCAGGTTTCCATCAAAATGGCAAAGGAGCAGAATCTTTCTCTCAATTCCGCGAAGATTTCCGGTGCCTGCGGCAGGCTGATGTGCTGCCTGCGCTACGAGCATGATGTTTATGAGGAAGAGCTCAAAAAAACGCCGAAGCTTGACAGTGTTGTCGCAACAAAGGACGGAGAGGGCATCGTTTGCGAGGTCAATCCGCTGGCAGGTATGGTGCGCGTGCGTTTTATCGGCGCAAAAAGCGATATGCCGCCGAAGCTTTTTCATCGCGACGATGTAACGCCGACGGGGCTTACAAAAAAAGATTTGCGAAGCCGCGAAGCGCAGACAGGGCAAATGCCCCGCGCGGAAAAGCCGGAGCAGATGCAAAAAGCCGAGGAACAGCAAAGCGAACAACCTTCACCCGAGCGGACAAAGAACGCAGACGGAGCACAAAAGCGTTCTTCGCGGCGCGGCGGACGGCGCGCCCGCCACGCAAATAAAGCGCGCGGACAGGAGATGGCGCAGCCTGCCTCCGCACCGCAAAAAAATAACGGAGAAGAATAATGCTGCAGAAAAACGATGTCGTAGATGCGTTGATTGTTGATGTCAATAATCTCGGATACGGGATCGCCAAAGTGGACTCCGAGGTGGTTTTTGTCCAGGGCGGAGTTACCGGGGACCGCGTCAGGCTTCGGATCATCAAATGCGCGCGCTCCTATGCGGTGGCGCGAATCGAATCGTTTTCCGAGGTTTCAAGCTATCGAATCGACCCTGCGTGCCCGTATTATAAAAGCTGCGGCGGCTGTCTTTATCAGCATATCAGCTATTCCTATGAAAAAAGCCTGAAAGAGGAGAGCGTGCGTGCTGCGCTGCGCCGCGCAGGGCTTTTCGGCATCCGCGTGGAGCCGCTTGGCGGGAGCAGCCAGCTGGATGGATATCGCAATAAAGCGCAGTATCCCGTTTCGACCGATGAAAACGGAAAACTCTGCGCCGGATTTTATGCGGCAAAATCGCACCGAGTGATTCCCGGGACAATGAAATGCAGCATCCTGCCGCAGCAATTCGGCGGAATCGTATCTCTTTTGTGCCGCCTTTGCGACAAAGAAAAAATTTCGGCATATCGCGAGGAGAGCGGGCAAGGGCTGCTGCGCCACATCTGCATTCGAAGCGGCAGCGGCGGCACAATGGTCACGTTGGTGATCAACGGAGACACGCTCCCCGGTGCCGAGACGATTGCGCAGCAGTGTATGAAAAAATATCCGAGCATCAAATCGTTTTATCTCAATCTTAACCGGGAGCGCGGCAATGTGATTCTCGGCAGAGAATGCCGTCTGGTTGCGGGGGATGCTGCAATTTATGATAAAATGTGCGGCCTTTCCTTCAAGATTTCGCCGCTTTCATTTTATCAGGTCAACCACGGCACGGCGACGCTCCTTTACCAAAAAGCAAAGGAGTTGCTTGCGCCGAAGAAAAGCGACACGCTGCTGGATCTTTATTGCGGAACGGGAACCATCGGGCTTACTATGGCAAAATGCGTGCAGTTTTTGACCGGGGCGGAAATTATTCCGCAGGCGATTGCCGACGCGAAAGAAAATGCCGCAAACAACGGCATTGAAAATGCATCGTTTTTGTGCGGCGACAGCGGTGAGCTGCTGACCGAGATGCGCAGAACGGGGCAGCGTTTTTCCGCGGTGGTTGTTGACCCGCCGCGCCGCGGGCTGGAGGCATGCGTGATTGAAGACCTTGCAAGCATGCAGCCGCAGCGCATCTGCTATATCTCCTGCGACCCGAATACCTTAGCGCGGGATCTTTGCCTGTTTGCGGAGAAGGGGTATCGCACGGATACGGTGTATCCGTATGATATGTTTTCAAGGACAGGGCATGTGGAGACAGTTACCCTTTTGACAAAAGACAAATAAAGCGGGACAGGGCCCCTTTTGCGGATGCCTGTTTCGTTGAAAGAAAATATCGCCGCGGTAGGAAATATCGACCATGTTGCCGTATCAAAAACGGAGGAAAATCTATGAAAATCGCCGTAATCGGCTCGGGGAGCTTCGGCACGGCAATCGCCGCGCAGCTTTCCCGCATGCAATACCGGGTTGCTCTTTGGAGCTATGCAGCTGCGGAAGCGGAGCTTTTGCAAAAAGAGCGCAAAAATCCCCTGCTTGACGGAGTCACCCTTTCGGACAATGTGGTTTGCACCGCAGATCTCGGGGCAGCATGCGAGGGCGCGGAGCTGATCGTCACGGTTGTTCCGAGCTTTGCAACGCGCTCGACCGCACGCGCGCTTGCACCCTATATGAAGGACCGTCAGCCGCTTGTCAATTTATCAAAGGGGCTGGAAAACGAAACGCTTTTGCGCCTCTCGCAGGTATATGCCGAAGAGCTGCCGATGTGCCGCATCGCCGTGATGAGCGGGCCTTCGCATGCGGAGGAGGTCGGAATCGGGCTGCCGACGACGAATGTCGTTGCTTCGGAGGACGGGGCGCTTGCGGCTTTTGTGCAGGATGTGTTTATGAATGAGACCTTCCGCGTCTATCTCTCCGGCGATCCTGTCGGCGTTGAGCTCGGAGGGGCGCTGAAAAATGTGATCGCGCTGTGCGCAGGCGTTTCCGACGGGCTTGGCTACGGCGATAATACAAAGGCCGCGCTGATGACGCGCGGCATTGCGGAAATCAAGCGCCTGGGCGTTGCCATGGGCGGCAAAGCGGAGACCTTTGCGGGGCTTTCCGGCATCGGGGATCTGATTGTCACCTGCACAAGCATGCATTCCCGCAATCGCCGCTGCGGCATACTGCTCGGGCAGGGCAAAAGCCTGGAAGAGGCAATGGCACAGGTGAAAATGGTGGTCGAGGGTGTGCATACCGCAAAGGCGGCGTATGCTCTGGCACAAAAATATCATGTTTCCATGCCGATTGTTGCGCAGGCAAATGCGGTGCTCTTCGGCGGGCAAAGCCCGCGGGATGCCGTTTATTCGCTGATGACGCGCAACAAGACTTCGGAATAAGAAACGATCGGAAAAACGATATGGACGGACTGAAACGGCTGCTCAGCTTCGGGCGGCGCGCGGCAGACGATTTTTCCATGATCGATGAGGGCGACCGCATTGCCGTCGGTCTTTCGGGCGGAAAGGATTCTGTCTCGCTTTTATATATGCTTGCGGCGCTGCGCCGCTTTTATCCGAAACAGTTTGCGCTCGGTGCGCTCAGCGTTGACCTTGGGCGGCAGGGCGTGGATTTTTCCGCTCTGCGTGCGCTTTGCAAAGAGCTTGAGGTGCCGTATGAGGTGATTCCCTCGGAGATTGCGAAAATCGTTTTCGAGGTTCGCCGGGAGGAAAACCCCTGCGCGCTTTGTGCAAAGCTGCGCCGCGGCATCCTGAATACCGCCGCTGCGGAGCGCGGCTATAATAAGGTTGCGCTGGGGCATCATTTTGACGACGCTGTGGAGACCTTTATGCTCAATTTGTTTTATGAGGGGCGTATCGGTTCTTTTTCCCCCGTGACGCATCTTTCGCGCAGCGGCATTACCGTGATTCGCCCCCTGATCTATGCGCAGGAAAAAGATCTGCGCTATTTTGCGCGCAAAAACGATCTGCCCGTACAAAGCAGCTGCTGCCCGGCGGATATGCATACGCAGCGCGAAGAAATGAAACAGCTGCTGCGCAGCCTGGAGCGGGAAAACAAAGGGCTGCGGCATCGCATTTTCGGCGCAATGCAGCGCGCGGGAATCGACGGGTACGGCATTCTTGGGAACAGCGGCGAAACCGCAGACGATTCGCGGCTGCCGAATGTATAATTTTTCGCCTGTTTTCGTATACTGAGGACAGAAGTTTTGCGAAAGCGGGGAAAAATCATGAACGATGGCAAGATGCAACAGATTACGCAGCGCTATTGCGCCAGAGTGGATGCAAATGTCGTTTTGCAAAAGCTTGGCATGGACGCGGACGCGCCGCCGCAATACCGCTGCCTCAGCTCGCATTTGTGCAGCGGCGACGGATGCGAAAATCATCCGTCACGGATAACGGAGGCATAAATTATGGGGCACCCCGCAGCGGTTTTTCTGTGGGGTGCTCTTTTCGTTTGTTGAATGCCGTTTTCCAGCAACGTGTTTCCATGCAGAGTATCGTTCTCGGTTCGGATTACGGGGGGACAGCGTGACGCTTTGGTTATTTTTTGATTTTGCACAGGAGAAAGCGTTTCTTTCACCGCTTTGTGCAGGAAAAACATGACCGTTTTTTCCTTCGTCTCTTCTTTTTTTGCTTCCATGCAGATAACGACAAGAATATCGTTGACAAACTTGGAGAGAAATTGCGTTGCTTCCCCGATTTTTTGCGGCAATAATTGCAACCATCGGTGCGAATGTGTCAAAGAAAATATAAAATATTTTGCCGCGGCGCTTGCCTTTTTTGCTTTGTATGTTATACTGAAAGAGAAAAGGGGAGATGCACCGTGCAATCGGAGAAAACAACCGTATATCTTTTGCGCCACGGGCAAAGCGAGGCAAATCTTGCCGGCGTTTTTACAGGGCAGCTCGGCGGCTTCGGTCTGACCCCGCTCGGGCATACTCAGGCAGAGCTTGCCGCCGTATATCTAAAAACCCGTAACATCGAAAAAATTTTTGCAAGCGACCTTGCCCGCGCAGCACAGACGGCGCAGCACGCGGCAAAGGCATGCGGCATAGAGGCGCAGCTTGATCCCCGCCTGCGGGAGATCTATGCGGGGCAGTGGGAGGGCGTTTCCTTTACCGCTTTGGCAGAGCGCTATCCGAAGGAGTATGCCGCGTGGAAGGCGGGCAGCTGCTGCGACCCGGTCGGCGGAGAGCGGGCGGCACAGGCAGGGCGACGCTTTTTTGATGCCGTTTCCTCGCTTTGCCGCGAAAATGAGGGAAAAGCCATTCTGATTGTGGCGCATGCCATGGTGATCCGCTGCTTTGAATGCCTTGTGCGATACGGCTCCACGGAGGCGCTTTGCCGTGTGCCCTTTGTGCATAACGCCGCATTGAGCCGCTATGCATGGGCGACGGACGGTTTTTCGCTGCGGGAGTGGGATGTTTACGGCTATCTCGGCACGCTTGCAACAACGCTGCCGAAAACGGTCTGAGATGCCCCGGGCGCGCCTTGAAAATCATGAAAACGAAGTGTCGGAGAGGTTTTTGCGGGCTTTTCCGACACTTTTTTCGCTTTTATCTTGACAAAAAGGAGCAGCTTGCGTATAATTGGAACCAAGCGTTGCGCAACAAGCGATTCCGAACGAAAAGGAGGGAGAACATGCCGCCAAAACCCAAATTTACGAAGGAAAACATTGCGGATGCCGCCGTGGCGCTTGTGCGGCAAAGCGGCATGGAGGCGCTGACGGCGCGCGCCGTCGCTGCGCGCCTCGGCTGCTCGCCAAAACCGATCTTTGGGCTGTATGAGAGTATGGCGCAGCTGCGTGAGGCGGTGATTGCCCGCGCGCAGGCATGCATGGCGGAATATACAGAGCGCACGGTGCAAAGCGGGGAATACCCGCCGTATAAGGCGATCGGCATGGCATATGTCGAATTTGCAAGAGAGGAAAAAGAGCTGTTCCGCCTTTTGTATATGCGGGATCGCAGCAGGGAAGAAACTGCGGAAAACCGCGAGGCGCTTGCCCCTGTTTTGGATATCATTCAAAAAAACACGGGGCTTGACCGGGAAAAGGCGTATCTGTTTCACATTGAGCAATGGGTGTTTGTGCACGGTATTGCCACCATGCTTGCCACCTCATATCTGGATATCGACAAGGAAACGGTCAGCTCCGTGATAACGGATTGCTATCAGGGGCTGCGGGCATATTTTATCGGAGGAAAAGACGGTGCATGCGATTGAGCTTCAAAATTTACGAAAAGAGTACGGCGTGCTGTGCGCCGTGGAGGATCTGACATTTACCGTTGCGCAGGGAGAGCTGTTTTCCCTGCTCGGAGTAAACGGCGCAGGAAAAACAACCACCATCAAAATGCTGTGCGGGCTGTGCCGCCCGAGCGGGGGAGATGCGTTTTTGCTCGGAAAGAGCATTGTCTCTGATACTGCCGCTGCGCAGGAGCTGATCGGTGTTTCTCCGCAGCAAACGGCTGTTGCGCCCGCACTGCGCGCGGAGGAAAACCTTTCGCTTATGTGCCGTCTGCACGGTTTTTCCGCGGAGAAAACAAAGCAAAGAATCGCCGCGCTCTGTGCGCAGCTCTCTCTTGGAGAGGTGCTGCGCCGCCCGGCGGGCAAGCTCTCCGGCGGCTGGCAGCGGCGGCTGAGCATTGCCATGGCATTGATCACAGAGCCGAAAATTCTCTTTTTGGATGAGCCGACGCTGGGGCTTGATGTGATTGCGCGCAGCGAGCTTTGGGATGTGATTCGTGCGCTGAAGGGGCAGACCACCATTGTTTTAACCACACATTACCTGGAGGAAGCGCAGGCGCTTTCCGATCATGTGGGCATCATGCGGCAGGGGCGGCTGCTGGCGCTCGGCACCCCGCGGGAGCTGACCGAAAAAACAGGCCGCGAGCGCTTTGAGGATGCGTTTGTATCCATTGTGAAAGGAGAGGGCAAATGAAAAGCATGCGCAGAATTTTCTTCTTTTCCGTCCGCTGCGCCAAGGAAATCGTGCGCGATCCGATCAATCTCGGATTTGGGCTGGGCTTTCCGTTCGTGCTGCTGCTCCTGCTCAGCGCAATTCAGTCAAATGTTCCCGTTTCTTTATTTGAAATTGCGTCCCTGACCCCGGGCATTGTTGTTTTCGGGTTTTCGTTTTTGGCGCTTTTTTGCGCCCTGATCGTTTCCAAAGACCGCGAAAGCGCATTTTTGCAGCGCCTTTATACAACGCCGCTGTGCGCCTGGGAGTTTCTGCTCGGCTATTTGCTGCCTTTTTTGCCGATCGCCCTTGTGCAGAGCGTGCTTTGCTATGCTGTGGCGCTGTGCCTCGGGCTTGCGTGGAGCGCTTCGATCGTGCCGACGATTCTGCTCGGGCTGCCGTGCGCGCTTTTGTATATTTTTATCGGGCTTTTTTGCGGCAGCCTGCTCGGCTCAAAGCAGGTAGGCGGGGTGTGCGGCGCGCTTTTGACCAACCTCAGCGCGTGGCTTTCCGGCACATGGTTTGATCTTGATCTGGTCGGCGGGGCGTTTAAAAAAATTGCGGACATGCTGCCGTTTTCCCATGCCGTTGCGCTCGGGCGTGCGGCGCTTTGCGGCAATTATGCGGGCATTTTTCCGCATCTTTGGTTTGTGCTTTCCTATACGGTGCTGTTTGGCGTGCTTGCGGGCGTTTTTTTCCTGCGGCAAATGCGTCGGCAATAAAAAAGAAAGGGTGGAAAGCTTTCGGCTTTGCACCTTTTTTCGCGATTTATTCAGTCGCAAACGACGCCCTTTTGCAGAATCAGATTGCCGTAAAGCGCCGTTTCACCCGTTGCGATTACGCAATATGCCTCTTTTGCCTTTTCGTAAAACGCAAAGCGCTCATATGTGCCGATGCAGGCGCTGCCGCGCGCATCCTGCGCTGCAATGATGGCTTTGTAGGTGTCCCAGATCGGGGTCTTAACCGGGTCGCCCGGCATGACCTCCATCAGATGAACGGGATGCTCCACATAGCTATCCAGCGGAAAGAGCTTGAGGATTGCCTCCAAAAGCGCGGGGATGCCGTGCCCGTCGCAGCGAACTACCTTGGCGTTTTTGCCGATGGATTCGCTCGGAAAATTGCCGTCCGCAAGGACCAGGGTGTCGCTGTGCCCCATTTCGCACAAAATTTTGAGAAGCTCGGGCGAGAGAATTTTCGGAATACCTTTCAGCATACGGTGTCACCTCACAAAATAGATCTTATCTACCAGTATACATGCCGTATATGAATATATTTTGAACGAATCGACTCTTTTCGACTTTTTTGAAAAACTGTAAATTCTTCGCACAGCCTGTTTACAAACGAAAAAAATATGGTATAATAAAATGGAGTTATGACGGAAGTTTATTTGGTAAGGAGACAGTTTTTTGATTATTCAGTTGGAAGAAGCCCTGACAAGGCTGCATGATATGCGAAAGACCGTCGATGAGCTCGGCGTAACGCTGAACATTGCAAAGCTTCGCACAGAGGTGAGCGAGCTTGAGGCGACGACGCTGGAGCCGGATTTTTGGTCGGATCAGCAGCGCTCCGGCAGGATTTTAAAAGAATTAAAGCAGAAAAAAGATAAAATCGGCGAATATGAATCGCTCGTGAGCCGCGTGGAGGACGCCGCCTCCATGGCTGAGATGGCGATTGAAGAAGCGGACGAGGATGTTGCGGCTGAGGTGCTGGCCGAGGAAAAGGATATTAACCGCCAGGAGGAGCGCATTCGCATTGAAACGCTGCTCAGCGGCGAATACGACCGCAATAATGCCATTGTTTCGTTCCATCCGGGGGCAGGCGGCACGGAGGCGCAGGATTGGGCGCTGATGCTGTATCGCATGTATACCCGCTGGGGCGAAAAGCACGGATATAATGTGAAGCTTGTGGATTGGCTGGACGGCGATGAAGCGGGCATCAAGAGCGCGACGATTCTTGTGGAGGGTACTTACGCGTACGGCTATCTCAAGAGCGAAAACGGGGTGCACCGCCTGGTGCGCGTTTCCCCGTTTGATTCCTCCGGGCGCAGACATACCTCGTTTGCCTCCGTTGAGGTCATGCCGGAAATGGATGACAATGTCAATATTGAGCTGCGCGATGAAGACCTTGAAATCACGGCGCATCGCTCCAGCGGCGCAGGCGGGCAGCATATCAACAAAACGGATTCCGCTATCCGGATTGTGCATAAGCCAACGGGCATTGTCGTCGGCTGTCAGACGGAGCGCTCACAGCTGCAAAATAAGGAAACCGCGCTGAAGATGCTTAAAGCAAAGCTCATGGAGATCAAAACGCGTGAGAATCTGGACCGCATTGAGGATATCAAGGGCGAAAAGACCAATATCGAATGGGGCGCCCAGATTCGCTCCTATGTGTTCATGCCGTATACGCTTGCAAAGGATACCCGTACCGGATATGAAGACGGGAATATCCAGGCGGTGATGGATGGCGAGATTGATGAATTTATCAATGCCTATCTCAGACAAAGCGCACATGAAAAGGCGCAAAAATAAAAGAATTTGAAAGGGGAAATTTGTATGAAAAAGAATTTGAAATTGATTCTCGGCGTTTCTTTGTTGGTGCAGGCGGCATCCCTTGTGATTCTGTTCTTTGTGCTGTATTCCAAAAAGAAAAACCTTGCGCTGACGCTGCTTGCCATGGGCTCCGTCGGCGGCGCGGCAGGGGCATATCTTGTCCTGAAAGAAGCAAAGCTGCAGATGCAGGCCAAAGAGCAGGCAGCGCTTGACACCTTCTCTTTTGATGACGACGATGATGCGCTCTTTGACGAAGAGGAGGACGACTCCTGCTGCGACTGCAGCGATTGCAGCGCCTGCGAAAAGGAACCGAAGGACGATGTGCCCGCAAAGGATTGAGTCTAACCGCTTTTTTTGCAGCTTTGAAGCCTTTTCCGCTTTTGCGGAAAGGGCTTCTTCTTTTTCCGCATGCGCAGCCCCAAAAGAAACAGCAGAAGAAAACCGCCCGGCAGCCGCAGGGAAAACGGCGTTTTCGGCAAAAACAGCAGCACAAAGGCGGGGGTCAAAACCGTCTGAAAAAGCTTTTGACAAAAAAACGGACGCATGGAAAAACCGTCCGGCAGCGTGTTTTGCACCTGCATAAAAACGCAGATGCCGGAAAAGGCGCACGCAGCCGACAGAACAGGCAGCGCCGCGCCGCATGCGTGCAGCAGCGCCGCGCCGCTTCCAAGCTCCAAAAAAGCGCAAAAACACGCATAGGGCAGCTTCGAAGTCCCGGGAAAAAGCTGCGCTGCGGCAGAGCATAGCACCGAGAAAAAAACAACAAAGCTGCAGACACAAAGGCACCCTTGCCCGGCTTTTACAATGCTTTGGCAGAGCGCCCGGCTAATCGGCGGGCAGGGGGAAGCCAAAAAGGGTTCGCCTTCGTTTGCCGCGCCGCAAAAGATCGGCAACAGCAAAACCGCGCTGAGCAGATGCGCCGCAAAAAGCAAAGCGCCAAGCGCCGTGCTGCGGCAAAGCACAGCGCCTAAAAAGCCGAGGTAAAAACCGGGAGAGGGCAGGTTGCACAGCCCGCAAAGGCGCTGCGCCTCTTCCTTGCCGATCTGCTTTGCCTCATAGGCGCGCGCCAACGCCGCGGCGCCGCCCGGAAAGCCGCTGACAATGCCGCACAAAAAAAGCGCGCCCCCCATGCGCGATGTGCCGAGCAGCTTTGCGATTCCGCCGCCGTGTGCGCCGACCCATGCGGCGCTTCCGCTTGCAACGAAGAAATGCGCTGCCGCCATCATGGGGAAAAGCGAGGGAAGGAGTGTTCCGACGCAGGATGCAAGCGCCGCTTTTGCGGCAGCGGCGCAATTTGCGCTGCATAGGGAAAACAGCGCCGCCATCGCCAAAAAGCAGAAAAGCGCCGCCTGCCCTTTTCTCTTACGTTGCACTTTCACGGGTTGTAATCTCCTCCTCCCCGGCATAGGATAAATCGATTATATATACGGGGAGGGCAAAACAGATATGAAACGGCATTCGCACCGTGCATACCAGAATACGCATGAAATACCTCCGCAGGCATTTTCCGAGGCGGCGACATTGGAGCTGTGCGGAAAGGGTGAGGGCACGGTCAGCGGCGTTTTGCGCCTGGTTTCCTATGCGGAAAACGAGATTGTTCTCACCCTTTGCGACCGCAGAGAGGTGCGTATCTACGGGCAGGGGCTTTCCATTGCATTGATCAGCAGGGATGTGCTTCGTATTCACGGGAAAATTCACGGTTGCGCTTTTACACCAAGGGGCAATGCCGATGCCGAGGGGCGGGGAGAGACGCAATGAAACAGCTGCTGCGCCTGATTACGGGGTATGGAATTTTGTTTTTGCCAAGCGCTGCGCAAAGTGCGCTTTTGCGCTATGCATTGGCAGGCGGGTTTTCGTTTTACAGGCAGCGCCCTTGCAGGGACGGCTGTTTTCTCTATCTGCCCTGGCGCTTAGTGCGCGCTTTTTGCGACGGGGCGCAGGCACAGGGGCTGCCAAGGCCGCGTCTTGTGGCGGCACGCGGGCTCCTGCCGCTGCTTTTTCGGTATCGGCGGCGCTTCGGTTTGTTTTTCGGCGGAGCACTTTTTTTGTTTTTGCTTGTCCTCGCAAGGCAGTTTTTATGGTATGCGGAAATCACAACGCTCGGCATCGGGCAGGAGCAGGCGCGGCAATTACTCGCACAATACGGAATTGCACCCGGCACACCGCTTTGCAATATTGATCCTGCGGATTTGCAAAATCGCATCAAGCTTGAACACGGCGATGTGCGGCGCATCAATATCAATCTCTGCGGCACGGTTGCCTATGTCAGCCTTTCCATGAAAGAAAGAAGCCGAAAAGCCGACCCGCTGGCGGGCGAAATTACCCTTTTTGAGGCGACGCACGACGGCTTTATCACCTCCGTGAGTCTTGCGGACGGCACCCCGGCGTGCGAGGTGGGACAGATGGTATCTGCGGGTGATATCCTGGCATACGGAATTGAGGATGATAAAAAAGGAAACTCGCGCATACGGCGGGTGCGCGGCGAGATTTGCGGGCAGGTTTTATGGCAGTGCACATTTGATGTGCCGTATGTAAGAGAGGAAAAGCTGTACAGCGGATGCACGGAGGGCGGATATACGCTGAAAATTTTCAAAAAACAGATAAATCTTTACCGCAGCAGTAGATTTTTGGGGCAAAAGTGTGATAAAATAACGGAAGAGTCAACGCCGCATCTTCTCTTTTCCAGAGAGCTGCCGTTGACGCTTGTCCGGGAGCGATACCTCTTTTATGAAACGCAGCCCGTGCGACTGGATGCGCGGCAGGCGCGCCAAACGGCGGAGGCGGAGCTGAGGCGCCGCATGGAGAAAGAGCTTTCGGGCGCCGCCGTTCTTACAAGGGATGTGGCGCTGACGGAAGGAGAAGAGGCGCTTACGGTGCGCTGTGCGGTGCTTTGCGAAATGCAGATCGCCGCAGAGCGAAAAATGACGGAGCAGGAAATACAGGAGATTATTGCGGCAAATGACAGAAAAAAAGATTCTGACGGAAACTCTTGAACAAACAACGGCGTTGTTCGGCCCGTTTGACGCCAATGTTGCGGCGGTGGAAAAGGCATTTGGCGTTACCATAGCGGCAAAGGACACGGAGGAAAGCGCGGGGAATGCCGTGCTGATTCGCGCAGAGGACCCTGCAGCAGCGGAGAATGCATACAATGCGCTTTGCTGTATGCTGCGCATGTGCAAACTCAAAGGAACGGTAACCGAGCAAAACACCGAATATATTCTTTCCATGGTCACCGATCAAAAAACGGCGGAACTTGCCGCATTTTCCAGCGATTGCATCTGCATCACAACGCGCGGCAAGCCGATCAATGCAAAAACAGTCGGGCAGCAGCAATATGTTGACGCAATTCGGAAAAATACCGTTGTGCTCGGCATCGGTCCTGCGGGCACGGGCAAGACGTTTTTAGCGGTCGCTATGGCGGTCACGGCGCTTCGCGCAAAAGAGGTCAGCCGCATTGTGCTGACGCGCCCTGCGGTGGAAGCGGGAGAAAAGCTCGGCTTTTTGCCGGGGGATTTGCAAAATAAGATCGACCCGTATCTGCGCCCGCTGTATGACGCGCTTTATGAAATGCTCGGCGCCGAGACTTATCAGAAATATCAGGAGCGCGGCATGATCGAAATTGCGCCGCTTGCGTATATGCGCGGGCGGACGCTGGACGATTCGTTTATTATTCTGGATGAGGCGCAGAATACAACGCCCGAACAGATGAAAATGTTTTTGACGCGGCTTGGATTCCGCTCCAAGGCGATCGTCACGGGGGATTTGACCCAGACCGACCTGCCCCACGGCAAAAAGAGCGGGCTGCGCGAGGCGGTGAAGATTCTGCGCGGCATTGACGGCATTGCTGTGCACACGTTTACTGCACGCGATGTCGTGCGGCATAAGCTGGTGCAGCGCATCATCAATGCGTATGAAACCTATGAAAAGGCCGAGCGGGACAAAGAGGGCGCGGCAAAGCAAAGAGCTTTGCGCCGTTTACCGCAAAAAGGCGCAAAGCCGAAGGAGTAAACACATGAAGCATACGATCTATACCAAAAACGAGCAGGACAAGTATCCGCTCGCTCCGTCCGACCGCGCGCTTGTCAAACGGGCAATCACGGCGGCTCTTGCCTACGAGGGCTTTACGGAGGCGGCGGAGGTATCTGTGAGCTTTGTGGATGATGATGCCATTCATGCTTTAAACCGTGCATTCAGAGGCAAAGACAACGCAACGGATGTGCTTTCTTTTCCCCTGGTGGAGGATGATGAGGCATTTGACTGCGATGAGGCGCAGGATACCGTGGTGCTGGGCGATATTGTGATCAGCATGGAACATGCCGCGGCGCAGGCGGAGCAATACGGGCATTCTCTGCAAAGAGAGCTTGCGTTTTTGGCGGTGCATTCCACTTTGCATCTGCTCGGATATGACCATGAAAAATCGCCCGAAGAGGAAAAGGATATGTTTGCGCGGCAGGAGGCAATTCTGCGCGGCATGGGTCTTGAGCGACCTGCAAACGAAGACAAAGGAGACTAAAATGAAAAAAACAGGCTTTATTGCAATCGTCGGACGGCCGAATGTCGGAAAATCGACGCTGCTGAATACGCTCATCGGCGAAAAGGTGGCAATCGTTTCCGCAAAACCGCAGACAACGCGCAACCGCATCACGGGGATTTTAACGCGCGGCGATGTGCAGTATGTGTTTTTGGATACGCCCGGCATGCATGCCTCCAAAAACAAGCTGGGCGAATATATGAACAAGCAGGCGCAAAGCACAATCGGGGATGTGGATGTGGTTTTGTATGTCGTTGAGTCGGATAAGCATCAAAGCCCGGCGGAGCAGGCTCTGCTTGCGCGCCTGAGCGAGAGCAAAATTCCCGCAATTCTTGTAATCAATAAAACGGATGCTTCCACCGCGGAAAAAATCGGGGAGACGATTCGTGTCTTTGCCGCACTGCATGAGTTTGCCGCAGTGGTTCCGCTCAGCGCGCTTAAGGGGCAGGGAACAGATGCGCTGTTTTCCGAGCTTGCGCCGTTTTTGCATGAGGGACCGTGGTATTTCCCGGGCGACCAATTTACCGATCAACCCGAGCGGCAGATTGCCGCGGAAATTATCCGCGAAAAGATCCTGCGCACAATGAATGATGAGATTCCGCACGGAACGGCGGTTGTGATCGAAGCGTTTGAGGAAAAAAGAGACCTTGTCTCCATCCGCGCCGAAATTTTTTGCGAAAGAGAATCGCATAAGGGTATGATCATCGGAAAGCACGGCGCGCGGTTAAAAACCATCGGCAGCTATGCGCGCCAGGACCTTGAAAGATTTCTCGGCACAAAGGTTTATCTTGATCTTTGGGTCAAGGTGAAGGAAAACTGGAGAGACAGCGCAGCGCAGATTGCGAATTTCGGCTTCCGCCAGGAATGAGGGACAAACCATGGTCGAAAAGTGGAAGGGACTTGTGATCCGCGTCACCGACGTCGGAGACTATGACCGGATGCTGACGATTCTTGTTTGGGAAATCGGGAAAATTCCCGTATATTGCCGCGGGGTGAAGCGGTATACCAGCAATAACATGAGCGCAACGGAGCTTTTTTGTTATTCGGAATTTGTGCTGTTTCGCAGTAAAAACAATTCCTATACGCTGCGCGAATGCACACCGATTGAAACATTTTTTTCTTTGCGCAATGACCTTGAGCGCCTCAGCCTTGCCACCTATCTTGTGGATATCGCAAACGAGATTTGCCTTGAGGGGAACAACGAGCAGGCAATGCTGCAGCTGACGCTGAACGCCCTTTGGTGCCTGGAAAAAAACAAAAAGCCTCCTATGCTGATCAAGGGGGCATACGAAATGCGCGCCGCTGCAATCGCGGGCTTTTTGCCGCGGCTGGATGCCTGCGGCGTATGCGGAAAAACGGAGGGAGCGGATGCCGTTTATCTGGATGTGATGGACGGATGCCTGCTTTGCCGGGAATGCTGCGAAAAAAAGAAAGCGCAGCCGCCCGAAGAGGGTGTAGCGCAGCTGTATCTTTTGCTCAGCCCCGATGTTTTGGCGGCGCTGCATTATGTGCTCTGCGCAGACGCCAAACGGCAGTTTTCGTTTTCTTTGGAGCCGAGCGCGCTCGTTGCGTTTGCGCATGTGTGCGAGAGCTATCTGCTCAATCATATCGGGCACGGCTTTTACAGTTTATCGTTTTATAAATCCCTTTTGTCAATGTGAGAGGAGAGCATCATGCCGATTTTGGCAAAAACATTGCAGACTCTGGAATTTCCCAAGGTGCAGAATCTGCTTGCGCAGGTCTGTATGACCGAGGGTGCAAAGCAAAAGGCAGCGGAGCTTTTGCCCATGACAAACATCGGGCAGATTCGCCGCAGTCTTACGCAAACGGACGATGCGAAGCGCCTTGTTATGAAAAAAGGACAACCCGCCTTCGGCAATGCCCGTGATATCACGGAGGCGGTGCACCGCGCGCAGAAGGGCGCGGCGCTTTCCCCGCGGGATCTTTTAGCTGTTCTTGATATTCTGCAGACGGTGCAGGGGCTGATCTCCTACGGCAAGGAGGACCGAACCTTTGCCTGCACGCTGGATGAGATATTTGAGCGCCTTTTGCCCAACCGCTTTTTGCAGGAGCGTATCGCGCGCGCCGTTCCAGCCGAGGATATGATTGCGGATGAGGCAAGCCCGGAGCTTTCCGCCATTCGCCGCAAGATGCGCGCGGAGAATGCAAAAATTCGCGAAACGCTGCAAAAATATATCACGGGCAATACCTATTCAAAATATCTGCAGGAAAACATCATCACCATGCGCAACGGGCGCTATGTGATTCCCGTAAAGGCGGAGCATAAAAATGATATCCGCGGCCTTGTGCACGATACCTCCTCCTCGGGGGCAACACTGTTTATTGAGCCTATGGCGGTGGTCGAGGCAAACAACAATTTGGCGGTGCTCGCAACAAAAGAGCAAAAAGAGATTGAGCGGGTGCTTGCCGAGCTTTCCGCATTGTGCGCGGAATTCGGGGAGAATCTGATTTATGATTATCTCAATTTAACAGAGCTTGCATTTTTATTCGGTAAGGCGGCTCTTTCCTTTGCCATGGATGCCGATTCCCCGCATATCGTCGAGCGCGGTGAGACGTGTCTTGTGCGGGCGCGCCATCCGCTTTTGCCGAAGAAAAGCGTCGTGCCGATCACGGTGCGTCTGGGCGGAGATTTCGATACGCTGGTCGTCACGGGGCCCAACACCGGCGGAAAAACCGTAACGCTGAAAACCGTCGGGCTTTTGACGCTTATGGCGCAATCCGGGCTGCATATTCCGGCGAGCGCCGAATCCTCGGTGCGCGTGTTCCGCCGGGTGTTTGCGGATATCGGGGATGAGCAGAGCATTGAGCAGTCGCTCTCAACCTTCTCTGCACATATGGTGAATATTGTAGCGATCACTGAGCAGGCGGATGCGGACAGCCTGGTGCTCTTTGACGAGCTCGGAGCGGGCACGGACCCGGTCGAGGGGGCGGCGCTTGCCGTTGCGGTGCTGGAATATGTGCGCGGGCGCGGCTCGCTTTGCGTTGCAACCACGCATTATGCCGAGCTGAAGGCTTATGCCCTGCAAACGCCCGGCGTGATGAACGCCTCCTGCGAATTCGATGTGGATTCGCTGCGGCCGACCTACCATCTTGTCATTGGGGCGCCGGGGCGCTCCAATGCGTTTGCCATTTCAAAGCGGCTTGGTCTTCGGGATGCGATCATCGCGCGCGCAGATGCAATGATCGGCGCGGAAAACAAGGAATTTGAAACGGTGATTGCAAAGCTTGACGATACCCGTACCGCGCTTGAAAAGGAGCGCGCCGAACTGGAGCAAAAGCGTCATGAATATGAAACGCTCTGTGCGCGGGAAAAAGAAAAGCTGCAGAAAAATCTGAGCGAATCGGAAGCAATTTTGGAAAAAGCGCAGGCAAAGGCAACAAGAATTCTAGAAAGCGCGCGTGCCTCCAGCGATTATGTGCTTTCGGAGCTGGATGCGCTGCGCCGCAAAAAAGACAGCGCGAATTTCAAGGAAACGCTTGCCGCCTCGCGCGATGCCATCCGTTCTTCTTTGAAAGAGGCGGATTCCATTGCCAATCCCGTGCAGATTGCGCGCGGAGAGAATTATACGCTGCCGCGTCTGCCGAAAATCGGAGAAACGGTATATTTGCGCTCGCTCGGTAAGCCTGCGCAGGTGACGGAGCTTTCCGAAAAGGCCGGCACCATTACGGTGCTGTGCGGCAACCTTCGCACGCGCACCAAGCTTTCCGATATTATGCTTGCAAAGGACGCGGGCATTGCGGAAAAGCATGTTTCCGAAAAAAAACCGTCTGCCCGCCGCGGCGGCACTTCGGCTGCGGTTTCGCGCGATGCGCGCATGGAGTTGGATCTGCGCGGCGAAACGGGGGAAGACGGGTGGCTGCGCACGGATAAATATCTGGATGAAGCGATTTTGAGCGGTATGCATTCCGTGACGCTGATTCACGGCAAAGGGACCGGCGCACTGCGCCGCGCGCTGTGGGGATATTTAAAAACCGATCCGCGCGTGAAGAGCTTTCGTGCAGGACAATACGGTGAGGGAGACGCCGGCGTGACGATAGTTGAACTGAAATAACAGAAAAGGAAGAGACGACTATGAAGAAGAAAAAGCTGCTTGCAATTGACCTCGGTGCCTCCAGCGGGCGCGGAATTGTCGGAGAATTTGACGGCGAGCGACTCAGCCTTGCGGAAAATCACCGCTTTTCCAATGACCCTGTGACGGCGGGCGGAGTATTTCAATGGGATATACTGCGCATTTTCCATGAAATTGAGGCCGCCGTTCGCAAATGTGTCCTCAGCGGAGAAGCGCTTGACAGCATCGGGATTGACACCTGGGGGGTCGATTTCGGGCTGCTCGGAAAGGACGGCACCCTGCTTGCAAATCCCGTGCATTATCGGGATGCAAGAACCGTCGGAATGCAGCAAAGGGCGTTTTCCGTGATGCCGCGCGAGCAGATTTATCAGATCACCGGCACGCAGTTTATGAATTTTAATACGCTGTATCAGCTGCTTGCCTTAAAGCAAAACAATCCGAAATTGCTGGAGGCGGCCGACCGCATGCTGTTTACGCCGGATCTGCTCAATTATTTTCTCACGGGCCGCATGCATACGGAATATACCATTGCCTCCACCTCGCAGCTTTTGGATGCGAAGGAGAGAAATTGGTCCGACCCGCTGCTGCGCGCGTTCGGTTTGCCGGAGCATCTGTTTTCAAAGATCGTGCGCCCCGGCACAACCCTCGGTGAGCTTTTGCCCGCCGTGCAGGAAATGACGGGAAAGACTGCGGCAAAGGTTGTCAATGTCGCATCACATGATACCGCAAGCGCCGTTGTTGCAACCCCTGCGCAGCAGGAGGACTTTGTTTTTATCAGCAGCGGCACATGGTCTCTCATGGGCACGGAGCTGAAAGAGCCCCTGATCAATGAGGAATCCTTTGCTTATGAATTTACCAATGAAGGCGGTTATGACGGCAAGATCCGTCTTTTGCGCAATATCATGGGGCTGTGGCTGGAGCAGGAAGCAAGACGCCAATATAAAAGAGAGGGCAAGGAATATTCCTTCAATGAGCTTTCGGATATGGCAATGGCAGCCGAGCCGCTGCAATCCCTGATCAATCCGGATGATCCCTCCTTTGTTGCCCCGGGAGATATGCCCGCGCGCATTGCCGCGTATTGCGAAAGGACGGGGCAGCCCGTGCCGCAGACGCCGGGGCAGATCGTGCGCTGCATTTTCGAGAGCCTTGCGCTGCGCTATCGCTGGACGGTGGAACGTCTGAACGCGCTGCGCAAGAGCGATTGCAAAGCAATCCATATTGTAGGCGGCGGAACCAAGGAAGCGCCTCTTTGTCAAATGGCGGCGGACGCCTGCGGCCTGCCTGTGTATGCAGGGCCTGTTGAGGCAACAGCAATCGGCAATCTTTCCGTACAGGCGATTGCCGCAGGTGAGATCGGCGATCTTTGGCAGGCAAGAGAAGTGGTGCGCCGCTCCTTCCCGCTCACGGTTTACGAGCCGTGTAAGCATCGCGATGGCTGGGATGAGGCATATGCCCGCTTTTGCGCGCTGCTTTGAGTGAAAAAAGCCGTCCGCCCCGAACCACCGGGGCGGACGGCGGAAGATACTGCGCTCATCCGGATTTTTTGGAAAAAAGCGTGCCGAGAATAAACTTCGGCAGGTTCACCATGCGGCCGATGCGGCTGGGTTGATGCAAAAGCCGCCAAAACCATTCCAGCCGCAAGCGGATCATAAGCCTCGGCGCGCGCTTCACAAGGCCGGCATAGCCGTCAAAGCTGCCGCCCAGCCCCATTGCAACGGTAACGGAGCCGAGCGCTTTGCGGTTTGCATCGATCCAGAGCTCCTGTGCCGGAAAGCCGAGGCAGACATATAAAAATACGGCGCCGCTGTCCGCAATTTCTTTGCACACGGCATCACTCACAGCGCCTGTCTTTTCAAAATATCCGTCGTGGCAGCCGACGATTTGCAGGCCTTTGTAGCGCGCCTGCAGCTTTTCTGCAGCCGCTTGCGCAACGCCGGGTTTCCCGCCCAAAAAATAAACGGGGACAGAGTTCTTTGCGGCATAGTCCGCAACGGCAAGACCGAGGTCGTAGCCGGGGGTTTTTGCCTTAAGCGGCGTGCCGAGAATTTTTGCCGCCAGAACGACGCCTGCACCATCCGGCAGGACCAGCTCAGCGCGGTTGAACAGAGCACGCAGGGAATCGCTTTGCATGCAGGCCTGCATAATTTCGGCATTCGGCGTATATACGGCGTGCACACCGTCCTGTTGCGACAGTTCAATCACGCGCGCCAGCGCTTCGTCAAGATCGACATTGTCGACCGCGACGCCGCGAATATTGACTTTCGTTGTTTGCACGGTCCGATGTCCTTTCGATGAGATACTCTATTATCGCACGGAAAAGCGGCTTTGTCAAGCAAAAGAAGCTTTTCGTTTTTTCCTTGGAGGTAGCAATGGAACAGGTGATGATTTATACCGACGGCGCCTGCAGCGGTAACCCCGGACCCGGCGGGTACGGGGCGATTTTGGTATACGGCGCGCATGAAAAAGAGCTTTCCGGTGCGGAGGAGAATACCACGAATAACCGCATGGAGCTTATGGCGGTGATTACGGCACTGGAGGCATTGCGCCGCCCCTGTGATGTTGTGATCACAAGCGATTCAACCTATGTGGTGAATGCCGTGACAAAGGGCTGGCTGAAAAAGTGGGAAGCCAGGCGGTTTATGAAGACAAAAACGACGCCTGTGCCCAATGCCGAGCTTTGGAAGCGGCTGCTTGCCGCAATGCAGCCGCACACGGTGCGTTTTGTGTGGGTGCGCGGGCACAACGGTCATGCATATAATGAGCGGTGCGATCGCCTGGCGGTTGCGGCGGCAAAGCAGCTTTGCAAAGCGGAGCTGCCGGGCGTGTGAAGGTTGTGTGATGGGGAAAAGAACGCGAAAAACGGCAAATCGTGAAGAAAAAACGAGAAATTTGTGCATTTTGACAATATGTAAAATCAATCTGCAAAAAACTGTGCAATTTGCCACATATCCAAATGCTGATTTTTTGTAAATTGATTTTCTTTTTTACGCGAATGAGTAACTAAAAA
>URPL01000011.1 GCA_900549725.1 uncultured Eubacteriales bacterium | reverse complement strand
ATACGAGATGAGCGACCGTGACTGGAGTTCAGACGTGTGCTCTTCCGATCTAAACTTCTCATTAAATGCCGATTCGGCACCTTGTATGGTAGCGAGGGTGAGATTCGAACTCACGACCTATCGGGTATGAACCGATTGCTCTAGCCAACTGAGCTATTCCGCCACACAAGCCTTCGAACAAAAGCGCCGCGCGGCGCCCTCAAAAGCTGCCCGATTATTATAGCATGCGGCGCACGCTTTGTCAACTGTTTTTTTCAAAAAAATTCGAAGGTCGAAGCGCGGGAAAAAGCGGGGCGGGGCGGTGCTGCGGCGGTGGCGGAAATTTAAAGGTTTCGCAATCGGTTTTCATCTTTTTTCTTAAGAAACAGTCCTGTATACTCTTTTTGTAAGGAAAGTGTAAAAGTCTTTGCAGGCGGCTGTAAAAGCCCGGGGAAAGGGCTTGAAAAGGGATAAAACGCTGCTATGATAGAACAGGAAGCCCGCGGATGCGGCAAAAAGGAGAGACGAAAAATGAAGAAGATTGTATGCTTGATCCCGCTGTATAATGAGCAGGAGGTGCTCGGGGCGTTGTTTTTACGCCTTGGCGCCCTGTTTGACTCACTTTGTGCGCGGTATGAAATGAGCGCGCTTTTGGTGGACGATGGGTCGGCTGACGGAAGCCTTGCGCTTTTGCGGGAGCAGCATGCAAGGGACGGACGCTTTCGCTATTTGTCGCTTTCCCGCAATTTCGGGAAAGAGGCGGCAATGATGGCGGGTTTTGACGCGCTCGGGACGGCGGATGCGGTGATCGTTTTGGACGCGGATTTGCAGGACCCGCCCGAGCTGATCCCGCAGATGCTGGAGCTTTTCGAACAGGGGTATGACGATGTTTACGCGCGGCGCCGCAGCCGAGCCGGAGAGAGCGCCGCAAAGCGGCTGACCTCGCATCTTTATTATCGGGTGCTCGGATGGCTGAGCGCGGTGCCGATACAGCCGGACACGGGCGATTTCCGCCTGCTATCGCATCGCTTTGTGGCAGCTTTGCAAAAACTGCGGGAAATGCCGCGCTGCACGAAAAGCCTGTTTTCCTGGGTCGGCTATCGGAAAACGGCGCTTTATTATGACCGTGACCCGCGCGCGGCGGGAAAGAGCAAATTCCGCTTTCTGCGTCTTTGCAGCCTGGCGGCGGACGGCATCACGGCGCTGAGCATCCGCCCGCTGCAGCTTTTATGGGTGTTGCCCGCTTGCGGCTTTATATCATTTCTCGCGTGTTTTGTGCTTTGGGCGGCACTCGGCGGCACATGGCTTTTGCTTTGCTGGCTTTTGCTTTTGCTGTTTGCCGCGCAAACGGGGGCAACGGCGCTGCTCGGGATGTACCTCGGGCGCGCATTTTTGCAAAATCTCGGGCGGCCGGGCTATCTGATCGAAGAAAGAGACGGGCAGGGGGCGGATAAATAATGAAAAAACGCGATCTTTCCCGCCGCAGCGCCGCGCTTCTTCTTCTGGCGGCAGTGTTGCTTTTGGCGGCGCTGCGCGTGTATCTCGGGGGGCAGAAGAGCTATCTGCATATGGACGAGGGGTATTCCTACGGGCTGATGAATGCGGCGGTGCAAAGCCCGGTGGATGCCGATGATTTTTTTGACGCATGGCATCCCGCTTCCTATTATATCGACTACCTGACCGTGGACCGCAGCGAATGGGGCGAGGTGTATCGGGTTTTTGAAAACCAGGCAAACGATGTGCACCCGCCGCTGTATTACCTTTTGCTGCGGCTTTTTGCGCTGCCGCTTGGCACGCATTTTTCCATGTGGAGCGGGCTTTTGCTGAATCTGCTTGTTTTTGTGTGCACGATTTTGCTGTTTTACAAAACCGCATGCCTTTTGTTTGCAAAGCGGTATATCGCTCTTTGCGCGGTCGTGCTGTACGGCGTTTCCAATGTGGCGCTGAACGCTTTTTTATATATCCGGATGTATGCTTTGGCGGATTGCTTCACGCTGCTGATGCTGTATGCCGTTGTGCGCCTCTTGCAGCGGCGCCGCCCCGCCGCGCACCATGCGGCGCTTTTGGCGCTTGCGCTGTTTTGCGGCGCCATGACGCATTATTACTGCGTTGCGGCAGCGGTGTTTTTCTCGCTTTGGTATGTGATTTGGCGGCTGCGGCAGAAAAACTATGTGCAGCTTTTTGTATTTCTCGGCGTTTGCACGGCGGCGGCACAGATTTTTTTGATGGTGTTTCCGGCGGCGCTGCATCATGTGTTCGGCGGATATCGCGGTGTCGGGCAGGGACATGCGGAGCCGCTTGCCGTGCGCGCAAAAAATTATTTGCAGCTCATCTTTTCCGCGCAGGGCGGGCTTTGGTTTTTAGGGGCGCTTGCGGTATGCGGCGCAGCCGTGCTTTTCTGCCTGCGCAAGGAGGCGCGCGGCGGCGCGGCGGGGGCGGCAAGGCGGTATCTGCCGCTGCTGTTTTTCGGGGCGGCAGGCGCCTTTGCGTTGCTTTCGCTGCATGCGCCGTATTTTGAGCTGCGGTATCTGATGCCGTTTTGGTCGGTATTTGTGCTGCTTTCCTGTGCGCTCATTATCTATCCGCTGCGTGTGCTCTGCCGCGCGGGAGGGATGCACAGAGCGGCGGCGGTGCTATGCTGCGCTCTGCTTTTTTGCGGCATGGTACCCCGTGGCGCACCGGAGATGCTCTATACCGAGCGGCGGGTGCTCACGGATGCGGTGCGCGCCGAGCCGCTGCGCCTTTTATATATAATGGAGGAAAAAGAAAACCGCTGGCTGGACGATTTGTATTTATTTGTGCTGTGCCCGCAGGGAAAAACCGTGCGCCGGGCAGACGGCGCCGCGGCGCTTGACGCGCTCAGAGATGCGGCAGAGCCGTTTTATCTGATGATGGGACCGGGCACGGAATGGGAAAACACGAAAAATTCGCTGCTTGCGCAGGGGTGCGCCGTGACGGAGATCGGGCGCAGCAATGCGGCATGGCTTTTGCGCGTTGACCCGCGACATGCATAAATTTGCATAGAAAACCGCGCTTTATGCAAAGCGCGGTTTTTCTGTTTTATGCAAAAAGTCAAGAGAGGCAAGCACTTGCAGCAAGAAATCTGTAAGAATATGACGGATATGTGATGAAAATTTGAAAAATTCTCTTGACAAGGGGACTGCCGCTGTGCTATGATTAAAAAAAGATAAAGAACTTCATACCCATGTGATATGTCCGGGCGATTTTTGCGCCGCCTGACCGGTTTTCCGACGCTTTCTCCGAAAGCGGTGCAAGAGCCGCGGCGGAAGCGCGGGACAACGGTCAGAGCATATCGCGGGATGAGGTTCGGCGTCTAAAAATTTATGGAGGTATTTCCCTATGAGCAAGAAATTGATCGCGGTTGTCCTGCTCGTTGTCATGGTTCTTGGCTGTGTTCTTACCGGCTGTAAGACTGATACCAAACCGGGCGATTCGAGCACCGATAACCCCACCACTCCGGTGCGTGAAATCAAGGCAGGCACCAAGGTTATCATGGGCAGCACCACCGAGCTTTCCGGTGACTTCCGTTGGCCGGGCTTCGGCGGCAGCTCCGCAGGCGCTGCTGACCAGGACATCCAAAAGATGACCGTTGGTTATTCCACTATGGAAACCGACCAGGAGGGCGCTTACCAGTGGAACAAGACCGCTGTGAAGAGCCACAAAGAGACCGAGAACGAAGATGGCACCTACACCATTGATATCGTGCTGAATGAGGGCCTCGTCTTCAGCGACGGCACGCCGATCACCGCGAAAAACTATGTTGCCGGCATTCTTTCTTTCTCTTCTCCCGTTTCCGTTTACGCAGGTCACACCGGCATGACCGGTCAGTCCTTCGTCGGCTTCACTGAATTCAAAGCATATGACGGCACCGAGGCTGAGGGCGCGTCCAAGGAATTCAAGGGTGTTCGCCTGCTGGGCGACTATGAGTTCTCCGTGACCGTTTCCTCCGACTACTATCCCTACTACTTCGCATACACCTACGGTGCAATTTCTCCCGATCCGCTGGGCCTGGTTCTGGGCAAGGATGTTGATGTCAAGGACGACGGCAACGGCGCTTACCTGACCGAGAACTTCTATGAGAAGGACGGCACCGAGGTTGTTACAGACGAAGAGGGCAACGAACGGTCCGTTACTTCCTACGTCAAGGGCAAGGAGCTCAAAGAGAACCGTTATGACGTTTCCAAGTATCCTTACTCCGGCCCGTACACGCTGACTGCCTGGGACAATGCAAAGAAGGAAGCGACCCTGAAGGCCAACCCCAACTACAAGGGCAACTTCGAAGGTATGACTCCTGCAATCGAGACCCTCGTTTATGTTAAGATCGTTGAAGAAACGCAGCTTGACCTGCTCAAGAACGGCGGCGTTGACATCCTCTCCGCTATCACCGGCGGTGAATTGACCAAGGCGGCTCTTGATATTGTTGACGGCAAGGCATTCAAGGAAGTGCATTATCAGAGAGCCGGCTACGGCAAGATTGAATTCGAGTGCGACTTCGGCCCGACAATGTTCCAATCCGTGCGTCAGGCTGTTACCTATGCTCTGAACAGAACAGAGTTCTGCCAGACCTTTACCGGCGGCTACGGTGTCATCGTGGACGGTCCTTACAGCCCGAACTTCTCCATGTGGCAGGCTGTGAAGGATGATATCTCTCTGATCGACTACTCCTTCTCCGTTGCAAACGCTAAGAAAGCGCTTGAGGACGGCGGCTGGGTTTACAACTCCAAGGGCGAAGCCTTTGTCGAAGGACAGAGCGGCGTTGATTCCGTCCGTTACAAGAAGCTGACCCAGGAAGAGGCCGAGGCTTGCGACGGCGTGAACAAGACCTATGCATCCGTGAATAACGAAGACGGCATTACCTACAAAACAGTTGAGATTAACGGCGAATACTACATGCCGCTGGCAATCAACTGGTTCGGTACCACTCCGAACAGCGTGACTGACCTGCTCACCACCACCCTTGCAAACAGCAAGGATGTTAAGGATCTGGGTATCGTCATCCGTGCTACCACCGGCGATTTTACCAAGATGCTTGGTGAAATCTACCGCGAGGCCTCCTACGGTTATGCAGGCACACCGACCTACGGCATGTTCAACCTTGCAACAGGCTGGAACAACTCTGTTTATGACTATTCATACAACTGGTCTTTGGATCCGACCTACTTCGGCTATTCTTCCAACAAGCTCTATGATGAGTACGACAAGGCATTCCCGTATGACATTAAAGCTAAGAAGCTGTCCTATGAGGAAGCTATGAAGCAGTCCGACGGTAAACTCGGCATGGATTATCTGTCCATGGCTATGGTTTACAACGCAAAGACTGAGGATGAATACAATGAGTGGTGGGAAGCTTACATCGAAAGATGGAACGAGCTTATGCCCGATATCCCGCTGTACTCCAACCTGTACTATGATGTGTTCAACGGTAAGATCTCCGGCTTTGAGACCTCTCCGTTCTTCGGTCCGGCATACGCGATTGTGTACGCATCTGTTGACACTGCAGAATAAGGTACAGACAGGACAATATCAGGCGCAATCCCTCAATAAGGTTTGATGCTGTATTGACAGTCACATAAGTGCGGACGGGGCAGCCATATTTTGGCTGCCCCGCTTCGGGCTTAACGGAAGAAAAAGGACGGAAATTCGTTTTCCGTCATAACCGTATGCCCCCGAGAGACGGAGGCGGTACGGTTGTTGACGGAAGGCAGATCACAGGGAGTGGAAAAATGGGCAAATATATACTGAAAAGACTTGGATATATGGTCGTTGTCTTGCTGATACTCTCCCTTTTGATGTATCTCGTTTACGCCATGATTCCGTTTGACCGCGCAAGAGCGGAGGCGGAGGAATTCAAGACCGCATATAAAAACATGCCAAACGGCGGCGAGCTGTTTGAACAAAAGGTGCAGCAGCTGCGACGGGAGCTTGGCACCGACCAGAATGTGTTTGTGCGCTATTTGGGCTGGCTCGGGCTTGCTCCGATCAACGGGCAGTATAACGGGATTCTTCAGGGGAACTTCGGCACAAGCTATATGAAAGACCGACCGGCAATGGAGACCCTGATCACGCCGATGAAGAATACGATCTTCATCAATATCTTCGCAACGGTGATTGCGCTTGGTATTACGATACCGCTCGGCATATTCTGCGCGGTGCACCGCGGAGGCAAGCGCGATACCGCCGTGCAGATTGCGACGATCATCGGGTACAGTATTCCGGTGTTTATCATAGCCATCGTCTTTATCTGGATTTTTGCAACGATTCTGGGCTGGTTCCCCGTTTCCGGCATGAAAACGCCGGGCTCGGAATACACCGGCATGCGCAAGTTTTTGGATGAGCTTTATTATATGGCTCTGCCCCTGATCACCATGACCTTTGCGTCTTTGGGCGGCATGACCCGCTATGTGCGCGCTTCCATGACCGAGGCGCTCTCTCTGGACTGCATTCGCACGGCAAGAGCAAAGGGCCTGAAGGAGAAAACCGTTGTATACAGCCATGCATGGCGCAATGCGCTCATTCCGATTATCACGCTTGTGATCGGCTGGTTCCTCGGCATTTTCTCCGGCTCTATTATGATTGAGAATATTTTCGCGCTCAACGGCGTCGGCAAGACCTATATCGAAGCGCTCAACGGCAAGGATTTTGAGGTCGTTCTGCTGCTGCAGATGTTCTATGTTATCATCGGGCTGCTGGGCAATCTGGTGATAGATATTGCCTACGGCATCGCCGACCCGCGCGTTCGCGTCAACAAGTGAGAAAGGGGGAGAAGCAGGTGAGCAAAGAAAACGCAAAGAAAAAAGGCTTCGCCCCGTTTCGCTGGCTGCGCCGTATGTTTTTCGGCGCCTCCAAGGAGCTGACCGTTGCGGACGAGCGCTATGACAGCCCCGGCAAGCTTGCGGTCAAGCGGTTTTTCCGCAGACCCATTGCAACCGGTGCGGTTATCCTTCTTGCAGCGATGTTCCTCTTTGTCATCATCGGACCGATCATCGCCCCGGTGAACCTGACGGAATCGGGCAGCGAAATGCTGCATACCAATATTGCACCGACCATGAGCATGATGCGCCTGCCGGCTGATATGAAGGACGGCGCAGAGTCTATCTCCTCTTTGGCATCCTTTACCGCAGGCCTCAGCACTGAGGGCAATGTTTATATGTGGGGATACAGCTATACGCATTCTTCCGACAAGCAAAAGGATGTTATGACAGTGCCGGAGGACGTCAAGGAAGCCAACATTAAATATCTTGCTGCCGGCTCCGATCATGTGGTCGCTATCGGTGACGACGGCACGGTATATGCCTGGGGCGAATCCGACAATGGCCAGTACGGCCTTGACGGCACCATGATCGCCTCCTGCCGCCCCATGCCAAACGAGCTGGTGAACGGCGGCAAGGTGGATATTGATCATGTCGCGCAGCTTGTCTGCGGCAACCAGGTCACCGCGATCCTCATGGACGACGGAAAGATCTATGCCTGGGGCAACGATGGGCTTTCCGCCAACAACCTCTCCTCTGTCATCAAAGCAGGAAAAATGAGCTATGACGAAGCGAAAGAGGCGCAGGGGGAGGACAGCACTGCCCCCGTGATTTACGGCAAGCTTACAAAGCTTGTCTTTACCAACGACAGCATTTATGCCATCAATGAAAACGGCCAGTTTGTCAGCGGCAAGAGCACGAAATATGATTTGCTCAACGACGGCACACGCCTTGTTGATAAGGTGGGCGGCCGCAGGATCGTTGATATCGCGGCGACCCGCACCGCCATCGCACTGCTTTGCGAGGACGGCGAGGTGATTGTCTCCGGTATGACAGACCCGCTGCCGCAGATCCCGCAGGGCGACAAGGTTGTTTCCCTTTCTGCCGGAACGCGCCATTTTACGCTGACGACAGAGCAGGGCAGAGCTTATGCCTGGGGGCAGTCCTACCGCGGGCAGTGCGACGTGCCGGAAAACCTGCAGGAAGCAGGCGCTGTGGATCAGGTGATTTCCTCCGGCTTCCAAAACTATGCGTTTAAGGACGGCGAGTTCGTTGATTCCTGGGGCCTCAAGGGGTATCTCATGGGGACGGACGAAATGGGCCGCGATGTCTTCAACCGTCTGATGAACGGCGGTATGATGACCATGACCATCGGCGCCGTCGCCGTGATCGTATCTACCATTATCGGCATCATCATCGGCTGTATTTCCGGATATTTCGGAGGCATTGTGGATATTATCCTCATGCGCGTGACGGAGATCTTCGGCGCAATCCCGTTTTTGCCTTTTGCTTTGGTGCTTTCGGCTGTTCTGCAATCCTCTGATGTGCACGAAAACACCCGCATTTTTATTATCATGATCATTCTCGGCGTTCTGTCCTGGACGGGGCTTGCAAAGCTTGTCCGCGGTCAGATCCTTGCCGAGAGAGAAAAGGAGTTTGTCACGGCTGCCCGCGCCATGGGCGTCAAGGAAAAGCGTATTGCATTCAAGCATATTCTGCCCAACATCATTTCCGTGATTCTTGTAACGGTCACATTGGATTTTGCGGGCTGCATGCTGACGGAATCTTCGCTTTCCTATTTGGGATTCGGCGTAAAGCTGCCGCGCCCGACCTGGGGCAACATGCTCGACGGCTCGAAAAACTCCCTGGTCATTCAGTCGTATTGGTGGCGTTGGCTCTTTCCCGCGCTCTTCCTTTCCATTGTTGTAATTTGCATCAATATCATCGGTGATACGCTCCGTGACGTGCTTGACCCGAAATCGGAGGTGGAAAAATAATGGCAGAACCGTTGCTTGAAGTCAAAAATCTGCACACCTATTTCAAAACCCGAAACGGTACGGTCAAGGCCGTCAATGATGTTTCGTATACGATTGAGCGCGGCCGCACGCTCGGCATTGTCGGCGAGTCCGGCTCCGGAAAAAGCGTCAGCGCCATGAGTATTCTGCGTCTTTTGGACGCAAACGGCTATATTGCCGGCGGCACGGTCCGCTTTGAGGGGCGCGATCTTGCCACGCTTTCCACGCAGGAAATGTATCATATCCGCGGCAACCGCATTTCTGTGATTTTCCAGGAACCCATGACCTCGCTCAACCCGGTGTTTACGATCAAGCGGCAGCTTTCCGAGCCGTTTATCATTCACCAGAACATGAGCAAGAAGGAAGCGGCGGAAAAGAGCGTGGAAATGCTGCGTGCCGTTCAGATCCCGAATCCGGAAGCGGTTGTTAAGATGTATCCGCATCAGCTCTCGGGCGGTATGCGCCAAAGAGTGATGATCGCCATGGCGCTTGCCTGCAAGCCGGATATCTTGATTGCGGACGAGCCGACCACCGCGCTGGATGTTACCATTCAGGCACAGATTCTGCGGCTGATGAACGAGCTGCAAAAGGAAAACGGCACGGCGATCATGTTTATCACCCATGACCTCGGCGTGATCAATGAAATGGCGGACGATGTTGTGGTGATGTATTGCGGGCAGGTTGTGGAGCAGGCGCCCGCGCGCGTGATTTTCACGGATTGCCCCATGAGCCATCCGTACACTGAGGGGCTGATGTATTCCATCCCGCGTCTGAACGACGACCGCACAAAGCTTGATCCTATTCCCGGCGTTGTTCCGCACCCGCTGGATCTGCCGAAGGGCTGCAAGTTTGCGCCGCGCTGCAAATATTGCACCAAGCGCTGCATGGAAGAGGAGCCGCCGCTTGAAAAGGTAGCGGACAATCAACTCATCCGTTGCTTCTACCCGAAGAAGGAAGAAAGGAGGAGCGCCGCTCATGGAGAAGCTGTTATCCATTACGAATCTTAAAAAGTATTTTCCCCTAGCGAAATCCTCCATTTTTGCAAAGCAGGTTTACAACCGCGCGAACGAAGATATTACCCTGGATATTTATCAGGGCGAAACCTTCGGGCTTGTGGGCGAATCCGGCTGCGGAAAATCCACCCTCGGCCGCGTGCTTTTGCAGCTGTATGATCAGACGGCGGGCACCACGATGTATTACGGCGCAACGCTTGCCAATGTCGCGCCTTCCTATGTGACCGACACGCTGAAAAATGCGGAAAAATATGTAAACGCCTATAAAAAGGCGCAGGCGCGCGCCGATGAGCTTGCGAAAAAATGCGAGACGCTCGGCGACAAGGCGACCTTCTATAATCTGCAGGAGAAAAACCTTGCGGCAAGCGAAGCGCAAACCCTGCTTGCACAAAGCGCAAAAATCCTCGGCGGCTTCATGGTACGCGACACCAAAAAAGGAGCTGAGATGAAGCTGGCGAAATATCGCCAGATCTGCCGTGCAGAGCAGCTGCGCCAGCAGATCGAGCAGATCGAGCTTGAAATCTCCGTGCAGGAAAGCATTGCGGAGGAGCAGCCGAAAAGGGCACAGGCCTGCCAAAAGAAAATTGCAAAGCTGCGCGAAAAGACCGCCGAGCTGACACAAAAGAGAGACGCCTGCGTGGAAACGGTCGGCAAAGAACAAATTGCCATCGACGCGCTCAAGGCAAAATATGCAGGCGACGAAGAATTTGCGGCATATGAAGCAATGATCGACGACGGCGTTGACCTGCGCCGCCTGAAGTATTCCGAAATGCGCCATCTGCGCAAGGATCTGCAGATCATCTTCCAGGATCCGTATTCCTCTCTGAACCCCCGTATGACGGTCGGGCAAATCATTGAAGAGGGGCTTTATACGCACAATTTCTTCAAGCGCCGCACGAAGAAGACGCAGGAATACGTGTTTAACATCATGAATTCCTGCGGACTGCAGAATTATATGTATAACCGCTATCCCCACCAGTTTTCCGGCGGACAGCGGCAGCGTATTTGTATCGCGCGCGCTTTGGCAGTGAAGCCGAAATTTGTCGTTTGCGACGAATGCGTCAGCGCGCTGGATGTTTCCATCCAGTCGCAGATCATCAACCTTTTGCAGGAGCTGAAGGAAAAAGAAGGGCTGACCTACCTCTTTATTTCGCATAACCTTTCCGTTGTGCGGTATATTTCCGACCGCATCGGCGTGATGTATCTCGGGAACATGGTGGAAATTGCGGAGACGGACGAGCTGTTTAAGGATCCCCGTCACCCGTACACCATTGCATTGCTTTCCTCCATTCCCACGACCGATCCTGACAGCCTGACCAAGGAGCGCATCATCCTGGAGGGCAACATTCCCTCTTCGATCACGCCGCCCTCCGGATGCAAATTCCACACGCGCTGCTTCATGGCATGCGAAAAATGCCGCGTGGTTCCGCCGCAGCTGCAGGAAGTGAAGCCGGGGCATTTCGTCGCCTGCCACTTTGCCGAACAGCGTAAGGTCGACGAGAACGGCAATTACCTTTTTGAGGTGCAGAAGGGGACGAATCAGAGATGATTTTCAAGGCATGGAAGAAGCTCCCCAAAAAGCCGGACCCCGAAAAAGAAAAGGCGCTGCAAAACGAGCCGCTGGAAAAGGGCGATCGCACCGCGATGCTGCTTGCCGCCTTCTACACGCTCTTTTTGCCTGCGATAGGCGTTTTGATTGCGGTTTGCGGATTGACGCTTTTTCTGTTCTCCCTTGGAAATTGTTAAGACATCCCGGAATAACATAACATGACAAAAGGCAAGGCGGTACCCCCCAAAAACCGCCTTGCTTTTTCCGCTCTGCGGGCAAAGCCCTAAAAATCAAACAGGTGCTGCCCTGTCAAAGGAGACCGAAATCTATGAATATTTGGCACAATATCAGCCCCAAACGCATCAATAAAGATGATTTTATCGCTGTGATCGAAATCGAAAAAGGCGGAAAATGCAAATATGAGCTGGATAAGGAAACGGGCATTCTGATTCTCGACCGCATTTTGTATACCTCGACGCATTATCCCGCAAACTATGGCTTCATTCCGCGTACCTATGCGGACGACCGAGATCCTTTGGATGTTCTGGTGCTTTGCTCGGAGCCGCTGTATCCCATGACCTCGGTGCGCTGCTATCCCATCGGGGTGATTACCATGATTGATAACGGGCGAAACGATGAAAAGATCATTGCGATTCCGTTCGGAGACCCGACCTATAACTGTTATCACGATATTTCCGAGATCCCGCCGCATATTTTTGATGAAATGAGCCATTTCTTCCGTGTTTACAAGGAGCTGGAGGGCAAGCAAACGGCGGTGAATGAGGTGCTGGGAGCCGCGGAGGCGCAAAGCGTGGTGCAAAACGCCATCGACGGCTATGTGAAGGAATACTGCATTTGAGCAGGCGGCAGCAGGGAAAGCTTTATTTTTTTCGGAAGATTTTGCCGCGGGGCGCAAAAAAGCCTTGACAAAGAAAAAAAGAAATGGTAAAATAAAATGCTTGTGAAAATGCATCGTATTTCACGGCAACATCCTTGCCGCGGCGCGATACCGCGGACAAAAGTCCATGAGGAGGTGCAAAAAAATGGAGAAGAAAATCAATTCCTACGAAACGATGTTCATCGTTGACGCACAGCTGAGCGAAGAAGCGATTCAGGCAGTCGTGGAAAAGTTCAAGGCGCTGATCGAGAAGCATGCAACCGTCACCAAATTTGATGAATGGGGCAAGCGCAGACTCGCATATCCGATCAATGATCAAAATGACGGCTACTATGTTTTGATCAACTTTGATTGCGACGGCGAGTTTATCGCCGAGCTGGACCGTATTTTCAACATTACGGACGGCATCATCCGCTCCATGACCGTTCGCCTGTGAGCGGAGAGGGGGGCTTTGTATGGCAAGTCTGAATAAAGTCATCCTGATCGGTCATTTGGTTGCAGACCCCGAGCTGAAAACGACGGCAAGCGGCATCGCCGTTTCCTCGTTCCGCATCGGCGTCACAAGACGCTTCACGAAAGCCGGCGAGCAGCCGCAGTCTGATTTTATCAACATTGTGGCTTGGCGTCAGCAGGCAGAGTTTGTTTCGAAGTACTTCCGCAAAGGCAACCCGATTCTGGTAGTCGGTTCCTTGCAGAGCCGCGATTATACGGATCAGCAGGGCAATCGCCGCTATATTACCGAGGTTGTGGCAGACGAGCTTTCTTTTGTTGAAAAGAAGGGCGAGGGAGCCGCTGCAAATCAGTACACGCCCTCCGGCAACGATGCGCCGGCATACGGCAGTGCGATTGCACAGGCACCGAAATTTGAGGAAGTTTCCACGGACGACGATCTGCCGTTCTAACGAATATTGTAAGGAGGAAGAGAACCATGGATAGAGAAAGAGAACCGCGCGAAGGCGGCGCACAGAAGCCGTTCCGCCCGAACCGCAAGAGAAAAAAGGTTTGCCAGTTTTGCGCTGAGAAGATCGATCATATCGATTATAAGGATACCGCACGCCTGAGAAAGCATATCAGCGAGCGCGCAAAGATCCTGCCCCGCCGTGTTTCCGGCGCTTGCGCAAAGCATCAGAGAGAGCTGACCGTCGCCATTAAGCGCGCACGCCAGGTCGCCCTGCTGCCCTATATCAGCGACTGAGTTTTTTGAAAACCAAAAAAACGACGGCGCGCACCGCACGGTGCGCGCCTTTGTTTTATTTTGCGCGGGCGGGTGAGAAGAAGGCAGAGCATTTGCTCTGCCTTTTTCTTTGCGAAAAAGCTTTTCTGCATTTTCTCTCGCCTTTGAAAAGCGCTCAGCTTTGCGCAAACTGGCTGTTATAAAGCGCTGCATAAAAGCCGCCTTTTTCCATCAGGGAGGCATGCGTGCCGCTTTCGATCACATCGCCGTTTTGCATCACAAGGATCAGGTCGGCATTTTTAATGGTGGAAAGGCGGTGCGCAATCACAAAGCTGGTGCGCCCGGCGGTGAGGGTATCCATGGCGTTTTGAATGAGCAGCTCCGTGCGGGTATCGACCGAGGAGGTCGCTTCGTCCAGAATCAGCATCGGCGCATTCTGCAGCATGGCGCGCGCAATGGTGAACAGCTGCTTTTGCCCCGCGGAAATGGTTGTGCTCTCCGAAAGGGCGGTGTCAAGCCCCTGCGGCAGGGAATGCACAAAGCGGTCAAGACCGCATGCGGCGAGCACGCGCCAAAGCATATCATCGTCAATCCCTTTCATGTTATAACAAAGGTTTTCGCGGATAGTGCCCTCAAAAAGCCAGGTATCCTGCAAAACCATGCCGAACAGGCTGTGCACATCTTCGCGGCGCAGCTGATCTGTGGGGATTCCGTCGATGGTGATGGTGCCGCCGCTGAGCTCATAGAAGCGCATGAGCAAATTGACCATAGTGGTTTTTCCCGCGCCCGTCGGGCCGACAATGGCGACCTTTTGCCCCGGCAGAACATGCGCGGAAAAATCATGGATAACGGTTTTTTCCGGCGCATCCGGATAGGCAAAGCGCACATGGGAGAATTCCACTTCGCCGCGCACGGTGCCGGCGTCCAGCTTTGCTTTTTCCGATTCATCCGAAAGCTCTTCGCTGCCGAGAAAATCGAAAATGCGATGCGCGGAGGCGGAGGCGGTCTGCAAATTGGTCATCCCCTGGGCGATCTGCGTCAGCGGGGAGGTGAACAGGCGGACATAGAGAATAAAGGAAACAATCACGCCGAATTCGATTTTGCCGGAAATCGCAAGCATGGAGCCGAACACGCAAACCGCAACATAGGCGATATTGCCGACGACATTCATCAGCGGCTGCATGCTGCCCGAGAGAAATTGCGAGCGCCAGTTTGCATCGTATACGGCGCGGTTGAGCGCATCAAAGCTGCGCTTGACCCCGTTTGTCGCACGGTTCAGCGCAATAACATCATGCCCGGAATACATCTCCTCCACATAGCCGTTCAGAGCGCCGAGGCTGGTTTGCCGCGCAGTGAAATAGCGCTGAGAGCGCCCCATGATGAAAAAGACAAGGAAAATGCCGAGGATTGTGATCCCAAGAGAGATCAGGGCGAGGGTCGCGTTGGTGATAAACATCATGATCAGGCAGCCGATAAATTGCGTGCCTGCGCTGATCATGGTGGGCAGACTGTTTGTCAGACCCTGCTGCAGGGTGGAGACATCGTTTGTAATGCGGCTGAGAATATCGCCCTGCGCCGTGCCGTTGAGGCTCTTTTGCGGCACGCGGTTGATCTTTGCGGAAAGCCCGCCCCGCATCCGATAAGACATGCGCAGCGTGATAACAGCCATGATATAATGCTGCACAAAGCCAAACAGCGCGCTCAGCACATAGAAAACGGCAAGTGTGATACCGATTTTTGCGATGGCGCCAAGGTCGATCTTGCCGCCAAGCCCCTGCGAGAGCAGCGTTGCGATCTGCCCGACCTTGTCCGGCCCGAGAATGGTTAAAACTGCGCTCAGCGCTGCAAGCACCAAAGCGACAAGGATCGCGCCGACGGAGCCGCGCAGATAGGACGCGGTGCGCCGCAATGCCGAGAAGGTTTGCTTGCCGGATGCTTTTTCATAGTGTTTTGCATGCATAGCGTTTTTCCTCCTCTTGGGCAAGCTCCGCAGCGCTGAGCTGCGAGGATGCGATTTCGCGATAGATCGGGCAGCGCTCCATCAGCTCTTCATGCGTGCCGAGCCCGACGGCCTGCCCGCGGTCGAGCACCAGAATGCTGTCGGCATGGCGGATGGTGCTGATGCGCTGCGCAACAATGATTTTTGTGGTTTGCGGCAATTCGCGGCTCAGGGCTGTGCGCAGAGCCGCATCGGTTTTGTAGTCGAGCGCGGAAAAGGAATCGTCAAAAACCAAAATTTCCGGTTTTCTTGCCAGCGCGCGGGCAATGCTGATGCGCTGCTTTTGCCCGCCCGAGAGGTTTTTCCCGAGCTGCGCGACGGGGTGCTCTTCTTTTTCGGGCTGCTTTTCCACAAATTCTTCCGCCTGAGAGATGCCAAGCGCAGATTGCAGCGTTGCATCGTCCTGCGGCGCGGCGCTCTCCCCGAAGAAAACGTTGCTTTTCACGGTGCCCGAAAACAGCGTCGCCTTTTGCGTGATAAACCCGAGCTTGTCATACAGGGCGCATGGCGCATAGTCTTTGACATCGACGCCGTCGATCAGCACCTGCCCCCCGGTGGCATCGTAAAGCCGCGGAATGAGGTTGACAAGTGTCGTTTTGCCGCAGCCCGTTGCGCCGATGATGGCAAAGGTCTGCCCTTGCTTTACGGAAAAGCTGATATTCTGCAAAGCGTCCTGCGCAGCGCCCGGATAGCGGAAAGAAACATTCGAAAATTCTACGCAGCCGTGCTCGGCAGTCTCTTTTTTTGTGCCCGGTTGCAGTGTGTTTTGCGCTGCCAAAACATCGTTGATGCGCTCCGCGCTGACCTGCGCCTGCGGGAAGAGCATGAAAATCATCACAAGCATCATAAACGACATGACAATATAGGTTGCATAGGTGCTGAACACGATGACATCGCCGAACATGGTGAGCCTTGCGCCGAAATCAGCGGCGGGAATGCGGCTGACAAGCGCCGCACCGACCCAATAAATTGCAAGCGCGAGCCCGTTCATGCCAAGGCTCATCGTCGGCTGCACCAGGGCAAACAGCTTTTGGTTTTTCATTTGTGTACGGAACATTTCCTTGCTCGGCACATCGAATTTTTCGTTTTGATAGTCCTCCGCGTTAAAGGCATGCACCACATTGATGCCTGTGAGGTTTTCGCGGGCGACGCGGTTGATGCGGTCGGTGAGCTTTTGCACCAGGCGAAACCGCGGCAGGCACGAGCTCATGATCAGTAAAATCACCGTACAGATCGCAACCACAAAGGCAGCCGTCACGCCGGAGAGCGTCCAGCTTTTTCCGAGGATTTTGATGATTGCCCAAACCGCCATAATCGGCGCCTTGACAACCATTTGCAGCCCCATGGCGACGATCATCTGAATTTGCGTGATATCGTTGGTCGTGCGCGTGATCAGGCTCGGCACGGAAAACTGCTGCATTTCTTCTTTGCCGGCATCCATAACATGATAGAACAGCTTTTCGCGCACGGTGAAGCTGAAGCCTGCCGCAACGCGCGCCGAAAGAAAGCCGCAGCCAATGGCAAGCACCGCCGAGCACAGGGTGCAAAGCAGCATCTTCCCGCCGACCGTGAGCAGCTCGGCGGTTTTGGCGCCGGTCTGGATCAGGGTGGTCAGCTCCGTCATGAAATCGGGCAGGCGCAGATCAAAATAAATCTGCCCGACAATGAGCACAAGGCAAAGCAGCGCCATCAGCGCCTCGCGCCTGCGCATATTTTTGAACAGTTTAAGCATTGGGCTCCTCCTCTCCCGCTGCCGCGAGCATCGCGTCCATATTTGCATCGATCTTGGCAATGCAGGCATGCATGATTTCGATTTGCTGCGGGCTCAGCCCCGCAAGCAGCGCTTTGCCGAAGCTTTGCTGCAGCGCCCGCCCGCGCACAATGAGCGGCTGCGCCTCCTCGGTGCAGCAAAGGCAGGTCTTTCGGCGGTCGGCGGGGTCGGTGCTGCGGCAGAGCAGACCCGCGCGCACAAGGCGGTCGATATGCACCGAAACAATGGCGCTTTTGAAGCCGCGGTTCTCGCAGATCTGCGTCGCCGTGCTGCTTTGCGGGTTATTTGCCACATATAAAAGAATGTCAAGCGCCATGGGCGGCAGTCCGCTTTCGCGGCACAGCGGCGCAAGCACCGTATGATAAGCCTTGCGCAGCCGGTTTGCATGATGAAACATGGCTGAGGCGGTCGGCATCGGTCGTTCCATAGTATCCCTCCTAAAAAAGTTTAATATTAAACTGTTTAATATTATAAGCTTTTGTGTCCCGGAAACAATGCATTGAACGTTACGGAATTGTGAAAAAAATAAGAACGCCTCCCGCAAAGATGCGAAAGGCGCTCAAAAAGAGGAGGCGTTATTGTTTTTTGTGCAGATGGCAGCAATGCACCACCGTGCCGCTGAGGGCAACCAACGCGAGAACGTTCGGCAGCACCATGAGGTTGTTGAAGAAATCCGTCAGCTCCCAGACAAGGTCGTTGGATAGAACGGAGCCGAGAAAAATAAATACAATGCAAAGCACGGAATAGCACAGGTCCGCTTTTTTCCCGAAGAGATAGTGTACATTGATGCGTCCGAAGAGATTCCAGCCGACGATGGTGGAAAAAGCGAAAAACAAAAGGCAGATCGCAACAAAGGCGTTTCCGAGCGTTTGATTTTGAAAGGCGGAGCCGAATGCAAGCTGGGCGGCGTTGGTTTTGGAAACGCCGAGGGCAGCAAGGTTTTCGGCGTTTAATACCTGTCCATGCAGAATGCCGCCTTCGGTGAACAGGGTGGAGATTACGACAAGCGCGGTCATGGTCAGCACCACGAAGGTATCGATAAATACCCCCGCCATGGCGACCACACCCTGCTCGTGCGGGTCCTTGACGTTGGCAAGCGCATGTGCATGCGGCGTGGAGCCCATGCCCGCTTCATTGGAAAACAGCCCGCGCTTGACCCCCTGGCTGATTGCTGTTTTGAGCGCATAGCCGACGGAGCCGCCGAGGATTGCCGTGGAATTGAATGCATATTTGAAAATGAGGCCGAAGGTCTGCGGCAGGTATTTAGCACGGATGATCAGCACGGCAAAGCCGCCGAGCAGATACAAAACCGCCATGATGGGCACGATTTTTTCCGTGACCGCGCCGATGCGCTGCACCCCGCCGATGAAAATGAAGGCGGCGACGGCGCACAGCAAAAGCCCGATGATCCATGAGGGAATGCCGAAGGCGTTGCGGCAGGCTTCTCCGATGGAATTGGACTGCACCATGGTGCCCATGAAGCCGAGGGCGAGGATGATGGCGACGGCGAAAAAGCCGGCTAAGAATTTGCCGAGGCGACCGCGAAATGCCGCGCGGATATAGTAAACGGGGCCGCCCGAGACGGAGCCGTCCGCATGCTGCACGCGCGTCTTCTGCGCCAGCACCGCTTCGCTGTAAATTGTCGCCATGCCGAAAAACGCGATGATCCACATCCAAAAAATCGCGCCGGGGCCGCCGATGAGAATCGCGCCGCAGGCGCCGACAATATTCCCCGTGCCGACCTGCGCCGCAACGGCGGTCGTCAACGCCTGAAAGGAGGAAAGCCCGCTTTTGTGGCGTTTTCCGTTCAGAGAGAGATTGCCGAAGGTCAGCCGCATGCTTTGCCCGAAGCAGCGCACCTGTACAAAGCGGGTGCGCACGGTATAGAATATGCCGGTGCCGATGAGCAAAACGATGAGAATATAGTCCGAAAGATAGGAGTTCAGGATCTGCACAACTTGGAGAAGCGCGCTTTGAATTGTTTGCATAAAAACCTCCGAAAAAATAAGCTGCCCGACGCACGGACAGCTTTGGAAGAATATACAGAACGCATTTTCAAAACGGAATGAGAAATTACGATCTGCTCTGTCTGTTTGCCTGAGAGATTCGGCACGGGGCCTTGCACCTTCGGCATTCAACTGAATGAATTCTCCAGAGTGTCCTCCACGGTCGGTCAGATTTTCCCGATCGCTTCTACGAACGCCAGATATAATACTCATACAGTATACTGCATAGATATACATTTGTCAAGCGTTTTTCGACAAAAAAGACGCGGTTGCTTTCCCGTGGCGGATATGGTACAATAAATTCGGGAAAATGAAAGCGGAAAAGAGAAAAGAGGCGAAAACCATGCAATCTTTAAAAGAGCTGTATCGAATCGGGAGAGGTCCCTCTTCTTCACATACCATCGGCCCGCAGCGCATTGCGCAATATTGCAGGGAAGCCTACGGCGTTCCGTGCCGCATCCGCCTGCTCGGCTCCCTTGCAGCAACGGGCAAAGGGCACGGAACCGACCGCGTTTTGCGGCAGGAGCTCGGAAACGATGTTGCAATTCTTTTTGATCATGAAATGCCTCCGATTTCACATCCCAATGAAATGCTGCTCGATTTCAAAGAGCCGGGCGGCGCGCTGCGTCAGATCCGCGCGCAAAGCATCGGCGGCGGGAATGTGGTGATCGACGGGCATGTGCTCAGCGAGAACGGGCAGGTCTACCGGGAAAAATCGTTTGCCGAAATCGAAGCGCGCCTTGCAAAAGAGGGCATGAATCTGCCCGGCTATGTGCGCGCGGCGGAGGGAGACGGGATCGACGCCTATCTTGATCGGATTTTCGATGTGATGGAGCAAAGCATTTTGCGGGGGCTGCGCGCCGGGGGAGAGCTGCCCGGCGGGCTGCATCTTGCGCGCAAGGCAAAAACGCTTGCGACGGAAAATGCAAAGGCGGAGCCTGCCATTCTGCGCGAGGCGCGCCGCGTGAGCGCCTATGCCTTTGCCGTTGCGGAGGAAAACGCGGATAACGGCGAAATCGTCACCGCGCCCACCTGCGGCGCCGCAGGGGTGCTGCCGGCGGTGCTGTATTATATGTATGAAGAATGCTGCGTGCCGCGCGGGGAAATTATCGATGCGCTCTGCACGGCGGGCGTGATCGGCAATCTTGTGAAAGAAAACGCCTCTATCAGCGGGGCGGAATGCGGCTGCCAGGCGGAGGTCGGCGTTGCCTGTGCGATGGCGGCGGCAGCGCTTGCGCAGATTTACGGCCTCGACACGGCGGGCATTGAATGCGCGGCGGAAATTGCGCTGGAGCATCACCTGGGGTTGACCTGCGACCCCGTGCTCGGGCTTGTGCAGATTCCGTGTATTGAGCGCAATGCCATGGCAAGCACGGAGGCGTTTCACTCCGTGATGCTTGCAAAGTCGCTGGCAAACAAGCGCAAGATTTCTTTTGATGCCATTGTCGGCGTGATGTATCAGACGGGCAGGGATCTTCGCAGCGGATATCGCGAGACCTCCCGCGGCGGACTTGCCGCGGCATACGGCGGCGCGGCTTTTGAAAGCGGCTGCAACACCTGCAAGGGCAGCGGCAACACCTGCGGCGGCTGCGCAAGCAAATCACAAAATTAAACCGGGACGAAAAATCGGGCGTGCCCCCCGCAAGGGGCACGCCCGGCTTTGTTTTCAGAGGGTATCGCCGTCGGAGAAGGTTTTGCCGATCGGCTTCATATCGTAAACGGTCATCTCCCGCACGGAGACGCTGTTGCCGCGCGCCGTGAGGCTGACGGTGTCGGCGCCCATGGGGGGCAGCACGCGGCGCGCAATGGATCTGCCGCGCTCCGTAAAGATCTCAATCACGCTTTGGTCAAGGAAAATCTTGAGCTTCAGCGGCTGCATATAATTCAGCGGCACGGCAATGGATTCGGGCACGCTTGCACGGCATTCCCGTTTCGGGTCGCTGCCGTTTGTCGGGTCAAGCTGCAAAATGCAGTCGACATGCCAGTCGTCGCTCAGGCGGTACATATCGCCGCAGCTTGGGAAGAGATTCAGCGCCGTATACTGCCGCCCGTCCTCGCTGCGGAAGAGCTTCAATGTGGCGGTAGCGTTTTGCTGCCACAGATCAAGGCTCACATCGATTTCCGTGCAACTTCCGCGCGCGGCATCGATCACGACCTCTTCTCCTGCGGATACGGTGAAGGGCTCCACCGTGCGCGCATTGCGGCGCAGGGTGAACACCTCGGGGCTGACCTGCACGCGGATGCGCTGCGGGAATTCGGAGAGATAGAGCTTATGCGGCAGGCTCATGCAGTCTCCATGGCCGAAGGAATGCATCACATAGACCGCCGTCGGCACGCCCGCGCCGTCCTTGTCGGCGCAGGCGGCAGGCGCCATATAGCCGCACCACATGGAGGTGTTTGAAATGCGTTCCCCGCCGATGATATGCAGCTTCATGCGCTCACGGTCCAGCCTGCCGAGCAGATATTGCGGACCGAAGCGATGGCTGTAGGTCAAAAGAATGCGGCTGTCCGGGTCCTGCCCGATGGGCACAAGGTACGGGCATGCGCCGTCGTCCCCGATGGAATTGAATGCATCGTCCTCCAAAAACGGGTGCTCATAATGCCAGGAGGCAAGATCGTCGGAGGAGAAGAGATATTCCTGCCTTGTAAAGGTGTCGTCCGCGCGGCGCTGAACGCCTGCGGAGATGGCATAATATTTTCCGTTTTCAAAAAACACGGTGCCGTCGTATACGGCAGGATACTGCGCATAGGGAACGCGGTGCGTTTCCGCCTCGGAGGTGTCGCCCGCAATCGCCGGACCGCGCGTGGTGCGTTCCCAATTCAGCAAGAGAGGATCACGGCTCTTTTGGCAATAAAGACCCGTGTGGCCGCCGTGACCGTAATAAAAGATGCTTGCGCAGTCCTTTGTCGTGCATGCCCCGCCCGACCAGGAGGATTCCTCGTTTTCCGTCGGGTCGGGATGGATGGCATAGGGTAGCTCCGTCCAATGCACAAGGTCACGGCTCACGGCATGCCCCCAAACCATAACCCTGTCGACAAGCTGCTGGAAAAACAGATGATAGCGGCCGTTCCAATAGCAAAACCCGTTGGGGTCGTTCATATATCCCTCGGCGTTGACAAAATGATAGCGCGGGGTGAGATAGTCTGCATAGCGCTCGGCGCGGGCGGCGCGGGCATTTTTCAAAAACGGATGGTCGCGCAGAAAGGCAATTTGCTCCTCTAGCGTTTGCGGATATGTTTTGCTGCAATATTGATCCAAATCAAATTTTTCTGCCATAGCTGTTTCGACTCCCTTTTGGTGATGCTTTATTGTACCATATTCACCGATGCTTTGCAAGGTCTTTTCCATGGCGAAAAAATCAAAAAGTCAACCGAGAGTTGAGGAAAAATAAAAAAACAGTAATTGACAAAAGCTGACAGGTATGATATAATAATGCACGAAAAACAACGGGGGGGGGCGCTCTTTTTTGTGCGACTTTACCACAATGATAAGGAGAAAACGATGAAAACAAAGGTTCGCATGTATTTCGGGCTGCCGAGCTATGTCACGGTGCTGTATCTTGCAGCTCTTGCGCTGATCGGCTTCGGCATTTTCAAAATTTTCTTTGCGCAGCAGGGGGCGCTGCTCGGGCAGCGTGCGCTGATTGTCGGCGCGCTGTTCTTTCTGATCGTGGCGATCACAAACCGCATGCCGAAGGACGATACCATCGACGGCTTTGTGTATCAGCTTGTGCATTCGCACCATGCGCTGTTTGAAGAGAAGCAAAAGCATGTTGTGTTTTCGGACAGCGTCGGCGGATATGATTTCTCCCGCCGCCGTGCGCGCGTCGGCTTTGACCGCGCGGCGCGTTCGCTTTGCTATACTGTGGCGCAGATCACGGTTTTTGAGGGGCAAAAGGGCATGCTGACCCTTGCGCATATCGATCTTGCGCGCGACCGCGTGGAAAAAGAGAGTTTTTCCTTTGCGGCAAAAGAGCTTTCGCTCGAGCTGCGCAAAGCGGAGCTCGGCCCCATGGCGGCGCGCCTTTGCAAAAAGCTGCCGCAAACGTTGATTTTATCGGCGCAGGGCAAAGAAATCGCGGCGTTTCCGGCACCGAGCGACGAAAATGCCGCAAGGGCGCTGCAGCAGAAAATTACACAGCTTTCCTGATGATGCGGCGCGCCGGTGCGCCATGACGAGAGGATGAGGAGCATGCAAAAAAAAGAGCCGTCTTTGGCGGCATATACCAATGCGTTTTATACAAAGCCCCGCAAATATACCCTGTTTGATTTTTTGCGGTTCGGTTTTCATTTTTCTCCGCTGCTTGCCACGCTGCGCGTGTTGTATATCGTTATCGACGCGGCTCTCCCCGCGTTCACGGTTCTGCTCACGGCGGATTTTGTGGATACGGCGCTTCGCATTGCCCGCGGCGAGCAGCCGCGCAGCGCAATTTTTCTGTGCCTCGGGCTTTTGCTCGGCGTGCAGCTGTTCAAATATGTGCAGGAATATCTGATCGGCTTTGTCAAAATCGGACTGCGGCAGGCGGCGGAGCGCAAGATCCGCGCGGCGGTCGTTGCAAAACGGACAAGGCTTGCCTATCGCCATATCGAAAACAGCGAAACATGGGACCTCTGCGTCCGTATCGGGGAAGACCCGACCACAAAATTCATTGTCGGCTTTGATAAAATACTGGGGAACCTCGGCACGGTCGTCGGCATTGTGTCTCTTGCCGCGGTGCTGATCCGCAGCGCCTGGTGGGCGCTGCCGGTTTTGCTTGTATTCGCCGTGCCGGGCTTTTTCATCCATGCAAAGGGCGGCAGAAAGCTTTATGAGGAGCGCAAGGCGCTGACCAAGCATTGGCGGCATCTTGAGTATCTGGAATCTTTGCTGACGGGCAAGGAAAGCGTTGAGGAGCGGGCGCTGTTCGATTATGACGGCTCTGTTACGGAAAAATGGGAGGCGGAATACCGTCAAACTTCAAAGAAAAATAATATGCTTTGGCTGAAAAAAAGGACACACAATAATTTGGTGAGCCTGATTACGCTTTTCGGCTCCGTGCTGATTTACGGGCTGCTGGTGCTGCCGCTGCGCGCAGGAGCGATTACCATCGGTGTATACATTTCCCTCATCGGCACGGTGGCGCAGCTGATGCAGGCATTTGCTTATGTGCTGCCCGATGTTGTGTTCAACTATTCGGAGCTGACCGCCTATCTTGCGGAATATACGAAGTTCTGCGCGCTTGAGGAGGTGCCCGGGGCAAACGATCTGCCCGATGCGCAGGGGCTGCCGCCGTTTGAAAGCCTGGAATTTTCGGATGTTTGCTTTACCTATCCCGATGCAAAAGAGCCTGTTTTAACGCATTTCAATCTCAAAATTGAAAACGGGCTGCATTATGCGGTTGTCGGGCAAAACGGTGCCGGCAAAACCACCATGGCAAAGCTTCTGCTCGGCCTATATGAAAATTATACGGGGAAAATTCTTTACAACGGGCGTGATATCCGCGAATTTTCCTATGCGAGCCGCAAGGCGCTGCTCGGCGTGGTGTTTCAGGATTTTGCAAGCTATTCCGTCTCCGTGCGCGATAATATCAAGCTTGGGGATCTCTCGCGCGATGATGAGGAAAGAATGAAATGGGCTGCGCAGCAGCTTGCGCTGACGGATGCGATTTTGCAGATGCCGCAGGGCTTTGATACGGAGCTCGGAAAGCTGGAGGAGGATTCCGTCGGCGTCTCGGGCGGGCAGGCGCAGCGGCTTGCGATTGCGCGCTGTTTGTATCATGATGCGCCGCTGCAGATTCTGGATGAACCCACCGCGTCTCTTGACCCTGTTGCGGAGAGCCGCATTTATGAAATGTTTGCAAAGATCAGTCAGGGTAAAACCACCGTTTTCATCACGCACCGCCTGGGCGCCGCAATGCTTTCCGATTGCGTTGTGCTTATCGACGGCGGAAAGGTGACCGAAATGGGAAGCCACGAAGCGCTGATGCAAAAGGGCGGAAAATATGCCGAAATGTTTGAGCTGCAAAGGAGTTGGTACCGGTGAAGAAAAAACGGAAAAAGAAAAACCTCTCCAACTTGACACTGTTTCGTATGACCTGGCCGAACCTGTGGCGCACGGCGCCGTGGTATGTGATTCTGTCCACATTGCTCGGGGTCGTGTTCAGCCTGATCGGCGCGGCACAGACGCTGCTGAACCAAAACCTGTTCGACCGCGCGGCGGAGTTTGCAACAGACGATGCCGCGTGGCTCCCCTTTTTGTTTGCGCTTTTGTGGATGATTGCGATCCATGTTGTGCAAAGGGGACTCGGAATCGGAAATACTTTCCTCAATATGCATTTTGATATTACAATGTCGCAAACGCTGCGCCGTGACTTTTTCCGCAAGGCGAGCGAGGCGGAGCCGCGCGATTTTGAGGATAAGGAATGGCTGGATCAGCTCAACCGCGCGCAGCAGGGCGTCGGCAGCGCGCAATGGTTCCCCATGACCTGCCTTGGTATTTTGGCATACTATATTCCGTATCTTGTATTTATGTCGGTCTATTTGCTGCGCATCTATCCGCCGCTGCTTCTTTGCCTTGTCGCGGTGTTCATCCCGGCGTTTTTCTCCAATTATATCAAGCGCAAAAATCATACGGAGCTTGAGGATAAAATCGCGCCGCAGCGGCGCGCGTTCGGTTATTTTGAATCCGCGCTCGTGGGGCGGGATCTGTATAAAGAAAACCGGATTCTCGGCGCGGTACCCTATCTGGAGCACCGCCATGCAGCCGCGCTGCGCAAAATGCAGCGGCCGCAGTTTCGCGGGTATATTTGGGATACAGGTGTTGCCTTCGGGGTGAATATCTGCTCCTATGTCGGCTATGCGGCGGTTTTGCTCGTGCTGTTTTATGCGCTGATGAACGGCAAAATCACCGTCGGCGTGTTTGCCGCCGTGTTCCAATCCATCGGAAGTCTGTATGGACTGATGAAGGACCTTGTTTCGGAGCAGTTCAGCGGACTTGCGGAGGAAAACAGCGCGATCACAAACTATGTCAGCTTTCTCAATGCGCCGAGTGCACGCGGCGGTAACGCAGAGCCCCCTGCGCTGTGCGATATTACCGTTTCCGATGTTTCGTTCCGCTATCCGCAGGCGCAGACGGATGCGCTGCGGAATGTCAGCTTCACGCTGCACGCGGGAGAAACGCTTGCCATTGTCGGAGAAAACGGCGCCGGAAAATCGACCCTGGTGCGCCTGCTCAGCGGTATTTATCTGCCGCAGAGCGGCGCGGTGCGCTACGGCGGCGTCAAAACCTCGGAGCGGACGCTGCAGGCACAGAGCGGCTGCGCAAGCGCCGTTTTTCAGCGCTACATGAAATATCAGATGACCCTTGCGGAAAATATCACCATTTCCGACGCGGAAAAACCGCAGCCGGAGTCGCTTGCGCCTTTGCTGCTTGAAAACGGCGTGGACCCGGGCAGCGACAGCTTCCCGCAGGGGGAGCAGACCATGCTTTCCAAGGAATACGACGGTGTGGATCTCTCCGGCGGGCAATGGCAGCGCATCGCAATCGCGCGCGGCTATTATCGCGACCGCTGGCTCATGATTTTGGATGAGCCCACCGCAGCGATCGACCCCTATGAGGAAAGCCGCATCTATCATCGCTTTGCGGCGCTTTCCGAGGGCAAGAGCGCCGTGGTCGTGACGCATCGCCTCGGCTCCGCGCGCCTGGCGGACCGCATTTTGGTGCTGCGGCAGGGAGAGCTGGTCGGCAGCGGTACGCACGAGAGCCTTTTGCGCGAATGCGAGGAATATCGCCGCCTGTGGCAGGCACAGAGCAAGTGGTATCGGAAAAAAGAAGCGGCAGCTCCAAAAAGCGAGGAGATTGCCAAGCTATAAGGTGCAAAAAGATGCCTCTCCGGGTGCGGGGAGGCATCTTCCGATTTATGCAGCGTGCGTTGAGCGGGGGATGGGTCTTGCGGATCTATAAAAGCACTCTGCATAGTTTCGGAAAAGCAGTAAGCAGAAAATCATTGTGTAAACCGATAGATTGCAAGGCGGAGATGCGGAGATTGCACCGAATTTTGCAAAAGCCGAGAGCAAGGTTGGGCACGCGGCTGAATTTTGCGGCGGATGCTTTGTTTTTCTTGACTTTTTTTCAAAAAAACGGTATACTGAACTGTACTATATGTCATTTGTGCAATTTTTGCAAAGCACATCGGAAAGGAATCGAAAAAAGACAATGAAGGTTAGAAATATGCTCGGGGCGACCTCAAAAACCGCTCCTTCGGATTGCAGCATTGCAAGCCAGATTCTCATGACCCGCGGCGGATATATGAAATATATGTGCAACGGGATTTATTCGCTGTTCACGCCGACGCGCCGCATCACGCGGAAAATCGAGCAGATTCTGCGCGAAGAGATGGACGCCGTGGGCGGGCAGGAGGTTCTTTTCCCCGTCGCCATGCCCGCAAGCCTTTGGCAGCAAAGCGGGCGCTATACCTCCATCGGCAGCGAAATGGCGCGGTGGAAGGATCGCTCGGGCAACGATATGGTGCTCGGTATGACGCATGAGGAGGCATCCGTGCATCTGGCGCGGAATACGGCGCAATCCTATGCGGATTACCCGTTTATGATCTATCAGATTCAGACCAAGTTCCGCGATGAGCCGCGTGCGCGCGGCGGGCTGATTCGCGTGCGCGAATTTACCATGAAGGATGCCTATTCCTTTCATACCTCATGGGAGGATCTGCGGGCTTATTATGACCGCATGTATGTGGCATACGAGCGCATTTTCCGCCGCTGCGGCGTAAAGCGGTTTATCGGTGTGCAGAGCGACAGCGGCATGATGGGCGGCAGCATTTCGCATGAATTTATGCTGCTGACGCCGATCGGAGAGGATACGCTCGCCATTTGCCCGGAATGCGGCTACAAGGCCAATATGGAGGCTGCGGAATGCGTGGTGAAAAACGAGGCGGTCGAGCGCGCGCCGCTGACGAAGATCCACACCCCGGGCGTAAAAACCATAGAGGCGCTGCAAAAGTTTTTGCATATGGATGAAAAGCGCCTTGCAAAGGCTGTGGTCTATCAGCGCAACAGTGACGACGGCATTGTGATCGTATTTGTGCGCGGCGATCTTGAAATCAACGAAACCAAGCTGCGCAATTATCTCGGCGCGGAGATTCACGCGGCGCAGCTGACCGAGGAGGACGGCATTGCCGCGGGATTTATCGGTCCGGTGAATCCGGGAGAGGGCTGCACGGTGATTTTCGACCGCTCTTTGCAGGGTATTGATAACCTGGTTTGCGGCGCAAATGAAACGGATTATCATTATACCGGGCTGTGCCCCGAGCGCGACCTTGGGGAAATTACCTATGCGGATGTGGCAAAGACCTATGCCGGCGCGCTCTGCCCGCATTGCGGCAAGCCCGCAATTACCGTGGAAAACGGCATTGAGATCGGCAATATCTTCCAGCTCGGCACCAAATACACAAAGAGCATGGAAATGACCTATCTTGACCCAAACGGCGAGGCGCAGTATCCGATTATGGGGTGCTACGGCATCGGCGTCGGCCGCCTTTGCGCTTCCATTTGCGAGGAAAGCCATGACGATTACGGCCCGATCTGGCCGATCAGCATCGCGCCCTGGCGGGTGGAGATCTGCAATCTGCGCGCCGGGGATGAGATCGTAAACGGCGCGGCAAATGCGCTGTATGAGGCGCTGACGGCGGCGGGCGTTGAGGTGCTGTATGACGACAGGGATATTCGCCCCGGCGCCATGTTTGCCGATGCGGATCTGTTCGGCATTCCCGTGCGCGTTGTCATAAGCCCCAAAACCTGCGAAAGAGGCGTTGCCGAGGTAACGCTCAGAGATAAGAGCTATCGGGAGGATATCCCGCTGGAAAACGCCGCCAAGGCCGTGAAGGCGCTGGTGGAGCGGCTGCTGGAGCAATACAGAATATGAGCGCGGACAAGGCAACCGAGGCTGCCCGGCTGCTTTGGCAGATTGGGCAGGGAAATTTGGTGCGCGCGGTGTTTTCGCTTTGCCGCGATCCCGCCCTGCGGTGCTTCGGCGTACATGGCGTGGCTTTGCGCCATGAGCGGGCGGTACAGTTTGAAACGCTTTGCGCAGACGGCAAGGCACTGCATGAAAATCTTGCGCCCGAGGCGGCGGCGCGGAAGGCAGCGGAGCTTTTTCCCGGGCAATGCCGCCAGGCGAACCTGTTTTTCACCGATGCGGCGTATACGCTGCGCTGCTCCAAAAAGGGCGCGGTGACGGTGAGCCGGGAAAAGGGAACGCCCGCGGCGGTGCAAAGCGCGCAGCATGATAAGGAAAAGCATCGGCTGCTTGCGCCGCAGGCACAGAAGTTTTTGCAGGTGCTCGGTCTTGCGGATGAAAACGGGCGCGTTTATGACCGTGCACGGCCGAAATATCGGCAGATTTGCCGCTTTCTTGAAATTTTGGACGATGCCTATGATGCATTGCCGCCCCGCGGGAGGCTGCGTGTATTTGATCTTTGCTGCGGCAAGAGTTATCTTTCCTTTGCCGTATATGCGTATCTTTGCGGCACCAAGCAAAGAGAGGTTACGCTCATCGGTGTGGACCGCAAGGCTGATGTAATTGCATATTGCGCCGAGGCGGCGCAGCGCTGCGGCTTTGACGGTATGCAGTTTCTTTGCGGAGATATTGAAACGGTACTGCCGCAGGGGCAGCCGGATCTTGTGCTTTCTCTGCATGCCTGCGATATTGCGACCGATCTTGTGCTTTCCTGTGCCGTGCAGAGACGGGCAGGGCTGATTCTTTCCACACCCTGCTGCCAGCATGAGCTGTTCAAAGAGGCGCATGCCGATGCGCTGGAGGTTTTGATGCAGCAGCCGCTGCTGTGGCATAAGGTGACCGATGCGCTCACGGATGCGCTGCGCTGCACCTGGCTGCAGGCGCAGGGATACTCGGTGCAGACCATTGAGCTGGTTGAACCGGAGCAAACGCCGAAAAACGTATTGATTCGCGCAAGAGCCGTGCAAACGGATGAAAAAACGAGGGAGGCGCATGCCCGCCGATACCGCGCGGCATGCCGCTTTTTCGCTGCGGCGCCGCAGCATCTTTTGCCGCTGCCCGCCGAAACGGAGGAAACGCTATGACAGAATATAAAATTGCAACGGAGGCGGATTTTGCCGCGATCGTTGACTTTTCAAACGATGTATTTTCCCGCCGCAAAACCCCGCAGGGCACGGCGGAATATGACCATTCCTTTTTTCAGAATCTTTTGCCCAAGGTCTACCGCGATCCGTCCACGGCGCATTGGCATCGCCTTGCGTATGAGGATGGCGTTTTGTGCGGCTGCGTTGCGACATTTCCGCTGGAATATCATGTCGGCGCATATGTACTACGCTGCGCGGGCATCGGCACGGTGGGCGTCTCCCATGCCCATCGCGGCCGTGGCTATATGAAGCATCTGATGAAGGAAAGCCTCTGCTCCGCCGAAGAACAGGGGTATGATTTTGCCCTGCTCGGCGGGCTGCGCCAGCGCTATGCGCACTACGGCTTTGAGCTTGCGGGGATCGACCCTGTGTTTTCCTTCACCGCCGACAATGCGCGCTATCTTTTCGGGCGCGAGGCGAATTTCGGCTACGCATTCCGTGTAATCACGCGGGAGGATGAGGCGCTTTTGGACTATGCCTATGCGCAGAACGAAAGCGCACCGCAGCATATCCGCCGCACGCGGGAAAAGCTGTATGATACGCTGCTTTCCTTTGAATCGACCCCGGTCGCCGTTTTTACGGCAGGAGGCGAATATGCCGGATATTTTCTCATGCGGCAGGGCGGCGCCTCGCTTTGGGAGCTGCGCCCGCTGGAATGCGCGCATGTGCTTGAAATTTTATCGGATTATATCCGCCAAAATGAGCTTTCCGAGATTCAAATCTATCGCGTCGGCGCGCATGAAACAGCGCTTTTGCGGGCGCTCGGCGCGGGCTGTGAGGACTGTGCGCTGCGCCGCTGCGACAGCATTCGCGTTTTCCGCTATGAAACAACGCTGCGCGCCTATCTGGCGCTGCACGCCGCAACCATGCCGCTGCCGCAGGGCAGCGTGGTGCTTGGGTTTGAAAACGGAGAGGTTTTGCGCCTGAGCGTTTTGGCGGACGGAAAAAGCGCGGTGGAAAAGACGGACGATACGCCGCTTTACAACCTCTCCCATTCCGATGCCGTGAAGCTTTTGTTTGGGCCGTTTGCGCTGTTTTCCGACTGCGGCTATCCCCTCCCCGCTGCGCCGCGGGCATGGTTTCCGCTGCCGTTTGCGCTGAATGCCGCGGACGATATTTGAGTTTTCCCGCGCGCGGCTTATCTGCAAAAAACTGATCGCTTTGTGAAAAATTCAAGAAAATTTGCGGAAACGGTTTTCTTTTTTGTTGCTTTGTGATACAATATCCTCAGTGGAACGAGCCCGTGGCTCGAATGAAGGAGGAAAGAAAAAATGGCAAACAGATTTATTTTGAACGAAACCTCATATCACGGTGCAGGCGCGATCAAGGAGATTGCAACGGAAGTAAAAACCCGCGGCTATCACAAGGCGCTTGTCTGCTCCGACCCCGATCTTGTGAAATTCGGCGTTACGGCTAAGGTGCTCTCTGTTTTGGACGAAAACGGGCTGGCATATGAGCTGTATTCCGAAATCAAACCCAACCCGACGATTGAAAACGTGCTGCACGGCGTCGCCGCCTTCAAGGCAGCCGGCGCGGACTATATCATCGCCATCGGCGGCGGCTCCTCCATGGATACCGCAAAAGCCGTGGGTATTATCATCACCAACCCCGAATTCTCCGATGTGCGCAGTCTTGAGGGCGTTGCGCCGACAAAGCATCCCTGCGCGCCGATCATCGCCGTTCCGACGACTGCCGGAACCGCTGCGGAGGTTACCATCAACTATGTCATCACCGATGTGGAGCGCAAGCGCAAATTCGTTTGCGTTGACCCGCATGATATTCCCGTGGTGGCAGTGGTTGACCCGGATATGATGTCCTCCATGCCGAAGGGGCTCACGGCGTTCACCGGGATGGATGCGCTGACGCATGCCATTGAGGGCTATATTACCAAGGGCGCATGGGAGCTTTCCGATATGTTCCATATCAAGGCGATCGAGATCATTTCCCGTTCGCTGCGCGCTGCCGTCAACAATGAAAAAGAGGGCAGAGAAGGCATGGCGCTCGGCCAGTATGTTGCGGGCATGGGCTTTTCCAATGTTGGGCTTGGCGTAGACCATTCCATGGCGCATACGCTCTCCGCATATTATGATACCCCGCACGGCAAGGCATGCGCAATTCTGCTGCCGACCGTGATGGCATACAACGCGCCCGCAAGCGGCGAAAAATATCGCGAGATTGCAAGAGCGATGGGCGTCAAGGGCGTTGACGATATGACGCAGGAGGAATATCGCAAGGCAGCGGTTGACGCGGTGCGCCGGCTGGCAGAGGATGTCGGCATTCCGGTTACGCTGAAGGGCATTGTGAAGGAAGAGGATATCCCGGCGCTGAGCGCTTCCGCCTATGCGGATGCATGCCGCCCGGGCAACCCGCGCGAAACAAGCGAGGCAGAGATTGCAGAGCTGTTCCGCTCCCTGCTCTGAGCCGTAAAAACAATCGAAAAAAGAGGGGCATCCGCATGTTTTGCGGATGCCCCCTTTAATTTTGTCAAATGCCGGAAAGCAGCGGATCGATATCGTGGCAGATCGGAGTATAAAACAGCTTTTTCTGCCGCTTTGGGTCCCGGCTTGCGGCAAGGATCCAGCAAAGCTTGGCATAGCATGCCTCCGGGGTCATATCGTGCGCCTCCAATACGCCGAGCGCCTCCAACGTGCTGCCGACGCGGTAAACAGAGAGGTCCGTTCCCTCGCTCGGCACCTGCGTGGTCAGAACAACAAGGCGGTTTTCCCCGACGGCATGCTCCACGGCTGTGCGGAAAGCGCCGCCGCGCTCCGGCAAACCGCCGACTCCGAAGGATTCGATTACAAGGGCGCGGTATTTTTGCAGCATATAGCAAAGCAGCTCTGCGTCTGTGCCGGGTGTGAGCTTGAGCAGCCCCACATCGGCATTCAGCATTTCATAAAACCGCGTTTTTTTGCGTGCGGGAGAAAAATAGAGCTGCAGGCGGTCGTTCTGCACGATGCCCAGCGGCGGGTAATTCGGGCTGGAAAAAGCAGAAAAGCTTTTGGAGCGGGTTTTGCGGGCGCGCGTGCCGAGCAGCAGCTGCCCGCCGAACACCACAAAAACCCCGTGCAGCGGGGCTGCGGCGCACAAAAAGCTGTCGCGCAGGTTTTGCTTGGAATCGGTCGTTTCAAAGCCGATCGGCTTTTGCGCGCCGGTGAGAATAATCGGCTTTTCGCTGTTTTGAATCAGATAGGAAAGCGCAGCGGCGGTATATGCCATGGTGTCGGTTCCGTGCGCGATGACAAAGCCGTCATATGCCGCATAGTTCTCCCGTATCGTGCGCGCAAGCAGCTCCCAATGCGCAGGGGTGATATCGGTGCTGTCCAGTGCGAAAAGCTGCAAAGCGTCCACATCGCAGCGGCTGCATACGCCCGGCAGATCGCGCAAAAGCTCGCCTGCATCGCGCGCGGGAGAAAGCGCTCCGCCGCAAAGCTCGGAGGCAATGGTGCCGCCTGTACCGAGAAAGAGAATTTTTTTCATGCTTTCAGACTCCCATCGTTTTGCTTACCCTGATTATAGTATAAAAAGCGCGGGCGGTCAAGAGAAAGATCGGCATGCGGTCAACCACGGGTTGTGTAAACTTGACAGGGGGGCGCTGGTGCGATATAATACTATAGATAAATTCACGGAAAAAGGACGCAGAAATGAATCGGCAACCAAGTGAAAAAAAGAAACGGGAAACGGGGAAAAAGCTGCGGTTGATCCACTGCTTTCTGAAGGGCTCACGACTGTTATTCGCGCTCAGTATTCTGAGCGCTTCCTTGTCTGCGCTGGCAGATATGATCAATCCGCAGATTATCCGCATGGCGCTGGACAATGCAATCGGCGGCAAAGAGGGCAGTTATTCCGCCCCCGTGATGCGCCTGGTTGATTTCTTCGGCGGGTTTTCCTACCTGGCGCAGCATTTGTGGATTATGGCGGCGGGCATCGTTTTGGTGGCGCTTGTCAAGGTAGTGTCGCAGTATTGCTTCCGCGTGTTCAACACCAAGGCATCGGAGACGCTTGTGAAAAACATGCGTGATTCGCTCTTTTCCAAAATTGAGCGGCTGCCGTTTTCCTGGCATATGAAAAACCGCACGGGCGATATCATTCAGCGCTGCACCTCCGATATTGAAACCATGCGCAATTTTGTTTCCGAGCAATTGACCTCGATTTTCCGCATTGTGATATTGCTGGTGCTCTCCATTGTATTTATGCTGCGCATGAATCCGCTTCTGACGCTGATTGCGCTTGCACCCATGCCGGTGATTATCCTCTACTCGCTGTTTTTCCATCGCAAGATCGGAGAAAGCTTCGGCGTTTGCGATGAAAACGAGGGTAAGCTTTCCGCTATGGCGCAGGAAAATCTGACCGGAGTGCGTGTGGTGCGGGCGTTCGGCAGAGAGCGGTATGAAAAGGACCGCTTCCATGCGCAGAACGAATACTATACGGGGCTTTGGAAGCATATGGCGCAGCTTATGGGGCGCTTTTGGAGCACATCGGATGTGCTGTCGGGCATTCAGGTGCTCCTGATCGTCGTTTTCGGCGCGATTTTCTGCCTGCACGGCCACATGACGGCGGGCGAATATGTCGCTTTTATCTCCTATAATTCCATGCTGGTCTGGCCGATCCGTCAGTTGGGGCGCATGCTTTCCGAAATGAGCAAGGCGGGCGTTTCCGTTGACCGCATTCGCTATATTATGGAATCCGAAGAAGAGCACGATAAGCCAAACGCCGTGACGCCGCCGCTTGACGGGGACATTTGCTTTGAGCATGTGAATTTTGCATACGACAACTGCCCGCAAATGCTGCATGATATCAGCTTTACCATGAAAGGCGGAACCACGCTCGGAATCCTCGGCGGCACCGGCAGCGGAAAATCAACGCTGATGCTGCTTTTGGACCGCCTTTATGATCTTCCGGCAGACTGCGGGCGTATCACCATCGGCGGGGTGGATATTGCCGATATGAAGGCGGAATATCTGCGCCGGAATATCGGGATCGTGCTGCAGGAGCCGTATCTGTTCTCCCGCACCATTTCCGAAAACATTGCGATCACCGCGCCGGATATGACCCTGACGCAGATTCGGCAGGCGGCGCATGCGGCATGCCTGGATGAAACGGTGCAGAGCTTTGCAAAGGGATATGATACCTTTGTCGGTGAGCGCGGCGTGACCCTTTCGGGCGGGCAGAAGCAGCGCGCGGCAATCGCCCGCACGCTCACGCAGAATACGCCGATCATGATTTTTGATGATTCGCTTTCCGCCGTGGACACCGAAACGGACGAAAAAATCCGCGCCTCATTGCAAAAGCGCTTCGGTTCCTCCAGTATTATTCTGATTTCTCACCGTATCACAACGCTTTCGCGTGCGGATCAGATCATTGTGCTGGATCACGGAAAAATTGCGGAGATCGGCACACATGAAACGCTGAAGTCCGCCGGAGGCATTTATCAGAAAATTTATGAGATTCAGACAGACGTCGGACAAACGGAACGGCAGGGGGAGGGGACCAAAGCATGACCGCACGGCAAAACAATGAAAAAAAGAATGCCCGCTCCCTTCCCTTTTTCGGCATCGGTAAAATTCTGCCGTATCTGCGCCCGTATCGCGGCGTTTTGACGCTGATGGTCCTTTGCGGGCTGGCAGGCAGCGTTGTGGATATTCTCATCCCGCTGTATCAGCGCTATGCTCTGAACCATTTTGTAGGGCAGGGGACGCTGGATCATATTGCCGCATATGTGGCGCTGTATTTGCTTAGCATTGTGTTTGCGGGCTTTGTCAACTATATTGCCATGTCAAATGCAATGAAGGTTGAGGTCAGCATTAACCGCGATTTGCGCAATGCCGCATTTGATCATCTGCAAACGCTTTCGTTTTCCTATTTCAATCAGAACAGCGTCGGCTATATCCATGCAAGAGTAATGAGCGATACTTCCCGCATCGGTTCGCTTGCGTCCTGGTCGCTGATGGATGCGGTCTGGCAGATTTCTTATCTTGTGGGCGCAGTTGTTGTGATGTTTGCGATTAACCCGCGCCTTGCCGCCCTTGTGGTTTTGATTTTGCCGCTGATCTGCATTCTGTTTTCGATTTTTCAGAAAAAGCTGATCCATGTCAATCGTGAGGTGCGGGAAATCAACTCGCAGATCACGGGAAACTTCAACGAGGGCATCACCGGGGCAAAAACCGTGAAAACGCTTGTGATCGAAGATACCATGGATCGGCATTTCAAAGCGGATACCGGGCGCATGCTGAAAAAATCCGTGCAGGGGGCGCGGCTGCGCGGTCTCTTCGCTGCCACAATGAACCTTGCTTCTTCTTTGGCGCTTGCCATTGTTTTGTGGCAGGGCGGGTATTTGGCAAAGGATGAGGTCGGCACTTTTTCCATGTTCATGTCGTATGCGCAGGGCATGATGGAGCCGGTGCGCTGGATTATCGACTGTATTTCCGACCTGATCACAACGCAGGTGAACATTGAGCGCTTTTCACGGTTGGTCGAAACGGAATCGGATGTGAAGGATACGCCTGCCGTGATCGAAAAATACGGCGACAGCTTTGAGCCAAAGCGTGAAAACTGGGAGCCGCTGCGCGGCGATATTGAGTTTTCCGATGTCAGCTTCCGCTATCCGGACGGCGACGAATATGTTCTGGAGCATTTCAATCTGAAAATTCCCTTTGGCTCCAATATTGCCATTGTGGGCGAAACGGGCGCGGGAAAATCCACCCTGGTCAACCTTGTCTGCCGCTTCTTTGAGCCGACGCAGGGACGCGTGCTCATTGACGGGCGCGATGCCAGAGAGCGCTCTCAGCTTTGGCTGCACAGCGCAATCGGCTATGTGCTGCAAACGCCGCATTTGTTTTCGGGCACCGTGCGTGAAAATCTTCTTTACGGCAACCCCGATGCAACGCAGGAACAGATTGACCGTGCCCTGCGCCTTGTCAGCGCGGATGAGGTTGTGGCGCATCTTGAAAACGGGCTTGACAGCGATGTGGGCGAGGGGGGCGATTTGCTCTCCACCGGAGAAAAACAGCTGATTTCCTTTGCCCGCGCCATTTTGGCGGATCCGAAAATTTTGGTTTTGGATGAGGCGACAGCCTCTGTGGATACCATCACGGAGCAAAAGATTCAAAGCGCAATTGATACGATCATCAAGGGGCGCACTTCTTTGGTGATCGCGCACCGACTTTCCACCATCCGCGGCGCCGATCTGATTTTGGTTGTGCGCGACGGAAAAATTGTGGAGCAGGGAACGCATGCGCAGCTGCTGAGCCTGGGCGGATATTATCATGACCTTTATACCCGCCAATATGAAGACGAGGCAACAAGCAGTGCCCTTGCCGATGCATAAAAAGACGACAAAAATGATACCGCACATCCGGATTTGCGCCGGGATGTGCGGTATTTTTTCGTTGTGTTCTTATTCGTCAAGCAGAAGATTTTGAGAGCGCGGAATGCGGCTCAGCGCAACGAGAAGCGCCATGCCGAGCCCGCCGCAGCTGATCAGCTCCCCGAGAAACACCGTGAGGGCGAAAAACGGGAGCGTGCCGTCCAAATGATAGACATAGGCAAGCACCGGAGGAATTGCAATCGTGTTGCAGAGAATGGGCGGCAGAGCGGCAAGCCATTTGCCCCATTTGATTTTTCCGAGCAGCCAGGTCAAAATCGCCGCAAGCAGGGTTGCAGCGCTGCCGATGACGATGTCCCAGGGGGCGCCGCCCGTTAAAAAGTTGGCAAGCAGGCAGCCAAAAAACAGCCCGGGAATCGCCGCAGGGGTGAAAACGGGGAGCACGGTCAGCGCTTCGGAAAAGCGCAGCTGAATTGCCATAGAGGAAAGGCCGAAGACATTGGCAAGCAGCGTCAAGAGCACATAAAGCGCTGCGATTGCGGCAGAAATGGTGATGGAGCGGGCGGGGCGAGCCGCGCACTTTTTTGCGGATGTTGTTTCTTTCATCATTTGATTCTCCATAGTTTTGTTTTTTGTGAGGATGGTTGCGAACTCACGCCCCCTATTGTAGCAAAAATCGCAGGAAAATGCAAGAGCGGGCTGAGAAATTGCGCACACTCTGCATAAAAGCGCCGCTTACGGCAAAAATAACCGCAAAGAGGCTTTCTGCCTTGGCAACAAAAACGAGGAGATGAACATGAACAGAATGAATCAACAGAAAAAAGCGGCGGCGCTGCTGGGCACGGTGCTGTCTTTGTTAGCCGTTGTTTTGGTGATTATGTCCTTTTTTTCTCTGATTGCAAAAAGGGCACAGGGAAAAGAGGAAGAGACAAAACAGCCGCAGAGCAGCACACAGCAGCAAACGCAGCAGAACACGAAAAACAGCGCAGGCGCCGGGCTTGAATCCGCCACGCTGCCGCAAAAGGAGAAAACGCCGCAGGCTGCGGAAAAGCCGGCAGAGGAAAAAACACCTTCCTCCGCCGCGCAGAATGAAACGGCGCGCCCCAGCTCCGTAGAGCAGATGCGCTTTTATCTGCCGATTGCCGGCGCTTCCGTTTCCAAGGGCTTCAGCGATACGGTTGCAACCTTTTCGCTGACGATGAACGATTACCGCACGCACACCGGCGTGGATCTTTATGCGCCGGTTGGCACCAATGTGGTCGCCTGCGCGGACGGCACGGTGAAAGAGATCGTCAATGATCCGTTTTGCGGCTGGTGCGTCACGCTGAGCCATGACGCCGGCGTGGAAAGCCGCTATTGCAATTTGGCAGAAGGCATTCCCGCGTCTCTTGCCGTCGGCAGTGAAGTGAAGGCGGGGGATGTGATCGGCGGCGTCGGCGAGAGCATGATTACGGAAATAGCCGATGCAACGCATTTGCATTTTGAGATGACGGTGGACGGAAAAGCGGTCGACCCGATGCAATACTGCCCGACGGCACAGAGCGCCATGGCACAGGCGGAAGAATAAAAAACAAATTGTTTTTTTCGCCGCACACCCGACGCAGGGGAAGCCACGCGCCGTTTTATGCGGCATAAAAATGATTCACCCTCCGGGTTTTGTTTTCCCGGAGGGTGAACTTATTTGCAAAAAAATCAGCGGAGCTTTGCAAGGGCATCTTCGGTTGCTGCGAGGAGCGCCTTGTATTTTTCCAGCTTTGCGCGCTCTCCGTCCACAACGGCGGAAGGTGCTTTGGAGAGGAAGCCCTCGTTGGAAAGCTTTGCGCCAAGACGCGCAATTTCACCCGTGAGGTTCTTCTCTTCTTTTGCAAGGCGGGCGCGCTCTGCGGCAAGATCCACCATATCGGCAAGGGGGATATAAACAGTGCAGCCGTCCGAAACGATCTGCACAACAGTTTCCTCTGCGGGCGGTGCCGTAAAGCTGACGGAGGAAGCGTAGGCGAGCTTTTCAAAGAAGAAAGCGGTGCTTTCGTTGAATGCCTCGTTTGCCTCGCTGACCAGATACAGATGCGTGCGTTTGCCGGCGGGCACATTTCGCTCGGCGCGGCGGTTGCGAATTGCCTTGATCGCATCAATCAGGCGCTGCATATTTGCCTCGTCCTTTGCAAAGCAAAGGGCTTCGCTGTATGCGGGATAGGCGTCGATCATGATGCTCTTCGCCTTGTGCGGGAGCTTTTGATAGATCTCCTCCGTGATAAACGGCATAAACGGATGCAAAAGCTTCAATGTGCCGCAAAGGACATAGGCAAGCACATTCTGCAGAACAAGGTTATCCGCAGAGCCGCGGTTTTGCATTCTCGGCTTTGCAAGCTCGATATACCAATCGCAGAAAATATCCCAAATGAAATCATAAAGCTTGGAAAGCGCCACGCCGATTTCAAAGCGGTCAAGATTTACGGTGACCTGCTGCACCAAAGTATTGTAGGCGGAAAGGATCCATTTATCCTCCAAATGCAGCGCGGAGGCATCGGGCAGGGAAACGCTTTCGATATCAAGATTCATCAAAACAAAGCGCGCGGCATTCCAAATCTTATTGCAGAAATTGCGGGCGGCTTCGATTTTTTCATCGGAGAAGCGCATGTCATTCCCGGGGGAATTACCTGTTGCAAGGGCAAAGCGCAGCGCGTCGGCGCCGTATTTGTCGATAATCTCCAGCGGGTCGATTCCGTTTCCGAGGGATTTTGACATTTTTCTGCCCTGCGCATCGCGCACGAGCCCGTGTATGAGCACGGTGGAAAACGGCTTTTTCCCTGTATAGGCAAGACCGGAGAAAATCATGCGGGAGACCCAGAAGGTAATGATATCATAGCCTGTAACAAGAGCGGAGGTCGGGTAAAAGCGCGCGAGATCCGGCGTGCTATCCGGCCAGCCGAGCGTTGAAAAGGGCCACAGGGCGGAGGAAAACCAGGTATCCAGCGTATCGGGATCCTGCCGCATTTCTTTGCCGCAATGCGGGCAGAGGGTATGGTTTTCTTTGGTAACGACCATTTCTCCGCAGTCGTCGCAGAAGAAGGCGGGAATGCGATGCCCCCACCAAAGCTGGCGGGAAATGCACCAGTCGCGGATGTTTTCCATCCAATGAAAATAGTTTTTCTCAAAGCGTTCGGGCACAAAGCGGATCTCTCCGCTGCGTACTGCGTCGATGGCGGGCTTTGCAAGGGGCTCCATACGGACAAACCATTGCAGCGAAACGCGCGGCTCTACGGTGGTGCCGCAGCGATAGCAGGTGCCGACATTGTGCGCATGCTCCTCCGTGCGGACAAGGAAACCGCCCGCTTCCAGATCGCGCACAATCGCCTTTCTTGCCGCATAGCGATCCATGCCGGCATAGGCGGGATAGTCGTCCGTGATTTTGGCATCGGGGGTAAGCACGGTGAGAATCGGCAGGTTGTGCCGCTTGCCCACCTCAAAGTCATTGGGGTCATGCGCGGGGGTGATCTTTACCACGCCCGTGCCGAAATCGCGCTCAACATATTCGTCTGCAATGATCGGAATTTCTCTGCCGACCAGAGGCAAAATCAGCGTTTTCCCGACCAAATGGCGGTATCTTTCATCTTCGGGATGCACCGCCACGGCGGTATCGCCCAGCAGTGTTTCCGGGCGAGTCGTTGCAAGCTCAATATAGCCGCTGCCGTCGCTTAAGGGGTATCGCAGATGCCAGAAATGGCCTGTCTGGTCTTCATATTCCACCTCGGCATCCGAAATGGAGGTCAGGCAATGCGGGCACCAGTTGATAATGCGCTCGCCGCGATAGATCAGCCCCTGCTCATACAGGCGGCAGAACACTTCCTTGACCGCGCGGCTGCAGCCCTCGTCCATGGTGAAGCGCTCCCGCGTCCAATCGCAGGAGGAGCCGAGCTTTTTCAGCTGCTCGACAATACGGCCGCCGTATTTTTCTTTCCATGCCCAGGCGCGCCGCAAAAATTCTTCGCGCCCGATCTGCTCTTTTGTAATCCCCTCTTTGCGCATCGCCTCGACGATTTTTGCCTCGGTTGCGATGGAGGCGTGGTCCGTTCCGGGGACCCAGAGCGTATCAAAGCCCTGCATTCGCTTATAGCGAATGAGGATATCCTGCAGGGTGTTGTCAAGCGCGTGCCCCATATGCAGCTGCCCCGTGATATTCGGAGGGGGAATGACAATGGTGAAGGGCTGTGCACCCGTTTTTTTCTTTGCGGGAGTGAAATAGCCCGCTTCGTTCCAGGTGCGGTACAGGCGGTCTTCAATTTCCGCAGGGGCATAGGTTTTGGATAATTCTTCGTGTGCCATACCGTATTCCTTCCGTATTATTCTTCGTCCGGCATTTCCCAGTTATGGTAGACGTTCTGCACATCATCGTGGTCTTCCAGATATTCCAAAAGCAGATTCATGTGCTTGATATCGTCCTCATTGCTCAGAGTGACATAGGTGGAGGGAACCATATCGGTATCGGCGGACTGGATTTCATAGCCCTTTTCCGCCAAAGCATCGCGCACGGCGGAGAGGTCGTCCGGCTCGGTATAGATCTCGAACACATCGTCTTCTTTTGCAAAATCCGTTGCGCCGGCTTCAAGCGCCGTTTCCATGAGCGTGTCCTCATCCACATCTTCCGCGTCGATCAGAACCAAGCCCTTCTTCTCAAACAGGAAGCTTACGCAGCCGCTCTGCCCGAGGTTGCCGCCGAATTTATCGAAATAATGGCGCACATCGGAGGCGGTACGGTTGCGGTTATCGGTTGCGGTTTCCACGATGACGGCAATGCCGCAGGGGCCGTAGCCTTCATAGGTGATCTCTTCATAGTTCGCGGCATCGTCGCTGCTTGCTTTTTTGATGATGCGATCGATATTATCGTTGGGCACGTTATTTGCCTTGGCTTTTGCAATGAGATCCTTCAGCTTGCTGTTGCTTGCAGGGTTGGGGCCGCCCTCTTTGACGGCGATGGAAATCTCTTTGCCGATTTTGGTAAAGACTTTGGCGCGCTGCGCGTCGGTCTTTTCCTTTTTATGCATAATATTTTTCCATTTGCTGTGTCCGGACATGGTAAGTTACTCCTTTGTTCCTTAAATTTTCTCGGGGCTTTTCAGGCAGATCAGCGGAAAAGCATTTTTCAGGGTGATATTTGTTGCCGCGACAAGGGCGGTACGCAGAGTGCGCAAGGCTTCATCCTCGGTGCCAAGGATCGGGCAATCGTGATAGAAGCGGTTGAAAGCGGCGCAAAGCTCCAGAATATAGCGCGTGATCACGGAGGGCTCCAGCTCGCGCAGCGCCTGCGCAACGCGATCCGGAAAATGCGAAAGCGCCAAAACAAGCGCGCGATCCTGCTCGCTCAGCGGCAGAGAAGAAAGCTTTGGCGACTCTCCCGGCGCGCCGCCCGCTTTTTTCAGAATGGAGCAGGTGCGCGCATAGGTGTATTGCGCATACGGGCCGGTGTTGCCCTCAAAGGAGAGCACATCGTCCATGACAAAATTGATATCGCGCATACGGTTATTGGAAAGATAATAGAAAACGACCGCGCCGATGCCGACCGCTTCCGCCGTTGCTTCATCGTCGGCAGCGGGAGAATGCTTTTCCAGCATGATCGCCTTGATTTTGTTCACCGCCTGGCTGAACAAATCACGCAGAAGCACGACATTGCCCGTGCGCGTTGCAAGCTTTGCGCCGTCGATGCTGACCGTGCCGTAGGGAACATGGATCAGATCCTTTGCCCAAGGATACCCCATGAGCTCAATGACCTTGAACCACTGCGCAAAATGCAGGCTCTGCCCCGCGGAGGTGACATAGATGCATTTGTCGAAATCATAATGCTGCCGGCGCCAAAGCGCTGCGGTAATATCGCGCGTTGCATAAATAGTGGAGCCGTCGCTTTTGAGGATGATGCAGGGCGGCATGCCGTATTTTTCAAGGTCAACGATCGTTGCGCCCTGATCCACGGTGAGCAGACCCTTTTGCCGCAGCTCTTCAATCACGGCGGGCATCTTATCGGTATAAAAGCTTTCGCCCGCAAAGCTGTCAAAGGTGATGCCGAGCTGGTCATAGGTGACCTGATATTCTTTCAGGCTCAGCTGCACAAACCATTTCCAAAGACTGACGCATTCTTCGTCGCCCTTTTCCAAAGCGGCAAAGGCGGCGCGGGCCTCGTCATTGAGCGACGGATCTGCCTCGGCTTCCTTATGGAAGCGGACATACAGCGCAACCAAGGCGTCGATGCCGCCCGCTTCGATTTCGGCGCGGTTGCCGAATTTCCGGTAGGCGACGATCAGCTTACCGAACTGCGTGCCCCAATCTCCGAGGTGGTTTACGCCGACGCAATGATAGCCGTTGAAGGCATACAGGCGTTTGAGAGAATGGCCGATCACCGTTGTGCCGAGATGCCCGATGTGAAACGGCTTTGCAACATTGGGGGAGGAATAGTCAAGCACAACGGTTTTCCCTTTGCCGATGTCCGTTCCGCCGTAGCGCTCCCCTTCAGCAAAAATGCGGGCCAAAACGCTTTTTGCAAGGTCGCTGTCGTCAAAGAAAAAGTTCAGATAGCCGCCCGCAACCTCGATTTTTTCAATGCCGTCGATGTGCAGCCCGTCGCACAGCATGGCGGCAATTTTGGGCGGTGCCTGGCGCAGTGTGCGCGAGAGCTTGAAACAGGGAAACGCAAGATCGCCCATTTTCCGCTCGGGCGGCGTTTCGAAAATGCCGAGGATCTCTTCAATCCCGAGGCCGTGCCCCGGCGCTTTTTCGTCGAGCGCACGGAGCAGCGCCTGCGCAATGATTTGTTTTGTATCGTTCACGGAAGATTCTCCTTGCTGATAATTCATATTATTATACAATATTTTTCCCGTCAGCGCAAGGGTAAAACGGCGCTTTTTCCGAAAAAAAGAAGAAGCTGCGCCCGCGCGCAGCTTCACTCAGGAGATAAAGCATTTTATTCCACCGGTATCGTCCAGCCCCATGGGTCCGGCAGGGTGCCCCATTGGATTCCGGTCAGGGTATCGTAAAGGCGCCTTGAGAGCGGGCCGATCTCGAAATGGTTGATCGTGAATTCGCGGTCATTCATGCGCAAAAGCCCGATGGGGGAAATCACCGCCGCGGTGCCCGTGCCGAAGGCTTCCGCAAGCGATCCGTTTTCCCCTGCCGCAAACAGCTCTTCGGCGCTGAGCAGCCGCTCTTCCACGGGGCAGCCAAGTTCATGCAAAAGCCGAATGCAGCTGTCGCGCGTGATGCCCGGCAGAATGGAGCCGGTGAGCTTTGGCGTGACGACGGTATCGCCGAGCTTAAACATGACATTCATCGCGCCGACCTCTTCAATATATTTGCGCTGCACGCCGTCCAGCCAGAGCACCTGAGAAAAGCCCTGCGCCTCCGCCTTTTGCGCGGCGCGCACGGAGGCTGCATAGTTCCCGCCGCATTTTGCATAACCGGTTCCGCCGCGTACCGCGCGCACATCCTCGGTTTCAATGCAGATTTTCACGGGGCTCAGCCCCTGCGGGTAATATGCGCCTACGGGGGAGAGAATGATCACAAGGGTGGCGCGGTGAATGGAATGCACCCCGAGGCTTTCGTCATTGCCGAAGAGGAACGGGCGGATATAAAGAGATGTGCCTGCGCGGTGCGGCACCCAGTCTTTTTCAAGGCGCACAAGGCTGAGCAAAAACGAGAGCATCGTCTCCTCTTCGATTTGCGGCAGCCCGAGGCGCTCTGCGGAGCGGTTCAGGCGGCGGATGTTTTCGCGCGGGCGAAAGAGCTGCACGCTGCCGCTTGGGGTACGGTATGCCTTCAGCCCCTCAAAAATTTCGGAGCCGTAATGCAGCACGGTTGCGGCGGGGTGAATGCTCAGCGGGCCGAACGGAACGATTCTTGCCGCATGCCAGCCTTTTTCCTCGGAATAGTCGGCAAGGAGCATGTGGTCGGTGAAATATTTGCCGAAGACGAGATTGTCTTCCGAAGGATGTGCTTTCGGGGTTTTGGTTTTTGTAACGGTGATTTCCATGTGAGTCGCTCCCTTTATGCAGGAATTTGCCAAGCAACTTTCATTTTTAAACAGTATAAACCATATCAAACGGTTTGTCAATAGAAAAATGCAAGCTTGCATAAAACAAACTTGCATTTTCGAGAGAACTTGACTTGTTTTGGCTCAACTGTTCAGAATCTGCATGAATTCGTCGCCCGTGATGGTCTCTTTTTCATACAGATGCTGCGCGGCAAGGTCGAGGAAGCGGCGGTTTTCCGTCAGAATGGAAAGCGCTTTTTCGTGCTGCGCTTTGACGATGGCAATAACCTCCGCATCGATCTCATCCTGCGTTTTTGCGGAGCATGCCAGAGAGGCATCGCCGCCGAGATATTGGTTTGTCACCGTCTCAAGTGCAACCATATCGAAAGAATCGCTCATGCCGTAGCGGGTGATCATGGCGCGGGCGAGCTTTGTCGCCTGCTCAATATCATTGGAGGCGCCCGTCGTCACGGTTTTGCAGGCGAGCTCTTCCGCAGCGCGGCCGCCCGTCAGCGTGGCGATTTTATTCAAAAGCTCGTCCTTTGTCATCAGATAATGATTGCCCTCTTCCACCTGCATGGTATATCCGAGCGCACCGGAGGTGCGGGGAATGATGGTGATTTTTTGCACCGGGGCGGAATTTGTTTGCTTTGCCGCCACCAGGGCATGCCCGATTTCATGATAGGCGACGAGCATTTTTTCTTTGTCGGTGAGGATGGCGTTCTTCTTTTGGTAGCCCGCAATTACGACCTCAATGCTTTCCTCCAGATCTGCCTGCGTGGCGCTGGCTCTGCCGTTTCGCACGGCGCGCAGCGCGGCTTCATTGACGATGTTTGCAAGCTCTGCGCCCGATGCGCCGGACGCCATACGGGCGATGCGCTCAAAATCGATGCCGGGGGCGAGCTTGATCTTCTTGGCATGCACGCGCAGAATCGCTTCGCGCCCCTGCAGATCGGGCAGCTCCACCGGAACGCGGCGGTCAAAGCGGCCGGGGCGGGTCAGCGCGGGGTCGAGCGTTTCGGGGCGGTTGGTTGCCGCCAGAATGATCACGCCGGTGTTTCCGCCGAAGCCGTCCATTTCCGTCAGAAGCTGATTGAGCGTCTGCTCTCTTTCGTCGTTTCCGCTGATGCGCCCGTCGCGCTTTTGCCCGATGGCGTCGATCTCATCGATAAAGACGATGCAGGGAGCCTTTTCCTTTGCCTGCTTGAACAGATCGCGCACCTTGGAGGCACCCATGCCGACGAACATTTCCACAAATTCGGAGCCGGACATGGAGAAAAACGGAACATCCGCCTCGCCTGCTACCGCCTTGGCAAGCATGGTTTTACCCGTGCCTGGAGGGCCTACAAGCAACACGCCCTTTGGCATGGAGGCGCCGATGGATTCGTATTTTTTCGGGTCGTGCAGATAGCTGACGATTTCCGCCAGGTTTTCCTTTGCCTCGTCCTCGCCTGCAACATCGTCGAATTTGATGCCGTCGGAGGATTTGACATAGACCTTTGCCTGGCTCTTGCCGAGATTGAACATCATGGAATTTCCGCCGCCGGCGCGATCCATCAGCTTTTTGGAGAGGAACTGCCCGAGCAGGAAGAAAAGCAGGATCGGGAAAACCCAGCTGAGCAAAAACGAAAGGATCGGGGACATCTGTTCGATGATTTCCCCCGAAAACTTTGCGCCGGAATTATAGAGGCGCTCGGTGAGCTCGGGGTCGTCCATAATGCCCGTTTTATAGATATTTTTATTCTGATCGGTGAAGAGAATGCGGTTGGATTCCACCTGCACCTCGGCGATTTCCTTGTTTTCCGTCATGCGGATAAAAGTGTCATAGCTCACTTCCTTGATCCGCATTTGCTGAAATGCGGGAAGGACGAATAAGTTCAGCAAAAGGATAACGCCAAGGACAATGCAATAGTAAAAAATCAACGGTCTTCTCGGTTTTTTTACCTCATTCATAATGCCACATCCTTACTGGTTGTTCTTTGCAAATATCATAGCATACCGCGCAAAAAAAATCAATGAAAATCGGGCGAAGGTTTTGTGAACAAACGAAAAAACGGTGCAAAGTGCCGCCGCGGGCGCAAGACTTGCTTTTTTTTTGCGCCTGTGCTATAATAGGCTTCCCGAAAAACGAAGGACAATTCCATTTGGACGGAGGAAACAAAAAGGATGCTGTATTGGCTGATGCTGCTTTGTGAGGTGCTGCTTGCAGGTGCGGCGGTGACACTGACGGCACTGTGGTCGATGCCCGCTGCGGTGATTCTCGGCGTTTTTTTATGTGTGGCGCTGCTTTTTATTCGCCCCGCATTGCGCACGGAGCGCGTGCTGCGCGAGCGGGCGCGGCGCGTTGTGCACGGCAAGCGCCTGCCGCGTGTTGAGGTGCAGATTCCCGTACGCCCGTCGGATCTTGAGGGAGGAGAGGTCGCAAGGCTGTTTGAGGGCGCGGGATTGCTCGGGGAGCGGACGGCGCGCCGCAGCGCGGCTTGTGCGACTCTGCTTTCTTTGGATCGCCGCGGTATTTTGAAAATCGTGATGGAAGAGGATAAGGCGCTGGTGCTTCTCCCCGCACCGGAGCAAAAGGAGCGCCTTGCCCCGTATGAGACGGCGCTTTTGCGCATGTTCGAAAAAGCAGCCAAGGGGGCACAGAGCGTGCGCCTTTCGGTGTTCCGGGAATATGCCTCCCGCCATATCCGTGCAATGCAGCATGCGCTTGACCGCGCCGACCGCGCGCTGACGGAACGTCTGTTGCGTCGCGGGCTGTTTGTGAAAAAGAAGGCCGGCAAAAAAAGCGTGCTTGCGCTCAGCGCCAAGGGGGCGCAGCAGGCAGCGCTGTGGCGCGAATATTATCGCTATCTTTGCAATGCGCCTGCAAGGCAGGATCTTGATGTGGAGGATGCGGGGCTGTTCCGTCCGCAGATCGAGCAAATTCTTGTCGAGGCGGAGGCAGCCGGGCTGTTCACCATCGTGCGCGACCGGATTCTGCTGGATTACATGTTTGAGCCGGCGCAGCTTTGGCCGAGCGAGCGGGTATATTCGGGGCTTGCGGCGCCGCATTCTCCGTTCCGCACGGAGCTTTATGAAATCATCGATCTTTTGCTCAGCTACGGCACCTCGCACTATCATGGGGACGATTGGATTACCGAAGAACACGACGAGGCGTGAGCGGCGGGCTCTGCCGCGGCAGGTGAAAAACGGCACCGGAAAAGCGGTTTTGCTTTCCCGGTGCTTTTTTATTGCAGAACGGCTTTTGCGACCCTGACGCTCTCCATGGCGTCACGGCAATAGTAGTCTGCACCGATGGCATCGGCATATTCCTGCGTTAAAACCGCGCCGCCGACCATGACGCGGCACCCCGGGGCTTTTGCATGCAGCAGGGCAACGGTTTTTGCCATGGCGGGCGTTGTGGTGGTCATCAGAGCGCTCAGCCCGACAAGGGCGATTCCGTTTTGCCGCACGGCAGCAAGAATTAACTCGGGGGCGGCATCCTTCCCGAGATCCAAAACGGGATAGCCGTAGCTCTCCAAAACCGTTTTCACGATGTTTTTCCCGATATCGTGGATATCGCCCTGCACCGTGGCGAGCAAAATCTTTGGTTTGGCTTTTTGTTTTCCCGCGGGCATGCGCTCACGGCACAGCAGGCTGATTTTACCGGCGCATTCTGCGCTTTTCATCAGCTCGGGCAAAAAGATCCGCCCGCTTTCAAATTCTTTGCCGACTCCCTCCAGGGCGGGGATCAGTGTGCCGCTGATCAGCGTGAGCGGGTCCGTTTCCTCCAGGGCTTTTTCGGCAAGCGGCAGGGCAAGCTCTTCGCTGCCGCGCGCAATCGCCTCCCGCAGGGTCATAGGGGCTGCGTTATTTTGTGTATCTTGGGCATCCTCCCGTCCCTTAGCATAGGCAAGATAGGCGTCAATGCCCGTCTCGCTTCCGCGCAGCGCGCGGTATGCCGCAAGAATTGCCTGCATTTCGGGGCTTTGCGGGTTGATAATCGCTGCCGAGAGGCCGCATTCCATGGCGCGCGCCAAAAAGACGGAGCCGAGCAGCGGGCGGTTCGGCATGCCGAAGGAAACATTGGAGACGCCGAGCACGCTTTTGTATCCGCGGCGCGTGAGCGCGCGCAGGGTTGCAAGGGTGATCTCGGCATTCCCGGCGCCGGTGGAAACGGTGAGCGCGAGCGGGTCAAACAGCAGCCGCTCTTTTTTTATGCCGTATTGTGCCGCGCGGGCAATGATTTTATCCGCGACGGCAAGGCGCTCTTTCGCGCTTTTCGGAATCCCGTTATCGTCCAGCAAAAGGGCGACGGCACCGCCGCCGTATTTTTGCAAAAGCGGCAAAAGCGTGTGCAGGCTCTCCTCCTTTCCGCTGACGGAATTGAGCAGCGGAACGCCGTGATAAAGCAGCATTGCCTCTTCGCAGGCGGCGGGGTCGGACGAATCGATCTGCAGCGGCAGCTCCGTCACCCCCTGCAAAAGCGGAATGATATGCGCCATGGCGCTTTTTTCGTCCGTGCCCGGCACACCCACATTGACATCCAGCACATCCGCGCCTGCATCCTCCTGGGCGATGGCCTCCATGCACAGATAGGCATCGTCCCCCGTGCGGATCGCTTCGCGCAGTTTTTTCTTTCCCGTGGGGTTGAGGCGCTCTCCGATGATTACCGTTTCGCCGCAAAACCGTACCGTTTTTTTGCCCGAACAGATGCAAAGGGGCGGCTCTTTTCGCTGCTTTTCGGGCAGGGTGGTTTTTGAGAGCAGGGTATGCAGCGCGCGGATATAATCGGGGTCCGTTCCGCAGCAGCCGCCGAGCAAAACCGCACCCGCGCGCAAAAGCGCACGGCTTTTTTTCGCAAATTCGGCAGGGCGGACATGATAGCAAAGCTGCCCGTTTTCCTCGGTGGGAAGCCCGGCGTTCGCATTGCAGAAAAGCGGCAGAGCGGTATATTTCCGCATCCTTTGCAAAAGCGGCAGCATCTGCTCTGGGCCGAACCCGCAGTTTACCCCGACTGCGACGGCACCGAGCGACTGCGCAAGCACCGCACAGCATTCCGGGGTCGCGCCGTCGAGCAGGCGACCGTTTTCCCCGAAGGTGAAGCTGATGCAAACGGGCAAAGCACAGATTTCTTTTGCGCACAGCAGCGCGCATTTTGCTTCATACAGATCGGAAAAGGTTTCAAACAGCACAAAATCCGCCCCGGCGGCAGCCCCGGCGCGCAGCGCGGGCGTATAGGCATCGGCAATACTTTGCGCCGTTAAAGGGCCGAGGGGCATTGGCAGCTTTCCCGTGGGGCCGAGATCAAGCGCAACATAGCCGTTTTTCCCCGCGCCGTATTTTGCGTTTGCAATGCCCGCGCGCACGATTTCCTCCAGCGGCTGCCCCGCCGGGAATTTTACGGTGTTGCAGCCGAAGGTGTTTGATTTATGCACCCGCGCGCCGCTTTTTGCATAGGCGCGGTGCACGGCGCGGATTACCTGCGGCTTTTCGAGATTCCAAAGCTCCGCAAGCGCGCCGCCCTGCAGCCCCTGCTTTTGCAGCAGCGTGCCCATGGCGCCGTCAAAGAGCAGCAGTTCTTTGCCGAGAATTTGTTCAAACGGCAGTTTCATGGGCTGTTTCCTCCGGCAGAAAAATTTCGCTCAGGTTTGCAAAAATTTCCCGGGCGATATCGGGGCGGTTCATGGTGTAAAGGTGCACATGGTTGACCCCGTTGGCATAGAGATCGATAATTTGCTCCGTTGCATACATAATGCCCGCCTGCCGCATGGCGCGCGGGTTATCGCCAAAGCGCTCCGCCAGCGCGGCAAAGCGCCGCGGAATGGGGGTGCCGCTGAGCTGCTCGGTGCGCCGCAGCTGGGAAAGAGAGGTTACGGGCATGATACCCGCAACAATCGGCACGGTGACCCCTTTTGCAAGCAGGCGATACAAAAAGTGATAATAGACGCTGTTGTCAAAGAAAAGCTGCGTTGTGAAGAAGGAGCAGCCGTGCTCCATTTTCAGTTTGAGGTATGCGATATCCTCCTCCGCATTTACCGCGTCGGGATGCCCCAGCGGATAGCATGCGCCGCCGATGCAGAAGCCGCCGAAGGCTTGGATTTCATCCATGAGGTCGCAGGCATGCGAAAAAACGGGGGTCGGGTCTTCCATGCCTTGCGGAAGATCCCCGCGCAGCGCAAGAATGTTTTCAACGCCGGCGGCTCTCAGCTGCGCCAGCGTTTTTCGGATCTGCTCTCGCGTTGCGCCGACGCAGGTCAGATGCGCAAGCGCCGGCACGCCGCAGGCAAGGCTTTCTTTGGCAAGCTCGGCCGTAAAGCCCTGTGTCGTCCCGCCTGCGCCGCAGGTTACGCTGATGTAATCCGGACGCAGCGCGCAGGTTTTTCGCACAATTTCGGCGGCATTTTCAAGCTTTGCGCCTTCTTTGGGCGGAAAAAGCTCGCAGGAAAGCCCGATACGGTCGGTGCAAAGCAGCTCGGAAAGCTTCATGGCAGATCTCCTTGAAAAATGGAATAATGAAATTGAGAAATAGGTTAAACTGAAAGAATCACGGCGGACATCGGCGAAATCTCTTTGCCGACCGGCTGCGCCGTCAAAAGATCGACGGCGGCGGGGGAGAGGGGGCTTGGCAGTAAGAAGGGGCGATCGGCGGCGTTGGCAAGCACCAAAATGCCGCGCCCGAGTTCGCAGCGGCGATAGATCACATGATCCTGCTCAAAGAGCAGGAATTCCGCTTCGCTGCACCGCAGGGCTGGCGTGCTTTTGCGCAGGGCGCCCAAGGTGCGATAATATTCGGTCAGTGCCGTGTCTTCCTGCCCCCAGGGGAACGGCGCGCGGCAAAACGGGTCGCGCGCGCCCTGCATGCCCGCCTCGTCTCCGTAATAGATGCAGGGCACGCCCGGCAGGGTGAACTGCAGCGCCGCCGCCAGGCGGATGCGGCGCAGCGCAAGCTCCTTTTGTTTCTCCGTCAGGCGCAGCGCACGCAGCGCGGTGCCGCCGAGCCCTTCGGTTTTTGCCTCTCCGAGTACGGTCAGGGCGCGCATGGTATCATGAGAGCCGATGAGATTCATCGTCATGGCGTTTACAAGCCGCGGATAGTGGGTGAAAAGCCGCAAAACGGTGTTGCGCAGCGCGGCGCCGTCCCCCTGCAGCACAAAGCGCAGAATGCAGTCGCGCAGTGGATAGTTCATCACGCTGTCAAGCTGGCTGCCGCGAAAATAGCGGCGGCGGTGCCCATAGGCAATTTTATCGGAGGCATCCTCCCAAACCTCGCCCAAAATCAACGCTTTTGGGTTTGCCTCGCGCGCCGCGGCGCGCAATTCCTCCAAAAAGCCATCGGAAAGCTCGTCCGCAACGTCCAGCCTCCAGCCGTCCGCCCCGGCGCGGATCCACTGCGCAACGATGCCGTCCCGCGCGCAGAAATAGCGGCGCAGGGATGCATTGCGGGTATCCAGCTGCGGCATTTCGTCAACGCCCCACCAGCATTCGTAGTCATTTGGCCAGTTTTTGAAGCGATACCAGGGGGTATAGGGCGACTGCCTGTCCCAATATGCGCCGACGCCTTTGCCGAAGCGCTCGCGCTTGTTAAAATAGCGGCTGTCGGCACCGGTGTGGTCAAACACGCCGTCCAGCAGAATGTGAATGCCGCGTTTCTTTGCTGCGGCGGCAAGGGAGCGAAAATCTTCGTTTGTGCCGAGCAGCGGGTCGATCGTTTCATAATCCGCCGTGTCGTAGCGGTGATTTGTCACCGAGAAAAAAACAGGGCAAAGGTAGATGCAGTTTACTCCGAGGCTTTCAAGATAGGGGAGCTTTTCCTCAATGCCGCGCAGCGTGCCGCCGTAAAACTCGTTGTTGCGCACAAAATCGCCCGGAATTTCGCCGTATTGCTCAATCGGCTCGCCCCAGTCTTCATGCAGGCGCGCCCCAGCGTGCTCTTTCGGCAGGGGCGGGGCAATGCCAAGGGGATGGAGCGCATCTGCGCCGCCGCGGGCAAAGCGGTCGGGGAAGATCTGATACAGCGTGGCGCCGGGCATCCAGTCCGGCACGGTATATCCCGGGCGGTAAACGGTCAGATAAAATGCTTCGCATCGGCTTTCGTCGCCGAAAATCGGGTCGGGCGTGCCGTAGGCGGGGCCGCAGAGCGTTTCGCCGTAGGGCGTGCAGACGCAGTAGCGGTAGAAAAACAAGCCGCTTTCCTCATCCCCGCAGAGCGGGGGAACGGGGAGGGTGATGCGCCAGGTTTCCGTATCCGCCTCGCGCTCGCACAGGCGCAGGGAATAGCGCAGCGTTTTTGCGTCGTCGTCGCGATAGAGCAGCAGCGTCACGGCGCACAGCGCCGCCGAAACGGAGACGCGCAGAGAAAAGGTGATGTTTTTTTCGCACGGAACGGCGCCGCACAGCGCATGCGTACCCGCAACGCAGGGGTGAGATACTTCTGCGCGCAGCACGGGCGGCGTTTGCACTTTGTCATACAGAAACACGGAACGGCTCATGATTTCCTCTCGCTTTTGAAAATGACGGGCGGCCTTGGCAAAAAATCAGTGCCAAGGCCGCGCAAAACGCGCCCGGGAATGCCTCAGCCGCGCTTATAGGTGGTTCCTTCTTTGGTATCAATCAGAGTAATGCCCTGCGCCGCGAGCTCGCTTCGGATGGCATCGGCTGTTGCAAAATCGCGGTTTTTCTTTGCAAGGGCGCGCTTTTCGATCAATGCCTTGATCCTCTCCGCTTCGGGGTCTTCTTCGGCGGGCGCCTGCTCCGCATAATCGGTGCGGAACAAATTCAGGGACAAAACGCGGTCAAAATCCTGCAAAGCGGCGCGCTTTGTCGCGTCGCTGCAGTCAGCTTTGAGCACATCGTAAAGCAGGGTCAGCCCCATTGCTGTATTCAGATCGTTTGCAATCTGTGCGCGGAACGCCTCATGCCATTTTGCAACGGCCGCGGCGTCTGCCTCCCCAGCGGTATCCAGCCGCGCGATGCGCGCGAGCAGACGCTCATATGCCGCTTTGGCATTGTCCAGCGCCTCAAAGGAGAAGGTCAGGGGTTTGCGGTAATGCGATTGCAGGCAGAACAGGCGGTATACCAGGGGGTCGTAGCCCTTTTCTTTGAGCAGGAAAAGCGTCAGAAATTCCCCGCTTGATTTGCTCATTTTTCCGCGCTCGTCGTTCAGGTGGTGAACATGGAACCAATAATGGCACCATTCATGCCCGAGATATGCTTCGCTTTGCGCGATTTCGTTTGTATGGTGGGGGAAGATGTTATCCACGCCGCCGCAGTGAATATCGAGATATTCTCCGAGCTCGCGCATGCTGATGCAGGAGCATTCGATATGCCAGCCGGGATAGCCCACGCCGAACGGAGAATCCCATTTCAGCTCCTGTGCCTCAAATTTCGATTTGGTGAACCAAAGCACAAAATCCGTTTTGTTGCGCTTGTTTTCATCGGCATTCACATCCTCGCGCACGCCGACCTTGAGCTGCTCGCTCTGATGCCCCGTCAGCACATTATAGTCTTTGCATTTGGAGGTATCGAAATAAACATTGCCGCCCGCCTCATAGGCATAGCCTTTTTCCAGCAGAGCGGAGATGACCCGGATAAAATCATCGATGCGGGAGGTCGCCGGGACGATCTTTTTCGGGATTGCAATGTTCAGCGCTTCCAGATCCTTAAAGAAGGCGTCGCGATAAAACGCGGCGATCTGCATAACGGTTTTATGCTCCCGCTTTGCGCCCTTCAGCATTTTGTCCTCGCCCGTGTCGCCGTCGCTTGAGAGATGGCCGACATCGGTGATATTCATGGCGCGGTCGACCGTATAGCCCTCATATTCCAGCCCCTTTTGCAGAATATCCTCCATGAGATAGGTGCGCAGGTTGCCGATATGGGCAAAGTGGTATACCGTGGGACCGCAGGTATACATTTTAACCTCACCCTCCGTGCGCGGCTTGAATTCTTCCACGCTGCGGGTCAGTGTATTATAAAATTTCATTGCTGTTCTCCCGTTTTTCCTGTCCTGAACTCTTCTTTTTCAAAAGTATACCACAGTTTTTCCCGCAGCGCAAGGCTTTTTGGCGATTTAGGAAAGGACGGCGGCGGTAAAAAGCGCGCGCCGCAGCCTTTCATATAATGCGCCGAGGCTCTCCGGCGGCAGGGGCGTCTCTCCGCTGCCGCATTCTATGGTAAATGCGGGGGCATGAAAGGCAAGCTCATACCAGTCCTTCAGTCCGCCGCCGCGGCGGGAGGGCGGGGGCGCACAGAGCTTATATCCGCAAAGCCTTGCAAGCACCGCGCCGACGGTGTTTTCTTTTTGCGATGCCGCAGGGCTTTCGCTGCCGTAGATCTCCTCCCCTGCGGTGTGCAGGCTGAGCAAAAGGTCAAACGGCGCATTTTTTCTGAGAAAGGCGCAAAGCGCTGCGGTTTCCGGCTCGCTCTCGGGATACATGCCCGGTCCGAGCGCGCCGCAATCCTGCATGCCGAAGGCGGCGTCGTAGTTGCGGTTGAGGTCGATGCCGCGCGCATTGCCGCGATAGCGGGAGGGGGCCTCACCGGAGGCGGCAAGCACGGCGCGGGCGAGCGGGTTTTCCGGGTCGCACCCGTTTTGCGCAAGAATCATGCCGTCCGGATTCAGAATCGGCACCAAACAGATCGTGCGGGTGTGAAACAGATAATGCGCATCGATGGAGCAGACGGTTTTCCCTTTTTCAAACGCATCGGCGTAATCCCGGGCAAACCGGAGCAAAAGTCCGGCGCAGATCCATTCGCTGCCGTGGTGCGTTGCAACATAGAAAACGCGGTGCTTTCCCTGCCCGAGCGTGATGAGCGGAATCTCCCTTGCGCACAGGCTTTTTCCGAGGCACCCAAGGCGCACCGCTTCGCAGCTTTCCGAAAGCGCCGCAAATGCCCGACAAATTGTTTCATACTGCAATTGTTCTCCCATAAATGCTTCCCCTTTTTGCATCAGAAATGTCGCACGGTTCTTTTTTCAGTGTATGGGGGAAAACAGGCGGATATTCTTGCCGTATAAAAACGGCGCATGCGGTTCAAGCTATGAAAAAAAGAGAATCGGGGGAATTTTGATGAAACACATGAGCGGGACGGAGGAATGGATGCGTGCAGGGCAGCAGACGATGCGCTCGCTTTCGAAAAAAGGAGCATGGCAGCTTGGGCACAGCTATGATCTGAATCTTTGCTGCTATCGCCGGGGACAGCGGCAAAAGCCGATGTTTGCCGTGCATGCAAGCGGCGGCGCGGAGCAAAGCCTTTGGAAGCTGCTTTGCATCGGGGGCGCGGCGGTGCTTTGTTTCTGTGCGCTTTGCCGCATGGCGGCATGCGTGCGGCGGATGCTGCGGGAAAGAGCGATCCGCATGCGGGAGCGCTGCTATTGGCGGGCACGGCTTGCCGCGCAAAAGCAGGCGCAATGAAAGCTACAAAAAAGCAAGGCTGCTGAATAGCTCAACAGCCTTGCACTTTTTGCGCTTATTCTGCGTCGAACATGTCCTTGCCGAGTCCGCACACAGGGCAGACAAAATCATCCGGCAGGTCTTCCCATTTGGTGCCGGGGGCAATGCCGTGCTCGGGATCGCCGAGCGCTTCGTCGTATTCGTAGCCGCAGGGGCAAACATATTTCATGGCGTTCTCCTTTGTATGCTTATTTGCTCATGATCTGCGAAATGACATCCATGATTTTATCATGGCAGCCGCCGCAGCCGGTGGAGCAATGTGTGATTTTCTGTACATCCTCAAATGCTTTTTCCACATTTTCAAATTGTGTTTCGCGGTGCAGCGCCTGTTCCACATCGGCATAGCTGACGCGCTTGCATTTGCAAATCAAATAGTTTTCCAAGGCTCTTATTCTCCGAAATATCTCTTCAAAAGTCCTTCAAATGCTTTTCCGTGCCGGGCCTCGTCGCGTGCCATTTCGTGCACGGTGTCGTGAATGGCATCAAGGCCGAGCTCCTTGGCTCTCTTTGCGAGCTCAAATTTGCCCATGGTTGCGCCGTTTTCCGCCGCAACGCGCACCGTCAGGTTTTCCTTGGTGGAGGCGCTGACGCATTCGCCGAGCAGCTCCGCAAATTTTGCGGCATGCTCTGCCTCTTCAAATGCTGCTGTCTTCCAGTATTCCGCGATTTCGGGATAGCCCTCTCTTGCCGCCGCGCGGGACATGGCAAGATACATGCCGACCTCGGTGCATTCGCCGCTGAAGTTGGCGCGCAGCCCTTCGATTACATCCGCGGGGGCGTCCTTTGCAACACCGACCACATGCTCTGCCGCCCAGTCAAGCGCATCTTCCTTCACCTCAACGAATTTTTCGCCGGGCGCATGGCAAACGGGACATTTGTCCGGTCTGACCGGGGATTCCACGATTTCTCCGCATACGGTGCATCTCCATTTTTTCATTGTTTTGTCCTCCTGTTTTTTCATTTTTCAAGATTGGATTTAAGATTGAATTTTCTTCAGCACATCATTTGTGGTATTTTCCGGATTGATTACATCCGAAAGAGTGATGCGGTCAAGCTTTTCGCAAAGCTGTTTCCCAAGCTGCGCAAAAATGCAGTGGAACATGCAATGCTCCTTGTTTTGTACGCGCGTACAGTTTACCTCGTCGCTTTTGCAGCGGGAAAGGCAGATCGGCCCGTCGATCAGTTCAATGATGCGGCGCAGCGTAACTAAGGCGGGAGAAACCGCAAGTTCATATCCGCCGCCCTTTCCGGGATAGGAACAAACAAGACCGGCGCAGCTGAGCGCATGCAGGATCTTCAGGCAATAGCGCTTGGGAATGCCAAGCTTTTCTGCCATGGCGCCGGAATCGCAGCGCATATTCTCTTTGGAAAGATGATATAAGATGCGAATGGCATAATCCGCTTCCATGGTGATGCGCATGGCGGACTCCTTAAACTATACTTTTTTTGTACACTTATAGTATAGCAGGGGAAAACCGCTTTGTCAAGCGTTTTTGCAAAGAAAAAATTATTTTTTTTGCAGTTTCATTTTGCCCGTTTTTTTGTGTTCTTGACAGAGCGCGCCTCTTTTTTTATAATGATAGCAAAGAAGAGAGAGGGTATGGACATGGATGAGCAATTTTTGCGCAGCGCAATGCTGTTCGGGGAAGAGGGAATCGCGCGGCTGCAGGCGGCGCATGTGGCGCTGTTCGGCATCGGCGGGGTCGGCGGGGCATGCGCCGAAGCGCTTGTGCGCGCCGGGATCGGCACGCTCACTGTCGTGGATGCGGATACGGTTGCAATGAGTAATCTCAATCGGCAAACGGTTGCGCTGCATTCCACCGTCGGGCAGCCGAAAACGCAGGCGACGGCAAAGCGCCTGCTTGATATCAATCCCGCGCTGCATCTGATTCAAAGGCCGATCTTTTTTGCGCAGGAAAGCTGCGAAGCGTTTGATTTTTCGGCGTATGATTTTTGTGTGGACGCGATTGATTCCGTAAAATCAAAGCTTTTGCTTGTGCAGTGCTGCAAGCGGGCGCATACGCCGCTTGTGAGCTGCCTTGGCACGGGGAACAAAACAGACCCTTCCCGTCTCCGCATCACCGATCTGTATCAAACCAGCATGTGCCCGCTGGCACGCGTGATGCGGTATGAGTGCCGCAAGCGCGGCATTGAGCATTTGCCGGTCGTTTTTTCCGATGAGGCACCGCTGACCCCGCGCACACTGGAAGCGCCGCAAAACGGAAAGCGCACCGTGCCCGGCAGCACCTCGTTTGTGCCGCCGGCGGCAGGCATGCTGCTTGCCTCCTATGTGGTACGCAGGCTGCTCGGCCTTTGTTGAAAAAGCTCCGACGCAAAATACGCGCCGAAGCTTTTTCGCAGGGCGCGGGTTTTGGAGGAGAGCGCGTTTTGCCGGTTCTATACTATAGCGCAGCCGCTGCCCTCGCAGGCGACGGCCACCCCGGAGAACCGTTTGGAAAAGGGCATTGCAGTGCAGGCGGAAATTTTCGGTGAGGGCGTGCGCACGGCATGGCAGAAAAGCCATATCAACCGCTGACTTGCTGAGAATTGCTTCGGGGATATTATACCCGCACGGGGCTTGATCTTAAGCAGCGCAAAATGATCCCCTTTTCTTTTCTGATGACGCAGGGGGGTGCGAGCCGCAACTCATTGCCCATGCGAGAGGCAATATCAATCCGGGGAACGACCGCGATTTTCTCATGCGCGTTGTGTATCGCAGTGCTTGCCGTATCTCAGGTATCCGCGCAGTCTGAATGCTATTGCCTGCATCAATAAGGCGGAGGAGCAATAAAAACGATTCGAAATAAAAACGCAAAAATGAAAGCGGCTTCGGACCGAAAATCCGAAGTCGCTTTTTGGCTTTTTTCTGAAATAATGCTGTGTGCGCTGCGAGTGAAGTTCAGTCGACCTTTCCGAGATATGCCTTCTGCTTTTCCGAGAGGGAATCGATGGAGAAGCCCATAGCGGCAAGCTTTGTCTTTGCAACGGCGCGGTCAATTTCGGAGGGAACATTGTAAACGCGGTTTTCCATTGTGCGTCCGTGCTTTGCGAGATATTCCAACGAGCGCGCCTGAATGGCAAAGCTCATATCCATAATTTCCGCAGGGTGGCCGTTGCCTGCGGCCAGATTGACCAGTCTGCCCTCGGCAAGCAAATTGAGAATGCGTCCGTCCGGCAGCTGATATCCCATGATGTTCGGCTTGCGCTGCCAAACCTTTTCGCTCATCTGCGCCAGGGCGACCTTGTCGATTTCCACATCGAAATGGCCGGAATTTGCAAGCAAAACGCCGTCCTTCATGACTTCAAAATGCTCGCGGCGGATCACATCCTCGCAGCCCGTCAGCGTGACAAACAAATCGCCGATTTTCGCGGCTTCGTCCATCGGCATCACCGTAAAGCCGTCCATTACGGCTTCGATCGCCTTGACAGGGTCAATCTCCGTCACGACCACAATGGCGCCCATGCCCTTTGCGCGCATGGCAAAGCCCTTGCCGCACCAACCGTAACCTGCGACGACGACCGTCTTGCCGGCGATGATGAGGTTGGTGGTGTTCATAATGCCGTCCAGCGTGGATTGCCCCGTGCCGTAGCGGTTATCGAAAAGATGCTTGCAGTCGGCATCATTGACATTGATCATTGTATAGTCCAAGAGCCCCGCAGCCTGGCGCGCGTAGAGACGATGAATGCCCGTGGTGGTTTCTTCGCAGCCGCCGATGAGGTTTTTGCCGTATGCGCGGCACTCGCCGTGTAAAAGATGCGTGAAGTCGCCGCCGTCGTCAATAATGAGGTCCGGGCAGGCGGAAAGCGTCCGTTTCAGATGCTCGGTATATTCTTCTTCGCTTGCACCGTGCTTTGCGTGCACCTCAAAGCCCGCCTCGCGCAGCGCCTGCGCAATATCGTCCTGCGTGGAGAGCGGGTTGCATCCCGTCACAACAACGCGGGCGCCGCCTGCCGCCAGCGTCATGGCAAGATAGGCGGTCTTTGCTTCCAGGTGGATTGACATGGAAATCGTCATGCCCTTGAAAGGCTTTGTTTGTTCAAATTCTGCGCGAATGGCATTGAGCACGGGCATGTAGCTGCGCACCCAGTTGATTTTATCGTATCCGCTTTGCGCGGCAGCAGAGGGGGTGTGATTCATAGCTTCAACCTCACTTTTTCATTTCTTTTTTTATTGTTTCATTTCTTTTTTTTCTTTTTTCTCTTTTTTTCTTTTTTTTTTTTTTAATGATACGGCGACCACCGAGATCTACACTCTTTCCCTACACGACGCTCTTCCGATC
>URPL01000010.1 GCA_900549725.1 uncultured Eubacteriales bacterium | reverse complement strand
GACTGCCTGTAGCCCGTCAGGGCTGCAAAATGCGTCCATCAGTTCGTTGAACTCAGGGTTTTCGCTATGAGACACGGCAGCATTTCGGATGCGTGACTGTTCAACAATCGAAAGGATCAGATCCAGGCCAAGAACCGCACATCCAATGTAAAGACAGGTCTTTATCCAAATCCCAACGATGCAGAGGATGATCCCCGGAACAGATAAGTAGAAAAAGTGAAATAGGAAATTCGTTAGAACAAATAGCCAAAACATTTTCTGGGGGTATTCTCTTTCCATGTTGTACCTCCTAAATTTACAGACCTGACAATTTTCCTTTGCTGAATTGATTGTATCACATCCTTGCACTAATTTCCATACTAAAAAAGCCCGATGGTCTCGTATCAAAACCATCGGGCTCATTTGGTTGCGGGGAGGGGACTTGAACCTCCTGACCTCCGGGTTATGAGCCCGACGAGCTACCAACTGCTCTACCCCGCGATATGTGCCGAACGGTGATTCCAAGGTCCGGCGGATTGGTGCCGGAAACCGGGATCGAACCGGTACGGGATTTTCGTCCCACGGGATTTTAAGTCCCGGGCGTCTGCCAGTTCCGCCATTCCGGCGTCTCTCAACAAATGATATTATAGCACACCGCACGCCGCATGTCAACCCCTTCGCGCAAAAATGATACAACAAATAGTTGCGTGCGGCACATCCGTAGCTTCGCAAGCCGACAAAAAAACAAAGGAGACTCCGCGTGGGGTCTCCTTTGCTCCGTGTTATTTGTGTTATCCGACGGAAACTTATTTAATTTCGACGGTTGCGCCTGCCTCAACGAGCTGAGCCTTAACAGCCTCTGCTTCATCCTTGGAAACGCCTTCTTTAACTGCCTTCGGAGCAGCCTCAACGAGGTCCTTAGCGTCCTTCAGGCCAAGGCCGGTCAGCTCACGAACAACCTTGATAACGCCAAGCTTCTTATCGCCAGCGCTTGCAAGAATAACGTCGAATTCCGTTTTCTCTTCAGCAGCGGGAGCAGCAGCGGCAGCGACGCCTGCAACTGCAACGGGAGCAGCAGAAACACCGAACTCCTCTTCAAGTGCTTTTACCAGATCGGACAGTTCGAGAATTGTCAGACCTTTGATTTCTTCCAAAATAGCGGTAGTCTTTTCAGTAGCCATTTTCAAATACCTCCTGATATTTTTGAATTGTTGAGTTACGCCTGTGCGGGCGCTTCTGTAGATGCTTCCTCAGCGGGAGCCGCTGCTTCTTCGGCAGGAGCCTCTTCCTTTGCGGGAGCTTCTTCCGCAGCCTCGCCGCCCTTATCGATAATTGCCTGCAAAGCATAAGCAAGACCGTAAAGCGGGGACTGGATGCTGCCGAGCAATTTTCCGATCAAGACTTCCTTGCTCGGGATCTCAGCCAGCTTCATTACGCCGTCGCGATCCAGCACTTCGCCGTCAACGAAGCCTGCCTTCAAATCGAAGGAATCAATCTTATCGGCATAATTTTTCAGAATCTTTGCAGCTGCAACAGGGTCGGTCTCGCTGGTAGCCAGAGCCGTTGTTCCCTCCAAAACGGATGCAAGCTCGCCGTAACCGACGTTCTCGCATGCGCGCTTTGTCATCGTGTTTTTAAGCACGGTATAGGTCACGCCTGCTTTGCGGAGCTCGGAGCGCATTTTGGTATCGTTATCAACCGTGATTCCGGAATAAGTTACGATAACACCGGCGCACGCCTTCTGCAGTCTCTCGGTAAGCTCGGCAACGACCTGCTGCTTCTGCGCAAGAATTTTTGCACTTGGCACGTTTTTTCACCTCCTGAAAGAATAACACGGAATCATCGAAAGCCGCATGCTTTTGGAAATAAAGAAAAGCCTTTGCGCGGGCACACTGCCGGCAAAGACTCAAAAAACGATTTGTTTTTCTGATCTTTCCTCGGCAGGATGAGCGCTTGCTCTTTACCAAAAACCTGCTGTCTTCGGATGAACAAGGTGATTATAGCATATTGTCGGCGCCTTGTCAACGGTTTTTTAAAAAAATTTCGGTGATTTCCCCCCGGTATTTGCATTGACTTTTTCGCCCGCGCCATGCTATAATCAATGTGGGGTATTTTACGCTTTTTCAAATCATTTCAGGAAGGAACGCTCCCGGCATTTGCCGGGCCGCGCTTGGGATTCGGTATGCGACACGCAAGGGAGCTCGACCGCTTTTCGCTGATCAACCGCCGCAACATTCAATATACAAATTATACCCAATCGCTGATTACGGAGGCGCTGCGCGTCCGCCTGCTGCAGGCGGCGTTTGTGGATGATCTGCAGATGCAGATTATGGGGCAGCTGGAGCTGCTCATGCGCCGCTTTTCCGCGGCACCCGCCCTGCCGCCGGAGCAAATCTCCGCGCACAATCAGGCGCTTTTGGACGGCATATTTTTTACGCTTGACACCTATCTGCTCTCCTTCCATGACCCGATGTATGCCCTTTCCGCGCTGCAATCGGAAAGCGTGACGGAAATGTATACCGCAGGACAGCAGCTGCTACGCGCACATTATCTTGAAACCGTTTCCCTTTTGGTAAAAGCCCGCAAAATCGACAGCGCAGCATTGCTTCCAAAGCTGCGGAAAACGCTGCAAACGGAAATTCACGAGGCTCTTTTGCAGCATCGCCCGCAGTTTTGCAGCCGAACGCCGCACCCTTTTTCTTACCCCTGCGCAGACGACCGCATCGGGCAGCACCACGGCATTTTCTATACCAAGCAATATCTGTGTGCGCTGCTCTCTGAGGAACGCTTCCTCTCTTTTTATGACGAAGCTGAGCTTGCCGTTGTTGCGCAAAATCCGCAAGGTAAAGAAGACAATCTTTTTTTGCGGACGCTGCACAGTGCGCTCGGCTCCACCATGCTCGGGAAATTTTCGGGGCAGCTTCTGCTCACCGAGGACGAATATACGTACCTTTGCGCCCGCCTTGCAAAGCGCAGCCAACGGGAACTCGGGCAAATTGTGCAGCTCGCAGTTCATACTCTATGTAGGGAACTGCCGATCACCGATGTCGGGCTGATGCTGTATGTGCGGCGCGCCGCAAAGGAATGGGTTCCCGCTTTATGCAGCGCCCGCGGCAAGGAAACCATGCGCGAATACTTCACAATGAGCTGAAACGCAGTGCCGACTCCTTATGGAAAAATGAAAATTTTTGAAATAATTTATTAACATCGTAAAATCCTCTTGCATTCGATCCGAAATAAGAGTATGATTAACATATGGGGTACGGAAAAAGGTCGACTGTGATTTTCGGTGCTGTATATCGCTTCTGAAAGGACAATGGGCTATGGCAAGCAGAGAAATTGACGAGACAATCACCTTTTCTTTGGATAAGAAACAGGGCAATGAAGAAATGACAAAAGAAGCAGAAATGAAGCAGACCCTTGAGACGGTATATCGCTCCCTGAGCGTCAAGGGGTACAATCCCGTCAATCAGATCGTGTGGTATATCCTGACCGAGGACCCGACCTATATCACCAATTACAACAATGCCCGCAGCCTCATTCGCAAGATCGACCGGGACGAGCTGCTCAATGCGCTTGTGCGCAACTATCTCGGGCTGACGCAATAATATCGCAAAAAGAACTACGGCACTGCAAACCAGGGTTTGCAGTGCCGTTTGCTTTTTCAAAGCCCGAGGCTGCGGCAAAGCTGCTCCTTTGTAACATAACCGACGCTTTTTGCCACAACCTTGCCCTGCCGCAGCAGCAGCACCGTCGGAATGCTCTCGATTGAAAAACGGGCAGCCAGCTCCCGCTCCTCATCGACATTTACCTTTCCGACGACAAGCGCGCCTGCCTTTTCCTGCGCAATTTCCGCCACAACGGGCGCAAGCATACGGCACGGGCCGCACCATTCCGCCCAAAAATCAAGCAGCACGGGCAGGGACCCCTGCACGACCTCCTCGTTGAAATTTTCTGCGGTGATTACCTTTTCCAACGCTTTTTCTCCTTTTCATTTTTTCTTTTTATTCTTTGGATTTATAATACAGCATGCAATGGCAGAAGCCCTCAAACGAAGGATCTGCAATCTGGCGGCGAAATTCCTCGCACATGCACCGATATTCCTCGGTTCTCTCCCGCCGGCAGGGGCAATAGCCTCCCGTGCGCTTCAGCCCCTCTTTTACAACTGCAACGATTTCGGGATCGGGATTCAGCGTAATTTTCATTGTTCCGCCTCCTTTGCTTTTTGCAGATGGCGCGCATTGAGCTCCTCATACATTGCCATGGGCACATGCAGGTCTCCCTTGCCGCTCCCCAAAGCCACCTGCGGGCGATTTGCCCCGTGAAAATCCGAGCCGCCGCTTTGCAAAAGCCCGTATTGCGCGGCGAGTGCCGCCGCACATGCTCTTTCCGCTTTGTCAAACAACGCATATTCCGTTTCCATGGCGTCCAGCCCGCAGGCGCGTGCTTTGGGTAAAAACTCCCGCAAAAGGCTTTGCGGCGCGCTGAGCAGCGGATGCGCCAAAACGCTCACCGCACCGATTTTTTGCACAAAGCGAACGGTGTCAAGCGCGTCGGGCCGCCGCGGCGGCTGATAATACCCCGCCTGCTCCGAAAGAAAGCGGGAAAATGCTTCCGAAACGCTGCCGCAATAGCCTTGTCGGCACAGCTGCGCGCCGATAACGGCGCGATTGATGCAGCCGGGGCGCTCGGCCTTGAGCGCATCATAATCGATTTTATATCCATCTCTTGCAAGGGCGGCGATGAGGCGGCGATTGCTTTCCTCCTTGCGCAAATGGAATGCGGCAAGCCGTTCCCGAATCGCCCCATAGGCACTCTTTGGCACAAACAAGGCAAGAATATGCAGCTCTTTTTGTGCAAACTCCGTGCTCAGCTCCACCCCCGGCACCGCGCGGATGCCGCAGCGCGCGCCCGCCTGCAAAAACGACGGGAGCCCGTCGATCACATTATGGTCGCACAGGGCAACGGCGCCGAGCCCGAGCTGCTTTGCAGCCAAAATCAGCGCCTGCGGCGTTTCGGTGCCGTCGGAAAAAACGGAATGCGTATGCAAATCGCACCAAAGCGCGCCCATCTGCACCCCGCCCCCAAATTCAGTATTCACCGTTTTTCCCCATTCATGAAGATCTTACTGAGATATTATACCACATCCCGCCGAGAAAACAAGGAAAACCGCAAACAATTTTTCCTCTCAATTTTCCGCAGAAACGCCGATGTTCTCCGCCGTATCGATATCCCGGCTCTGTGCCGTGTTCGCATCCCTGCTCTCGTCCGCCCAAATTTCTCCGCCGTATGCCGCGACCTGATATAAAAGATTTATGCCGATAATTTTCCGCTCGCCAAGATTCAGCGCCAGGTACAGCGTTTGATCCATATCCCGATCGGAAAAGGCGAGATAATAGAGTCTGCCGTCATGATATATCTGCATCTTCCCGTCACACAGCAGGAAAAACAGCATGGAGGCCATGGAATCGTCTATATACTGCGCCGCGCCAAGCAGATCGGAAAAGGGCGCATGCCCCATTGCATCCTGATCCTTGCGCATTGCCCGAAGCGCAAGCAGAATCTGCCGCAGATTTTCCTGCTGCTCCTCCTTGGTGCCGCTTTCCGTGTAGGTATCATCTCCGGTGCAAACAATGCCGCCCGGCCCGTAAGCGACGGCGCTGCCGATCACTCCGTCACAGGAAAACGACGCGCATCGGTACAGGCGCTGGATCGTATACCCATTGACAAATGTAATTCCGTCCTCCCGCCAAAGCGCATCTCCGTCCTCGGCGGAAGCGCCGCGGCACAGAACATTGATCAGCGGCACCAAATGCTTCAAATCATATTCGTCCGAGAAATACCGCCCGCCGTATTCGGTTTCATCCGCAGAAATCTTGCCCCTCTCCCAAAAGGTATACAGCGGGCTTTGCGCAGGGCTTGCCGCCGCGATTTCAGCCCCGGTTGCCCCCGTTTCTTTTTCCCCGGAAAGGCTCGGGACGGCAAAACGGACACCGAGCAGCGGCGCGGCAAAATAACCGCAAAGCATAAGTGCTGCCGTTAAAACGGCAAATAAAATCTGAGATAAGACCCGCCTCATTCTCCCGTCCCTCCTTTTGACTGCCCGCCTTTCCCGCTCTGCAGCGGCTGCGCCGGCATATGCAGAAAAACAGCCGTGCCCTTGCCCGGCACACTGCGCACGCGGATCGCAGCGCCGTGGCGGCGGGCGATCTCCGCGCAAAGCGCAAGCCCGAGCCCGGCGCCGCCGCTTTTGCGGGAGCGGGATTTATCCGCCATATAAAACGGCTCAAACACATGCTTTGCCTGCTGCGCCGTCATGCCGATGCCGTGATCGGCGACTGTGATGGTAACGGCACGGTTTTTGTATTCGCTTTGCAAAAAAATCACGGCGCCGTCCTTTGATGCCTTCTGCGCGTTATCGATAAGATTATAAAGCACGGATAAAAACAGCTCCCGATCCACCATCACGCGGCACTTTGCCGCGGAAACGACAAGACGAATCGAGCGCGGCGCAAGCAGCGCCGCACAGCCCGACTGCACCTGTAAAAACAGCTCCGGCAGCGCCGTGCTTTCCAGCTCAAGCTTCCCGCGGGAGGCGCTTGCAAGCTCCAAAAGCTTGCCCGAAAGCCCCTTGAGCCTGCGCGCCTCCTCCACGATAATGCCCGCCTGCTCCACCCTCTCTTCATCCGGCACCACTCTGCGAATGCGCAAAAGATCGGCAAAGCAAAGGATGGAGGTCAGCGGCGTTTTCATTTCATGCGCAAGCGCATCGACAAACTGCTGCCGCTCGCTTGCCAGCGATTCGAGATGCTCCACCCTTTCCTGCGTGGCATGCGCGACCTCATTGATCGCCTGCGCAAGCGCGCGGTTTTCCGGGCTGCCCTTTTCCGCAAGAAAGACCGCATAGTTTCCCTGCGCGATGCTTTGCAGCGCGCGGTCGGCGCGGCGCTGCGGCGCCAGCAGCACCATGACAAGCAGCATCAAAATTACCGCCCCCGCCGCAGATACGCCGAGCGCAATATAGCGGATCAGGGAAAGCTGCCGCAGGTAATCCGCAAGCTGCGCGGTGCAATCCTTCTGCATCAGCACGCGGCACCGCACGCCGTCCACCGTGAACCATGCGGCGCTCGTCAGCACGCGGCGCCTGGAAGCATTTTCGTCGTGCAGCGTCAAAACCGCCGTGTTTTCCCCCTGTGCGGCAAGCGCCGCCTGCTCAAATTCCGTTTGATAGCCGTCCGTTTGCGCCCGCTCGGAATTCGGCAGGAGAAAGCAGCCCTGCACCCCGTCGGAAAGCTCGGAAAGCTGGCGCTTCGCCGCCGCAAGCAGCTCGGCGTCGTCCATGGTCGGAAGATCCGCCGTGCTTTTTTCATATTGCAGCACCGCCGCAAGCTCCCCGAGCCATTGCGCCTGCTGCGCCTGCAGATGCTGCGCCTGCTGCGTCATGATCGAGGAATAATATCGGCGGCAGATAAAAATGCCGCAGAAATTCAGCGCCGTCAGCACAAGCGCAAGCGCGATCAGAAACACCTTCTGCCAAAGCCGCAAGCCCTCACTCCCCCTCCAACCGATAGCCGAGCTTCGGCACGGTTTTCAGCGCAGCGGCAAGCCCGAGCTTTTTACGCAGCTGCTGAATATGAATATCCACCGTGCGTGTCTCACCCTGAAATTCATAGCCCCAAACCGTTGCAAGCAGCCGCTCGCGGGAAATCGCCACATCCTTGTTCTGCAAAAAGAACACGAGCATATCGAATTCCTTCGGGGTCAAAGAGACCTCGCTGCCTCCCTTTTGCACCGTGTGCTTTTCGAGATCCACCGCGATATCGCCGTATTTCAAAACGGTTGCATTGCGGTGAAAGCGCCGCAGCACCACCTCAATGCGGGCAAGCAGCTCCAGCGCCTCAAACGGCTTTACGATATAATCCTCCGCGCCCAGGCGCAGCCCCTGCACCTTGTCGCTGACATTCTGCTTTGCCGTTAAAAAAATCACGGGAATTTCCCGATAGCGAATCTGCTCCATCACGGAAAAACCGTCCATGCCCGGCAGCATCACATCCAAAAGAACAAGGTCATAGCTGTTCTGCGCGCACAGGCGCACCGCCTCTTCCCCGTTTTCGCACAGGTCGCTGCCGTATCCGACAACCGCCAGCGTCGCCGTTATCGTCTTTGCGATATTGGGGTCGTCCTCCACAATCAAAATCCGAATCATTGCGTCACAGTCCTTTGCCGTTTTTTCTTTCCATCCTATTATACCGCCGAAAAAAGCGGGATGCAAGAGCGGCGCCGCCCCCGCCGCGTATTTTTTACATTTCCCTTACCTTTTTTTGAATACTTCCTGCCCCGCCGCGCCGTACAATGGCTGCAATGAAAGGGGGCATACAGTATGACACGGGCACTTCCCGCGCTGCCGATCGGGGCGGAGAAAAAGAATATCGCGCTCGGCGGGCAGACGCTGAAGCTGATCGCGCTTTGGTTTATGCTGTTTGACCATATTGTAACGCTTTTCGTGCCGCAGCATACTCTTTTGCGCCTGCTTTTCAAAATTCCCGGCGGAATCAGCGCGCCGCTGTTTTTCTTCTGCATCGCGCGCGGCTTTGAGCACAGCCGCTGTAAGGGCGCCTATTGCAGGCGATTGTTTTTCTTCGCGCTGCTTTCCCATGTTCCCTATATTCTTTGCTTTTCCTACGGCTTTTTCGAGGCGACGAGCGTGCTGTTTTCCGAGGCGCTCGGGGCATGCGCGCTGCTTGTGCAAAGGCAGGAAAAGCTTTCGCCCGCCGTCAAACTGCTGCTGATTTTCGGGCTTTGCGTGCTTGCGATCCCCGCAAACTGGAACTATCTCGGCATCTTATGGGTGCTGGCATTCGGCATGTGCCGCGACCGAAAAATGCAGATCCGCTGCTTTGTGCTGCTCGGGCTTTTGCTTTGGGTTCTTCCGGGGCTTGTCACCGCCCCCGCCGAGCACCTGTGGCGCTTCGGATTTTTGCTTGCCGTGCCGTTTTTGCGCCGCTATACGGAAAGCGAGCCGCGCCCCGCAAAGCGCAGCAGCCGCTTCTTCTATTGGTTTTATCCGCTGCATCTGCTGCTTTTATCCCTTGTGCGCCTCCTGAAATAAAAAATTGCCGCGATGAACTCGCGGCAATTTTTATTTCTTTGGTTTACAAAAGCGCTTCTGCCTGAGCAATCCACAGCGCGGCGCAGGCGTCGCTCGGCATGCGCCAATCCCCGCGCGGGGAGAGGCAGATGCTGCCGATTTTCACGCCGTCGGGCAGGCAGCTGCGCTTGAACTGCTGCGAAAAGAAACGGCGATAAAACGAAACGAGCCATTTCTTTATCGTCTCTTTTTCAAATTCGCCCGCAAAGGCGGCGCAGGCAAGCGCGAAAATTTTCTCCGGGGAAAAACCGTAGCGCACGACATAATACAGGAAAAAGTCATGCAGAACATAAGGGCCGACGATCTGCTCCGTCTTTTGCGCGATCCTTCCGCCTGCATCGGGCGGGAGCAGCTCGGGGCTGATGGGCGTATCCAGAATATCCTCCAAAACGGCGGCGCAGCCCGCAAACACATCGTATTTGCGAATGCTGTCGATCATCCAACGCACCAGCGTTTTCGGCACGCCCGCATTCACGCCGTACATGCTCATATGGTCCGCATTATAGGTGCACCAGCCAAGCGCCAGCTCGCTCAGATCTCCCGTGCCGACGACAAAGCCGCCGACCCTTCCCGCATAATCCATCAGGACCTGCGTCCTCTCCCGCGCCTGCGCGTTTTCAAAGGTCAGATCAAGGCGGTCGCGCGGCTGACCGATATCGGCAAAATGCTGCTCAACGGCAGCCGAAATCGGAATTTCAACGCAGGTGATGCCGAGCGCTTTCATCAGGGTCAGGGCGTTTTGATAGGTGCGGTCAGTCGTGCCGAAGCAGGGCATTGTGATGCCGACGACATCCTGCATTGCCCGCCCTGCGCGCCGCGCCGCCTCTGCGCTGACAAGCAGCGCCAGGGTGGAATCAAGCCCGCCGGAAATGCCGATCACGGGGCGGCTGCCGGTATGCTCCATGCGCTTTTTCAGCGCCATGACCTGCATCTCGAAAATATCGGCGCAGCGCTTTTGCCGATCCGCCTCGCTGTGCGGCACGAACGGCATTTTTTCCAGCGGATAATAGGAAAAATCATCGGGGGCAGGCAGTGCCTCGGCGCACACGGTGCGCATGTCCCTGCGGCAAAGCGCCGCACTTTGGGAAAAGGTTTTGTTTTTCAGGCGGTCGGCGCGCAGCCTGCCAAGATCAATATCGGCGCAGAGCACATAGTCCGTATCGATCGTTTTTGCGTTCTCGCGCAGAAGTTTCCCGCTCTCGCAAATAATACTGTGCCCGGAAAAAATCAGATCGGTGGTGGATTCCGTGCAGCCCGCGGAAACATACACATACGCGCCGAGCTGCGCGGCGGACTGCATGCTGACAAGACTGCGGCGATAGGCGCGCTTTGCAATGGTTTCATTGCTTGCGGAAAGATTGAAAATCACCTCTGCGCCGCGCAGCGCAAGCGTGCTGCTCGGGGGAATGGGCGCCCAAAGATCCTCGCACAGCTCAATTCCGAAAGATATATCGCCAAAGCGGAACAAAAGATCCGTGCCAAATGGCACAGAGCGCGACTGGTATGCCTCGATCCCGAGCTCCCGCGGGCTCAGAGTATCCGTTTGCAGCCCGGCGGCAGAGGAGAACCAGCGATGCTCATAAAATTCCGAATAGGTCGGCAAAAAGGTCTTCGGCACAACGCCGAGCACCTCACCGCGGCAAAGCACCGCCGCGCAGCTGTAAAGCGCGCCGCCCACCGCAAGGGGCAACCCGACCAAAATCGCCGCGGGAAGCTCCGCCGTTTGCGAAAGCAAAAACGCGAGCCCCTCCTTCACGCCCTGCAGCAGCGCCTGCTGAAAAAACAGATCGCCGCAGGTATATCCGCACAGGGAAAGCTCCGGAAAAACGACGACCTGCGCGCCCTCTTCGTGCGCTTTTTTTGCCATATTCAAAATCTGCGCCGTATTTGTTTTCACATCTCCGACCGCAAGGGGCGGAACGGCAGCGGCGACTCTCAAAAAATCAAGCATGGTGCCTCCTTATGGAAATTACAAGCTCTTTTTGTCAGTATACCACATTTTTTCGGTTGATTCAATCATTTTTTCACTTCCCGGGCGAAACAATTCGTCACATTCACTCTTGACGCGGCTTTTTTGCGGGGCTACAATAATAACAGTATTTTTTTGTCGGAAGAGAACGGATATGCTCAATCGAAAATCTTGGTATCATAAAGGTCTGCGCGACGGAATTCCGATCGCGCTCGGATATTTTGCAGTTGCCTTCACCCTCGGCATTGTTGCAAAGCAGGCGGGGCTGAGCGCCTTTCAGGCGGGGCTTGCCGCCGCGCTGACGAATGCCTCTGCGGGAGGCTATGCCGGCTTCACCCTGATTGCGGCAAATGCTTCCTATGCGGAGATGGCGCTGACACAGCTCGTCATCAACGCGCGGTATTTGCTCATGTCCTGCTCGCTCAGCCAAAAGCTGCCGGAGAGCGTCGGCATTCCGAAGCGAATGCTGCTTGCCTTTGATATAACGGATGAAATTTTCGGCATCAGCATGGCGGTGCCGGGGCAGCTGCCCCTATGCTATTCCTTCGGCGCCATGACCGTCGCCATCCCCGGCTGGGCGCTGGGCACCGTGCTCGGTGTGATCATGGGCAATGTTCTGCCGCCGCGCCTTGTCAGTGCGCTCGGGGTCGGGCTTTACGGCATGTTTTTGGCAATCATCATTCCCCCCTCCCGCAAGAATCCGAAAATTGCCGGGCTGGTTCTGCTTTCCATGGCGGCAAGCTTTGCCTTTGCGCGCCTGCCGTATCTTTGCAATATCTCCTCGGGGATGCGCGTGATCCTTTTAACGGTGGTGCTCTCGCTGGGCGCCGCACTGCTCTTCCCGGTCAAGGAGGATGAAAATGCAGCATAATACCTATCTTTATATTGCGATCATGGCAGCCGTCACCTATCTCATCCGTGTGCTGCCGCTGACGCTCATCCGCAAAAAGATCACCAATGTCACCATTCGCTCTTTCCTCTATTATGTGCCATATGTCACCTTGGCGGTGATGACCTTCCCCGCAATTTTAGAAGCGACGGGGAGCGTGTGGTCCGGTCTTGCCGCGCTGCTTGTCGGCGCGGTGCTCGCCTATTTCGGTGTCGGGCTGCTCGGCGTTGCGGCGGGCTGCTGCGTGCTTGTTTTTGTTTTGGAATTGTTTTTATAAAAAGGCGGCTTTGATAAGCCGTCCTTTTTTTGCGCGGGACTTTTCTTTGCGCGGAATTTATGGTATACTGTTTTTGTAAATTTCGGCAAAAGGGGTTGATTTTTTGTATCGCGTGTTTCTCGTGGAGGACGACCAGGGCATTGCAAACGGAATTGCAAGGCTGTGCGCGGATTGGGGCATGCAGGCGCACTGCGCGGAAAATTTATATGACATCATGCCGGAATTTGCCGCATGCAGCCCGCATCTTGTGCTGCTGGACATCGCGCTGCCGTTTTTCAACGGCTATCACTGGTGCGCAAAAATCCGCCGGGTTTCAAAGGTGCCCATCCTCTTTCTCTCCTCCGCGGCAGACGGAATGAACATGGTCATGGCGATGAATCTCGGGGCGGATGATTTTATTGCAAAGCCGTTTGACAGCGCCGTTCTCATTGCAAAAATACAGGCGCTGCTGCGCCGCGCCTATGATTTCGGCACGGGAGTAAATGTGCTTGAGCACGGCGGCGCTCTGCTTGATACCGCGCAGCAAACGCTTTGCTACGGGGAAAAAACCGTTGCTCTTTCCAAAAACGAATTTCGCATTCTCCTGGTTCTCATGGAGCACAAGGGGCAGGTCGTCAGCCGCGAAATGCTGATGCAAAAGCTCTGGGAGAGCGAGAGCTTTGTGGACGAAAACACCCTTTCGGTGAATGTCAACCGCCTGCGCAAACGGCTTGAACAGGTCGGGCTTTGCGATTTTATCGAAACCAAATTCGGCGTCGGATATCTCATCCGTGCATAAAGGAGCCTCTATGAAGCTGTTTTTCTCCTATCTGCGGCAAAAGCGGGCAATTCTTTTCTTACTGCTGCTGTGCGACGCCATCTTTCTTTTCACTTTCTTTTTATATTCTCTGCCGCTTTCCGCCGTGCTGTATCCCTGCCTTTTATGCACGCTTGTTCTTCTGCTTGCCTTTTTCCTCTCCTATGCCCGTATGCTGCGGCGGCACCGCGCGCTGCAAAAAATCATACGGAGCTGCACGGAGCCTATCCCCCGTTTGCCCGCACCGCAAACCATTGAGGAGGGGGACCTCTGCGCGGCTTTTGAGGCGCTGAGCGCCTCGTTTTCGGAAAATCGCCGCCTGCAGGAGACACAGAGGCGGGATATGGTAGACTATTATACCCTTTGGGTGCACCAGATCAAAACGCCGATTGCTTCCATGCATTTGCAGCTGCAGGGGCAGGACAGCCGGCTTTGCCGCGCGCTGCAGGGCGATTTGTTCCGCATTGAGCAATATGTGGAAATGGTGCTGACCTATCTGCGGCTGGATACGCGGGAAACGGACTATGTGTTTCGCCCGTGCGATATCGATGCGCTCACGAGGCAATGCATCAAAAAATTTTCGGCGGAATTCATCCGCCGCGGGCTTGCGCTGGAATATACGCCCTGCCCGCTCAGCGTCGTCACCGATGAAAAATGGCTTGCCTTTGTGATTGAGCAGATTCTTTCCAATGCCTTAAAATATACCAAAGCCGGTACAATCACCGTTGCGATCCTGCCGCAGGAAAAGCTGATCATCCGCGATACAGGCATCGGAATCGCCCCGCAGGATCTGCCGCGCATTTTCGAAAACGGCTTCACCGGCTTTAACGGCCGCACGGATAAAAAAGCGAGCGGCATCGGGCTTTATCTTTCCAAGCGCATCCTTGACAATTTAGGCTGCAAAATAGAAGTTCTCTCTGCTCTTGGGAAGGGAACGGAGGTTGGCATCGACCTCTCCAAGCCGAAAACGCTGCACGAATAATTCTTACAAAACTGTTAGAGATTCCGGGGGATTTGTAAGCCGATTCCATGGCAATGCAAATTCCCCTTGTGTTATACTGTTGCCATCGACACAAGGAGGAACCGCAAATGCTTTTACAAGTTCAAAACGTAGAAAAAACATATCTTTCCCGCTTCGGCGCTTCCAAAACGCAGGCGCTGCGCAATGTCAGCTTTTGCATGGAGCAGGGCGAATATGTCGCAATTATGGGCGAATCAGGCTCAGGGAAAACGACCCTGCTCAATCTCATTGCGGCGCTTGACCGCCCGAGCAGCGGCAGCATTTTCTTAGACGATATTGCCTTAGAAACAAGAAAAGACAGCGCCCTTGCCGCTTTTCGCCGCGACCATCTCGGCTTTGTGTTTCAGGAATTCAACCTTTTGGATACTTTCACGGTCTATGACAATATTTGCCTGCCCCTGGTGCTTTCCAACCGCCCGTATTCCGAGATTCAGAGCCGCGTGGAAACCCTTGCGGCGCAGCTGGGCATTTCCGCGCTGCTGAAGCGCTATCCCTATGAGATCTCCGGCGGGCAAAAGCAGCGCGCAGCCGTTGCGCGGGCAATGATAAACGGTCCGCGCCTTTTGCTTGCGGATGAGCCGACCGGGGCGCTGGATTCCAAGGCTTCGGACGAGCTTCTGCGGCTTTTTGCCTCCGTCAACGAAGCGGGACAATCGATTTTAATGGTGACCCATTCCGTCAAAGCGGCAAGCACCGCCTCCCGCGTGCTTTTCATCAAAGACGGCGAGGTGTTTCATCAGCTGTATCGCGGCGGCGCCTCCGAGCGGGAATTCTATCAGGCGATTTCCGACACGCTGACAATGCTGACGACGGGCGGTGACAAACAATGAAGCTGTTTTTCTATCCGCGCCTTGCAGCCGACGGCCTGCGGAAAAACCGCCGCCTTTCCGTTCCGTTTCTCCTCAGCAGCGCATTTCTTTGCATGATGTGCTATCTTCTGCTCTTTCTCTCCGATACGGCAGCGCTGGACGAGGTCAGGGGAGCTACGGTGCTGCGCAGGGTACTGCCGATGGGCGCCGCCATCGTCGTTTTGTTTTCCGTGCTGTTTTTGTCTTACGGCAATTCTTTTCTCATGCGGCGCAGAAACCGCGAATTCGGCCTTTATTATGTCCTTGGCATGACCAAGGGAAATATCGCAAGAATTCTGATTTGGCAAACCTATCTCACCGCCGCGCTTTCCATCCTTTGCGGCTTGTTCTTCGGCATTGCCCTTTCCAAGCTTGCGGAGCTTTGCATGCTGCGCATGATAGGGCTTTCCGTCGGCTATACGCTGCGCATCGACCTTGCAAGCGCTCTGAAAACAGCACTGTTGTTTTTCGGCATTCATACGCTTTTGCTGCCGGTTTCCCTGCTGAGAATCAAGCGCCTGAGCGCCGCCGCACTGCTTGCCGAGGAGAATGTGGGCGAAAAACCGCCGCGCGCCAACTTTGTGCTTGCGCTGCTCGGCATTTTGCTGCTCGGCAGCGGATATTTTATCGCGCTGCGCATCAAGGAGCCGGTCGCCGCTCTTGCTTGGTTTTTCATTGCCGTGGCGCTGGTAATCGTCGGCACTTATCTTTTATTCATCAGCGCCTCCGTTACGCTGTGCAGGCTGCTGCAGAAAAACAAACGCTACTATTATAACAAAAAGCACTTCGTTTCCGTTTCTTCCATGGCATACCGCATGAAACGCAACGGCGCGGGGCTTGCCTCTATCTGTATTTTGAGTACGATGGTGCTTGTAATGCTTTGCTCCACACTAAGCCTGTATTTCGGCGCGGAGAATTCCGTAAGGCAAAGCTGCCCGAATGATTTCTGCCTGACGGTCTTTCTCCCGCGCGACTCGGACGACTACGCAGCCCAAGGTGCGATAATGGAGGAGCGTCTGCTTGCAAGAATCCCTCAGCCAAAGGACAAAACGACCCTGAGCGCAGCCATTGTCTCTGCGGCGCGCTTTGAAGACCGCTTTGCCGTCGACCCGAAAACGCAAAGCTCGGATCTTGCAAGCCTTGATCGGCTTTGCAACCTGAATCTGATGTCCCTTGCGCAATACAATACCCTTTGCGGCACTGCGGAGACGCTCGGCACAAACGAATGCATTGTCATCCCTTACCGCACCGCTTATCCGGAAGAAAACCTGCGCATAGACGGATGCCCCGCTCTGCATGTGAAAAATGCCGCGGATTCCGTCCCGCTGCCGGGGTATCTTGTAAGCCAGGTCTCCCCGGTGATCACCGTTGTTGTGGAAGATCTCGGCGCATTCACCGCGCCGCTGAAAAACATCTTAAATCAGATCGGCAACAGCATTGTGCAGCCTTATTGGAGCTGCAACTTTGATCTTGCAATCTCCGAGGAAGAGCAGCTTGCGCTCTATCAATCGCTCACCGAAGATATGAGGCAGATCGCCGTAAAAGACAGCAACGGAAGCTACTACTATAGTTTTGACAGCGCCTCGGGGCTGCGCGAGAATTACCATGATCTCTACGGTTCTTTGCTCTTTCTCGGGATTATGCTCAGCGCCGTCTTCGGCGGAGCCGCGGTTTTAATGATCTATTACAAGCAAATCTGCGAAGGCTATGAAGATCAAAAGCGCTACGAAACGCTGCGCAAGGTCGGCATGACGAAAAAGGAGATCAAAGCCTCTGTCAATTCTCAAATCTTAACCGTGTTTTTCCTGCCGCTTTTGCTTGCGGGACTGCATCTTGCGGCAGCTTTCCCCATGATTGTAAAACTGATGCAGCTTCTGCTTTTCCGCAATACGCTCGGCATGGTACTTGTCACCGCGGTCTGCTTTGCAATCTTCTCCGCGCTGTATACCCTGGTTTATAAAATCACCTCTAAAGGCTATCTTTCCATTGTCAGCAGTTCGTAAATCGTTTTTTTGCACCGTGCGGGAGAAGCGCGTCTTTGCGCCTCTCCCGCATTTTTCTGTTTTTTCGGTTGAAAAGCGGGCGCACATTTGCTATAATAGAGCGAAGCTTTGAAAGGAGACTCAACGATACTATGAGCCGGACACCTTTTCTTTTTTTGGATGTGATCCCGGGGCAGGACCGCACCGCACAGCTGCAAAGCGCCATTGACAGCGCGGCAGACTGCGGCGGGACCGTTGCGCTGGCACCCGGAGAATTTCTTTGCGGCAAGCTCACGCTGCGTAGCGGCGTAACTTTATGCGGTACCCCTTTGTGGACAGACGATGCCCAAAGCGGCACCGTGCTCACCCTGTGCGATTCCGACGCAGATTGCCTGCTGGATCTTTCCGGGGCGGCGGGCGCTGCCGTCTGCGGCATGACGCTGCGCGGCAGCCTGCTCGGGGCGGCTGTGCACGGCATTTTTGCAAAATCAACCGAGGCTGAGCGCCTGGGGCTGCGCTTTGAGGATGTAAAATGCACGGAATTTTCCGGCGACGGCATTCATCTTGCCGCCGTGCGGGATGCGGAGGTGCGTCATTGCCTGTTTTGCAGCAACGGCGGCTGCGGCATCGTTTTGCACGGGCAGGAGCTGACCCTGACCGATACCGTTTGCCGTGCCAACCGGAAAAACGGCGCCGATGTTTCGGGCGCTTCCGTGAATCTGAGCAGCGCGCGCTTTTATGAAAACGGGGAAAACGGCATTGCCGTGCAAAAAGCAGACGGCGTTTGCATTGTGAGCTGCGGTGCGGAGAAAAACGGCGTATACGGCATTTTCCTGCAGGGCGAAAAAGAACGCCTGTGCCGCGGCATCAATGTCGAGGGCTGCTCCTTCCGGCAAAACGGAGCGGCGCATCTTTTTGCCGACTGTGTATGCGCACTGTGCGCCTGCCATAATCTTTTCTCCCCCGCCGAGGAAAATCCGCCCTATGCGCTTGTGCTTTGCCGCCTGCGCGATGCGGCGGTGCGCTGCAATCTTCTGACAAAGAGCTATGCACTCGCCCCCATAGAAAATGCGGACAACCACCGCGGGCAGATCGCTCTTTCGCAAAACATCGGGTAAGGAGGCAGTACAATGGAAGTACAAAAGAAAACGACGCCTGCCGTGTTCAATGTAAAAGAGTTCGGCGCCGTCGGCAACGGCAAAACAGACGACACCGCAGCGTTTCAGGCAGCGCTGGATGCGGCGCGCCCGCATGAGGGAATGGTAACGGTCCCCGCAGGGCAATACTGCATCCGCTCAGTGCGCGTTTATGAGGGAACGGCGCTGTGCGGCGAGGGGCTGCACGGGGCAAAAGACGGCGGCTCTTCCCTGCTTTATTGCGGGGACGGAACGGACAAGGGCTGCCTTGATATTTCGGATGCCTACGGCTGCGTGATCCACGGGCTGAACCTGGAGGGGAGGCACCGCGGCAAATCCGTCTGCGGCATCTATCTTGAGCGCAAGGGCACCGGCAAAAATGTGGAGGATACCTCGCATATCGAAAACTGCCGCGTTGCAGACTTTTCGGGAGACGGGCTGCATTATAACGGCATGTGGTGCGACAGCGTGCGTCATTGCCTCTTTGAAGGCAACGGGCGCTTCGGCATTTTTGTATCGGGTTGGGATGTGTTTTTCTTTGATAACATCTTCCGCCGCAATCGCGCCGCGGGGCTTGGCTGTCTTGACAACGCCTTCAACTCCGTCACCGCGCAAAACAACCGCTTCACGGAAAACGGCGGCCCCGGCATGCAGTTCAAAGGCGCAAGCATGGCAACCTTCATGGGCAATACCTTTGAAAACAACGCAGGCCCCGGTGTCGAGATCGGCGACCGCGGGCAGGTAACCAACAGCTTTTTGATGATGGGGAATACATTTCTCGGCAACGCAAGAGAGGGAAAAAACGAATATTCCACACAGCTCTATGCCGATTTCACACATAATTTTCTGATCAACGGCAACACATTTTTGCCCGGGGCAGACGGCTTTGCGCCCGATTATTGCATTACCGTCAAGCGCCTTTGGAGCACGCAGATCTGCAACAACACAATGAGCGGCGCCATGAAAAAAGCGGCATTTTGCGATCTGGGCGCCAAAAACGGCTATGTCACCGTTTGCGACAATGTCGGAACCCCCGTAACGGCTTTGCCCCTGTCCTTTGACGAGTGAGGAGGTGCACCATGGAAAGCAACTATATTTTTGATATTACGGCATACGGCGCAAAAGCCGACGGCGCAAGCGATTCCACCGCGGCGATTCAGGCGGCGGTGAATGCCGCCGCGGCGGTGCACGGAACGGTATTTGTCCCGGCGGGGCGGTATCTGTGCGGAAAAATCAAGGTGCCGGGCGCCGTTGTCTTTAAGGGCACATATACCTGGAACTGGAGCCAGCATCAGGGCTTTGCCGGCTCGATTCTGCAGCTTTGCGAAAAAGATGCCCCCTGCCTTTTGGATTTGAGCGACGCCGCGGGCACGACCGTGAACGGTCTTTCTCTGGACGGTGCCGAGCTCGGCACGGCGTCGCACGGCATTCTGCTTTGCCATGATGCCCCGCAGAAAGCACAGGACGCTCTCAAAATCGAAAACTGCCGCATCGGCTTTTTCACCGGAGACGGCGTGCACCTTTCCAATATCAACAATTTTTCCGTGCGCCACAGCATGCTGTGCTTCTGCGGCGGTTACAGCCTTTATGTCACCGGGCGGGACGGTTATATTATCGATAACTGGCTCTCCGGCAGCAAATGGGGCGGCGGGCTCGGCCTCGGCGGCGATGCCTGCGATATGCGCATTACGGCAAACCGCATCGAGGACCCCATTGAGGACGGAACCGACATCAACCTTTACGACCCGCGGGAGAACGGTCCGCACATCGGCTGCCGCAACATTGTGATCAACAACAATTATATCTGCGGCAGCAAGCTCAGCGGCATTCGCGGCGTTGCGGCAGACGGTGCCTCTTTGCGGGATATCCAGATCGTGGGCAATGCCTTTGATTCCAACGGGCAATGGCGCAAGGGCTCCTATGAGAGCGCGCATATCCGCCTGGAGGGATGCTGCAGGGTGCAGCTTTGCGCCAATGTCTTTTTCACAAAGCGCGGCTTTTGGGACCCAAGCGCCCAAATCAACACCGATTATGCGATCTGTCTTTGCAATATGACCGATCTTTTGCTCACGGAAAACGCCTGGAACGACAGCGCCGAGGTGCAGGATCTTGTGTTTGAGGGGGCGGGGCGCGGCGAAATCGTCATCGCGCGCAACGCCGGCAGAGAGATCTGCAGCAAAGAGGGCTATATGTTCCCCTATTGGAACTCGCCGCAGTTTCCGGATGCAAAGCGCGATGCGGCTGCCCTTGCCCTGACGGAGCTGGAATAAAACGAAATATTTCTGCATATTCTCCCCCTTTTCCCGGCAATACTCAAACATCGGGAAGGGGGGGAGCGCAATGTCACGGAAATGGAAAGACTATTGCACCGGGCTTTTGATCGGCGTCGTCTTTTTTTCGGCGGCGGCTTTGATCTGTCTTTCGTATCTTTTTTTCTGAACATCATCTGCGGAGGAAGCTATGCGCATCGATAAATATCTCTCGGACTGCGGCATATGCTCAAGGCGGGAAGCATCGGCGGCATGTGCCGCCGGTCGCGTCCGCGTTGACGGAAGGCCCGCAAAAAAGGCAAGCGAACATATTGACCCTGCGCGCAGCACGCTGACGCTGGATCAAACGCCGATTCTCTATCGGAAATATCATTACATTTTACTCAATAAGCCGCAGGGCGTCGTCAGCGCGACAGAGGATAAAAAAGAAAAAACCGTATTGGATCTTTTGCCGGGCGAATATGCGCGCCTTGCACTGTTTCCCTGCGGAAGGCTGGATAAAAACACGACCGGCCTTGTGCTCTTGACCGACGACGGTCCCCTTGCGCATCGGCTGCTCTCCCCGCGGAGCCATGTGGAAAAGGAATATTGCTTCACGGTCAAATTTCCGCTGTCCGGAGACGCCGTTTCCACTCTGGAAAGCGGTGTTGATATCGGAGAGCGGGCGCCGACAAAGCCCTGCCGTATCCGCATGGATTCTCCGCTTTGCGGGCACATCATCCTCACGGAGGGAAAATATCATCAAATCAAGAGAATGATGGAGGCCGTCGGCAATAAAATCACCGCGCTGCACCGAGAGCGCTTCGGCCCCCTTTGTCTGCAGGGGCTGCCCGCGGGAGAGACGCGGGTGCTGAGCGAGGCGGAAATCGCTGCATTACAAAGCGAAGGAGAAGCATAAGCAATGGATATTTTAAACAGGCTGGAGCAGGAGAGCGGCATTTCCCGCAAGCGCATTGAAGCCGCCGTAAAGCTTTTAGACGAGGGAAATACGGTGCCGTTCATCGCGCGCTACCGCAAAGAGGTCACCGGCTCCATGGACGATACCGAGCTGCGCGCGCTTTCGTCAAGGCTTGAATATCTGCGCAGTCTGGAGCGCCGCAAAGAAGAAATCGGCGCCTTGATTGCAGCACAGGAAAAGCTGACGCCGAAGATTACGGAGCAGCTTGCCGCAGCAGAGACACTGACGGAGCTTGAGGATATTTACCGCCCGTTCCGCCCGCACAGAAAAACGCGCGCCTCCGTCGCAAAAGAGCGCGGCCTTGCCCCTTTGGCAGATCTGATTGCGGCACAGGAAAAAATCTATGACCCGCCCATCGAGGCGCAGGCAAAGCGCTTTCTGAGCGCCGAAAAGGGCGTGATGAGCGAAAAGGAAGCGCTTGACGGCGCCTGTGATATTCTGGCGGAGGAGATTTCGGACGATGCCGAGTGCCGCAAGCAGCTGCGCGCCCTGACCGCCGCACATGGTATTCTGCGCGCACATGCCGCCAAAGAAGAAGATTCCGTCTATGCGAATTATTATGCCTATTCCGAGCTGCTGCGCACCGTTGCCAACCACCGCGTGCTCGCCATCAACCGCGGCGAAAAAGAAGGCTTTTTGAAAACGGAAATCGAAATCGACCGCGATCTTGTGCTAAACGCACTGCAGGCGCGCGTGATTCGATTCCCGCGCTCGCCCGCCGCGCCGTATCTCATGCGCGCCATGGTCGACTCCTATGACCGCCTGATCGCCCCCTCCGTTGCCCGCGAGGTGCGCGCCGCGTTGACTGAGCGCGCAAACGAAAGCGCCATCGCGGTCTTTTCGGATAATTTGCGGCATCTTCTGCTGCAGCCGCCGCTGAAGGGAAAAACCGTGCTCGGATTTGATCCCGGCTACCGCACGGGCTGCAAGCTTGCCGTCGTCGACCGTACGGGCAAGGTGCTGGATACCGCCGTGATCTACCCCACAAAGCCGCGGGAACAAATCGAGGCATCGGAAAAAACCGTTCTCTCCCTGATCAAAAAATATAATATTTCTCTGATTTCCGTCGGCAACGGCACCGCCTCCAAGGAAAGCGAACTGTTCATCGCAAATCTGCTGAAAAAGGTTGACCGCCCATGCAAATATCTCATCGTCAGCGAAGCGGGTGCCTCCGTTTATTCCGCCTCCGAGCTTGCGGCAAAGGAATTTCCGGATTTCGATGTAACGCAGCGCAGCGCCGTCTCCATTGCGCGCCGCGTGCAGGACCCGCTGGCGGAGCTTGTCAAAATCGATCCGAAATCCATCGGTGTCGGGCAATATCAGCACGATATGAAGCCCGCGCGGCTGGATGAGGCGCTGGGCGGCGTTGTGGAGGCCTGCGTCAACTCCGTAGGGGTCGACCTCAATACGGCAAGCGGCCCTTTGCTTTGCCATGTTGCCGGGATCAACGCTCAAAGCGCGCAGAATATCGTAATCTACCGCGAAGAAAACGGCGAATTCAAAAGCCGCGCGGAGCTGAAAAAGGTACCGCGCATCGGCGCAAAGGCATATGAGCAGTGCGCCGGATTTTTGCGCGTGCCGGAATCAAAGGAGCTGCTGGATCACACCGGCGTTCACCCGGAATCCTATCCTGCGGCAAAGGCACTTTTGCAGGAGCTCGGATATGAAAAAAGCGATCTGAAAAACGGCGCCTTCCCGGATATCACGGCGCGTGCCGCCGCATACGGAAACGATGCCCTTGCGAAAAAGATCGGCATCGGTGTCCCGACGCTTTGCGATATCCTTGCAGAACTGCAAAAGCCCGGGCGCGACCCGCGCGATATGCTTGCCGCGCCCCTGCTGCGCGACGACATCATGAGCCTTGCCGATCTTGTCCCGGGCACCGTTTTGGAAGGAACGGTGCGCAATGTCACGGATTTCGGCGCCTTTGTCGATATCGGCGTGCATCAGGACGGCCTTGTGCATCTTTCCAAGCTTTCCGTCCGCTATATCAAACACCCGAGCGAGGTCGTTTCTATCGGCGATATCGTCAAGGTCAAGGTTCTCTCCGTGGAGAAAGAAAAAGGGCGTATTTCCCTTTCCATGCGGGATGTTTGATTTCGATTTTCTAATTTATTTGTTTTTCGTCAAAAATCGCAATATCCCGTTCAAAGTTCAGCCAAACTTTTTTGTGCAATCGGCACAAAGCCGCTTTGCGAATTTTGGGGGATTCCCCACTTGAAAAAAAACAGGCTTTTTGATAGAATATAGGGGTAAATTATTACGGTTTTATACCGTCCCACAAGGATGCGGCATCGCCGCGGCAAGAAAGGATCATACTATGGCAAGCTTATCTCTCCGTCACATTTATAAAAGATACCCCGGCAGCGGTACAACTGCGGTTTCCGACTTTTGCCTGGATGTCAAGGATAAAGAATTTCTGATTTTGGTCGGTCCTTCCGGCTGCGGTAAATCCACCACGCTGCGCATGATCGCAGGTCTTGAGGAAATCACAGAGGGCGAGCTGTTCATCGGCGACCGCCTTGTCAACGATGTCGCCCCCAAAGACAGAGACATCGCCATGGTGTTCCAGAACTATGCGCTGTATCCGCACATGTCCGTGTTTGACAACATGGCATTCGGTCTGAAGCTGCGCAAGACCCCGAAAGAAGAAATCAAGAGAAAAGTGGAAGAAGCTGCCCGCATTTTGGATATTGAGCATCTGCTTGACCGCAAGCCGAAGGCTTTGTCCGGCGGTCAGAAGCAGCGTGTTGCACTCGGCCGCGCCATCGTGAGGGATCCGAAGGTCTTCCTTTTGGACGAACCGCTCTCCAACCTGGACGCAAAGCTGCGCGCTACCATGAGAACGGAGCTGACCAAGATTCATAAGAGACTCGGCACCACCTTTATCTACGTCACGCACGACCAGGTCGAGGCTATGACCATGGCGACGCGTATCGTCGTTATGAAAGACGGCTTTATTCAGCAGGTCGATACCCCGCAGAATCTCTATGACACGCCTGTGAACATCTTCGTTGCAGGCTTCATCGGTACCCCGCAGATGAACTTCATCAACTGCACGTTGGAAAAGCGCGGCGGCGATGTATATCTTGTCTTCGGCGAAAATGCGCTCAAGCTGCCCGAAAACAAGGCGAAGGATCCCGCCCTGCAGGAATATATCGGCCAGGAAGTGGTTGCGGGTATCCGTCCCGAGTGTATCCACGACGAGCCGATGTATCTCTCCTCCATGCCCGATTCCGTGATTTCCACCGATGTTGAGGTCACCGAGCTTATGGGCGCGGAAATCTATCTGTATTTGGTAACCGGCGAGCAGAATCTGGTTGCGCGCGTTTCCCCGCGCTCCACCGCCCGTTCCGGCGATACCATCCAGGTCGCGTTTGATATGTCCAGAGTGCATATCTTCGACAAAGACACCGAAAAGTGCATCATTCACTAAGCAAATCAAAACCAAAAAGGATCGCCCGCGCGGCGGTCCTTTTTCTTCTCCGCCTTTGTGCAAAAACAACAAAAAGTGTTTCCAAAATTCTCTCATCCGTAGTGCAGTTTTCGGCGACTGCTCCTTGAAATTTGCACAAATTTGATATATAATAGTTGTAATGGTTCATCATTTTGCACAACCATAGCCTACTATCAAAGGAGATTGAACACAATGGAAAACTACAAATCCGCTGACATCCGCAATGTTTGCCTGATCGGCCACAGCTCTGACGGAAAGACCTCTTTGGCAGAATCCATGCTCTATCTTTCCAAGGCTACAGACAGACTGGGAAAGATCAGCGATAAAAATACAGTCTGCGATTATGATGATGAAGAACTGAAAAGAGGCTTTTCCATTTCCGCCTCTTTGGCACTGATCGAATGGAAGAAGAAAAAGATCAATCTGCTCGACACCCCAGGCTACCTTGATTTTGTCGGCGAGGTCAAGCAGGCGCTGCGCGTTGCCGGAAGCGCTGTGATTGTTGTCGACGCAAAAGCAGGCATTGAGGTCGGCACGGAGCTTGCATGGGATTATGCTTCTCACGCGGAACTGCCGCGCGCATTTTTCATCAACAAGTGCGACGACCCCGAAGCGCGTTTCAGCCGCGTATTTCACGAGCTGCGCGAGCAATTCGGCATCAGTGTCTGCCCTGTTCTGATTCCGATTTTGGAAAACGATAAAATCGTCGGGCTTTTGAACCTGACAAATATGGAAGCGCGCCTCTTCGACGGAAGCGGCGAAAAGGTCGGCGAGATTCCCGCGTCGTTCCGGGAAAAAGCGGCGGAATACCGCAATATGTTCCTGGAATCCATTGCCGAGACCGACGAGGCTCTGATGGAAAAATTCTTTGCGGAAGAGGAAATGACCAAGGAAGAGATCGACAAGGCGCTGCATGACGGCATTCTTTCCCACAGCATCATTCCCGTGCTCTGCGGCTCCGCAACAAAGCTTTGGGGCGTTTCCACCGCGCTTGACATCATCGTGGATTCCTTCCCCTCTCCGGTGCACCGTGCCGCCGAGACCGTGATGGACGGCGATGAGAAAAAGCTTGTCGATATGAAAGTGGACGGCGAGCCCTCCATCTTTGTTTATAAAACCGTTTCCGACCCGTTCGTGGGCAAAATGTCCTTTTTCAAGGTCATGTCCGGCACATTGAAAAAAGATGCCATGCTGAAAAACCTTACCACCGGACAAACGGAAAAAATCGCGCGTATTTACTGCATGCGCGGCAAAAAGCAGATCGAGGTGGATTCCCTGCCCTGCGGCGACCTCGGCATGACAGCAAAGCTTGCCAATACCAACACCAACGACACGCTTTCCGCCCTGGAAAACGCGCTGCCGTATAAAAAGATCAAATATCCGGAATCCTTCATGCAGATGAGCATCGAGCCGCTCTCCAAGGGCGACGAAGATAAAATCTCCACGGGTATCAACCGCCTGCTGGAAGAGGATATGACGCTGAAATACGAAAACAACGCCGAAACCAAGCAGATGCTGCTCTCCGGCCAGGGGGATATTCATCTGGACGTCGTCGTCTCCAAGCTGAAAAACCGTTTCGGCACCTCCGTTGTGCTCAACAAGCCGAAGATTGCCTACCGCGAAACCATCAAGAAAACGGTTTCCGTTGAGGGCAAGCATAAAAAGCAATCCGGCGGCAGCGGTCAGTACGGTCATGTTAAGATCACCTTCTCTCCCGGCGAGGAAGAGGGGCTGACCTTTACGCAGAGCGTCGTCGGCGGCACCGTGCCTAAGGGCTATTATCCCGCCGTGGAAAAAGGGCTTTTGGAAGCCATGCAAAAGGGCGTGCTTGCGGGCTATCCCGTGGTTAACCTCAAAGCCGATCTTTACGACGGCTCCTATCATCCCGTGGATTCCAATGAAATCTCCTTCAAGCTTGCCGCAAAGCTTGCCTATAAGGAAGGGCTTCCCAAGGCAGGTCCCGTGATTTTGGAGCCTTACGGAAAGCTTTGCGTTTGGGTTCCGGATGCGCAGCTTGGCGATATCATGGGCGGTGTCAGTAAGGCACGCGGCCGCGTACTCGGTATGACGCCCACGGAAAAGAAGGGGGAGCAGATGGTTGAGGCTGAAGTTCCGATGGCTGAAATGGCGGACTACACCGTTACCCTGCGCGCACTGACGCAAGGGCGCGGGCGCTTCACCCTGTATTTTGATCATTATGAAGAGGTTCCTGCGGAAATCGCGCAGAAGATCATTGAAGAAAGCCGTGCAGCCGCAGAAGACTGATTGAAAAATTAAAACGCTTTCTTTCAAAAACAATAAAAGGCAGCCCGAACGCCGTAAAACGTTCGGGCTGCTTTGCGTTGTTTTGCTTTGCAGGCTTTTGGGGCAAGAAATATCCCCGGCCGCATGCGGGCGGCGCTCAGAATTTTCCGCCTTTTGTGCGCAATGTTTTGAAAAAATCGGCAAGCAGCGCTCCGCATTCCTCGGCAAGCACGCCGCCGGTCACGCTCGGCTTGTGGTTCACGGGGAATGCATTGAGATCAAAAACGCTGCCGTATCCACCGGCTTTGGCATCGCGGCAGCCGTAGACAACGCGCGCGATCCGCGCATTCATAATCGCGCCGGCGCACATCGGACAAGGCTCAGTCGTTACATAGAGCGTCGCTTTGTGCAGCCGCCAACCGCGCAGCGACCTGCAGGCCGCGGCAATCGCATTGCATTCCGCATGCCCGAGCGCGCATTTTTCCGTCTCCCGCGTATTATATCCTTTGCCGACGATGCACCCGTCATCCCAGACGATCACACAGCCGATCGGTACCTCGCCGGCATCCCGGGCAAGGCGCGCCTGCTCCAGCGCAAGGCGCATATAATCCACATCGCTTTGCGGCATTCCGCATCCCTCCGTTTCCTCAAATCAGCTGCAGCAAAATGCAAAGCGCGTTCCATACCGCATGCATGGCAATGCTGCACCACAGCGATTTTTCCCGCAGCGCCGCAGCCCCGAGGCAAAGCCCCATGCAAAACGCGTACAGCATTTGCCCCGCCCCTGCATGCACAACGGCAAATGCCGCCGCGCTGAGCAAAAGAAGCAGCACGGCGAAAAGGCGCGCGTGCGGTTTTCCCCTTAACAGATCCCGCGGGCAGAGCAAAAGCCCTCCCCGGAAAACAAATTCTTCAAAAAGCGGCGTGAAAATCAAAATGCGGACGCAGGCAAACAGCGTTAAGGAAACCGTTGCCGCGCCCCCGAACAATTTCGAAAGCAGCACGCCGAGCGCCGAAAAAGCAGGCAGATACCAAAAAAGATGCGCGCTCGGCAGCCGCCGCAGCGCATCGCGCAGCCCGCTGCGCCCGATGATCATAAAAAGAAAAGAAAGGATAAAAAAGGCGCTCAGCAAAATTGTCTGCATCTGCATTTTTCTTTCCTCCGTGCGCCGAAAAAGATAAGCGGAGCCGCAAAAAAGCAGCTCCGTTTCTTTACAAAAAATTGACCGGGGCTGTAAGCCGGGTTCTGTCGAGGGCAATCATCTATCTGCGGGGCATGTCGCCATGCCTCTTCTGCGCTGCGCGCAGTGCCACCCACCCGTGTCATGCAAAATGCATGAACAGGGAATGCACGGATTGTGGGTGTTGCTTCGGATAGGGTTTACAGTTGCAATACCGTTACCGGCATGCCGGTGAGCTCTTACCTCGCCTTTCCATCCTTACCCGAAAAAATCGGGCGGTTTATTTCTGTTGCACTTTCCCGGAAGTCACCTTCGGCGGACGTTATCCGTTATCCTTTCCCTGGGAAGCCCGGACTTTCCTCATAATAAGACCTTGCGGCATGATATTACGCGATTGCCTACCCCGGTCAACGGCGGTAACCGCCGCATGTATCATACCACAAAACCGATCCGATTGTCAAGTTTGTCCGCGCGGTTTGTTTTTTCCCGTCTGACGGGGGGCAAGCGCCTCAAAAGGCTTGACAGAACATGCGTAAATTTGCTATAATATTGGGATGTAGGACGATGTTTCGGCATGCGCCGAAATCAAGAAAGGAAACGAAAACTATGAAGTGGACCGGGCTGAATGAACTGCGCGAAATGTACCTCTCTTTTTTTGAAAGCAAGGGGCATTTGCGCCTGAAAAGCTTTCCTTTGGTGCCGCAGGGCGATAAATCTTTGCTGCTGATCAATTCCGGCATGGCGCCGATGAAAAAATTCTTTACGGGTGAGGTTGAGCCGCCGCGCAGACGCGTCACAACCTGCCAAAAATGCATCCGCACGCCGGACCTTGAGCGTGTCGGGCACACGGCGCGTCACGGCACCTATTTTGAAATGCTCGGAAATTTCTCCTTCGGAGATTATTTCAAGCATGAGGCAATCGCCTGGGCATGGGAATTTTTGACGGATACGCTCAAGATTCCCGCCGAGCTGCTTTGGCCGAGCGTCTATGAAAAAGACGAAGAGGCATTCGCAATTTGGCGCAACGAGATCGGCGTACCCGCGGAGCGCATCGTGCGTCTGGGAAAAGAAGATAACTTTTGGGAACACGGCACCGGCCCCTGCGGTCCCTGCTCCGAAATTTATTTCGACCGCGGTGAAAAATACGGCTGCGGCTCCCCCGATTGCCGCCCCGGCTGCGATTGCGACCGCTTCATGGAGATTTGGAACAATGTCTTTTCCCAGTTCGACAACAAAGGAAACGGCGTTTACGAAGAGCTGGCGCACAAGAATATCGATACGGGCATGGGGCTGGATCGCCTTGCCTGCGTGATGCAGGGTGTGGATAACATGTTTGAGGTGGACACCACAAAGCGCATTGTCGACCTGGTTGCCTCCGTTGCCGAGAAAACATACGGCAAAAACGATGCCGACGACGTTTCCATTCGCGTTGTAACGGACCATGTGCGCGCCTCTTCCTTTATGATCTGCGACGGCGTGCTGCCTTCCAATGAGGGCAGAGGCTATGTTTTGCGCAGACTTTTGCGCCGCGCCGCGCGTCACGGAAAGCTGCTCGGCATCGATCATGCGTTTTTGACCGAGATTTGTGAAGAGGTCATCAAAACCAATGAAAATGCCTATCCCGAGCTGCGGGAAAAGGAAGCGCATATCAAAAAAGTGATTTCTCTGGAGGAAGAGCGCTTTGACCAGACCATTGATGCGGGGCTCGGCATGCTGAATACCCTGATCAATGCGGCTAAGAAAGAAAACCGCTCCGCAATCTGCGGCAAAGACGCTTTCCGTCTGTATGATACCTTCGGCTTCCCGCTTGATCTGACACGCGAGATTGCACAGGAGGCAGGGCTCGGCGTTGACGAAGAGAAATTCACCGAGCTCATGCAGCAGCAGCGCCGCCGCGCCAGAGAAGCAAGAGCCGACATCAGCGGTTGGGATGAAGCGGCAAAAACCGAGCTTTCCCACCTGCCCAAAACCGAGTTTGTCGGCTATGAGACGACCGCTGCGGAGGCTAAAGTGCTTGCAATTCTCGGTGAGGACGGCTTTGCAGAGGAAACGGACGGCGGCGACAGCGTTGTTATCCTGAATGCAACACCTTTCTACGGAGAAAGCGGCGGTCAGGTCGGAGACAGCGGCGAGCTGCAAACGCCAAATGCCACGGTTCGCGTCAATGATACAAAGAAAAACGATGGCGTTATTCTGCACATGTGCCATATTGCAGAGGGCACGCTGCGCGTCGGCGATACGGTGCATGCCGCAGTCGACGCCCCGCGGCGGGAAGCCATCCGCAAAAACCACAGTGCCGTGCACCTGCTGCAAGGGGCGCTGCGACGGGTGCTGGGGAACCATATTGAGCAGGCAGGCTCTTATGTGGACGAGGAGCGGCTGCGCTTCGACTTTACGCATTATCAGGCAATGACCACCGAAGAGCTGCAGGCGGCGGAACAAGCGGTCAATGCCGCGATCTTTGCCGCTGTGCCCGTGCAGACGATTGAAACCGACATTGAAACCGCGCGCAAAAACGGAGCAATGGCGCTGTTCGGAGAAAAATACGGCAAAGTGGTGCGCATGGTGAAAATGGGCGAATATTCCACGGAGCTTTGCGGCGGTACGCATGTAGACAACACAATGCGCATCGGTCTGTTTCACATTCTCTCCGAATCCTCCGTGGCAGCCGGTGTGCGCCGCATTGAGGGCGTGACCTCTGCCGGTGTTTTGGAGCTGCTGTATACGCAAAACGCCCTGCTGCAGAATACCGCACAAATTCTGAAAGCGCAAAATGCAAAGGATATTCCGCAGCGCGCACAGGCGCTGGAGGACGAGCTGCGCAGGGAAAAACGCCAAAGAGAACAGCTCACGGCAAAGCTTGCCTCGGCGCAAAGTGCAAAGCTGCTTGAGAACGCATGCGATGTCGGAGCCGTACATTTGGTCACCTCCGATGCACCCGGCATGTCCCTTGAAGCAGCGCGCGCACTCGGTGATTCTCTGCGTGCCGAGGACGACAGCCTGGTCGCTGTGTTGCTCTGCGGCACGGAAGAGAAGAAAAACCTGCTTGCCGTCTGCGGCAAGGCTGCGCTTGCAGCCGGTGCAAACGCCGGCACAATCGTTCGCGAGCTCGGAAAGCGGCTCGGCGGCGGAGGCGGCGGCAGACCCGACAGCGCAACCGCAGGCATCCGCACCACGGACGGCCTTGGCGCAGCATTTGATGCTTTGCCGCAGATTCTCGCCGGCATGCTGAAATAACCAAACAAGAGAAAACGAATCGGCAGGCAAAGCGCATTGCCGATTCGTTGTTTTTTGCCGCTTCTTCGGCAAATCCGCTGCAAGGCTGCGCTGCCCCTGCGTTTTCTCTGATTTCTTTGATTTTTTTCGTTTTGCCCTTGTGATACAGTGCACGGTATGCTATAATTGAATGGTTGGGAGAAAAAACCGTGCTCTCCCGTCCGTTTATGACTTTACAAATGAGGTAATCCATATGAAACTCGGTATCGTCGGTCTGCCGAATGTCGGCAAATCCACTCTATTTAACGCCATCACCAATGCCGGTGCGGAATCCGCAAACTATCCGTTTTGCACCATTGAGCCAAACGTCGGCGTTGTCGCCGTACCGGACAAGCGCCTGGATGCGCTTGCAAAGATGCACCACCCCGAAAAAATCACTCCCGCAGTGATCGAATTTGTTGATATTGCAGGGCTTGTCCGCGGTGCTTCAAAGGGCGAGGGGCTCGGCAATAAATTTCTTTCCCATATTCGCGAGGTTGATGCCATTGTTCATGTGGTGCGCTGCTTTGAGGATGCGAATATCATCCATGTGGAGGGAAAGGTTGACCCAATTGCCGATGTGGAAACAATCAACATGGAGCTGATTCTTGCGGATATGGAAACGCTGAGCCGCAGTATTGACCGCGTGCAAAAGCAGATGAAAGCCGATAAAACGCTTGCCGCCGAGCTTGCGGTGCTGCAAAGAATCGAAGCGGCGCTTGAAAACGGGCAGAGCGCACGCTCGGTGGAGCTTGGCAAAGACGAAGCGGCACTGCTCGGCGATGTGCACCTGCTCAGCGCCAAGCCCGTGATTTATGCTGCAAACATTGCAGAGGATGAGATTGCCGACCCGATGCAAAACGAAAAGGTGCGCCGCCTTGCGGAGTATGCCGAGACGGAGGGCTCCGGGCTCATTCCCGTTTCCGCCTCAATTGAAGCCGAAATCGCGCAGCTGGATGCCGAAGAAAAGGCGCTGTTCATGCAGGATCTCGGCATTACGGAAAGCGGGCTGGATCGTCTGATCAAAGAAAGCTATTCTCTGCTCGGGCTGATCAGCTTTTTGACTGCGGGTCAGCCGGAGGTGCGCGCCTGGACCATTCGCCGCGGCACAAAGGCTCCGCAGGCAGCCGGAAAAATTCATTCGGACATTGAGCGCGGCTTTATCCGCGCGGAGGTAATCGCTTTTGATGATCTGATGGCGGTCGGCTCCATGGCTGCGGCAAAGGAAAAGGGGCTCATCCGCAGCGAAGGAAAGGACTATGAAATGAAAGACGGCGACATTGTGCTGTTCCGTTTCAATGTATAAGCCTATGAAAATCGTATTGACCGATGCAAAAACCGTAACAAACGGGGATCTTGACCTTTCCGTTTTCTCAAAATACGGCGAGCTTTGCATCTATGAAACCACAACCTATGCGCAAACCGCCAAGCGGCTGCAGGATGCCGATGCCGTTTTGCTCAACAAAACCGTATTGGACGCAAAAATTCTCTCCGCTTGCCCAAAGCTGCGCTATATCGGCTTGTTTGCAACCGGCTATAATGTAATCGATACGGAATACACCCGCGCGCACGGTATCACCGTTTGTAATGCGGGCAGCTATTCGACCGATGCCGTTGCGCAGACCGTGTTTGCCATGATTTTGGAGCATGCAAGCCGCGTCGCCTCCTATGATGCCTTTGTAAAAGAGGGTGGGTGGATCGCCTCGCCGACCTTTTCCCCCTTTGTGTATCCAACGGAGGAGCTCTGCGGCAAAACGCTCGGCATCATCGGCTGCGGCTCCATCGGGAAACGGGTTGCCGCCATCGGCGCGGCATTTGGCATGCTGCCGCAGTTTTATTCCCGCTCTGCGCACCCGGAATGCCCTTTTCCGCAGCTTGATTTCGAAACCGTGCTTGCCACCTCGGATTATCTCACGGTGCACTGCCCGCTGACGCCGCAAACCGACGGCATGTTTGACCGGGCGGCGTTTTCCAAAATGAAACCGGGCGCCTATTTTATCAATACGGCACGCGGCGGAGTTTTGCGGGAGCAGGCGCTTTTTGACGCTTTGGAAAGCGGGCACCTCTCCGGCGCTGCGGCAGATGTGCTTTCCAAGGAGCCCATGGAACCCGATTGCGTTTTGCTGCATGCAAAAAACATCACATTTACCCCGCATGTCGCCTGGGCGCCTCTGCAGACAAGAAAACGCCTGCTCGGCATTGCAGAGCAAAATCTTGCAGCCTTTTTGCAGGGAAAGCCGATGCATGTGGTCGGTTAAACTTCAAAGGAAAAAACACGGTGCCGCGGCACCGTGTTTTTTCCTTACATATTGTTTTTATTTACTCGGGAAGAATATCCGTCAGTGTCGCCGCCATAACCGCCTTGATTGTATGCATGCGGTTTTCCGCCTGCACAAATACGAGCGATTGCGGGCTTTCAAAGACATCGTCCGTCACCTCAAGCGCTTCCATGCCAAAGCGCTGTCCGACCTCGCGCCCGATCTCAGTGTTTGCATCGTGGAAGGCGGGCAGGCAATGCATAAAGATCGCATTTGCGCCTGCTTTCCGCATCACCGCGGCATTGACCTGATAGGGGCGCAGCGTCTCGATGCGCTCTGCCCAGGCGGAAGCGCTCTCCCCCATGGAAACCCATACATCCGTATAGATCACATCGGCATGCGGCACGGCTTGCTCCACCGATTCGCACAGGGTAATGCTGCCGCCGCTTTCTTTTGCAAGAGCGCGGCAGGTCTTGACCAGCGCCGCATCGGGGAAAAAGCGCTGCGGCGCGCACGCTGTAAACTCCATCCCCATTTTTGCGCAGCCGACCATGAGGGAATTCCCCATGTTATATCGCGCATCCCCGAGATAAACCAGCTTTTTTCCGCGCAATGTGCCGAAATGCTCCCGGATCGTCAGAAAATCCGCCAAAATCTGCGTTGGATGAAATTCGTTGGTCAGCCCGTTCCACACGGGAACAGGCGCATATTTTGCAAGCGTTTCAACAATTTGCTGCCCATATCCGCGATATTCGATTCCGTCGAACATAGAGCCGAGCACCCGCGCGGTATCTGCAATACTTTCTTTTTTCCCGATCTGAGAGCCGGAGGGATCAAGATAAGTGCAATGCATACCGAGATCATGCGCCGCCACTTCAAAGCTGCAGCGAGTGCGCGTTGAAGTTTTTTCAAAAATCAAGGCAATATTTTTTCCGGCACACAGCGTATGCGCAATGCCGGCTTTTTTCTCCGCTTTCAGCTTCTGCGCAAGATCCAGCAATGCCTCGATCTGCTCCGCCGAAAAATCAACCAGCTTCAAAAAATCCATGCCCTTCATATTCATCGGTCAGTTCCTCCAAATCCATATGCCGCAAGCTCCGCTTTTGCCCATGCAATCTGCGCCTTGACCGACTCCGGTGCGGTGCCGCCGAGGCTTTGGCGCTTTGCAACGCATCTTTCCAAAGAAATCGCTTCATATACATCCTGCCCGAACAATTCGCTGTGCGCCCGGTATGCCGCAAGCGGAAGCTCCTCTAAAACCGTCCCTTGGGCGATGCATTGCGCAACGATTTCCCCGCTGATTTTATAAGCGCTGCGAAACGGAAGCCCTTTGCCGACCAAATAATCCGCAAGATCGGTTGCATTGATAAAGCCGCTCTGCGCCGCCCGCTTCATCACCTCTTTGTGCACCTTCATACCGTCAAGCATCCCGCAAAGAATCGGCAGGCAAGCTTTCACCGTATCGCAGGCGTCAAACACGCTTTCCTTATCCTCCTGCATATCTTTATTATAAGCCAGAGGCAACCCCTTAAGCATCGTCAGCGTCGCCGTTAAATCCCCGAAAACCCTGCCGGTTTTGCCGCGGATCAGCTCCGCCATGTCGGGGTTTTTCTTTTGCGGCATGATGGAAGAGCCCGTGCAATATGCATCGGACAACTCAACAAAGCGGAACTCCCAGCTGCACCAAAGAATCAGCTCTTCGGAAAAGCGGGAAAGATGCACCATGAGAATGGAGAGGCAGGAAAGCAGCTCCGCGCAGAAATCACGGTCGGAGACTCCGTCAATGCTGTTTTGTGCCACGGAGGAAAAGCCAAGCTGCTTCGCTTCAAAAACACGGTCGGTGGGATAGGTCGTGCCCGCCAGCGCGCAGCAGCCGATCGGGCTTTGATTGATGCGCCCGCGGCAATCGCGCAAGCGCTGCATATCGCGCAGCAGCATCATCACATATGCCGTAAGATGATGTCCGAAGGTGATCGGCTGCGCGCGCTGCAGATGCGTATAGCCCGGCATAATCGTATCGCTGTGCTGCTCCGCCTGCCGCAGAAACGCAAAAATCGCATCGGCAAGCAGCGCGGTGATCGTATCGCATTCTTCTCTGAGATACAGGCGCAGATCAAGCGCCACCTGGTCATTGCGGCTGCGCGCCGTGTGCAGCTTTTTCCCGGCCTCGCCGATGCGCTTTGTCAGCTCCTGCTCAACAAACATGTGAATGTCCTCCGCGGCCGGGTCAACGGAAAGCACACCGCTCTCAAGATCACGCAAAATGCCCTCCAGCCCCGAAAGCAGCGCATCCGTATCGCCATCGGATAGAATGCCGCGCGCACCGAGCATCGCCGCATGCGCCATGCTGCCGCGGATATCCTGGCGAAACATACGGCTGTCAAAACGAATGGATGCATTAAAATCATCCGCCGCCTGCGCCGTGATGCCGCCGGTTCTTCCGCTCCAAAGTTTTGCCATAACTGCTTCCTCAGTTCAAGTGGTTTTTCTGCTTCATCTGCGCCATCACCTTGGTGGAAAGGCCGTAAAGATCGATAAAGCCGCCGGCTTCGCTCTGATCATATACGTCATCCTCATCAAAGGTTGCGATTTCCGCGTCATACAAAGAATACGGTGAGGTTGTGCCCGCGCCGATGATGTTGCCTTTATACAGCTTCAGCTTGACATCGCCCGTCACCGTCTTTTGCGTTTGCTTGACAAATGCCAGAATCGCATCGGTCAGCGGGGTGAACCACTGCCCGTTATAAACGATCTCACCGAGCTTTTGCGCAACCAGCGCCTTATAATGGGAGGTCTCCTTATCCAGGCACAGCATCTCCAGCTTTTCATGTGCCGCATAGAGGATCGCGCCGCCGGGCGTTTCATAAACGCCGCGGCACTTCATGCCGACCAGGCGGTTTTCCACAATATCGAGCAGCCCGATGCCGTTTGCGCCGCCCATGGCATTCAGCTTTGCAACAATTCCGGTCGCGTTCATCGCCTCTCCATCAATCGCCGTCGGCACACCCTGCTCAAAATGCAGCGTGACATAGCTTGGGATATTCGGGGCGTTTTCGGGGGAGACACCGAGTTCCAAAAAGCCGGGTTTGTTGTAGAGCGGCTCGTTTGCCGGGTCCTCCAGATCCATTCCCTCATGGGAAAGATGCCAAATGTTTTTATCTTTGGAATAGTTGGTTTCGCGGCTGATCTTCAGCGGAACCTGATGCGCTTCGGCATATGCGATTTCTTCCTCGCGCGATTTGATACTCCATTCCCTCCAGGGTGCAATCACCTTCATATCCGGCGCAAGCGCCTTGACAGCCATTTCAAACCGCACCTGGTCGTTGCCTTTGCCGGTGCAGCCGTGGCAGATTGCATCCGCCCCCTCTTTCAGCGCAATCTCTACAATGTGCTTTGCAATCACAGGGCGCGCAAATGCCGTTCCGAGCAGATAATCTTCATATTTTGCGCCTGCCTGCATGCAGGGGAACACATAATCCGTGAGAAATTCCTCTGTCAGGTCCTCAATATAGAGCTTGGATGCACCGGTTTTAAGCGCCTTTTCCTTCAGCCCCTCAAGCTCCCCCTTTTGCCCGACATCGGCGCAAACGGCAATGATTTCCGGGTTGCCGTAGTTCTCCTTCAGCCACGGAATAATGATGGAGGTATCAAGCCCTCCCGAATATGCCATAACAACTTTCTTAATGGAATCTTTTTTCATTTTAGTCACCTCGGAGCGAAATTTTATGCATATAATATATCATATAATGCATAAATATGCAATAGAAACTTGATATTTTTTGAAACTTCGGCAAAGCACACAAAAGCGTCTGCGCTTCCGGATTTTTTCTTTGTACAACTTGAAAGCTCTCCTGCGGCGCCTGCAAAAAAAAGGGGCGGTGAAAACCATGTGGTTTTCACCGCCCGCAAAGCTTAAGCCTCGTTCGGCAATCTGGGCAACAGCCGCCGCGTTTCATCCAACCGTAAAAACGGCGCATACGCAACTTCCCAAACATACCCGTCCGGATCCAGAAAATATCCGGAATAGCCATCATATCCGCCCCAGTCTTTCCATTGCGGCTTCTGCTGGCAGGTTCCGCCCGCTTCAATCGCGCGGTCAAACAGCGCATCGACTTCCTCGGCGCTCTTGCCGTTGATCGCCATGGTAAAGCCGTTATAGCGATGCATGGGCTCTGTCGGAAGCAGAGCATCCTTTGCCAGAAAATCGTATTCGACAAGCCCGAGCGCAATATTATCCGTCACCATAAAGGTGCACATTTTCGGATCCGAATCCGGAGAACAGGGCCACCCGAGCGCCTCATAAAAACGCACGGAACGCTCCACATCCTTCACGCCCAGGGTAAACATAGAGACACTGTGTGCTTTGAACTGCGGCATATCCCTCTCCTTTTCTTTTTCAGCATTCCGCCTTGAATTCGCGAATCTTTGCGGCAAGTGCCTTTTTATCTCCATAGAGCTTCAGAATTGCACTGCCGACAAAAACGCCGTCTGCCCCCGCTTCTTTTGCCATGCGCGCATCCTGCGGGGAATGAATGCCGACACCGCAATAAATCGGCGCCGTGATCCCATGCTCTTTGCGCAGAGAAGTAATGCAGTCTTTCAGGGTCGGATAGTTCGGATTTATGTTGCCTGTGGTCGGTTTGCCCTGCATATACACAAAGCCGTTGGATTGCTTTGCATGGGCAATTTCGTCCGGTCGCATATCAAACTGCACATAGCAGCTCACGCGCAGCCCCGCCGAAATAAGCCGATCCTTGGTCGCATCATCCTTCAGCCCCACCAAAATCAAATCAAGATACTGATTTTTCAGGCAGAACTCAATGAATTTTTCACAGCCGATCTCAAGAATCGTCGATTCATATACGACAATGATGAATTTTGTATTCGGATTATCTTTTTTGATCTGCTGCATTTCTGCAAGATAGCAGTCATAATCATCGCAGCGGGAAAGCGCGCTTGCCATCAGCCCTGCGATGTATTCGCTCTCCAGATACGGGTCTTGTGCGGGAAGATCCACTTCAATAATATCACAACCGGATGCAACATAGGTCTTCGCCATTTCAATGGTGCCCTCAATGCTCGGGTTGCCGTTGGTCAGATAGCAAATCAGATTCATAGCAGTTTCCTTTCCTGTTCTTTCGGAATCGCTCAGCCGCGATATACCTTGATAAAGAGCTCTTTGAGCTGCTCCGTGGTCGGGATGATCGGGTTGGTTTTAGTGCAGCCGTCCGCCAATGCGCACTTTGCCATTTCATCCAAACGCTCCATATATGCCTTTTCGTCCGGAATGCAGGCACAAAGCGTTTTCGGGATGCCCACCTTTTCGTTCAAAGAGCAGATGCACTGAATCATATCGCTCTGTCCGAGCTTCTTTGCCATCTCGGCATATTTCTCTTTTGCATACTCAGCCCCGCTGTTGAACGCGATAACATACGGCAAAATCACGGCGTCTGCAAGCCCGTGCGCCACATGGAACAGGCTGCCCACGGTATGCGCCATGGAATGCACGATTCCAAGAGAAACATTGGTGAATGCCATGCCGGCAATGGTCGATGCATTGAGCATTCTCTCTCTTGCATCAAGATCTGCGCCGTTTTCATAGGCTTTCGGCAGATATTCATAAATATCCTCAACTGCCTTGATCGCCAAAACATCGGAAACATAGTTGGCGCGGTTGGAAACGAGTGCCTCCAGGGCATGGGTCATCGCGTCCATGCCGGTTTCCGCCGTGATGTGCGGCGGCATGGAAGCAGTCACGCGCGGGTCGCAAATTGCGATATCCGGCATCATTTCCATGTTGCCAAGGCCATGCTTCATGCCGTCGTCCCCCGTGATCACAACGGAGCGGGAAACCTCGCTTGCCGTGCCGGAGGTGGAGGGAATGCAGCAATACAGCGCCTTTTGACGGAGCTTTGGAAACGGCTTTGCCGTCAAAACCTCTTCCAGCGTGGTAAGCTCCGGATGCTCATAGTATACCCACATCATTTTTGCGGCATCCATTGCGGAGCCGCCGCCAAGCCCGATGATTAAATCAGGCTTAAATTCCTTCATCTTTTCCGCGCCTGCCCAAACGGTGCGGAAAGAGGGGTCCGCCTCAACGCCGCCGAACTCCGTAACCTCGGCGCCCGCCTCATGCAGATAGCCGACTACCTCGTCAAAAATGCCGTTTCTTTTCATGCTGCTGCCGCCGGTGACGATAATGGCGCGCTTTGTATCCAAAGTTTTCAGGTGTGCAAGGCAACCCTGCCCGAACATCAGCTGCTGGCCTGCCAGCTTCATAGGTCTCATCATGGTTTTTTGCTTCCTTTCTCTGTTTTTTTGATATTTCGTTCAGCCGCGCGCCGCAAGCAGGCGCTTGGTCAGCTCAGCGGAAATCGGATTCTCCAGCTTCCCACCCTCCTTGAGGGAGGAGCCGATAATCGCACCGTCCGCAATTTTGAACTGCTCGGCAATATTGCTTTCTTTCACACCGCTGCCCGCAATCACGGGAACGGAAACCACTCTCTTCACCCGCTCGATCATTTCAATCGGCGTTTCCTGCCCGATGGAGGAGCCGGTAACAATAATGCCGTCGGCACCGCAGGATGCGGCGCTGCGCGCTGAGGACTCAATGCTGACATGCGGCAGCACCATATTGGTATGCTTGACCTGGATATCCGCCAGAACCATCACATTGTCCGCACCGATTGCCTTGCGGTACCGCATGCAGTCTCTTGCGCAAGGCGTGATAAACCCGCCGTAGAATTCAACCGTATCCACAAAAACGGGAATCCGCACAAATTCCGCACCGATGATATGTGCTATGGAAAGCGAGGTCTCATAATCATTGAACGCCGCATCGATCCCGACCGGGATTTTCACGGCATCACGCACCTTGGAGGCAACCACCGCCAGGGCATTGGATTGAATCAGATCCAGCTTTGCCGCAAAGGGGCTGTCGCCCATGTTCTCCACGATCAGCGCATCCGCGCCGCATTCTTCCAGCGTTTTTGCGTCGCGCAGCGCATGCGCAATAATGGCATCGCAGCTTCCGCCGTAGCCGGGTGTGCCGGGCAGCGGCAGGCAATGCACCATGCCGATAACAAAGCCCTTGCCGTTTTGAATCACTTCACGAATTTCCATATTGCTTATTCTCCTCTCTCTTTGGCATAGCGATAGATCCCGTCCAGAACAACACGGCACAAAAGATCCTCCGCATCACTTCTTGCCTGTCCGAGCAGCTGATCCTTGAGGTTTTCAAGGACCGTTACCATAGTAACCACCGCAGTCTTGACTCCCATGAGCCGTCCGACCGTCAGCATGCAGGCGCTTTCCATATCGATTCCGGAAACGCCGAGCTTTTTCAGCTCATCATACACGGGCTGCATTTCTCTGCCCCATTCCAGGGAGAACTTTGAATCATGCATCTGCGAATAGAAGCCGTCCATAGTGCAGTTGATGCCGTTGTCATGCCGCTTGCCCGCTGCCGCCGCCGCCTCGTTCATTACATTGACAAGCCCAAGGTCCGCAACGGCGGGAAAGCTTTCCTCCACATAGGTCTTGCTGGTACCTTCGCGGCGCATTGCGCCGATGGGGATAATAAAGTGTCCGAGCATATCATCCTGCATCGCCATCACCGTTCCCATGCGAACGGCGACCTCCATGCCGCTTTCATACATCTCTTCCATTGCAATCGCTGCGGAGGGAGCGCCGATGCCCGTTGAGGTGGCTGTAATGCGAACGCCGTGATAGGTTCCGGTCACCGTGTGAAATTCCCGCGCAAAGGCTACCTCCACGGGGTTCTCCAAATATTGCTTCAAAACGTTCACGCGCCACGGGTCGCCCGAAAAAATTACATATTTTCCGACCGTTTCCGGCGATGCCTTCATATATAAGGTTGCCATGTCTCTCCTCCTTCAGTCATTCGTTTTCAGTTCCTGTTCAAACAGCGACAGGCGACGCTGCAAAAGCTCCAGGCTCGGCGCATTGGTGCAGCAGCCCTCTTTTTCGATCACATAGGAGGAGAGCACCGTGCCCGCCATGGCGCATCGGCGCAAATCTTCCCCGCTGAGATATCCCCAAAGGAAGCCTGCCACAAAGGCATCTCCCGAGCCGGTGGTATCCACCACGATATCGCCGCCGCACTTGCAGATCGGCACAAATTCTTCCCGTATCGTTTCGCCCTGCTTGGCATAGCAAACGCTGCCGTTCTTGCCGAGCGTTGTAACGACGATTTTTGCGTTGCCCTCGGTCAGAAGATCCGTGACCTTGATGCCAAACAACTGCTCGATCTCATCACGCTCCGATTCGTTAGTAAAAATAATCGTGCAATAATGCAGCAGCTCATACAAAAAGTCCTTGGGAAAAGCCTCCATATCGCCCTTCATGCTGAACACCAGCGGCAAATTGTTCTTTTTGCAGCGCTGCAAAAATTCCTCATTGTCGCAGCGGGCACCGACGGTAACGACTCCGAGACGCGCCTGCAAAAACCACTTGTCCTCCAGCGGCTCTGCATATTTTCCGTCCATCGAGCCGGGATAATACAGCGTGATATGCTGCCCCCCGGTATCCTGTACCAGATAACACACGGAGGTAATTTCGCCGGGAACGCGCTTCACCGCGTCGGTGCAGATACCGTTTTCTTTCAAAAACGCCGCAAACCCGATCTGCTCATAATCGTCCCCGACCCGAATCATCGGCATTGCCTTCATGCCGAGCCGGCTGAGATCGCAGGCGATATTCACGCCGCATCCGCCGTAGTTGATCTTTGTGTTGGTGCGATTTGTGATAATCGAGGTATATCCGACGCGCGCCGGCGTTTGAATCTTCAGCATATGATCCATGCTGACATATCCGCTGGTCAATACATCATAAACCTTTTCCATTAAAACTCTCCCACTCTGAATTTTTCAAACAGCTCTTCGCTTGTGAGCACCGTGCCGAAATATTTGCGCATATCCTCCAAGTGCACATTGTTCACTACCTCGGAATTCGTCGCTACGCAATCCGAGAGCACAATGGTGTTATAATTCAGATAATATGCATCCGTGACCGTTGCGCGAATGCAGCAATTCGTCTTCGTTCCGACCACGATCACATTTTTCACGCCGTTTTCCCGCAGGACAAGGTCAAGATCTGTCCCGAAAAACGCGCTGTACCGACGCTTTTTGATAATATAATCGTGTTTTTTGTCTACGGGGAGTCTTGGATCGATCTCTTCTCCGCCGCTGCCTTCCAGACAATTCGGACGCATGTTGACAAGATTTTTATCGGGCTTGTCCTGCCGATAGCAATGCTGCATAAAAATGATTTCGGTTCCGTGCGCGCGGCACGCCTCAATGACCTTTGCAATCGTCGGAAGCACCTGCTCATTCTGCGGATAATACACAAGCCCTGCGGGGTCGGTAAAATCCTTCACCATATCGACAACGATCAATGCGGTTTGATTCACTTGGCATTCCTCCCTCTCAGAAGCTGCGCTCTTTGCGATTCTTGTATTTGATCAGGGAAACAACCGCAAGCACCACCGTCATAATGACATACGGAATGACATCAAACAGCGTTGCGGCAGGGCCTGCATACACCTGCAGGTTGATTGCAAGGGAACGGGCAAGACCGAAGAGCAAGGCATAGATCGCGCTTTGCGCAGGAGAGCCGCCGCCGCAATAAATTGCGGCAATGGCGATAAATCCGCGGCCCGCCGTCATATTGTTGGTGAAGAGCCCCAGCCCCTCCACGGAGAGGTTGACGCCTGCCAGCGCGCAGCAAACGGCGCCGATCGCAATCGCGATATATTTATAAAGATCGGTGCGGAGCCCGAGGCTCTTTGCGGAATCTTCATTTTCGCCGACCACACGCACATAGATGCCGAACTTTGTGCGATACATCAGAATGCTCATCACAATGATCAGCAAAAAGGAAACATAGGTAAAGAGCGTGTGTCCGCTGAGCAGGCTGCCCAAAATCGGAATGTCTTCAATCAACGGAATATTGATTTTCATATCCGCCGTGTTGAAGCCCGGAATCTGGATGTTTGCGGAATTCATTTTTTTCAGCACAAAATCCGCAACCGCAGGAACAAGCATGTTGATCGCAAGGCCGATAACGATGACATTCCCTTTTTTGGTGATGCCGAGCGCCGAGAAAATCAGCCCGAGCAAAAGCGAAACCAAAATGGCAATGAGATATGCAGGGACAAAGCCCATACCGAAATGCAGCAGCAAAACGGAGGTGAATGCACCGGCAAGCATCATGCCCTCAAGCGCAACATTCAAAACGTTTGCTTTATATGCCCACAGCCCGCCGAGCACGCAAAGCAGAATCGGGGAGGCATCCACAATCGTCTGATGGAGAATTCTTCCAATGAATTCCATTTATCTCGCCTCCTTCTTCGTCGTCTTAGCGCGAAGTCTTCGGAACAGGCCGTAGCGTTCGTCCAGAAACCGCACTGCCAGGAAAAGAATCATGATTGCCTGAATAACGGCAACGACCTCTTTCGGCACATTTGTATACATATTGATGCTGTCTGCCCCGGTTTTCAATGCGCTGTAAAAAACAGCGGCGACCAAAATACCGATGGGAGAGTGACGGCCGAGCAGGGCAATCAGCATGCCGTCCCAGCCAAGCCCGGGGCTTCCGGAGAAATTCAGCGTATAGCTGAACTGATCGCTGAGCATATAACCGGCGCCAGCAATGCCCGCAAGCGCGCCGCTGATGCACATCAAAAAGATGATCTTGCGGCGGGTGTTCATGCCGACAGCCTCGGCAAAACGCGGGTTGCGTCCGATCGCCGTGACCTCATAGCCGAGCACGGATTTATGCATCACAAAATACATGATGATAAAAATCACAAGCGTCAGGAAAAAGAACGGGGTAAGGCGCGTGTTGCCCATACGCTGGAACATTGCCGCATTGCTGACAGTGGGGGTGCGGACATAGCCCGAGCCCTGATCGCGGAACGGGCCGGAGGCAAGGTATTCCAGCACCTTTGCCATAGCATAGTTCAGCGTCAGCGTAACGACCATTTCATCCACATGCAGATAGGCACGCAAAAGTGCGGGAATCAGCGCAAACAGAACACCGCACAGCGCTGCTACACCGAAGCACACAAGCTTCATCAAAACAGAATTCTGAATCGGCAGCGAAGCGCCGACGATGCCGGCAAAGAACGCACCGAAGAGCATCTGCCCCTCAACACCCATGTTAAAAATATTTGCCTTGAATGTGATTGCAATGGCAAGCCCCGTCAGAATCATGGGCGCCGCATAGTGCAATGTGTTTGCGAATCCGCGCGCCGAGAACAACGATTTTTCAAAGAGAATGCCGTAGGTCTCAAACGGGTTTTCACCGATCCCGAAGATAATGATGCCGCCGATTGCAAACGCAATCAAAACCGGCAAAATGGAATTGAGCAGTTTTTTGCCGAAGCTCCCGTTAGACATCTGCCTCATCTCCTTTCTGGTTTGCGCCCGCCATAAGCAAGCCGATCTCTTCGCGGCTGACCTCGCGCGGGTTTACCTGTCCGATGATCCGCCCTTTATACATGACGATCACGCGGTCCGAAAGGCTCATAACCTCGGAAAGCTCGGAGGAGATCAGCAGCACTGCCCCGCCGCGGTTGCGGAAATCAAGCAGGCTTTTATGGATAAATTCGATCGAACCGACATCCACACCGCGCGTCGGCTGCGACGCGATGATCAGAGAGGGATTGCTCTCAAACTCACGCGCAATGATGATCTTTTGCGCATTTCCGCCGGAGAGCTGCGAAAGATTGCCGCGCTCATCCACAATGCGGATATCGTATTTTTTTATATATTCCTTTGTGCGGCGCATCGCTTCTTTATTGCGAATCAGCCCAAAGCGACTCAGCTGCGGCTGCTTATGGTAGCCGGCGATGCAGTTTTCCGAAAGCGTCATATCGCGGCAAAGCCCTTCCGCATAGCGATCCTCGGGCACAATGCCGATATGCTTTTTGCGCAGCTTCGCCGGATAAGCATTCGTGATATCATCTCCGTTGATCCGCACGGAGCCTTCCGTTGCAAGCTGAATGCCGCTGAGCACCTTAACAAGCTCGCTCTGCCCGTTGCCCTCCACGCCGGCGATACCGAGCACCTCGCCGCGATGCACATTGAAGCTGACATGGTCCACGACGGTTTTTCCGAATTCGTTGACCGTCGTCAGATTATGCACCTCATACAGCGGGGTCGGGTCGATCTCGCCGCTGCCGTCGTTGGCAACCGTCAGAACCACATCGCGCCCCACCATCATCTGCGCGATTTCTTTTTCATTGGTTTCGGATGTTTTGACCTCCCCCACGACGCGTCCGCCTTTAATCACCGTGATCGTATCGGAAAGCGCCATCACCTCGCGCAGCTTATGCGTGATCACAATGATGGTTTTTCCGCCCTGCCGCAATTCATGCAGATTGTCGATCAGGCGGTCAACCTCCTGCGGGGTGAGCACGGAGGTCGGTTCGTCCAAAATCAGGGTATCGACATTGCGATAGAGCATTTTCAGTATTTCGATTTGCTGCCGCTGCCCGACGGAGGTATTCATCACAAGGTCGGTCGGGTTGATCTGAAAATGATATTTTTCAATCAGCTCCTGCACCTTCTTGATCTCTTCGCCGCGATTGATAAAGGGAGTTCCCTTTTTCAGAATTTCCGTGCCTAAAAAAATATTTTCATAAACGGTCAGACTGGGAACCAGCTTAAAATGCTGATGAACCATACCGATGCCGTGCTTCATGGCATCCTGCGGGCTGTGAAAAGTTACTTCCTTGTCATCTACCAGCAGCTTGCCAGAGGTCGGCTTATGTACGCCGTAGAGCATATTCATCAGCGTGGTTTTTCCCGCGCCGTTTTCCCCGACGATGCATTTGATCTCGCCCTGCTCGACCGTTAAATTGATGCGGTCGTTTGCGACGAAATCGTCATACTTTTTCGTCAGGTCAATCGTTTTAATTTTACTCATGGCTGCTGTCTCCTGTTATCAGATAAATTAGAGCCGGAAAAGCCAAGCTCTCCGCTCTGCGCCGGCCTTCACAGCATGCGGCTTTGCGCGGCGCGCCTCTTGCATGTAACACACGAAAATCCCGCATCTTCGGATTTTTTGCATTCTGTCGGACCCCTCATTGACCGTGCGAAGAAAAGTGCTGCGGTACATGCCGGAAAATATGCTTTATCAGAGGGTTCCGCCCGCTCTGTATCACTGTCGTACAAAGCGGGCGGAATCTCAAAGTTTACGGTCTTACTTGATGTTCATGTGCGGAACATCGGTGGGATTCAGCGTCTCGCCGTTCTGTGCGTTGACAACTACGATCTTGCCGCTCTTGATCTCTTCGCCGACGGCATTGACCTTGTCGGTGATTTCTTTCCAGAGTTCCTTATCCTGAACATGCTCGCCCAGCACCGTCATGCCGGTGATACCGGTAGCGCCGGAATTCAGGTTGTAGCTCTGCAGGTTGTCCATCTTGGAAATAGAGCCGTCTGCATATGCACGGGTAATGGTGGTAACGGGAACGCCCGTAATCTTCAAAACGCTGGTGAGGATATGGCCGGGCTGCGTGCTGTCAAGGTCTGCGTCGACCTGGATCGCAATGTTGCCCACTTCCTTTGCTTTGGAGGTGATGCCGTCGCCTACGGTGCCGCAGTCAGCGAACACGATGTTTGCGCCGTTGTCATAGAAAGTGCCCGCCACGGTGCTGCCGACAGCCGGATCGGTAAAGCCCGCGTCATACTTTGCATAGTAATCATACTTCACATCGTACTCGGCAGCAGCTTTTTCCATGCCCTGCAAAAAGCCGTAGGAATAAACCAGAATACCGTTGGAGTTCGTTCCGCCGACAAAGCCTGCTGCGCGGCCGTCCGCCAGTTTGGTCAGCTTATATTCGGAGCCGAACAGTTTGTCCTGGTTCTCGTTCATCTGAACATAAGCATAACCTGCAAGATAGGAAGCTTCGTGCACGTCAAACAAAACGGAGATAACGTTCTTGTGTTTCACGGAGCCGTCCTCGTTGACATTGGGGTTGTCGTTGAATACGACGAAATAGGTGTCGGGATACTGCTCGGCAATCGCTTTACTGCCGCCGACGCCGTTGATCAGAGCCTCAAAATCATATTCCAGGCTGAAGATGAGGTTGTAGCCGTCATTTGCAAGGGTTTCAAGCGCCATGGGAACACCGTTGGTCGGCTCAACGATCTTGTACTCAACACCGAGCTCGCCCGCAACTTCCTTAATGGCGTCGCAAGCCGACTTGTTGTAGCCGGTGTCGTTCTGTCCGGCTGCGCTGCAAACGAACGCAACCTTAAAGTTTGCCTTGTCTTTCGTGCCGTCCTTGCTGCAGCCTGCAAAAACTGCGGCAAGCATGAGTAGTGCCAGGCACAGACTCAGGATTCTGAAGTGCTTTTTCATGATTTTCCGCTCCTTGTATTATTTTTGTTTTTATCTTCGATGGCATACACCATGAAAGAACTGGCTCAGCGCACCTGATTGATGCAAAAGCTGAATCGGTCGCTGCGGTAGTAGCATTTGAAGGTCTCTATCGGAACCTCCCTGCCGCCGACTTCGCCGAAAATCACGCATTTGAACAGCAAAAGCGGCACATTTTCCGCCACATGCAATAGTCTTGCCGTTTCTTCGTAAGCGCTGACGGCTTCAATCGTCCGTATCGCGCGCGTGATCTTGATATTGTATTTCGATTCCAAAACATCGTAAAGAGAGGCTTTGGAAAAATCGAAACGCTCAATGCCTTCAATATATTTATAAGGCAAATAGGTCGTGGTAAGGTTCACCGGCTCGTCGTCTGCCAGGTAAACACGCTTGAGTTTGAATACCTTGTCTCCGTCGTTGAGGTAAAGCTCATTCTGCTGTCGCTTGTTCGGCGTTGTTACCTCGCAGGCGTATACCTTTCTTGAGGGAGACATGCCCTGCCGGATAATATCCTGCGTGCAGGAGGTCAGGGAAAAAAGATCCTGGCGGTGCTGCTCTCCTTTTACGAAAGAGCCTTTCCCCTGCACCCGATAAATATATCCTTCGGCTTCAAGCTCCGCCAATGCGCGGCGGACGGTGATGCGGCTGACGCCGTAGGTATCGATAAGTTCGCGCTCGCTCGGAAGCATCTGCCCGACCGTATAAAGTTCGTCTTCAATATTGCGAATAATGGTTTGCTTGACTTTGGAATATTTCGGGCCATTGCTTTCAATCATACGGTTATCCTCTGCGTTTTGCGCCGCCGGGCGGCGCAAGACTCAATCTTGTTATAACAACTTGTCTATTATTATAATAACCATTTTGTCGGAAACCGTCAATTCGCAGAATATTCAAATAATCTTTTCATTTTTTGTGCTTATTCAACAAATCACATTACATTTTTTCCAAAATTATTTCACAAACCAGAAACTTCATATGTTTTCAGCTGCCGCTGTAAACCATAAATTACATAACATGTTATAATAAGTTGCAAAGGTGAAAAAAACTTTCAAAAAGGTGAAAAAGCTTTCAAACAAATATTTCTTGTCATACTGTGTTATTGTATTCGTAAAGTTCCGTCGGCGCATTTGTCTTCGCATTCGGTATACTTTCCAGCCAAGCGCACGGCAAAAGCAATCCCCGCAAAAAACTTATTCAAAAGGCTTGACAAACCGACAAAAAACTGCTATACTGTACAGGCTGTGAATGAGCGGCACACCATGGAGAGATGGCTGAGCTGGTCTAAGGCGCACGACTGGAAATCGTGTTTGGGCTAATACCCCAACTAGGGTTCGAATCCCTATCTCTCCGCCAAAACGAAAAGCCCTTGATTTTCAAGGGCTTTTCGTTTTGATTGGTCACAAATTGGGCACAGTTTTTGAAAAAGCAGCACACATGGCAATGCTCTGCATTCTGCCGCAGGTATTCGTCCACGGAGATGCCGTCCCGGTGTGCCTGCTGCACAAGCCTTGCCGCCGCAAGGTCTGTCCCGCTCAGTCGGGAGAGGTCGCTGCCTGTCCCTCCGTGCTCGTCAAGTACCGTCCCGATCTTATCCGTGCCGATCCGTTTGCGCAGCGTCTCCGTGTCAATTTCCCCGTTCAGGTATTGCCGGAAGGCTCCCGCAATGTCCCGCTTTTCCTCCGGTGTTTTCGGAGAGTAGGAATTCTGCCGCCCGCTTTGCTCTGCTTTTTGCTGCGCCTGCTCCATTGCAAGCTGCATCGGGGTTTTGGTTGCCGTCGGAGATTCTGCGGAAAAACTTTGTTTCCCCTGTTTTTCCCACTTGACATTTTCCCGGAAGTTTGCTATACTGTTACTAAAGTCAGTATTGATTCCTTGTATGGCACTTCGCGAATTGGACGCGTTGCTCCCAGCAAGGATTTGCTGGCTTCTTTTTTTGTCAAGATGGAGCAGCCGTCCGTCGTTTGAAGCGTCTACGATATCCCGCAAAACAGCGGCGCGGTCATACGCGGTAACGATTTTATTGACATTCAATCGCTTTCCGTTTTGAAAGCCTTTTGTGTCAATCGCTTCCACCACCACAATATTTTTCCCGCGCAGGATCTCCTTTGTCACAAGCACTACGGCATTCAATCGCTTGCTGTTTGCATTCGGTTTTGATGCAAAGGCAGCGATCGGGTCCTCGGAAGCCTCCAGCGCCAAAGCCAGCCCGTGCACACCGAGCCCGTGGTAGTTTGTGCCCGCACGGTATCTTCCGTCCGCTTTTGCTCTCGCCTCGGTCACGATGGCAGAATAGGCCTTATCCGCCGGCATCGTAACAGGCAGCGCCTGCACACCGAGCGTGTTTGTCAGAAAGTCTGAGGTCGTCCCGATGGTAACCTCGCTGTTTTTGTCAAAGGTGCCCTTCACCACAGAGACAAAATCATCTTCAAGCCTCGGGCTGATGGAATGCTGCACCGACCATTTCTCAATTCCCGTGTTTTCCCCATTGACAATATTTTGATTTTGTGCTAAACTGTCTGTAGAGAGGAATACGGTTTTTCTGTCGGCTTCCGGTGACGGATTCACGGCTGTAACCGTATTCGTCTCTTTTTTTGTAAAATTTGTTTTGTCAAGATCTATGATGTCATACAGACGCAGCATCCCCTGATTCGTACCCGCAACAAGGACGGATGCTTCATATTGATTCTTCCCTATTCGCAGCAAAACCGTTCCGCGTGAAAAGTTAGTAATGTTGTCTTTTCTCGGATGGTTCACCCCTTCACTGACCCAATCAGTAGCCGCATGCAATACCTCATCTGACTTTGCCGCAGCTCTGAATTTGTCCGCCGCTACATTGTCCGCATTGAACAGTTGATATTTTGTATATCCCGAATTTGTAAGCTCACCTCGGCTTTTCCCGGTAATCCGAATCAAATTGTTACCAAGCGGAATACCGTTCGGGAATCTTTGCTTAAGCACCTCCTTTACAGTCTTTTTCCATTCCGATTTCGGAACTCCCTGCAGAATATCCTCATCAATCTGTACAAACGGCCGATTATCGGTCGTTTTTTCTATGGAAAAAGCAGAATCACCGCTCCGCTGCTCCATATAAAGCTCCGGGTCAAACAGTCTGTCATGCTCCGCAGCCGCCTCCGCTTCGGAAAGCTCGCCGTTTTCATAGCGCTCCCGCACGGTGTCAAGGCTGCTGTTCTGCGCATCATATTTCTGCTGCAGTTCGCGGCGGAAACTGCTCTGCGTTTCCTTCAATGCGGCATTATACAGAGAGCGTGCCCGCAAAAGGAACGCCCGCTCCTTTGCGCTCTTGAAGCCGATCTTGCCGAGCAGGTCATTGATAAACTGCAGAATGCGGTGTCCGAGCGTGCGGTTTTGCCGCACCACGCGCTGAATGCTCTCCGCCTCGGTCAAAAGGTGCTGCTCAACATAGTTTGCCACAAGCTCCGTGTCAACCGCGGAAAAGCCGTCCGGCGTCTGCACGGAAAGATCCACACCGTTTTTTGCATTTTGACTTTCCGCGCGCGATATGGTATAATTTTCGGGTATAAAGAGGCAAATTGAAAAATTTCCGTTTGCTCTGTCTGAATTTTTGGGAAACCTGCTGAGGAGTATGAAAATGAGCCATATCAGATATGACGCCGTTGTCATCGGCGCAGGAAACAGCGGCATTGTTGCAGCGCTTGAGCTGGCGCAGGCAGGCAAAAAAACGCTGTTGATCGAAAAAAACAATACGCCGGGCGGCTGCTCGACGAGCTTTGTGCGCGGGCGCTTTGAATTTGACGCAACGCTGCACGAATTCTGCGATTGGGGACCGGACGATAACAAAGGCAGCTCGCGACTGCTTTTGGAAAAGCTCGGGCTGCGGACGGAATGGGTGCCCATTCCCGATGTGTTCCGCTGTGTTATCCGAAAGGATTCCACGGGGAAGCCCCTGGATGTGCGCATGCCGTGCGGCACCTCCTCTTTTATTAAGGCAATGGAGCGCGAGGTGCCCGGCAGCCGCAAAAGCACCGAAGCCTTTTTTGCCCTTGCCGATGAAATGACAAGAGCAACACATGCCATCAGCGCCTCTCACGGAAAAGCGGACGGAAAATTTTTGCGGGAGCAATATCCGAATTTTCTGCGCTGCGCCGCGCATTCCACAAAAAAAGTTTTACAGGCGCTGCACATGCCAAAGCGGGCACAGGATATTCTCGGCACCTATTGGAGCTATCTCGGCATGCCGCTGAGCCGCCTTGCTTTTCTGCATTATGCGGTGGCAATGTCGCACTATATTGAGCGCGGCGCCTATATTCCAAAGCTCACTGCGCATGCCAACAGCACAGCCCTTATGCAGCTCTTTTATGAAGCCGGCGGGCATGCCCTGTTTTCCACGGAGGCAACAAAGCTGCTTTGCGAAGACGGCAAAATCGCGGGCGTTGAAACAACGGCTGGCACCTTTTCCACAGAGCATGTAATCGGAAATCTGAATCCGCACACCGTTTTCGGGAAAATGCTCCCTGCGGATACAATACCGAAGCGCGCGCTGAAGCTTGCCAACAGCCGCCGCTTCGGCATTCGCTTTTTCAATGTTTATCTTGGGCTGAACCGCTCAAATACCGCGCTCGGTCTCACGGATTACAGCGTTTTTATTGCCGATACCGCCGATCAGGATGCATTGTTTTCCCGCATGGGAAAAATAGAAGGCAACGATTATGTAATCTTCAACTGCTACAATGTCCCAAACCCGACCTGCAGCCCGCAGGGCACCTGTATCTGCACGCTGACGGCGCTGTTCAGCGAGGATGCATGGGGCTCACTCGACCCGACTTCCTACCGCAAAGCCAAGGAGGCGTACGCCGCGCATTTGATCGAGCTTGTCGAAAAAACGCTCGGCGTTTCCCTGCGCCCGCATATCGAGGAGATTGAAATCGCAACCCCGATCACCTTTGCGCGTTATCTCGGCACGCCGCAAGGCACCGCATACGGCTACGAAGCCCCGCTTTGGGACAGCATGATGACAAGACTGATGATGCTTTCCAAAGACGCTGCCGTGCCCGGGCTGTATCTGACCGGCGCTGCCGGTCCGCGCTGCCACGGTAACAATATGTGCTATTCCGCCGGAGACACGGCGGCAAAAACGGCTCTGCGCGCCATGGCGCAACAGGAGCAGGAAGGGAGAGAGAACGCATGTCGTTAAAAGTAAAAGTGAGCGCCATTGGGCTTTTGGATATGCTGAAATTCAAAAACCAGACAAAGGTGCGCGAAAAAACCATTGAAAAAGGGGCGGAAACACCGCTGCCGAGCAGCTATGCCGCAAATGCCCTGGCGGAAAAAATGCACCCTCGCGCACAGAAAATGACGGTTTGTGAGATCATTCCCCGCGCGGATGATGTGAAAACCTTCGTCCTGCGCACAGAGAACGGGCAAAGCGCCGCGCCGTTTTCCGCAGGGCAATACATCAGCTTTTCCATGGAGGCGCAGGGCAGTGTTTTCACACGCCCCGTCTCTCTGTGCTCTTCCCCCGCCCTGGCAAGGCAGGGCATCTATGCCGTTACCGTCAAGCGCGCAGGCTTTGGGAGCAATGCAATGTTTGAGCAGTTTGTGCCGGGGCAAACGGTCACGGTGAGCGCACCGCTCGGCAATTTTTATCACAGCAGCCTGCGCGATGCAAATACCGTGCTTGCACTGGCAGGCGGCATCGGCATCACGCCGTTTGTCTCTATGGCGCACGCCATTGCAGACGGAGAGGAAAATTTTTCGCTCACCATTCTCTACGGCACCCCCACCCTTGCGCAAGCTTATTTTAAAGAGGAACTGGAAGAGCTCTGCCGCCGCTCGGGCGGAAAGGTGCGCTTTGCGCATGTGCTCAGCGCAGAGAAACGGGACGGCTGCGAACACAGGCTTTTGAGCGCCGAGCTGATCCGAAAATATATGCCGGATGCACCGTGCAGCCTTTTTCTTGCAGGGTCGCAGGCAATGTATCGCTTTTTGGACGGCGAGCTTGCCGCTTTGGGGTTGGAACAAAAATGGGTTCGGCGTGAATTATTCGGTGCGGCAGGCGACCCCGCATCTCTGCCCGGATACCCCGCAGAGCACACCGGAAAGCACTATACGGTGACGCTGCAGCGCGAAAACGAGCGCCTCACCTTCCCGGCAGCCGCAAACGAGCCGCTTTTGGTTGCCATTGAGCGCGCCGCCATTTCGGCAAACAGCCATTGCCGCAGCGGAGAATGCGGCTGGTGCCGCACAAGGCTGCTCCGGGGCAATATCTTTGTGCCGCAGGAGCGGGATGCCCGCCGCGCGGCAGATCGGCTTTTCGGCTATATTCACCCTTGCATCAGCTATCCGCTGAGCGATATCACGCTTGCGCTTTCCAATCCGTAAAAAATGGGCTCTGCATTTGGCAGAGCCCAAAATCTTTATTTTTCACAGCCGAGCGCACGGTATACCGCGTCCCGCAGCGGGCGATGAATATAGCCCGCCAAATCATACCAATGCAGCACATGCTGCGTATAAGCAATGGAGAGCCCGAGCGCAGGATCGGCAAGCACCAAAGCGCCTGCGGCGCTGTCCCAGCCGAATTCACCGTTATGCCCCTGATTGTCGCAGCGCACCCGCACCCCGAGCCCATAGGTATAACCGGGGCCTGTGGAGCAATAAAATGTCGCCTGCTGTGCCTCGTTCAGCTGCGGCGTGCAGATCAGCCGCATTGTTTCTTCTTTCAGAATCCGGTTGCCGTTTTGCGCAACGCCGCCGCAGGCAAGCATATCGCAAAACAACGCATAATCCTGCGCGGTGCTGTACAGCCCGGCGCCGCCGCACTGATGATTATCCGTGAGAATATATTGATTTCTCATATCATATTCAAAGCCGTATTTGCCCCACCACAAATACTGTGCGCACATCTGCGGCGGCAGTTCGCTTTTTTTCGCGAATGCAGTATGCTGCATGCCGACCGGGTCGAGAACAGCCTCTTTCATACAGGCATAAAACGACTTGCCGCTGACCGCCTCGACCACCGCGCCGAGCACGTCATGCGAAACCCCGTATTGCCATTGTTCTCCCGGAGCAAATGAAAGCGGGTCAAGCACAAATGCCTGTGCCAGCTGCGCCGTATCCGCCGCGGGATTCTCTTTCAGATATGCCGAGAGCCCCGGCGCGCGCAGATCATAGCTAAGGCCAGAGGTCATGGTGAGCAAATGCCAAACGGTCACCTTTTCGCCCACAACGACCTTTTTGCCGTCCTTTTGCACATATGCCCCTGCAAAGGCCGGAATATATTTTTGAACGGGATCGTCAAGCTGCAAAAGCCCCCTCTCGACAAGTGTCATCACGGTAACGACGGTGACGGGCTTTGTGCAGGAATACATATAATACTTGGTCTGTTCCGACACGGGCTTTGTTTTTTCCTGATCGCAAACGCCGGTCATATACCGATAGAGCTGCCGATGATTCTGCATCACGATCACATCGCAGCACGGAATACCTGCCTTTTCATGCAGCTGATCGAGTACTTCCTGTACCTTTGTAAAATCCGCCACGACACATCCTCCGGTTTTATTTTATTCGGAAAGCAGTTTTTCAAGGCTCGCCACTCTCACGCAGCAGCAGAGAATTTTTGCAGCCTGAATCAGATCCTCCTCGCTCGGATAAGACGGCGCAATGCGCAGGTTTGCATCCTCCGGGTCTTTGCCGTAGGGATAGGTTGCTCCCGCCTTTGTCATCACAACGCCGCATTCCTTCATCAGCTGCCAAACGCGCTTTGCGCAGCCGGGCATGGTATAAAGCGAGATAAAATAGCCGCCGCGCGGCTCATTCCAATGGCCGATCTCAAGCGGGCCGAGCTCTCTTGCAAGCGCCTGCAAAACGATCTCGAATTTCGGGCGGAGCAGCTGCGCATGGCGCTCCATATGCGCGCGGACGCCGTCGGCATTGCCGAAGAAACGAACATGGCGCAGCATATTCATTTTATCAAAGCCGATGGTCTGCACCGACATCACCTCTTTGATCTGCGCAATGTTTTCATTGCCCGAGGCAATCATTGCAATGCCGGAGCCCGGGAAGGTAATTTTGGAGGTCGATGCGAAGATATATGCCATATTTTCTTTGCCGGCCTGGCGCAGCGCTTTGAACAGATTTTTGAGATGGTCTCTTTTATCGTCATACAGATGATGAATGGCATATGCATCATCCCAGAAAATACGGAAATCCGCCGCAGCGGGCGTGAGCGCCGCAAAGCGGTCCACCACCTCGTCGCTGTAGGTAAAGCCGTCCGGGTTGGAATACTTCGGAACGCACCAAATTCCTTTGACCGTCGGGTCGTTGTTGACATATTGCTCAACCATATCCATATCCGGCCCCTGCGGGGTCATGGGAATGTTGATCATCTCAATGCCGAGCGATTCACAGATCGCAAAATGACGGTCATATCCGGGGACGGGGCACAAAAACCGCACTTTTTCAAGATGCGACCAGGGCTCGGAGCCGAGCACGCCGTACAGCATATTGCGCGCCACGGTATCATACATGATATTAAGACTTGAGTTTCCGCAGACGATAATATTTTCGCCCGGAATTTTCAGAAGATCCGAAAAGATCTGTTTTGCCTCGGGAATGCCGTCCAGCAAGCCGTAATTACGGCAGTCCACACCGTTTACGGCATAGCAGGCATCAATTTCATTGATCGCGGTCAACATGCCTTCGCTGATACGCAGCTGCTCGCGGCAAGGCTTCCCGCGGGACATATCCAGCTTCAGCCCCTGCGCCGCAAAGGTGTCATAGCGTGCCTTCTGCGCCGCATATTCCTCCTTCAGCTCCCGGATGGTTCTCTCTTTGTACGGGATCATTTTTTCTGCCATTTTTTCTCTCCGATTCTCCAAGTGATACACCATAGAAATTCGCGGCAAGCCGCATCGTCCTGCCGCGGAAGCTTTTTCTTAAAAATCCGCCTGACCGGTCGTCCGCGGGAATGCCTCGACATCACGGATATTTGCCATACCCGTAATATACATAATCAGGCGCTCAAAACCGAGCCCAAAGCCCGCATGCTTTGTTCCGCCGTATTTGCGCAGCTCAAGATACCACCAGTAGTCCTTTTCGCCAAGGCCGAAGCGCTGCATTGCATCCAAAAGATAATCCAGCCGCTCCTCGCGCTGAGAGCCGCCGATAAGCTCACCGACGCCCGGCACAAGCATATCCATCGCGGCAACGGTCTTCCCGTCATCGTTCAGCCGCATATAAAATGCTTTGATCTCACGCGGATAATCCGTCACGAACACGGGCTTTGCAAACACCTCTTCGGTCAGATAGCGCTCATGCTCCGTCTGCAGATCAATTCCCCAGGAAACCGGATATTCAAACTTTCTGCCGCTCTTTTCAAGCAGGGCAATTGCTTCTGTATAGCTTATGCGGCCGAACTCATTTGTGACAAGGTTGTGCAACCGGTCAAGCAGAGTCCGGTCAATAAACTGGTTGAAAAATGCAAGCTCGTCCGGGCACTTCTCCATGACATAACCGATGACATATTTGATCATATCCTCCGCAAGCGCCATATCATCGGAAAGATCTGCAAAGGCAATCTCGGGCTCCATCATCCAGAATTCCGCCGCATGGCGCGCCGTGTTGGAGCGCTCTGCGCGGAAGGTCGGGCCGAAGGTATAAACATTCGAAAACGCCATGGCGAAGGTTTCCGCATTGAGCTGCCCGGAAACGGTAAGGTTTGTGGGCTTGCCGAAAAAGTCGGCGCTGTAATCCACCTTTCCGTCCGCCGTGCGCGGCAGGTTTTCAAGATCAAGCGAGGTCAGGCGGAACATCTCGCCCGCGCCCTCACAGTCGGAGCTTGTGATAATAGGTGTGTTGACATAGACAAACCCGCGGGACTGGAAAAACGAATGAATGGCAAATGCCGCAACGCTGCGTACGCGGAACACGGCGTTAAATGTGTTGGAACGTGGGCGCAAATGCGCAATGCTGCGCAAAAATTCAAGAGAATGCCGCTTTTTCTGCAGCGGATATTCCGGCGCGGACACGCCCTCGATCTCAATTTCCTGCGCTTTGAGCTCAAAGGGCTGCTTTGCCTCCGGTGTCAATACAAAAGTTCCGCGAACGACAAGCGCCGCACCGACATTTTGCTTTGCAATTTCCTTGTAATTGGGAAGCGTTGCGTCCTCAAATACGATCTGCAGATTGCGGAAAGTCGTTCCGTCGTTCAGCTCGATAAAGCCGAAGGCATTGCTTGCGCGAATGGATCTTGCCCAGCCGCCGACGGTAATGCTTTGGCCCGCATAGGTCTGCGGATCGGAAAACAGTTCGCGAAACTCAAGTCTTTTCATTGTTTTTTCTGCCTTTCTCCGTGTTATTTCACAGTTTTGCAAGGATTAGCATAAAAAATTGCGAAAACGCGGCGTTTACAACCGATATTATACTATATAGCTCCGGATTTTGCAACCTTTTTGCAAAAAAAGTTTTTCAAAGCTGCATTTTCAGGTGTTAAATCGTTCTATGCGCTCAGGTGCGGGCAAGCCGTTCCAGCCCGGCTGCAAGGCCCGCCAAAAGGGCATCCGCCTGTGAAAGGGTATTCTGCGGGCCAATGGAAATGCGCACCGTTGTTGCAGTTTGCTTTGCATTCAGCCCAAAGCCCTGAAGCGCGGGGGAAATATGACGGGAAGCGGAGGAGCAGGCGGAGCCGGCGGAAATGCAGATGCCGCGATCGGAGAGAAAATGCAGCATGGTTTCCGAGCGGATGCCGGGCAGGGTCAGCGAAAGAATATGCCCTGCGCGGTGCCCCTGCGGCGCCTCATTGATCACAACGGCCGAAAAGCGCGGATCCGTGCGCAGCACGTTGCAAAGATAAGCGCGGATCCTGGGCTGCGGCTGCTCGCATTTTGCAATCGCCGCGGCGGAGGCACCAAACCCAGCGATGCCGATGACATTTTCCGTGCCGGAGCGATACCCCTGCTCCTGCCCGCCGCCAAGCAAAACGGGGATGATTTTTTTGGCTTTATGCACAGCCGGGCTGATATACAGCGCCCCGACTCCTTTCGGCCCGCCGATCTTATGCGCGGACAGGCTGACAAGATCCACCCCCCATTTTTCCGGGGTGACCGGAACGCGTCCGAATGCCTGCACCGCATCGGTATGCACAACCACGGCGGGATTTTTCTCCTTGGCAATATGCGCCGCCCGCGCAACATCGTAAAGAGCGCCCGTTTCATTGTTGACGGTCATCAGGCTGACTAAAAAGGTATCCTGCGTCACCTCGCGGGAAAGCATTTCAAGATCCAAAAGCCCGCCGCGCGTAGGCAAATACAAAACACGAATTCCCTGCGCCTCAAGCGCCTGCGCACAGCGCAAAACCGAAGGATGCTCGCTGTCGCTGACAATGATTTTCCCCGTTTTATGCTGCGCTTTGGCGCGTGCCGTACCGAAAAGGGCAAGATTGTTCGCCTCCGTGCCGCACGCCGTGAACACAAGCGGAGAAAATGTGCCGGCAGAATGCACCCCGAGCAGGGAAAGAATTTTTTCTCTTGCCGTGTGCACCTCGTTTTGCGCGATCAGCCCGCGGCGATACAGTGCGGAGGGATTGCCGTATCCGGTCTGCATCACCCGCTCCATCGCCGTGATCGCCTCGGGGCAAAGGGGCGTTGTGGCGCTGTTATCGAAATAGATCGGCTCCGCTTGCAGCATTTGCGCGGCGCCGCCGATTTGCTTGATCATCTTGCTTTTTCCTGCGCTTTACCGAAATTTGAAATTAGCGAGAATTGCTCCCGCCTGCTCGGAATAGGAATCATAAAGATTCGCCGGGGCGGTAAATGTAAAGGTGTAAATCACGGCATTGCGCTGCGTGAGCACCTGCATAAAACGGTACGAGGTGCCGGCGACGGTGCCGCTGAATACAAATTTCTTGGCATCCAGACCGCCCATCGTTGCGGCATACCCGTCCTCCTCCAGCGAAAAATCGGAGAAGGTCTTTTCGAATTCCTCGCGATAGCTCTTCCAATATTCCTCCTCGGAATTGGTTTTTTGGCTCATGCTCACCGCCGTGACGCTCACGGAAACGCTCGGATCCTGCGCGGCATAGGCAAGCTGCATCCCGTGCGATTCATCCTGCGTCCAGGAGCTCGGCACGTAAAGGGTATAATCCCCGTTTTCATCCTGCATGCCGACATAGCCCCGCGGGGCATCCTCATCGGAGCTTTGGCAGGAAATCGCAAACAGCGCGCACAAAGCGCACAGAACACACAAAATCACTTTCATTGAATGCTTCATACTCAGTTCCTATCTCCGCACAAGCGGTCATTCCGTGCATTTTTGTTTTTATCGTATCGGTTTTTTGAGGCTGTGTCAAGTATTTGCCTGTAAACTTTCTCCGAAAACAAGCGCGCGCAGCGCGCTGTGCTGCGGCAACACAAGGGTCGGGTCCTCCTCGGAAAGCGCATTTGCGGCGCCGAGCGCCTGCTGCAAAAGCTCCATGTCGTGTGCAGGGTCTGCCAATGCAAATTGCAGCGCACCGCTTTGCGGATAGATTCCGCCGCGCCGCACCGCGCTGACATAATCGCCCGGGCCGCGCAGCCGCAGATCCTGTGCCGCGATGGCAAAGCCGTCCTGTTCACGGCACAGCACCCCGAGGCGCTCTTTTGCAGCTTGCCCCTGCGCCGCGCTGACCAAAAAGCAATAGGATTTTTCCGTGCCGCGCCCGACGCGCCCGCGCAGCTGATGCAGCTGAGAAAGCCCGAAGCGCTCTGCGTTTTCAATCACCATAATCACCGCCGCCGGCACATCCACTCCGACCTCGATCACCGTGGTTGCAACAAGGATATGGGCTTTGCCCTGCGCAAAATCACGCATTGCAGCTTCCTTTTCGGCGCTTTTCATTCTGCCGTGCACCAGGACAATGCCAACCTCCCCCATTTTCTCCCGCAGCATCTCGGCGCATGCCGATGCGCTCATCAGATCCGCATCGCTCTCTTCCACCGCAGGGCAAACTACAAAAATCTGCTTTCCCGCAAGCGCCTGCCGATGCAGATATGCAAGCATATCCTTTTCCCGCTGCGGCGGGATGAGATGCGTGGAAACCGGCTTGCGCCCCGGCGGCAGCTCGTCCAAAACGGAGCTGTCCATATCGCCCAGCAGCAGCTGATGCATCGTACGCGGGATCGGGGTCGCCGTCATCATCAGAACATGCACGCCCGCCGCCTTTTCCTGCAATGTCTGCCGCTGCAAAACGCCGAAGCGCTGCTGCTCATCCGTGATCACAAGCGCAAGCCCTGCAAAACGGACATCCTCTTCCAGCAGCGCATGCGTGCCGACCACAAATTTTGCCTGTCCGCATGCAATTTTTTCCTTGACCGCACGCTTTTCCGCGGCTTTCAGGGAACCGACCAAAAGCTGCGGCTCTTCTCCAAGCGGCGCAAGCAGCTTTTTCAGCGTTGCCGCATGCTGCCGCGCCAAAAGCTCGGTGGGTGCCATTAAAACGCTTTGATATCCGTTTTGCGCCGCAAGAAACATCGCCCCCGCCGCGCAAACGGTCTTTCCGCTGCCCACATCACCGTTGAGCAAGCGAAACATCGGATATGCGCCGGCTGCAAAATCCTTTGCAAAATCGGCAAGCGCCCGCCGCTGCGCCCCCGTGGGGGAAAACGGCAGCACCCCGAGAAACGGCGCAAGATCCGTATTTTCAAAAA
>URPL01000009.1 GCA_900549725.1 uncultured Eubacteriales bacterium | reverse complement strand
GTCATAGTATAATCCGTGCCGTTATAGTATGTCAAGGGATTCCCGATGGCATCATAGGTGATGCTGCGGCCGTTGAACGCCGTCAAAAGGTCCTGCCATTCGCTGTTGCCGTAGGAGTAGGTGTCTGTGCCGAGAAGAAGCTCGGGCTGATACGAAGCCGCAGATGCCGCTTCATTATAATCGGCATATCCGGTATAGTCATAATTCCTGACCCAAAGCAGATTCCCGACGGTATCATACTGATAAAACCAGGTCTTTCCGTCGCGCTCCTCCTGAATCAGCTGATTGAAGCGGTCATAGCGGTAAGTGCTTTTTGCGATCGTGCCGCGGACGGAATCGGATTGCTCTGCTCTCTCGATATTTCCGACATTATCATAGCGATATTTGAACGATGTGACTCTGTCGCCCTGGTTGCCCTGATGATAGGATATATCACTCACCAGCGGAGACATCAGGTTTTCATATGCCTGATAGTAATAATAGTCGCAGATTCTTCCGCCGCCGGGACCGTATCGCTTGGCGGACAGACGATTCAGATAATCATAGGTATAGCTTGTGGTAACGCCGTTTGGCATTGCAAGGGAGGTCAGCTTTCCGCCGTTGTCATACGTATAGGCGTTTTGGCGAGTTATGCTGCCGTCATAATATGCCTCTTTTGCCGTTTGCCCCTTGGCATTATACTGCACCTCGCGGCGGGAGAGCACGGTTCCGTCTGCGGCGCAGTCCTCCGTGAGGAGCAGTCTGCCCAGCGAATCATATTGATACCGCACGATTTTCTGCACCGCGCCGGTCGCCTTGTCCGTGATTGTGGTTTGCGCAAGGCTGCCGTCTGCGGCATAGGTATAGCTTTCCTTCCAGGTGCCGTCGCTGATCTGCTTTGCGACAAGGCGCTCCAAGCTGTCATACTCATAGCCGACAACGGCACCGTTGCCGTAGGTGCTGCTTGCCAATGTGCGATAGCCGGAATAGGCATTGCTTGAAAGCAGATAGGAGCCTGCCTTGCTGGTGGTAGGATTGCCGAAATAATCGTAATCAAAGGAATAATTCTGCTTCAGATTCAGCGAATTTGAATTTTTATTGCTGCCCTCGGTATGTCCGCGCCGCTGCACATTGATAACTCTGCCGAAGCAATAGCTGTTTTCCAGAGAAACGACCGAGTTTTTATAGGTTTGCCGCAGAAAGCCCTGATTGTCGGACGAATAGGTCATAAAGGTGGTATACTGCGAGCCGGAAACCGGGAGCTCCTCCTTGACCTTGGAGCTTGCTGCGCTGTGCGTATAGGTATAGTTTACGGTCTGATACAGCGTATCCGTTGAGGATGCAAGGCGGCTGCCGTCCGCCGTATAGGTTGCTTTGGTCGCAAAGCCGTGGCCGGGATAGACCTCCGAGCGCACAACGCGACCTGCGCTGTCATAGGTATACTGCGTTTCAAGCCCGTCGCGCACGGCGCTTGTGACATTATGATTGGCATCATAGGTATAGCTGACATCGCCCTGCGTGCCGCCGGAGGCGCTTGTCAGATCGACGCCGCTGTAGGTATAGCTTTTGGTCGCCGTTTCGCTTTGACGCAGCTTGGTCAGCTGCCCGTTTGCATCATATTGATAGGTCGCGCAGGGCTCGCGCACCAGGGCGAGATCGTCAAAGCAGCCGGTTCCCGTGTTTCGATAAAAGGAACAGTGCACCTTGATGGAGGCGATCGTGCCGCTCTTTTTCGGTACGACCGGAATGCAGGCAAACTGCCATTGGTCTCTTATCTCGGAATAAAATGAAACGGTGTGGTATTCGTATGTTCCGTCGGCATAAACAACCTCTGCGGTGACCTGGAAGGTTCGCTGCGCATTAAGAACAGAGGTTTTTGCTTTTCCCCATGCGGAAAACAGATAAGTGCAGGGGCTGTCTGCATCCACGGGTTCATTGATCGGGATTGTTTGGGTGGCTCTCACCAATGCGTCCAAGGTTTCGGGCGCATAGTATACCGAGCCGAGGGTTCCGTCATGCTGCTCTGCCGGTCCTGCGGTGGAATACCAGGTTGTTTCAAACCCGTCTGTGCCGTAATCGAAATTACCGTTAAAGACATAGTTATAGCTGCTTGCTGTTGCGCCGCGCTCCAGCTGCACATCATCGAAATAAACATCTGCAGCGGTTTTTTCCACGCACAGCTGCGCGACAATGCTTGCGCCTGCCGGGGCGGAAACGGTGCATTGCAGGCGCGTCCATCCGTTTTGCAGCGCCAGCGCGGTATCCCGGCGCAGCGGAACGGAACGCACCGTTTCTCCGCCGACGGTCATGGCAACGGTGATGCCGCCGTCTTGCGCATCACTCAGATTTTCCGTTTTAACATAGGCGGAAAGGGTGAAGTCTCCGCCGTAGCCCTCTTTCACGGTATAGCTTTGGGTCGCCTGCACCGTGCCGGAGGCATTGCCGCAAAGATACAGTGAGGAATAGCCGCTGCGGTGCGCAGCACTTGAGATCGAGCCGCCGCTCCATGCGCCGCTTTTTTCCATGCCGCCCTCGCGCAGCAGATTCTGCCCGACCATGCCGCTTGTGCCCGCCGTCAACAGGCGGTTATTCTTTCGCGAGGTGCCGCTGTTTTTCTGATAGCTTGCGCCGCTTGCGCCGAGCAGAATGCCGTTTGCATCGCTTGCAGAAACGGAAACCGTTCTGCCGTAATTGTCAAAGAGCATGGTTTGCGTGATATCATCGGCATCCTGCGGCACAAGATTTTTTCCGCTGTCCCGAATCAATGTGATATTCACCTTTTCCCGATTGAAAAACACGCGGGACTGCATTGTTTCATAGCTGACAAAAAAGGTATCAACCTCGCACGGATAGTAGGTGTCTCCCTGATAGACCAGTTTTCGCCCAAGCCCGCTGTCTGTATCATAGAGACTCCAAACCTTGCCGTTCCCGGTATACCGATAGCGGCTGCCGTTTCCGTCCGGGTCAACAATGACATACTGGTCCGTGCTGGTTTCATGGACCAATACACGCTCGAAGCCGTTTCGGTCGGTCACGGTATACAGGCGGTCGCCGTCATAGCCGAGGGTCGCTACGGTATACGGCGTTTTGCCGTTGTTGTGCTGCACAACGGAGGTCAGCTTCGGCTCCTTTCCGGAGGGGTACCATGCGCCCGAGCCGGAGGCATAGCTGTTTCCGTTATAGCAAAACGCGGTGACATTGGAATTGGTATCGGTGATCTTCGTCAGAATACCGCCGCAAAAAAGCTTTGTGTTCCCCTGCAGGTCCTGCATAAGATAGTTGCCGGCGCCGTCCGACGCCAAAAACAGCCCGAGCCCGTCTTCATCGCGATAAATGTCAGCATTGTATTTTTTAAAGTAGTGTGCCGTTCCGTCTGCATCCGAATAGAGAAAATAGGGGATCACTTTGCCGTTATCATCAAGATAAGAATTTTCTTCGGTGATGCATTCCTGCGCATTCAGCTTCCAGCCGCGCCAGTTGGCAGTCGCGCCGAATGTTTTTTCTTCAAGCGGAGTATCGGTGCAATAGACATAGCAAAGCGAATAATCCGCGCTTTCGGCAAGCGGACGGACCACGGTAAGCGCACCGGAATAATCATTGATATGCATTGTTCCCGCGCGCCCGACCTCTTCGGAATAATAGGTATAGTAATCCTCAAGACCGAGCGTGCTGCGGAAGCTGAGCTGCAGCACGGGCGCATGCCAGGAATCCGCAGAGCCGCCGAAGCTTTGGAAGGCATTTTCATTTTTAGCCAACGGACCTCCGCCGGGGGCTGTAATTGCATATACTCTGAGAGAGATTCTGTCGGCGCTCCCATAGGACCATGCCTGTGCCGCAGGGGTACAATCCAGAGAAAGATTGCTTTGCCTCGGAAGCGATATCTGCTGATAATCAAGCGCATCTTCTCCCAGGTAACTGTTCGGCCATTCGGTTTTATCGCTTGCCGCATCTGCAACACAAATATATATTTCCGGATAAGAGGCAGCGGCATATTCTGCAATCGGCTGCAAAATCAGCTTTGCATTCACAATGCGGGCGCCGGCAGGCAAAGCTTTCGGCTCTATAAATGCAACCCTTGAGATGTATTCCCCGTTTCCGCAAGCGCCCACCAAAATTGAGTCGGTATTTATGCGTTTTTCCTCTGTTTCACGGTTATAAGATACGGTTTCGATTTGCGACGCGGAGGCAGCGGTTGCGGTCAGATACAGCGTCGGGTCGATCACAACGGGATAGGCGCGCTCCTCCATGGCAAGCCATGCGGTGTCGATATGCACGGTCAGGGTATAGGCGTCCTCTTCGGTTTGCTCCAGCGTATAGGAAGCGGCATCGCTTCTTTGTCCGCCAGCATCCAAAAGATACGGTGCGGGAATCTCAAAAAGCTTTTCCTCCGCCTCATTGAAAAAGCAGACTGTCCCCTCCTCGGACAAAACGGCGCGCAACCCCTTTGCAAAGAGCGAAAAGGCATAGCTCTGCCGCTCGGAAAAGGCGGGAAGCACAATGCTTTCCTTCAGCGTATTCCCATGCAGAGTATAACGATATTCCAAAGCGCCGCTTTGTGCGATATAGTCCATCGTAGCGCCCTGCAGCGCAACCTTGGCAGCATCCTGCGCGCTCATACCCTCCAAAGCCTCCTCGGAAAGGGAAAGAGAGGGGTTTTGCACCGCGATTTCGCAGGGAACGGACAGGCGCTCCGAAAGCAGCGCCTGCTCTCTTTGCTCCTCGGCAGAAAGCGTTGTTTTCTCCGCATCGCTTTCGGGCGCTGCCTCAGGACTTTGCTGTGCGGCATCGGGGGCGGAGACATCGGGCGCCGTATCCTCCGCGGCAGCTTCCGTTTGCGCTTGCTCCGCTTTGGTTTCGGCGCTTTCGGCTTGTGCAGGGGCTTGCGCGGCAGAGGTTGGCTGCGGCTCCGCGGCGCTCTCTTCGGGCGCGGCGGTATCCAAGGCAGCCTCCGCAGAGGAAGCCTCAGGCGGCAGGGCATCGGCTTTTTTCCCCTCTTCCGTCCCCTTTGTTTCCTGCAGCTCTTCTCCCGGCTGCGCCGGGGTTATCTCTGCGTCTGCCGCAGAGGGCAGCGCGCAAAAGCGCAGGGAATATCCCTCATATTCCGCGCTGATCTGCGGCAGCGCCTGCTGCGCGGAAAACGAATATGCGACCGCACCGGCGGTGTTTTGATACACATCGTCGGAAAGATACAGCGTGTTGTCGATCGGCTCCCATGCACCGTCTGCGGCATAGTGCACCGCCTCCGGGTAAACCGTCAGCACCTGCGTTCCGTCCGACATGCGAAATGTTTTGGTATTTTCTTCTCTTTGCCCGGTCAGCTCATATAAAACCGTCGCCGCCGCCTCGGGCTCGGCTTTGGCTGCAGGCTCCGTGTCCTCCCGCGGCAAAGCGGCGGTATCCGTCTCCTTTTCCCGCGCGGAAAACTCCTCCGCATAGGCGGAAAGCGGCAGAAAAATAACAGCCATGAGAATTGCCATGGCTGTGCTGAGTATCCGAATCCAAAGAGTTCCCCGGTGCTGTTTCATATCATTTTCTCCGTCTTATCGTTTTATGTGACACCTTGCTTTCCTACGTTTCAGTTTACCAGGAACTTCATTATTTGTCAATCAAAAATTCATATATTTTACATTGTTTTGACATAAAAAGCAGCCCGCCGGGCACGGCGGGCCTGCATTGCTTATTCTCCGATCTCTTCGCCGTAGATTGCGACAAAGCGCATAAAGATAGAGGAGACCTCGGCGCGCTTTGCGCCGTCCCGCGGGGCTAAAATGCCGCCGCCTCTTCCGCTGATAAAGCCTGCGCCCACCGCCCATTGCAGCGGCTGCTCCGCCCATTCGGAAACGCTTGCGCTGTCCTTAAAATCAAGCGCCGCACTTGCCGCGGTGTCGTAGCCTTTATAGACGGCATAGCGGTACAGAAGCGATGCAATCTGCTCCCGCGTGACCGTGTCGTTTGGCGCAAAATGCGTCTCGTCCATGCCGCTGACCACACCGACAGTGCTTGCCCAATCCACCGCGGCTGTATACCAGGTGCCGCGCGGTACATCCGAGAAAGCGGATGCCTCTGCCGCGGGGCTGCCCTCCAGCCGATGCAGCACGCTGACAAACATTGCCCGTGTCATCACGGTCTCCGGCTCAAACACATAGCTGCCCGTCCCGCTGAACAAGCCGCGCACATACACATTCTGCACGGCATCATAATACCAGGCATTATAAGCGACATCCGAAAAATATCCGGCGGGCGGCTCCGTTTGGATTACAACATAGGTATCCACCATTTGGCGGATCTTTGCCCGCGTTGCGACATCCACCGCCCCGCTCACGGGCAGATCGCACGCACTTTGAAACAGGCGCACCTTTTCCGCCGTGGCATCACCGTAGGACCCGTCCACGCTCAGCGTATAGCCGAGCTCATTCAAGGTATACTGCACCCAGCTGACATCCGTGCCGGTCATGACCGGATAGGTGCGGAAAAGCTCGCGCTGCGGCTCGGGAAAGCCACCGTACGGGTCGCCGGGGTCAACCACGGTGCCCACCGTCGCCGTGGTATACGCAGGGACAGCATAATTGGCAATCCAGGCGCTGCTGTTCCAGACATCACGCCCGTCGGAGCGGCGATAGCGCGCCTTATCGGAAACCCCGCGCGAATAGTTGCCGTCCACCGTATAAATATATGTATCGTCGACCTTCCACACAAGCCCGACATGATCAAACCCGTATCCGTCGTTATTATATTCCAAAAAGACAAGATCGCCCGGCTGCACATCTGCATAGGAGGTATAGGGATAGCATGGCACGCGGAAGCCGCGGCTTGCCCCGGCATAGGCAATGGGGCTGGAATTGAGAATGTCGGTCGGGATGCCCGCCATACGTGCGCACCAGGTTACAAACAAAGCGCACCAGGGAAGAAAATACCCCCGCTGATTTCCGAGCACCGCCGTGCCGTAATAATAGCCGTATTCCGTATAATCGGCATTGCCGTATGAATTGCCGCCGCCGAGATCCGCTATGCTGTTCCCCTCATGATAGCCGACCTGTGAAAGCGCGACATTCACGATATTCTGCCGCATATCCGACCCGAGCGCAACGGCATTCAGCCGATCATAGTAAACGGAGGCGGCATAAGCATCGCTCACCGCATAGCCCGGCGCCGCCGCATATGCGGAAAACGGCAGCGCGCAGAGCACGGAGCACAGCAGCGCCGCGCAAAGCGCCAAACTCAGAAAACGATGCAGCCATAACTTTCGTTGCTGTTTTTTCATTCCTTTTCCTTTCAAAGACAAACAGGGGGAAAGAGCATACGCCCCTTCCCCGTTTTTTCTTAAAATGCGATTTTTTCGTTCAGATACGAAACAAGCTGATCAATGGGGAGGCGGATCTGTTCCATGGTGTCGCGGTCCCGAATTGTCACGCAGCGGTCATTTTCCGATTCAAAATCATAGCAAATGCAAAACGGCGTGCCGATCTCATCCTGCCTGCGATATCGCTTGCCGATGGAGCCCGCATCGTCAAACTCGACATTGAAATGCTTTGCAAGCTCTGTATATACCGCGCCCGCGCTCTCGGAAAGCTTTTTGGAAAGCGGGAGCACCGCCGCCTTGACCGGCGCCAGGGCGGGATGAAAATGCATCACCACGCGGCTGTCCTTTTCGTCCAGCTGCTCTTCATCATATGCCTCGATGAGGAACGCAAGCGTAACGCGGTCCGCCCCGAGCGAGGGCTCGATCACATAGGGCGTATAGCGTTCGTTTGTCTCCGGGTCAAAATAATCCATCGGCGTGCCGGAGAATTTGGTGTGCTGCGTCAGGTCGTAATCGGTACGGTCCGCAACGCCCCAAAGCTCACCCCAGCCGAACGGGAAGAGATATTCAAAATCCGTCGTCGCCTTGGAATAGAAGCAGAGCTCCTCCGGGTCATGGTCGCGCAGGCGGAGATTTTCCTTGGAAATGCCGAGATTATACAAAAACTGCGCGCAATATTCTCTCCAATAGGAAAACCATTCCAAATCCGTTCCGGGCTTGCAGAAGAATTCCAGTTCCATCTGCTCAAACTCGCGGATGCGGAAAATAAAGTTGCCGGGCGTGATCTCATTGCGGAAGGATTTTCCGATCTGACCGACACCGAACGGGATCTTTTTGCGCGTGGTACGCTGAATGTTTTTGAAATTGACGAAAATGCCCTGCGCCGTTTCCGGGCGGAGATACAGGGTATTTGCGGAATCCTCCGTCACCCCCTGAAAGGTTTTGAACATCAGATTGAATTTGCGGATCTCCGTAAAATCGCCGGAGCCGCAGGCAGGGCAGGTGATATGATGCTCTTTGATATATTGCATCATTTCCCCGTCGCTCCAGCCCGCAGGGTTATCCGCAAGGCCGTTCTGCGCCGCATAATCCTCAATCAATTTATCCGCGCGATGGCGCGTTTTGCAAACGCGGCAATCCATCAGCGGGTCGGAAAATCCGCCAAGATGCCCGGAGGCTTCCCAGGTTTTCGGGTTCATCAGAATTGCGCTGTCCAGCCCGACATTGTAAGGGCATTCCTGCACAAATTTCTTCCACCACATGCGCTTGACATTGTTTTTCAGCTCCACGCCGAGCGGACCGTAATCCCATGCGTTTGCAAGGCCGCCGTAAATCTCGGAGCCGCTGTATACAAAGCCTCTGCCCTTGCAAAGCGCAACGAGCTTCTCCATCGTCTTTTCCGTATTTTTCATGTTTGTTCCTCTCTTTTGCCCGCTGCCGGTTTGCAGCGGCGATTACACAGTTATTGTAGCACGGACAGAGAATTTTGTCAAGAAAAAGACCTCTGAACGCACCTTCCCGTGATGCGGCATGCGGCGGGGTCGTGCCTGCCGTTTGACTGCATTGTGATCAAAATTACATCCCCGCTTTGCTGCAGCAAAAGGCGCGCCGGGTGAGGGCAGCTTTTATGATACAGAAAAAGCTCCGTGCCGTCCGCAGCGGCGGCGCAGCATGCCGCCGTTACGGTGCGCTCAACGGTATCCTGCCGCAAAATCGGGCACAGCTTCGGGCGATAATACGGCGCGGTGATCGCACTTTGCAGAAATTTTCCGCGGCCTGCCGAGAGCGTTTGCGCGCCGCTGCCGTTTGTCAGCGTCAGGTGCACCGCCTCATCGTCCGTATGCAGCCAAAGCTGCGTGAAGCCGAAAAGATTCTCGTCAAGCGCGTAAAAGCCGTCGCAAAGCCGCAGCGGCATGTGCGGCAAAAGCGGCTCGCTCGGGATCGGCCCCTGCCCTTTTGCCCGGTCAATCTGCGGCAAAAGCGCATATACGCGGTCCAGCAGCGCCTGCACATCCGTGGAATACGACTGAATCACAACAATTGTTTTTTCCTGCGGGAACATCAGCACAAACTGCCCATCGGACCCATCCAGGCGATACCCGCCGACGCTGTTGCGCCAAAAATGATAGCAATAGCCCGCTGCGGAATCGGCGTTGCCCCATCTGCCCGCGGTATCGGCATGAAACGCCGTCGCCTCCTCCACATATTTTTGCGAAACGATGCGCTTGCCGCGATAGAGCCCGCCGCCGAGCAGCATCTCGCCGAATTTAAGCAGATCGTCCGCGCTGATCTGCAGCCCCGCGCCCGCCTCCGCAGCGCCGCTGCGCGTTGTATTCATGCGGACATTTTGAATGCCTAGCGGCGCAAAAATATGCCGCGCCATAAAATCAAACAACGACATGCCCGAAATTTCGCGCACGATTTCACCGAGCATGCAGCTGCATGCCGTATTATAAACGAAGTATTCTCCCGGCTTGCGGTCAAAGGGCTGCCCAAGAAAGCACGCCACGGGATGCTCCGCATATTCCACCTGCGCCATGGTGCATTGCGGCTGCCCCCCCTGCATGGAAAGCAAATCCCGCACGCGCACGGCAAGAGCGCGCGGATCCGCATTTTGCGGCACCTGCTGCGGAAAAACATCGCACAGGCGCGTATCGAGCGATAGCTTGCCCGCGTCAATCAAAATACCGACGGCAACGGAGGTAAAGCTCTTGGTTACGGAATAGACCTCGCGCATATCCGTGCAGTCGTACGGTGCTTTGGAGGCGCGCACAAGGAGCTTTCCGTCCCGCTCAATCAAAAACGTGTGCAAATCGGTGCCAAGCTCCGTGCAGTCTGAAAACAGCTGCCGAATGCAGCCGCCGTCAATTCCGGATGCGATCTCAAATTGCGCCATGGTTTTCCTCCTCGGTATCGCGGCAGAGCGCCGCATAGGTAAACGGAATCAGCTGCGCAAGCGCAGCGGGCGTCGTTTCAATCTGCAGCCCGATGCGCCCGCCGGAAAAGAAAATATGCGCGCGCTGCTTTGCGCTCTCATCCAGCGTTGTGCGAAAAAGCTTCTTCATGCCAACGGGTGAGCAGCCGCCGTGCACATAGCCCGTCAAAGGCAAAAGCTCCTTTGCGGGCAGCATTGCAACATTCTTTTCTCCGACGGCTGCCGCCGCTTTTTTCAGATCCAACTCTTTTTCAACCGGCACGACGAAAACATAATGCGCGCCGCTTTTGCCGCTTGTGACAAGCGTTTTGTAAACATCGGCAGGATCCTGTCCAAGCACGCGCGCCACCTCCGTACCGCTGATTGCCTCGGTGCCGCCGTAGCAATGCAGCGAAAATGCAAGCTTCTTTTGCTCAAACTGCCGCACGGCGTTTGTTTTTTCTTCTTTTTTCATGCCGATTCGCCTCTTTTCCATTATGCCATTATACCACGGTTTCTCAAAAAGCGCAAGCAAAAAGCAAGATATGTCGGTTTTCCGCCCCATGCCAAAAACCGTAATTTAAGCCTTGCAAAGAGGCAGCATTTCTGCTATACTGTATCCGATAGGAAAAGTTCGCATGCCGCGCGGCTTTTTTTGTTGTTCCGCGGTTAGCTTTGACTAACCGAAAATCAACTTGGTCACACCACACGGCGGGGCGGAGCAAAAATCGAAAATCTGTTTTCGAAGGAGGGACAAATCATGTTTTGGGATAAAGTTGCCTGGGCTTACGACATTTTCGCCGACGGGCTGAACAAAAAGACCAATCGGGCGCTGTGCGCCGAGGCAGCACAGCTGATCCGCCCGGAGGATACGGTTTTGGAATGCGCCTGCGGCACAGGGCTTTTGACCAAGGCAATCGCGCCGCGCTGCAAATGCCTCATCGCTACGGATTTCTCAGAAAAAATGCTGCGCCGCGCCGAGCAAAAATGCAAAAGCTTCCCGAATGCGGAATTTCTGCAGGCGGATATCCTTCGCCTGCCCTTTGCGACAGGTGCATTTGATGCGGTTGTCGCCGCCAACGTGATCCATCTTTTGGAGGACCCCTATGCGGCGCTGCGCGAGCTTGAACGCGTTGCCAAACCGGGCGGGCGCCTCATCCTTCCGACCTATCTCAATCGCGCAAGGCAGAGAAAAACCGATTCTCTCTCGCGCGCCGTCGGCATGGCAGGCGCAAATTTCAAGCGGCAGTTTACATCGGCCTCTTATCGGCGCTTTTTTACAAAGGCGGGCTATCCCGATGCAAAGTATCTCTTCTGCGACGGCAGAATTCCGTGCGCCGTAGCAATCCTGCAAAAAAAGTGAAACCAAAAAACCGTTCCGGCTGCAAACAACCTCGGAACGGTTTTCTCTTTTGTTTTTACGCGCACAGAGCAGCGCCGAGCGCACGGCAGGATGCCAGCGCTTCTTCACCGGGCGCGTCGTTACAAATCACGCTTTCGGCGGCAAACACCGCCCCGTCCTCGGTGCAGCTTTGCTCCCAGGTGCGCATCCACTCGCCGTCTCCCCAACCGTAGGAGCCGAACAGAGCAATCTTTTTCCCGGAAAGCTTTGCCTTACACGCGGAAAACATCGGCTCGAACTCTTCCTCCTCCAAAACCTCGGCGCCCATGGCGGGGCAACCGAAGGCAACGGCATCAAAGGCATCCAAAAGGTCGGCGGAAAACTCTGCGGCGGTGCACAAGGTCACCTCGGCGCCTGCCGCCTTTGCCCCCGCGGCAACGGCGTTTGCCATCGCCTCGGTGTTTCCCGTTCCGCTCCAATAAACAACTGCAATTTTACGCATTTTTTCTCTCCTTATTTTTGAATTGATTTATGAACAGCTGACAATCAGCCGATCAAACGATGCATGTCTTTCAAATGCGCGGCAGTAAAGCGCCGTGCATTTTTCATACAGTGCAAAGCGCTGCAACGCCGCGGGCACATCGGAATATACCTTCCATGTCCCGATGCATTTTGCAGCCTCGCTGCCCGTTAAAAATCCGTTTACATCCGCAGGGGGATAGCCCAAAAACAGCCCCACCTCGTGCGGGAATGTCTCGCTTTTGGCAAAGCGCTTTGCCAGGTATGCAACGCTTTGCCCCACATTGTTTATAGGATACCCCTTTTGCCGCAGAATACGCTGCGCCAGGGGATGAGAAAGGTCACGCCAAAGCTTTGCGGGGCGATAAAGATACAAAAGCGCTCTGCCCCGCGCCGTGCATACCGTAACCGCGCACAGCCCGCGCGGCACCCCTTTTTGATTCAGGGCGCGCAAAAATTTCGTCGTCTTTTCGCCGGGCTCTGCTCCAAGCGGAAAAAGGCTCCCCGTTTTCAGCCCGGCAAGCGTCGGCGAGCAATGCGCCACGACCCAACGCTCAGACATTGTTCGCCTGCGGCGCATGCCGCTCCAAAATTCCCTTTAGGGCGCTGACGGAGCTCTTTTGGCTGTGCACCATCGGAATCTTCTTTTTCTTTGCCTGCCCTGTTGCCAGGCGAAGCATTTTATGCGACATGGTGCTTGTGAACAGCACCAAAAGATCGGGGCTGCCGATGTTTTGCACCCCGCGCTCCATTTCAATATAAACCTTTCCCTTGCAGCGATACGATGCGCAAAGCTCTTCATAGCGGCGGATCATACACTCGTTCCCGCCCAAAATTACAACACTCATGTTCCTCCTTTCTTGGTTAGCATATGCTAACCGAGAGCCAAAAAATAAATTGCTCCGTTTTTTTAGTTTTCAAAAGGCAGCCTGCCCTTTTCCGATAAAGCACCCGCCTTATCGGAAAAGGACATTACTTCCCGTGCTTATTCGGCGCCCTTGAGCGCCTCGACCATATCGATTTTACGGTTTTTGCGCGCCACAAGCAAACTCACAAGCAGCGACATGCCGACCGTCAGCGCAACGGCGATGAGAATGCTCCACGGCGAAATCGCCATTTTCATCTCAAACTCTCCCGCAAGCTTCTTCAAAAGATACCAAAGCGCCCCTGCGCCCCCGGGGATACCGAGCAGTACGCCGATAAGGCTCAGCCAAAGATTCTGCTGCACCAGCAGCGCGCCGATTCTTGCATCCCGAAAACCGACGACCTTCAACGTCGCCATTTCACGATACCGTTCTGTATAGCTCATGACGCCGAGGTTATACAGCACGATGATGCCGAGCACCAGCGCCCCGACCACCATAATCGCGATCATCAGATTCATCAGATCCATAAAGGTATCAAACGAATCGACGATTGCCTGCTTGGACTGCACGGTTTTGATTGCATCATCGGCGGCAATCTCCGTTTTTTCCGTTTTGGTATACAAAGAATCCGGCGCATCGGCAATGCCGAGCGTTTTCGCATAGGCGCGGCTAATCACAATATTTTCGGATACAGAGCGCACCACCCCGGCAATGTGCAGAGTGTATTCTTCAAAGGAGCCGTATGGGCTCACCGTGATACTGTCGCCCGCTTTGACGCCAAGTTCCTCCGCCAGGCGCATGCAGACATACGCGCCGTCCTGCGCCAGGGAAATATACTGATTTGCCTTGTCCGGAAAACGAATCAGATCATGGCGGATTTCATAAATGTCAAGGCTGACCGCCTTTTCCGCAAGCTGCACGCTTATGGATTGGCTTGCATCAGTGTCATATCGTTCTTTGAGCGCCTGTACTGCCCCGTCATCAGCCGATTCGGAAAGATAGATGCGACTCTGATAATTGGTCGCACCGTCATAATAAAGAGACAGAAACGAATGCATCGTGTCATTCATGCCGAGCGTACCTACGATGAGCACCGTGCAGCCTGCAATTCCGATCAGGCTCATTGCCGTGCGCGCCTTGTGCCGCGTAACATCGCGCAGATTCCAACGCGTTCCGAATGACAGACGGTGAAACCACTTTGTGCGCTCGATCAGCATCGGCCGAATCTTTTTCGGCGTATACGGCCGCAGCGCATCGGCAGCGGTGCCGCGCAGCATCGTGCGCACGCTGAGATACCCGATCAGGGTGAGCAGCGCCAAAATCCCGAGCATGCACAAAATGCAGAACAGCGGCATACGCAGCTCCCAATACGGCATATCAAGATAGGTGCCCATCATTCCGCTTGGATTCATCACGGCGTAGGCAATTCCGTATCCGAGCAAAATTCCAAGCACAGTGCCAAGGCATCCGACAAGCAGCGCATAGCTTGTATAATGGCGAAGAATCGTCCCATCCCGAAAGCCGAGCGCTTTCAGCGTGCCGATCTGCGTTTTCTCCCGTGCGGCGACTCGGTGCATTGTGGTCACCATGGTCAGCACCGCAATCAGCAAAAACAGCGTCGGCAAAATAGCACCCATGGTTTTGCCCTCGGTTGCCTCGCCGTCAGCCTGCGCATAGGACGGGGTCTCCTCCTTTGTGAGAATCAGCGTCGTTTTCGAAAGGGCTTTGTCCACCGCATCGGAAAACGCGCCCTTTTGGGCCGTGCTGATCACATTGATCTGCGGATAGTACGCCATGCCGAGCGCCTCTTCATACAGCGCCGGTGCCACATAGCAAAAACCGTAGGTTTCATAATCGGGCATCAGCTGCGATTCATCGCGCACGCAGATCAGTTGCTCGCCGGATTTGCCGAGCCCGCGCACCGTGCCGCGAAGCTTTTTGTTTTGATATACAAGCGACAATTCATCGCCCACGGAAATGGAATTTGCCTTTGCAAATTTATCGGAAAGCCAAAGCCCCTGCGCATCCTCTCAGTCATACGGCGCGCCCTCGGTTACCAGAATGCCGCTGACCTTCGGATTCGTTGTAACACACAACGCAACGGCGCGCCCCGCCACGCCCTGCAAATCGGCGCTGACGCTGAGATACAGCGCCGCCTCATCGACACCGTTCAAAGCCTTGATTTTTGCAAGCTCTTCTTTGGAAAATCCCTCTTTTGCAACAATGCGATAATCTGCAAAGCCCGTTTCGGAAAAGAAATGTTCGGTGTTGGTCTTGATGCTGACCCATTCCATGTTGAAACCGACAAAAATACCGATGCCCAGCGCAATCATGAGAATCATGGAAATGAATTGCGCGCGGTACAGCCCCATGGTGCGCCATAATTTTTTCGCAAGCATAGTCTTTTCCCCTTTGCTCACCAATCGATCTCATCCGCCGCGGCGGGATGCTCCTGCCGCTGCGCGGAGACGATTTTCCCGTTTTTCACGCGAATCACCTCATCCGCCATCTTTGCAATATTCTGATTGTGCGTCACGATCACGATCGTCTTTCCGTATTCGCGAGCCATACGCAGCAAAAGCTTCAGCACCAAAACGCCCGTATCGCTGTCAAGCGCGCCGGTTGGCTCGTCGCAGAGCAGAATTTTCGGATTTTTGGCAAGCGCGCGGGCAATGGAAACTCTTTGCTGCTCTCCGCCCGAAAGCTGGGCGGGAAAGTTCTTCAAATGGTCCGAAAGGCCGACCTCCTCCAGCATTTTCGTTGCCGAGAGCGCATGCGGCGCGATTTCCTTGACCAGCGCCACATTTTCGTGCACCGTCAGCGTCGGCACCAGATTATAAAACTGAAACACAAAGCCGACCGTCTCCGCACGATAAGCTGCAAGCGCATTGCCGCTCAGCGCGGAAATATCCCTGCCGTCCACGATGATTTTCCCCTCGCTCGGGCTGTCCAGCCCGCCGAGGAGATTGAGCAGGGTGCTTTTTCCGGCGCCGCTGGGCCCTAAAATTACGATAAATTTTCCCTCTTCCAATGTCAGATTCACATGGTCAAGCGCCGCAAGGATATGGTCGCCCGCCGCATAAATGCGGCTGACATCCCGAAATTCAACAATTGCCATATCAAAATCTCCTTCTTTCATTCGCCCTGTGCATCCTGCAGCGCGCAAAGCTGCGCATGGCTCAGTTTTGATAAAAGCAGGCAGCAAACCTCGCCTGTATCGCAAAAGCCGGGAAATTCACGCCGCAAAACGGCTTGAACACGCCCAAAGCCCTTTTGATACTGCGTACCGAGCTGCATGCCGCGCGGGGTCAATTGAATCTCCCCCCGCTCGTTTTTCTCCGCCAAGCCCCGCTGCGCAAGCACACCGAGCATTGCATGCACACTCGGTTTTTTAATTCCGAGCGTCGCAGCCAAAGAGGTGCAGCGCACAATGCCGCATGCCCGCTGTTCGCAAAGCATTGCAAGCAGATAGCGAATATGCGTCGGTGACAGATTCGTTTTGCAGTTAGCCATTGCTTACTCCGCTTTGAAAAAGCAGGGAGGCGCAAGGCAAAAGCTTTGCGTCTCCCCGGTTTTTTATTTTTTGCGGCAGGAACCGTGCATTGCGCAATGCGCGCAGCCTGCCCCGCAGGAAGACTTTCCTTTTTTCTTATCCTTATACAGTTTTACGATAATCGCCGCAACGATTCCGATGAGCAAAATGCTGATCAGAATTGTGGCAAGGTTTTCTCCGAGCCATGCAAGCATTTTGAAAAGCCTCCTTATTTTTTACAAGGATTATTTTACAGCCTTTGTCGTCAGCTTGGTTGCTTCCTTATAGGGGCGAACCAGCATATAGATGATCAGTGCAAGCACTGCGACAGCGCAGATCAAACCGATTACATTGACCTGACCGATGAAGATATTGCCGAACTGATTGATCATCAGCGCAACAGCATAGGCGAAGCCGCACTGATATGCGATTGCAAACCAGGTCCACTTTGCGCTGTTCATTTCGCGCTTGATAGCGCCGATTGCAGCAAAGCACGGAGCGCAAAGCAGGTTGAATACCAGGAAGGAATAACCGGTGATGCCGGTGAACGCCTGTGCAAGGTTTGCCCATGCGTGCTCGCCGCCGTAGAGAATGCCCATGGTGCCGACGATGTTCTCTTTTGCAACAAGACCGGTGATGGATGCAACGGTTGCCTGCCATGTGCCGAATCCGAGCGGCGCAAAGATCCATGCGATTGCTTTACCGACCGTTGCCAGCAGGGAAAGATCCAGCTGATCTTCGCCCAGCAGCTGCAGCCTGCCGTCGACAACGCCGAAATAGGAGGTGAACCAAACTGCGATGGTGGAGAGCAGGATGACCGTGCCGGCCTTCTTAATGAAGGACCAGCCGCGCTCCCACATGGACCGCAGCACGTTTCCGAGCGTCGGCATGTGATATGCCGGGAGCTCCATAACGAACGGCGCGGGGTCGCCGGAGAACATCTTGGTTTTCTTCAGCATGATACCGGAGAGAATGATCGCCGCCATGCCGATGAAGTATGCGGAGGTGGAAACCAGCGCAGAGCCGCCGAACAGCGCACCGGCAATCATTGCGATAAACGGTACCTTGGCACCGCAGGGGATAAAGGTTGTGGTCATGATTGTCATACGGCGATCGCGTTCGTTTTCAATGGTACGCGAAGCCATAACGCCCGGGATACCGCAGCCGGTACCGATGAGCATCGGGATAAAGGATTTGCCGGAAAGTCCGAACTTGCGGAAGATACGGTCGAGTACAAACGCGATACGCGCCATGTAACCGCAAGCCTCCAAAAATGCAAGCAGCAGAAACAGAACCAGCATTTGCGGCACAAAGCCGAGCACCGCGCCGACACCGGCAACAATACCGTCAAGAATCAGCCCGCTGAGCCAATCGGCAGCGCCGGCCGCCTCCAGACCGTTTTCAATCAGCACGGGGATACCGGGCACCCACACGCCGAAATCTGCCGGGTCGGGCGCGTCCGTTCCCTTTTCGCCAAAGTAAGAAACTGCATCGAGATACGAGATTCCGACGACATTGTCGTGTCTCTCTTCGCTCTTCGGAACACTGTCGTAATATGCGGTGAGCGTGGAAACCTCAAGCGTTTCCTCATCCTGCACATCAATCTCTGCGGTCTTTGCGTCTGTCTTGAAATCTTTGAGCTCTTTCAGCGCGGCGTCGGCATCAAAATCTTCCGCCTCCGGATCAAACTCCGGAACAAATGCCTGCACGGCATGGAGCGCATTATCATATTCTTCTGCGCTTTCATTATATGCGGCGGAGCCGATTCCGAGCAGATGCCAGCCGTCTCCGAATACGCCGTCGTTCATCCAGTCCGTCGCGGCGGAGCCGACCGTCACCATGGACAGATAATACACAAGGAACATGATCGCCGCAAAAATCGGAAGACCCAGCCAGCGGTTGGTCACAACCTTGTCGATCTTATCCGAAACCGTGAGCTGTCCGGCGCTCTTCTTTTTGTAGCAGGACTTGATGATGGAAGCGATATAAAGATATCTTTCGTTGGTGATGATGGATTCCGCATCATCGTCCATTTCCGCCTCAGCCGCCTTGATGTCGGCTTCGATATGCGCCTTGACGCTCTCATCAAGCTGCAGCTTTTCCAGAACCTTATCGTCTCTTTCGAAGATTTTAATGGCATACCATCTCTGCTGCTCTTCCGGCAGGGAATGCACGGCAGCTTCTTCAATATGCGCGATTGCATGCTCAACGCAGCCTGCAAAGGTGTGCTGCGGAATGGTTTTGCCGTTCTTTGCGGCATCGATTGCAGCCTCTGCCGCCTCCATGATGCCCGTGCCCTTGAGCGCGGAAATCTCAACAATTTTGCAGCCGAGCTGGCGGGAAAGCTCTGCGGTATTGATCTTATCGCCGCTCTTGCGGACAATATCGATCATGTTAATCGCAACGACCACCGGGATGCCGAGCTCTGTGAGCTGCGTCGTCAGGTACAGGTTTCTCTCAAGGTTGGTGCCGTCGATGATGTTCAGAATCGCGTCGGGTCTTTCTCCGATCAGATAATTCCGCGCAACAACCTCTTCCAAGGTGTACGGGGAGAGTGAATAGATACCGGGAAGGTCCGTGATGATGACATCGCTGTGCTTCTTCAGCTTTCCCTCTTTTTTCTCCACCGTAACGCCCGGCCAGTTGCCGACAAACTGGTTGGAACCGGTCAGCGCGTTAAACAATGTCGTCTTGCCGCAGTTGGGGTTGCCGGCAAGTGCGATTCGTATGTTCTTGTCTGCCATGTTTTCTATCCTCCTTATGTCATGTTAGCTTTTGCTAACCATTGGGTATCGCATCCATACGAAAAAATCGACGTGCCTTATTCGACCTCGATCATTTCCGCGTCGGCTTTGCGCAGAGAAAGCTCATAGCCGCGCACCGTTACTTCGACCGGGTCGCCCAGGGGTGCCACCTTGCGGATGTAAACCTCCGTGCCCTTTGTAAGCCCCATGTCCATAATGCGGCGCTTGATCGCACCCTCACCGTGCAGCTTGACAATTTTCACGGTTTCTCCGATTTTCGCCTGTTTCAGCGTTTTCATTGGATGTCTCCTCCTTTTTGTCTTTGTCTATGCAGGGCGCTGCGCGCCGTCACACCATAATGCGGCGCGCCATTTCTTCGTTGATTGCGACGCGCGCTTCCTTGACATTGACGATCACATTTCCGCCGAGCGTTGTGATCACCGTCACCGTTCCGCCGACAACAAACCCCAGATTTTCCAGGTGCTGCTTTACTTCTGGATTGCCGCCGATTTTTTTGATTGTGTTTTCTTCCCCGACTACTGCAAGGCTCAATGGCATCATAGTAATCTCTCCATGTCCGGTTTCAAAAATTTTTCTATGATTTTTGCACTTATGCGGTAAGCTGGCGCTAACCGTTGCGCAAATAAATTGATTAGCCTTTGCTAACCGTATATATCATACCTCCGCTTTGCTTCTGTGTCAAGCGTTTTTTTCAAAAAATCGTTACATTTTTTGCATTTTGTCAATCTGCATAAACCAGTTAGCCTAAACTAACAAAAGCGCTGTCTATTTTGTGCAGTTTTCAAAAAAACGTCCCGCCCCCGCAAAAACGCGCAGAACGGGACAAAATCTACTTTTGAAGCGCTGCTTTCTCTCAGGCTTTTGCAAGCGCCGCGATCAGCGCGGGCAGCTCCCGCTCAAACTTCACGCCGTACCAATGCGATGCATCCTCCTTGGTGCGGCGAATGCAGCCGAGCGTGAAATCCGCGGCAATCACAGCCGCCTCATAATCGCTCTTTCCGCGGCAGAGCGCGCCGACAAACGCCGATGCAAAAACATCGCCCGTGCCGTGGCAGCCCTTTGCAAAGCGCGGATGCGCATAATATTGCGTGCCGGCAGCGGAATGCACCATAACGCCCGTGGTTTTCGGGGTAAAGCCGACTCCGGTGAGAACAATGCGCTTTGCGCCGCGCTCCGACAGAGCATACAGCAGTGCATCGATATACGCGCGGTCATATTCCGCGCGATACGGCAGATCGCACAGCAGCGCCGCCTCCGTAAGATTGGGCAAAATCAAATCCGCCGAAAACACAAGCGGCTTCATCGCCTCGACAAATGCCCCGTCAAAGCCGGGATACAGCGCGCCGTTATCCGCCATGGCGGGGTCCACAATGCGCAGCCCGCCCGGGCGCAGCACCGTCGAGAACAGATCCCTGACATAGGCGACCTGTTCCGCAGAGCCGAGATACCCCGTATAGACGGCATCAAAATCAATGTGTTCCTTCTGCCAATGTGCGGCGATTTTCGGGATATCCTTTGTCAGGTCGCGAAAAGTATAGCCCGTAAAACCGCCGGTATGAGTAGAAAGAACGGCACTGGGCAAAACGGCGGTTTCCACGCCGCATGCGCTGAGAATCGGCAATGCCACCGTAAGGGAGCACTGCCCCACGCAGGAAATATCCTGCACTGTTAAAATCCGCTTATCCCGTTCCATTTGCCGCTCACTTTCCGAAAGAGAACAGCCCTTTCTTTTCATACGGCTCGGAAGTAATTTCGCCGACCTCATAGCCTGTGGGCTTAAGCACCTCGCGCAGCTTCTCCTCGGAAAGCGGCTCTTCGCTCACAATCACGGTTTCGCCCTTGCTGTGAGAAGAGGTCACCTTTTTCACCGCAAATGCGGCGCGAATCGCATCGTTGACATGCGCCTCGCACATACCGCACATCATTCCGTTGATTTTTACCGTTGTCTTTGTCATTTTCTTCTCTTCCTTTCCGTTTTGCTATTGATGCATTTATTTGATTTTTGTCACCCGATATCCCGCGGCGGCAATCGTTTCCTTGATTTTCTGCGCCGGGACGGGAGATGCGGATGAAAACTCGGCAGTGCCTTTTTTGTGGGAAACGGCAAGAACCGTGACCCCGTCCAAAGCGCCGAGCGCCTCCGTGACATGCCGCTCGCAATTTTCGCACATCATACCGCGGATGAAAACTGTATGCTTTTGCGCGGCTCCTGAGGGCTGCGCAGCGCCCTGCTCCGGGCTTTCGGCGACATATGCGCGGTCATGCAGCTTTGCAAGATTCAACCGCAGCGCATTGGTTACCACGCAGAAGCTGGAGAGGCTCATCGCCGCGGCGCCGAACATCGGATTCAGCGTCAGCCCAAAGCCGACGAAGCACCCCGCGGCAAGCGGAATGCCGATCGCATTATAGAAAAACGCCCAAAACAGATTTTCATGAATGTTGCGCAGTGCGGCACGGCTGAGCCTGATCGCCGCCGGTACATCCGCAAGGCTGCTCTTCATCAGAACAACCTCGGCGGCATCGATCGCAATATCCGCGCCGGCACCGATGGCAATTCCCGTGTCGGCACGCGTCAGGGCGGGTGCATCGTTGATTCCGTCGCCTACCATTGCGACCTTCCCGCTGCGCTGCAGCGTACGGATTGCCTCCTCTTTTCCGTCCGGGCGGACGCCGGCAATCACCTCGTCCACGCCCGCCTGCGCCCCGATGGCGCGCGCGGTGCGCTCATTGTCCCCCGTAATCATCACAACGCGCAGCCCCATGCGGCGCATCTCGCGCACGGCGGCAGGGCTTTCCGGCTTGATGGTATCCGCAACGGCGATCATGCCGAGCAGCTTTTCGCCGCGCAGAAATAAAAGCGGAGTTTTGCCCTGCGCGGCATAGTCCTGCGCCTGCTTTTCAAATGCGGGTGAAAGCTTTGTTTTTTCTCCGATGAAGGAGAGACTGCCGCCACGGAGCTCCTCTGCGCCGCATTTTGCGCTGAGCCCGTTGCCCGGCAAAACGGTGAATGCCGTAACCTCTTCGGCTTTCATGCCCCTTTGCTGCGCATAGTCAAGAATTGCGCGGGAGAGCGGATGCTCGCTTTTTGCCTCCAGCGCCAGTGCCGCACGAAGCAGCGCTTCTTCATCGACGCCCTCTGCGGGGCAAAGATCCGTCACGCGCGGCTGCCCCTGCGTAATCGTGCCCGTTTTATCCAGTGCAACGATCTGCACCTTTCCTGTCTGCTCCAGCGCCGTTGCATTTTTGAAAAGAATGCCGTGGCGCGCTCCGAGCCCGTTTCCAACCATAATGGCAACGGGCGTTGCAAGCCCGAGCGCGCACGGACAGCTGATTACAAGCACGGAGATGCTGCGCGCAAGCGCATAGCCGAAATCTTTTCCGAGCAGCAGCCATACCGCAAGCGTCACCGCCGCGATCCCGATCACAACGGGAACAAACACCCCGCTCACCCGGTCCGCAATTTTTGCGATCGGCGCTTTGGTTGCCGCCGCATCGCTCACCATTGCAATGATTTTGGAAAGCGTGGTGTCCTCGCCGATGCGCTCTGCGCGGCACACAAGATAGCCCGAGCGGTTCACCGTCGCCGCGCTGACCTCATCCCCGACCGTTTTATCCGCGGGAATGCTCTCGCCCGTCAATGCAGATTCATCGACGGCTGCAGAGCCCTTTGTAATGACCCCGTCCGTCGGAATATTTTCCCCCGCGCGCACAACAAAGCTGTCTCCGATTTTCACCTGCTCGATCGGAACGGTCACCTCTTTGCCGTCCCGCAAAAGCACCGCCGTTTTCGGCGCAAGCCGCATCAGGGCGCGCAGCGCATCCGTGGTTTTTCCCTTGGAATGCGCCTCCAGCATTTTGCCCACGGTAATCAATGTTAAAATCATCGCGGCGGACTCAAAATAGAATTCGTCCATATAATGCATCACGGCTGCCGCGTCGCCGCGCATCTGCGCGCCCGTCATCAAAAACAGGGCAACGACGCTCCACACATAGGATGCGGCGGAGCCCAGCGCCACCAGGGTATCCATATTGGGGGAGCGGTGCCAAAGCGACGTAAAGCCGCTGATGAAAAAATGCTGGTTGATTACCAGGATCATTCCGCTGAACAAAAGCTGCACAAGCCCCATTGCCACATGGTTTGTGGCAAGGGCGGGCGGCAGCGGCCAGCCCCACATCATATGCCCCATGGAAAAATACATCAGCACAAGCAAAAGCACCGCGGAGGCGATCAGCCGCCGTAAAATTTTCGGCGTTTCCTTGTCCATCAGCGCTTCCTCCTGCGCAGCGGCAGATGTTTTTTTCTCCGCCTCCGCTCCTTTGGGGGCAGCGCCGTATCCCGCTTTTTCCACAGCCGAGATAATTGCCTGCTCGGACGCCGTTCCCTCCACGCGCATGGAATTTGTCAATAGGCTCACCGCGCAGCCGCTCACGCCCGCAACGCCGCTCACCGCTTTTTCCACCCGCGCACTGCATGCGGCACAGCTCATCCCGCTGACCGCAAACTGCATCACTCTCTTTTTCTCTTGTTCCTCCATGCCCTCTCCTTTTCCGATAAAATGCTGCTTCTTTGCGCTTGTATCTTAGCACAGTTTCCCCCCGATTGCAAGTTTTTTAACAAACAAAACGCAAAAAAGCAAAAAATATCGGCGTCGTTTCTTGAAAACCTACTGTTTTTGTGGTATTATTAAGACAATCACAGAAAGGACGGGATCGGTGTGAAAATTTCAACCAAAGGCCGCTATGCGCTGCGTATGATGCTGGATCTTGCCGAGCATCAGGGGGATGGCTATGTCGCACTGAAAGACATTGCCCGGCGCCAGGGCATCTCCAAAAAATATCTGGAGCAGATCGTCCCCATGCTCAACCGGGCTGAGTATTTACTCACCAGCCGCGGCTTTGCAGGAGGATACCGTCTTGCCAAAACGCCGGACAAATATTCCGCATATGATATTTTGAAGCTGACCGAGGGAAGCCTTTGCCCCGTTGCGTGTCTTGAACAGGGCGCGGCCCCTTGCGAGAGAAGCTGCACCTGCCCCACATTGATCTTATGGAAAGGGCTTGACCGGGCAATTCATAAGTACCTTGCAGGCGTTACCCTGCAGGATCTGATCGAACAAAGCCGGGCGCAATACGGAAACGACTATATGATCTGACGCCCTTATTCGGAGAACAACGGCGTTGAGAGGTATCTGTCGCCCGTGTCGGGGAGCAGCACCACGATGTTCTTGCCGCGGTTTTCCGGCCGCTTGGCAAGCTCTGTCGCCGCAAAGACCGCGGCGCCCGAGGAAATGCCGACGAGCACGCCCTCTTCTCTTGCGATTGCTTTTCCGGTTGCAAATGCGTCCTCATTCTCCACGGGAATGATCTCATCATAAACCGCCGTGTTCAGCGTATCCGGCACAAAGCCCGCGCCGATGCCCTGAATCTTATGCGGGCCGGGCGTTCCTTTGGAAAGCACGGGAGAGGTCGCAGGCTCCACGGCGACCACCTTGACCGCGGGGTTTTGGCTCTTGAGATATTCGCCGACACCGGTGATGGTGCCGCCCGTGCCGACGCCGGCAACGAAAATATCCACCGTGCCGTCCGTATCCCGCCAAATCTCGGGGCCCGTCGTTTCGCGATGCGCCTGCGGGTTGGCAGGGTTTTCAAATTGCCCCGGGATAAAGCTGTTTTCCGTATCTGCGGCAAGCTCCTTCGCCTTTTCGATCGCGCCCTTCATGCCCTTTGCGCCCTCCGTCAGCACAAGCTCGGCGCCGTAGGCGCGCAGAAGGTTGCGCCGCTCAACGCTCATGGTTTCCGGCATGGTAAGAATCAGCCGATAGCCGCGCGCCGCTGCAACGGAGGCAAGGCCGATGCCCGTGTTGCCGCTGGTCGGCTCAATGATCACGGCGCCTTTTTTCAGAATACCCTTTTGCTCCGCATCGTCGAGCATTGCCTTGGCAATTCTGTCCTTCACGCTCCCCGCGGGATTGAAATATTCCAGCTTTGCAAGAATTTTTGCTTCAAGCGCGCGATTTTTTTCATAGTTTGCAAGGTGGACAAGCGGCGTGTTGCCGATCAGGTCGGTTACTTTTTCATAAATTTTCATTGTAATTTCCTCTTTATCTTTTGCGGTGTTTCCGCTGTTATCATTTCGGTTTATATCATTGAACTATCTCCGATATGTCGGTCAAAAACAAAGCAAAGCCCGACATCGCATCCAACCGTACCGCATTTTCTGTCCTCTTTTCAATAACCTACAAATCATATAGGTTTTATGTATTTTATATCATAGCACACAAATTTTCACTTGTCAAGCCATTCCGAAAAATTTATCGCTCTTTTTTGAAAGGAGATGCACCATGCCGGAAAAAGTTATCATTGCCATGAGCGGCGGTGTGGATTCCAGTGTTGCCGCCTATCTGTGCTGCAAGGCGGGATTCGACTGTATCGGCGTTACCATGAAGCTGTTTACAAACGACGCGCTCAGTCTCCCGCGTGAACACAGCTGCTGCTCTCTGGATGATGTGGAGGACGCGCGTTCCGTCGCGGAGCAGCTCGGCATGCCCTACCATGTCTTCAATTTTGCCGACCGCTTTGAAAGCTGCGTGATCAACCGCTTTGTGCATGCCTATGAAAACGGAGAAACGCCCAACCCCTGCATTGACTGCAATCGCTACCTGAAATTCGAAAAGCTGTATCAGCGCGCGCAGGAGCTCGGCTGCACGCATGTCGTCACCGGGCATTATGCCCGCATTGAACGCGCCGAAAACGGCAGATTTCTTTTGAAAAAAGGACTGGATCCGACCAAAGATCAAAGCTATGTGCTGTATTGCCTGACGCAGCAGCAGCTGGCGCACACGCTTTTGCCCCTGGGCGGCATGGAAAAAACAGCCGTGCGCGCCCTGGCGGACGAAAACGGTTTTTGCAACGGGCAAAAGCCGGACAGCCAGGATATCTGCTTTGTGCAAAACGGCGATTATGCCGATTTTATTGAGAGCTATACCAAAAAGCACTATCCCCCGGGCCCGTTTGTCCGCCGCGACGGCACCGTCGTCGGCGAGCATCGCGGCATCATTCGTTATACCGTCGGGCAGCGCAAGGGGCTTGGGCTTGCCCTGCCAAAGCCGCTCTATGTGCTGTCGGTGCGCCCGCAGGACAACACCGTCGTGCTCGGAGAAGAGCACGAGCTGTATGCCTCAACCCTTTGTGCGCGCGATGTGAATCTGATCTCGGTACCCTCTCTCGAAAAGCCGATGCGTGTGCGCGCAAAGGTGCGTTATCGCCAGGCGGAGCAGGATGCCGTTGCCTTTGTGGATCAGGACGGCATTTTACATGTCCGCTTTGACAAGCCGCAGCGCGCCATCACCTGCGGGCAGGCAGTCGTTCTGTATGACGGCGACAGCGTTGTGGGCGGCGGAACGATTTTCTCCGTCGGCGCAGCCCAAAGCACCCTTTGAACTGTAAAACAGCAGAAGAACGCCCCGCTTTTCCCGACAAATGCCGGAAAAAACGGGGCTCGTTTTTGATTTTCGGAAATTACTGATGCTTCTTTGCAAAATTCCAGGCGTCGCGGCACATTTCATCAATGCCGAGCTTTGCAGTCCAGCCAAGCTCCGCCTTTGCCTTTGCGGGGTCCGCATAGCACTGCGCAACATCGCCCGGGCGACGCGGCGTGACCGTATACGGAATTTCCTTTCCGCAGGCCTTTTCAAGAGCATGAATAATATCAAATACGGAATAGCCTTTGCCCGTGCCGAGATTATAGGCATCGCATTTTTGCTCGGCGCGCACCTTTGCGATTGCCGCAAGATGGCCCTTTGCCAAATCCACCACATGGATGTAATCGCGCACACCGGTGCCGTCCTTGGTGGGATAATCGTCGCCGTAGACGGTGATTGCCGCCGTTTTTCCCATGGCGACATCCAAAAGGCGGGGCATCAGGTTATTGGGGATGCCGTTGGGGTCCTCCCCGATCAGCCCGCTCTCATGCGCGCCGACGGGATTGAAGTAGCGCAAAAGCGCAATGGACCATGTTGGGTCCGCCACATAGAGGTCGCGCAGGATATTTTCGATCATCAGCTTTGTGGAGCCGTATGGGTTGGTTGTGGAAAGCGGAAAATCCTCGCGGATCGGCACGCTCTTCGGAGATCCGTAAACCGTTGCAGAGGAGGAAAAAACAAACCGCTTGCAGCCGTGGCGACGCATGGTATAAAGCAGCACCAGCGTGCCGGTGATATTATTGTGATAATATTCCAGCGGCTTTGCAACGCTCTCGCCGACAGCCTTCAGCCCTGCAAAATGAATAACCTCCGTGATGTTGTTTTCCGCAAAGATGCGTTCCATGGCGTCCGCATCCAGCATGTCCGCCTCATAAAACTTAAAATCGCACCCCGTCAGCTTTTTCACGGCCTCGACAGCCGCCATTTTACTGTTATGGAAATTATCAAACACCACAATCTCTTCCCCTGCATTCAAAAGCTCAACGCAGGTGTGCGTGCCGATAAAGCCGGCGCCGCCCGTGACTAAAATTGCCATTGCAAACTCCTCTTTTCCTTCAGTTCTTTCCAGATTATCGTATCACACTGCCGCACTTTTTTCAACCATTTTTTGAAAAAAAGAGCCGCTTTTTCAAAAAAGCGGCTCTTTTTGCATTGTTCATTCTCCGTTGGTACCGTCTTCATTTTCGTCCGCGTTTTGCTGCGTGTCGGACGGCGGCTGCGGCGCACGGGGAAAGCCCCCACGCATCGCATGCTCTCTCTCCTCACGGCGGCGGCGCGCCAGCTCATCTGCGGCGCGGCGTTTTTCCTCCGCCTCTTTGCGTGCAGCATCTTCTTCGGCCTGTTTGCGGCGCTTTTGCTCCACCATGGCGTTCAGCTCTTCTTCCGTGGCACCCCTTTCAAGATATGCCTTGAACTGGTCGCCCGTCATAACCTCATATTTCACCAGATATTCCGCCACAAAGTGCAACTTTTCCGCGTTGTCGGAAAGGATCTGCTTTGCGCGCGCATATGCGTCCTCAATGATCTGCCGGATCTCAGTATCGATTTCTGCGGCAATTTTTTCAGAATAGCCGTTTGAACTGTTGATCTCATAGCCGAGGAACACTTCATCGCGGTCGCTCCCCCAAACAACGGGGCCGAGCTTTTCGCTCATACCAAGCCGCGTTATCATACGGTTTGCAATTTTGGTTGCCCTCTCCATATCGTTGGAGGCGCCGCCGGAGATATCGTCAAAGGTCAGCTCCTCCGCGGCACGCCCGCCGAGCAACATACAGATGCGATCCTTGAGCTCGTTGCGGTAAACGGAATATTTATCCTCCTCCGGAATGCTCAGCGTCACACCGAGTGCTTTGCCCGAGGGGATGATGGAAATCTCATGCACGGGGTCGTTGCCCGGTAAAAGATATCCGATCAGAGCGTGGCCCGCTTCATGATATGCGGTCTTACGCTTTTCATCGTCCTTGATATGCATGGATTTTTTCTGCGGTCCCATGGTGATTTTAGAAAATGCCTGCTCGATATCATCCATGCCGATCAGGCTCTTATCCTTGCGCGCTGCAAGCAGTGCCGCTTCATTGAGCAGATTGGCAAGATCCGCGCCGGTAAACCCCGCCGTTGTGCGTGCGACAACGGAAAGATCGACATCACTTGCAAGAGGCTTGTTTTTCGCATGCACTTTAAGAATCTCTTCTCTGCCGCGAATGTCGGGCGCATGCACGGTAATCTGGCGGTCAAAGCGACCGGGGCGCAGCAGCGCCGGGTCCAGAATGTCGGGGCGGTTTGTCGCCGCCATGACGATAATGCCCTCATGCGTGCCGAAACCGTCCATCTCCACAAGCAGCTGGTTCAGCGTTTGCTCTCTTTCATCATGCCCGCCGCCAAGACCCGCGCCGCGGTGCCGCCCGACAGCATCGATCTCATCGATGAAAATAATGGAGGCAGGGCTTTTGCGCGCGGTTTCAAACAAATCGCGCACGCGGGAGGCGCCGACGCCGACATACATCTCCACAAAATCGGAACCGGAAATCGAATAAAACGGTACATCCGCTTCACCCGCAACCGCCTTGGCAAGCAGCGTTTTTCCCGTGCCGGGAGGCCCCACCAGCAACACCCCGCGCGGAATACGTGCGCCGAGCTTTACAAATTTCTGCGGGTCGCGCAGGAAATCAACTACCTCGCGCAGCTCTTCCTTTTCTTCATCCGCGCCTGCAACATCGGTGAAATATACCTTTTTCTCCTTATCGCCCGCCATGCGGACGCGCGCCTTGCCGAAGGAAGCAATTTTGCCGCCCTTGCCATTGGCCTGATTCATCATCACGATCCATATAATCACAAAGATCACAACAACGATCAGCATCGGCAGGTAAGCGACCCACCAAGGCACCTGGCTGTACGGCTCAATGTCCAGCTTTTTGATAATGCCCTTTTCATATTGCGTTTCCACGGTATCCGCAAAGCGCTCCAGATAGGTCTGGTAATCGCGCAGCTGATAAGAGACGGTTTTGCCGTCAGCATCCGTGAGGGTAAGGACATCCTTTTTGTCAAGGCTGACCCCTGTCACCTTCTCCTCTTCCAGCATGGTCAGAATCTGACCGTAATCCGCCTGCTCCGAAGAGCCGAGGCTGAAAATATAGGAGACGAAAATGATCAGACCGACAATGAGCACAAGATAGAATAAAATTGATTTCAAGGAATTTTTCATTGCTTCATCCGTTTCTCAGCGACTTTGCAAGATATTTGCTGTTCTGCGCCGTTGGAACAGCCTTGTGCGGGTGCGCTTTACTGATAAACCTCCGGCTTTAGGATTCCGACAAACGGAAGCGCGCGAAACCGCTCCGCATAGTCAAGCCCATAGCCAACGACAAATTCGTTCGGAATTTCCCTGCCGACATAATCCGGCGTGAAATCGACCTCTCGGCGGGAGGGTTTGTCAAGCAATGTGCAGGTGCGCACGCTTTTTGCGCCCTTGAGCCGCAGATATTCGCACAGATAGGAAAGGGTCTTTCCGCTGTCGATAATATCCTCCACAATCAGAATGTCGCATCTTCCGAGATCCTTGCGCATCAGGTCAAGAATAATGTTGACGCTGCCGCTGGTCACGGTGGAATTGCCGTAGGAGGAAACCTTCATAAAGTCGATCTCCACGGGAACAGTCAGTTTTTTCATCAGCTCGCCCATAAAAACGACCGAGCCCTTCAGAATACACAAAAGCAAAAGATGATGATCGGGAGATGCATAGTCGCGGCTGATCTTCTCGGCAACTCTGTCGATAATTTCGTCAACCTCTTTTTCGTCGATCAAAACCCGTTCGATCTCATTCGGTATCATAATCTGTTCCTTTCCAAATCCATGAAATTGTCAAAAGCTGCGGAGCTTCCGCAAGCGCGGGATTCACATCGTCGCGCATAGAGCAAAACGGCACCCAAAAAATGCCCCCGTCATCGCAAAACAGCGGAATATGCCGCCGCAGCAGCGGCGGAACATGATTTTGGCTGAGCGCTTTTTTCACCGTGTGGGTGTGTCCGCCGGTGCGGTATGCCGCTCCGGGCGGTTCATGGGCGCGCGATTTTATCAATACGGTACCATTTAGTTTATCAGAATTTATCACGGTACTTATAGACATTTTGTTAATTTTTCGGCAAGATGCCTCATTTTCCGCCGTTTTCGGAAAACATTCATCCGCATGCCCGAAAAAGATCACAAACCCGTATTCCGGGAAATCATTTCTGCCCGGATGCAGCGCCCTGCAAAACTCCGGCTGCGCGTGTTCCGACTGCGCGCCCTGCCCGCTTTCCAGGAAAAAAAGCGTGCCGTCCGTCACAAAGCGGACGCCCTGCGGCAGCAAAATTGTGCGCGGCGCTCCTTTCTCTTTGCACAGCGCAAGCATCTGCTGCGTTTTTTCGAGGCTCGGATAGCTGCCCGACAAGCGAAAGCAGAGCGTCCCGAGCACGCGGGAGGAAAGCGCCGGATGCAGGGAAAGCAAAGCCTCGCAGGAATAGGGGGCAGCCCCCGCCTGCCGCAAAAACCGCTCTGCCGCAGCGGCAAAAAAATCCTCATCCTGCGCGGCAAGCGCAGAAAAAGCCGCAATGTGGCGGCATGCGCCCTCGTTCACCCTGGAAAGCGCGGGCAAGACCTCGGCGCGGATCCGGTTGCGGGCAAATTGCACAGAAGCATTTGTTTCATCCGTTACATAAGAAAGCCCGCATTGCTCCGCATAGGCGCATAACTGCACTTTGGAAAAGGAAAGCAGCGGGCGAAGCAGCAAAAGCTGCTGCAAATCTTTTTTGCCGCTTTGCGGAAAAACCCCGGAAAACGGGCGGCATCGGCGCAGCGGCGCCATGCCGCGCGTCCCGCTGCCGCGCGCCAGGCGGTAAAGCACCGTCTCGGCGACATCATCCATATGATGCGCGGTTGCAATGCATCCATACGCTTCGTTTTCCGCGCAAAATGCGCGCAGCGCTTCATAGCGCCCCTGCCGCGCAGCCTGCTCAATGCTCATGCCGCTTTTTGCGGCAAGCTGCGCCGCTTTGATATGATATGCAAAAAACGGGATGCCCCATGCACTGCACATTGCGCGGCAGAACGCTTCATCCCTTTGCGCGTTTTCCCGCAAGCCGTGATTGATATGCACCGCAGCAAGCGGCAGCTGCTCCTGTGCACAATACTGCCGCAGCAAATGCAGCAGCACAACGGAATCCGAACCGCCGGAAAATGCGCAGACAATTCCGCAGCGCGGCTGAGCCTGCCCGGCAAGATGCGCGGCAAACGCCGCATACAGCTGCTGCGGCGTCATTCGTGATCACGGTCCAGAGTGGTAAAGCGTGTAAACTGCCCCTGGAAGCCCATTTTCACCCGCTCAAGGCTGCCGTGGCGGTTTTTCGCCACAATGACCTCCGCCGTGCTGAGTGCATCATCGGCATTGGAATAATACTCGTCGCGATAGAGGAACAGGACCATATCCGCATCCTGCTCAATCGCGCCGGAATCGCGCAAATCGGAAAGCATCGGGCGCTTATCGTCACGCTTTTCGCTGGCACGGGAAAGCTGCGCGCACACCATCACCGGAATGCCGAGCTCCTTTGCCATGATTTTAAGGTTTCTTGAAATATCGCCGACCTCGTTGACGCGATTTTCCGTATGGCTCTCGCCTTTCATCAGCTGCAGATAGTCGATCACCACAAAGCCGAGATTTTTGATGCGCCTGAGCTTTGCCTTCATATTGGTCACGGTGATATTCGTGGTATCATCGATAAAAATCTCGCAGTCTGCCAAAACCTTGACCGTTTCTGCGATTCTGCCCCAATCGTCACCGCCCAGCTCGCCCGAGCGCAGCTTATAGCTGTCCACCAGCGCCTCGCTTGAGATCATGCGCAAAACGAGCTGCCTTGCGGACATTTCCAGCGAAAACACACAAACCGCCTTGCCGGAATGCCGCGCGATATTGGTTGCAACGTTCATGGCGAATGTCGTTTTTCCCATACCGGGGCGCGCTCCGACGAGGACAAGATCGCCGGGGCCGAGATTGACGAGCACACGATCCAGATCGGAAAAGCCCGTGCGCACGCCGACGGTTTTTCCGCCGGAATTCTGCAGATCCTGCAAATATTGATATGTTTCTCCCAGCACCTCGTTGATCGGCACGAAATCCCGCATAATGCTGCTTTGGGCAATGGCGAAAATTTTCTGCTCCGCATCGTCCAAGATTGTGCTGACATTGCCCTGCTCGGAATATGCTGTCTGCGTGATCTGCTCGGAGGCTGCAATCAGCTTGCGCAGCATGCTTTTTTCGCGCACAATGGTCGCATAATCCACAATGTTTTCCGCCGTCGCCACGGTTTCAATGATCAGCTTGATATAGTTTTTGCTGCTGTCCTCATCGTAAACGCCGTCCTTGACAAGCATATCGATCAGGGTAACCGTGTCGATCATGCGGCTTTGCAAAAACAGTTTCTGCATGGCGGAAAAAATCTGCGCGTGCTCCCGCAGATAAAAATCCTCCGCATGAACAATATTCGTGATGTCCGTCAGCTTCTCGGGGTCGATCAGAACCGACCCGAGCACCGACTGCTCCGCCTCTGCGGAAAAAGGCATTCTTCTGCCGCCAAGCTGCTCCATGCGCCCTCCCGTTTTGAAAACTCAAAAAGCCGCGCTGTATCTCGAAAGCGCCGCCGTTTTTCGGTTTTTATGCTTTTTTATCTGTCACCAGAACATGAATGGTGCCATCGATCTCCGGATACAGCCGCACGGAAAGCGCGTAGCTGCCGAACGCTTTGATCGGCTCATCAATGGTGATTTTGCGTTTGTCCACTTTAACGCCGTGCTGCGCCTCCAGGGCACTTGCAATGTCCTGGCTCGTCACCGCGCCGTACAGGCGTCCGTCCGCCCCTGCCTGCGTTGCGATTTTCACAAGGAGGCTTTCCAGCTTTTTTGCCGTTTTTTGTGCCGCCGCCTTTTCCTCTTCCATGCGGTGCTGTTTTGCTGCTTCTTTGTTCTTGATATCGTTCAGCACGGAATTATCCGCCTGAGTCGCAAGCTTTTTCGGCAACAGAAAGTTTCTGGCATATCCGTCCGAAACCTCCACGACCGTTCCCTTTTTTCCCTGTCCCTTTACATCCTGCAAAAGTACAACTTTCATTTTCGTTTCCTCTCTTTCTCTTTTGCTTTCCGGGCGCTTTTATGCATCCAGATATGCATCGATCGCATCGCGCAGCATCTCCATGGTCTTTGCCATGGAAACCCCGCTGATCTGCGCCGCTGCAGCATCAAAATGCCCGCCGCCGTTAAGCTTTTCCAAAATCAGCTGCACATTGATCTCCCCCTGTGAGCGCGCAGAAATATGCACCTTTTCTCCCACACGCACCAGCGCAAAGGAGGCGGCGACACCGTCCAGCATCAAAAGCTTATTGGCGGCCTTTGCCGCCGCGATGCAGTCGGCATAGCCCGTTCCGTCGCTGTCGCGATAGGTGATGGCGATCACGCTGCGGTAAATCACGACATTCGATTGGAATTTTGCCTCGCGCATAAAATCGTCAAGGCTGGAGCGGAAGAGGCGTTTGGCGTCTGCCGGGTCCGCCCCTTCGCCGCGCAGATACAGCGCCGCGGAGAAGGTCCGCACACCGGTGTTGCGGGTAAACTGGTCGGTATCCAGCAGCATGCCCGCCAGCATCAGATCGGCGCATTCCTTGGAAATTTCCCCTGTCGGCATCACCTGCTCCAGTATTTCCGCCACAAGCTCGCTTGCGGAGGAGGCAGCCGGCTCGATATAGGAAATCAGCGGCGGATACGGCAGCTCCGATGCCAGACGATGATGGTCGATGATCACGCAGCGCCGCACATTTTCATACAGCTCCGGCACGGAAAATGTGCGCGGATTGCAGACATCGCTGATCAAAAGCAGTGTGTTCGGCCGCACAAAATCAAGAATTTCCTCGCATTCCACAAAAACATTGGAAAAGGCCTCGTCCTGTTCGATGCAGTCAAGGCAGGCGCTGATATTTTCATTGTCATTTTCCATGGCAATTTTGGCATCCACGCCGCAATAGCGGCACAGCGCCGCAAGCCCGACGCAGGAGCCGAGCGCATCATGATCCGCATGGGCATGCCCCATGATCAGCACATTTTCGGATTTCGCAATCAGGGCAACCAGCTCCGTTGCGATCACGCGGGAGCGCACCTTTGTCCGCTTTTGCAGCGTTTTGGTGCGTCCGCCGTAATATTCGACATTGTCGCGCGTTTTATAAACGGCCTGGTCGCCCCCGCGCTGCAATGCCGTTTCCAGCGCCGAGCGCGCCGCCTCTTCCTTTTGTGCAAGCGTGCCAGAGATATCGGAAACGCCGATGGAGAGCGTTACGGGCATATTTTCATCCGCGCGGATTTCGCGGATTTCATCCATGATGGGAAACCGCTTTTGCAGCATCTGCGGCAGATAGCATGCCTTGAATACCATGATAAATTTATCGTTTTCGTATTCCTTGAGAATGCCCTGCACCTGCTGCGCAAAGCGGCGCAGCGTGCTCTCCGCGCGGGCGGCGGCGATGCGGTATTTTTCCTTTTCGAATTGCAGCATCTCCTGCAAATTGTCAATCACGATGAAGGCGACGACATCATCCTGATCCGCCATCTCTTTTTCTTTGCGGACCAGGTCGCTTTTATCATTCCATACGGTGATATAATAATTTTTCTTCGGAAAAGAAAGCCTGAAGGCGCGAATGGCAAACACCGATTCTGCATATTCCGGGCGCACATTGCGCTTCAGCGTTGCGCGCAGGCCCTGCTCCTCCTCGCATTCGATCACGCTTTGGATATCAACCGAAGTGAATTGATCCAAAAAGCGGCCGTGCAGCGTTTCCGCCGAATGATACAGCTTTGCAAGCGCTTTGTTATACCAAAGGATTTTGCTCTTATCATCGCAAATGAGCACCGGCAGATACATGCGCTGGATCAGATCCAGCGTCAGAGAGCGCAGAATCGGCTCGGTATCCTGCGGGGTATGCGTGATTCGATAATAAAAGGTGCGGCGCAGCAAAAAGCACAGCCCAAAAAGCACGAGCGCCCCGAGGATAACCGCGGCGGCAATGAGCACAAGGCGGCGGTTTTTCGTCTGTGTATACACATATGCCGCAAAGCCGGCAAAGGCAAGCACAAACAGGCACAGGCACAGCCCAAAGCTGCGAAAATACGGCTGTTTCCATTTTTCATTTCCGTTATGGAACATCGCTCGGCACTCCTTTCCGTTTCAGCGGTCCGCCCCTCCCCTTGGAAAGCGGGGGGCAAAAAACAAAATGCGATACAGTGCAATCAGAATCAAAATATTGAACGAAAGCGCGGGGCTGATCAAAAGCCCCACACCGATCACCACCGTGCAGACAACGGCAAGGCGGCGAAACTGCGGGATAGGATGGCGAAAAGCGCCTTTCAAGGTGCGGCACCCGACAATAAAAAGCCCCGGCATCAAAAGCAAAAGGAAATTCGAGAGCACAAGCGTCGCCGCAAGGGTCCCGCCACCGTCGGAAAACAGGGAAAGCAGCATGGAAAGCACATAGCCGATGACATACAGCGCAGCCCCGGCACGCGAGATTTCAATCCGAAACGGGCGCGCAAGCGTCGAAATCGGTTGCCCGAACATGCGGGAAAACAGCTGCACCGCGCCGATGCAAAGCCAGGAAAAAAGAAACAGCCCTGCGCCGAAAAGCCCCGGTGCGCGCAAAAGCAGAGAGGCAAACAGCGCCGTGAGGGTAGAAGCGGAATAAAACGATGTCACGGTCTGTGAGGGCTTGTATTGCGGAAATTGCGCAAACGCAGCCGAAACGTCGGAGGCAATCTTCTCGGCATAAAACGCCGTTTTTTCACCGAGCCATGTATAAATCGCTTTCGGCACAGGCGTGCCGACATGGCGATAAAACCACCACAGCATCGCCGCAAGGGCGACAAGCCCGAGCACCGCCGCAAGCGCCCAGGTGCAAACGGTTTTCTCCGCGCCGCGGCGCAAAACCATTGCAAGGCACAGCGCGCCGATCCCGCCCGCGCAGCAAAGAATCAGAAAAAACACCGAGGCGCCGAGAGCATAGGCAGCAAGCGCCGCAAGCGGCACGCTGAGAAAAACGGCAGGCGAATATCCGACCGCATAGAGATAGGCAAGCGCCGATAAACCGACCAGCAAAAGCAGCGGGTACAGCGGGTAAAGCACGGAAATACCGCTTGCCGTCTGGCATAAAAACGAAAGGGGCAGCAAAATAAGCAGCGCCCGTTTCGTGCCCGGGGCAACAATTTGTTTCATAAATACACTCCGTTTTTCAGAAGAAAACCGACACATGCGGCACACGGTTGCTTTTCGGGAGCAAAAATGCAAATACCGATACAGATAGCATTATACCATATCCTCATATTTTTGTAAAGAATTCCGCCGAAAACAAGTGTAAATTTTTTCTTTTTCTTGACACGGAAATTTTCAGCAGATATAATGTAGATATCTGTGAGTATCCGCAGCGTTGATCCGCGGCGGAAACAAAGAAAGGAACCGAATATGAACCACAGCGAATTTCAACAATACCGCCCCGGCACAGTCGCCCCGGGCCCCTGCCCGCGCGTTGCGGAGATTGCCCGCATCACAGCGCAGGAGGGCGCAGTTTTGCTGCGCAACGAAAACGGCACCCTGCCCCTTGAAGATATGACCGTTTCCGTATTCGGGCGGACCGCCGTCAATACATACAAAAGCGGAACAGGCTCCGGCGGCATGGTCAATGTCGATTATTGCGTGAGCATTCTGGACGGCCTGCGCGAAAAGAAATCCATCCGCGTCAACGAGTCTCTTGCCGCCGTATATGATGCATGGCTGCAGGAAAACCCCTTTGATGCAGGGCACGGCTGGGGCACGGAGCCCTGGTGCCAAAAGGAAATGCCCGTTGACGATTCCCTTTGCGCAAAGGCTGCCTCAGAGTCCGATGCCGCCGTGATCGTATTCGGGCGCACCGCGGGTGAAGACCAGGATAACTCCGAGGCACCCGGCAGCTTTGACCCCATGCCGGAAGAGCTTGCCCTGATCCGCACCGTTGCACGTCATTTCGAAAGAGTGGTGCTGGTGCTCAATGTCGGCAATGTCGTCAGCGGCGCGTTTGCCGAAGAAAAAGGGATCGGCGCCATCTTATATGTATGGCAGGGCGGTCAGGAGGGCGGCAGAGCCGTCGCCGATCTGCTTTGCGGGGATGCAAACCCCAGCGGAAAAATGGCGGATACCGTCGCACGCTCCATTGCCGATTACCCGGCGCACGGCAACTTCGGCAGCCCCGAAGAAAATCTGTATGAAGAAGATATCTATGTCGGCTATCGCTTTTTCGAGACCTTCCGCCCGCAAACGGTGCTGTATCCGTTCGGATTTGGCCTTTCCTATACCACCTTTGCCATGGAAACCGTCGAGTGCGGCGAAAAAGACGGCGAAGTATTCCTCACCGTCCGTGTAAAAAATACGGGAAAACGCGCCGGCAAAGAGGTCGTCCAGCTCTATGTGGAAGCGCCGCAGGGGGCGCTTGGCAAGCCAAAGCGCGAACTGCGCGGGTTTGCCAAAACGGCGCTGCTTGCCCCCGCCGAGAGCGAAACGCTGACCGTGCGCGTGCCGCTTTCCTCCCTGGCAAGCTATGATGATTGCGGGAAGACAGGGCATGAAAGCTGCTTTGTGCTGGAAGCGGGCGAATATGTGCTTTGCCTGGGCGGCGATGTGCGCAGCGCTGTCCCCGTCGGCTCTTTCACACTGAAAAACACCATTGTAACCGAGCGCTGCACCAAGGCGCTGACGCCGGTGCGCCCGTATCGCCGCATGCGCCCCGAAAAAACGGAAAACGGCTTTGCCCTTTGCTATGAAGCGGCGCCTCAGCGCGACTACGACCTTGCAAAACGCATTGAAGACGCGCTGCCGAAGGAACTGCCCTATACCGGCGACCGCGGCATCCGTTTTTGCGATGTGGAAAGCGGCAAGGCAACCATGGACGACTTTTTGGCGCAGCTGAGCAATGAAGAGCTGACGCATATGCTGCGCGGAGAGGGCATGAACTCCGAAAAGGTAACGGCGGGCACCGCCTGCGCTTTCGGCGGGCTGACCCCGGCTTTGCGCGGCTACGGCATCCCCGTCGCCTGCGGCACGGACGGCCCCTCCGGCATTCGTTTGGACAGCGGCGCGCATGCCACCTCCATTCCCAACGGCACCCTGCTTGCCTGCACCTTTAACCCCGCCCTTTTGGAAGAGCTTTATGCCTGGCTTGGCGTTGAAATGATAGGCTATAACATCGATTTTCTGCTCGGCCCCGGCATCAACATTCACCGCCATCCGCTCAACGGCAGGAATTTCGAATATTTCTCCGAGGACCCGTATCTCGCCGGCATCATGACCGCAGCCGTTTGCCGCGGACTTTCGAAAACGGGCGGTGCCGCCGTCATCAAGCACTTCACCGCAAACAACCAGGAGCTGGAGCGCCGCTGGGTCGACTCCGTCGCCTCCGAGCGCGCCTATCGCGAGATTTATCTGCGCCCGTATGAAATTCCGGTGCGGCAAGGCGTGGTGCGCGCCATTATGACCTCTTATAACCGCGTCAACAGCGTGCATGCGCCGCTGAACTATGACCTTCTGACCGTGATCCTGCGCGGCGAATGGGGCTATGACGGGCTTGTAATGACCGACTGGTGGCCCGAGCTCTGCCCCGTGCGCCCGCGCCCCGAGGGCTATAAGCTCAACCTTGCCGGCTGCGTGCGCGCACAGAACGACATTTACATGGTCTGCACCGATACCGCAACCACAAAGAGCAACATTGAAGACGAGCTTGCAAGCGGCAAGCTGCATCGCGGCGAGCTTGCGCGCTGCGCGGCGAATATCTGCCGCATGCTGCTCGGCAGCAACTGCTCCGAGCGATTTGCGGCCGCAGAGGCGGATGATGCAAACGAAAACTATGAGCCGACCACCGTGATTGCCGAAATCGAGCTGCCCGAAAACGGTGCCGCCTTGTCCGTGAATCTGCCGCAGGACGGTGTATATGAGCTCAAGCTTTTGACAAAAAGCCGCACCGTCGGCACCGCGCAGAATACCGTCCGCGTTGAGATCGGCTCTGCCGATGTGCTCTTCACCGTCGGCGGCGATGCCGTAAGCGATGTCAAGCACGCCCGCCTTTGCGGTGGCGAGCAGACGCTGCGCTTCTTCTTCAAAGAAGAACAGCTCGGCATCGAAAAGCTCACCGTTTTACAATAAAAGTTCGGGAGGCCTTCATGAACGATACGGCTGCGCTTCGACTTTTTTCAAAGCTGCTTTCTCTCTGCCTTGCCCTTTGCCTTTTTGCAGGCGCGCTCTGCGCCTGCGGCGGGCAGGCGGAGCCGATTTTGCCGCACGGGCAGACAGAGCAAAGCCAAACGGAGGAAATCACAACCGAAGAGGTTACCGCCGCCCCGCCAAGCGCCCCCTGGCCCGCCGCCGGGAAAACCCTTACTTTTCCGGAGCTGAGCGCTCCGAGCGCCGGGCTGTATTGCCTGGAAACCAAAACGGCGCTGTATGAAAAATCCGCCGATTTTTTCGTTGCGCCCGCAAGCCTGACAAAGCTGCTCACGGCTCTTACCGCGCTTGAAAACTGCGACAAAGAAACCGCCTTTGCCGTCGGGGATGAGCTTTCCATGGTGCATTCCGGCTCCAGCCTGTGCCTTTTGGCAAAGGGGCATGTCATCTCCCTTGAGGATTTGATCTACGGCATGCTGCTGCCCTCGGGCAACGATGCGGCATGGGTCGTCGCGGTGCACACGGCGCGAGCCGTGAGCGGAGATGATACCATGCCTGCGCAGGCGGCTGCCGAGTATTTCTGCACAATGATGAACGAAAAGGCAAATGCGCTCGGCGCCGAGGATTCCGTATTTCTCTCACCCGACGGGTGGGACACCCCGGGGCAGCACACCACCGTGCGCGATCTTGCAAAAATTGCGAAAGCAGCGCTGGAAAACGAAACGATCCGGGCAGCCGTTGCATGCCCGCAGAAATATGTCGTGTTTGCCTCGGGCCATTCGATCACCTGGAAAAACACCAATCCCCTGCTGGATGCGCAAAGCCCGTATTACCGCGCATGGGCAAGCGGTGTGAAAACCGGCACAACGGAGGCGGCGGGGCATTGCCTCATCGCCTGCGCCGAGCGGCAGGGAAAAACCTATCTTGCCGTTGTAATGGGCTGTGCGGACGACGACGGGCGCGCCGCGGATGCCTGCGCCCTTTTGGACCGTGTGGCAAACGGCGCCGCGGAAAGCATAACCGAGCCCTAAGGAGAAACCGATGCATATCATTCAAACCGCAAAACTGAGCATAAGCCCGCAGATCCGCTTTCAGCGCATCGACGGATTTGGGGTCAATATCAATGCAAAATACTGGGGCATGGGCGCGCTGAGACCGGTGCTCGACCATCTGATCGACGACCTCGGCGCCACGCTCTTTCGCCTGGACGCCTATGGCAAAGCCAACTGGCCCGACCCGGACGACACACGCGGCAGCGCCTCCTTGCAGCGCGAAAACCTGGACCGCATTTATCAAACGCCTCCCTTTCAGAATGCGCGCTCTTTGGCGCTGTATCTCAATGAGCGCGGCATTGCGCCGTATATCACAATCAGCGGGATTGCCCCTGCCTTTTTATGCGCCGCGGACCGAAAAACGCTGACCGATTTTGAAGGCTATGCGAAAATGGCGGTTGACTATGCCGCATGGCTGCGCCGCGAGGGCGTGCATTTTACCCTCTTCGGCCCGCTCAACGAAACGGACTACGGCCCGCCCGAGGGGCCCTCTCTCTCGCCAGAGGCATATGCCGCCTGCTGCGAGGCAATTGTGCGCGCGCTGGATGCAGCCGGGCTTTGCGATATTAACTTGGTTATTGCGGAGCAGGGCGATCACCGCACGCCGTTTTTGCAGGCGCTGCTGCCGAATGAAGCGCTGCGCGGGCGCATTGCCGTTTGCGGCATGCATAATTATTGGGATCTTTCCATGGAGGACCTTGTCCGCTATCAGCAAAAGACCGCGCCGCAGGCGCATTTCTGGATGACGGAATTCGGAGATCTGTGCCAAAGCGCGGAGCGGGAAGATGCAATCTCATTCGCCGTGTTCCGCCGCCTTTGCCGCCTGCTGCAGGACGGCATGCAGGGCGCGCTGTTTTGGGATGCCTTTGACAATTATCACGACCACGACGAGCAATGGACCACCTACGGTCTGCTGCGTGCAGGCCTCTCCGTTTACATGCCGAAAAAGCGATACTACGCTCTGAAGCACATCTATCGCTATGTGCGCCCCGGCTTTTTCCGCATCGGCGCAGAATGCTCGGACAAGCGCATTCCCGTGCTTGCCTTTACGGATGAAAAAAGCGGAAAGCTCACCCTGGTCGGCTGCAACCCGACAAGCGAAGCGATCTATCTTGATTTTGACCTTGCCCTGCGCGGCAGCGAAGTTGCAAAATACCGCACTTTTGAGGTCTATCGCACGCAGGAATACGAGGACTGCGCCAGAGTAACGGCGCATGAGATCAAGCTGGACAACCGCGACTGCACCGGGCTATGCTTTTTGGCTTTGCCGGGAAGCATTTTCACCGTTTCCGATGTATAAAAAAATCGCTTGATGCGAAATGCGTCAAGCGATTTTTTTGCTTACTTTTCTTCTTTTTTTCTGCCGTGCAGATCAAGCTTTGCTTCCTTGCCTGCCAAAAGACGCCGAATGTTTTCCCGATGCATGATCACAACGAGCAGCGCCGCGATCAAAGAAGCGCCCGAAACAAAAATCCCGGGGTCGCTCCCGTGCAAAAGAAGATACAGCCGATTGAGAAACAGCGGGTACAAAAGCGCCGCCATCACGGAGCCGAGCGACACATATTTTGTCATCGCCACAACGGCTGCAAAGACAACGACCATGACCAAAAACGCAAGCGGCTCCAGGCAAAGGATCGATGCCGCCGCAACGGCGACCCCCTTGCCTCCCTTGAAATGAAAATACAGCGGGAACATATGCCCCAGCATGCAGAACACCATGGCGCAGTATCCGCCGTCCTGCCCTGCCAAAAGCACCGCAATCAGAACGGAAAGGACAGCCTTCAGCATATCAAGCACAAGCGTGAGAATCCCCGCGCCTTTGCCGTAGGTGCGCAGCATATTGGTCATGCCCGCGTTTTTACTGCCGTAATTTCTGATATCCTCATGATATTTCGTGCGGGAGATCAGAATTGCGCTGTTGATGCTGCCGAGCAGATATGCCGCAATGCAGCCTGCCAGCAGCAAAAGCAGATATACAGTCGCATTGGTTCCTCCCTCCCCGCACAGGGTGGCATAAATGCCCATGTATCGGATTTGTCTTGCAAATTCCATCATGCATCTCCTCCGCGGCGCTTCACGATTTGCTCCTCATTGTCGCCGTGCTGCCGGATCACAAGACGGATCGGAACACCGCGGAAGCCGAACACCGCGCGCATCTGATTTTCAAGATACCGCTGATAAGAAAAATGAAACAGCTCCGCATTGTTGCAGAAAACGACAAAGGTCGGCGGGGCGACGGATTGCTGCGTCATATAATAGATCTTCAGCCGTTTGCCCTTATCGGACGGTGGCTGCACCCGCGCCGTCGCATCGGAAAGTACCTCATTGAGCATGCCTGTGGATACGCGGAAGATCGACTGCCCGTATACATAATTGATATGCTCAAACAGCTTTTCCGTACGCTGCCCCGTCTTTGCGGAAACAAATAAAATCGGCGCATAAGTCATATAAGAAAGCGCGTCGTAGATTTTCTTTGTGAAATCGCGCACGGTGGCGTTGTCCTTTTCAATCAGATCCCATTTGTTGACAACAATAATCGAAGCCTTGCCCGCCTCATGTGCAAGCCCGGCGATTTTTTCATCCTGCTCCGTGATGCCCTTTTCGGCATCGATCATGATCAGGCAGACATCTGCGCGCTCTACCGCCGCCTTGGCACGCAGAACGCTGAATTTTTCCACCCGCTCATCCACGCGGCTCTGCCGGCGCAGCCCCGCCGTATCAATAAAGATATATTTGCCGTATTCGTTTTCAAAGCGGGTATCGATCGCATCACGCGTGGTGCCCGGAATATCGGAAACGATCATTCTCTCCTGCCCGAGCAAATGGTTTACCATGGAGCTCTTGCCGGCATTGGGCTTACCGATCACGGCAACCTTGATAAAGCCCTCCTCCGCCTCCGGCTCTTCCTGCGCGGGCGCAAGCTCCAAAACGCGGTCCAAAAGATCGCCCGAGCCCGTACCGTGAATCGAGGAAAGCGCGATGGGGTCATGATCAAACCCAAGCTCATAAAATTCATAGTATTCCATAGGCAAAGCGCCGATGGAATCGATCTTGTTCACCGTGAGCACAACGGGCTTTCCGCAGCGCTTGAGCAGCATGGCGACCTCGCGGTCGTCCGATGTGAGCCCCGCCTTTCCGTCCACCATAAAGATGATCACATCCGCCGTTTCCATGGCAATTTCCGCCTGGCGGCGCATTTGCCGCGGGATAACCTCCTCGCTGCTCGGCTCGATTCCGCCGGTATCCACCAGCATCATCGCCCGCCCGTTCCATTCGATTTCATAATAGATGCGGTCGCGGGTCACCCCCGGCACATCCTCAACGATCGCAATCCGCTGACCGGCAAGCTTATTGAACAGCGTGCTTTTGCCGACATTCGGTCTGCCGACGATCGCAACAATGGGTTTTCCCATGGTGCCCCTCCTTTTACTCCGTAAAATCCGTTTTCAAAAGCGCATGTAAAAAATCCGCGCCGCTTCCGTCGCTTGTGTAAATCGGCACGCCGAGCGCCTGCTGCGCCTGTGTAAGCGTCATATCATCCAGAAAAACATCCGCATCATGCTGCAGCATGCAGCGCGGAATAAGAACGCATTCGCCCAGATCCCGCCCGCGCAGCTGCGCTACGAGATCCCCGCCGGTGACAAGCCCCGCCACCGTGACCGTATACCCGAAAAAATCGTTTTTGATGCCGACCACATCCACCCGCACCCCGGGGGCAAGCGCCGCAAGCTTTTTTGCCTGCGCCTGCAGAAACGGCGCGGCAAGCGTGCCCGTTGCCACCGTGCGATGATGGTGCAGCTGCGCAAGGGGAAAATCCTGCGCAAGATAGGGCAGCTCGTCATCAATTTCCGCTTCCATATTCGTCATGGTGCCGACGCCGTTTTCCAGCTGCTCAAAGCCCTCATAATAGGAAGCGGGCGGAAGCGGCAGCCCGGCGCACAGATAAAGCTCATCCGAGCAATAAAAAATATGCGTGCCGTATTTTTCAAAGCATTCCTGTGCAACCGCCTCCACTGCATGCACAGCCTGTTCGGCGCTTTCGCGGTCAAAGGGGCGCAACGGGCATAGCCCCTGTCGATGCTTTGTCAGCCCTGCGGGAACAACGGAGACGGAGCGCAGCGCCGGAAGATAGGAAAGCAGATCCCGCATGGTTTTAAGAAGCGCCGCGCCGTCGTTATAATCACGGCACAAAACGATCTGACAATCCAGCGCAATCCCCGCTTTTGCAAACCGCCCGAGATAGGAAAGAACCTCTCCCGCATGCGGATTTTTCATCATTTTCACGCGCAGAACGGGGTCGGTCGTGTGCACGGAGACGCGCACGGGCGACATATGCATTTCAATAATACGATCCACATCCCGCTCGGAAAGGTTCGTCAGGGTGATATAGTTTCCCTGCAAAAAGGAAAGGCGCGAATCGTCGTCCTTGAAATAAAGGGTCTTGCGCATACCGCGCGGCAGCTGATCGATGAAGCAGAAAATGCATTTGTTTTTGCAGCTGTGATGCGCATCCATCAAAAAGGTGGCAAACAAAAGCCCCGCATCCTCATATTCCCCCTTGCGCAGGCGCAGGCGATGCTCTTTTTCTCCGCGGCGATAGACAAGTTCCGGGTTTTTCTGCGTCATATAAAACTGATAGTCCAAAACATCGACGATCTCATGCCCGCCGACGCTGCACAAAAAATCGCCCGCCGCAAGCCCTGCCCTTTGTGCAGGGGAATTGGCCGTGACCCCGGTAATCTCAACCATGCCGCCGCTCCTTTCCAAAGCCTTTGAGAAAAACAAAAGCGGGACTGCCGCCCAGAACCGTTTCAGTTCCGTTTGACAGTCCCTCGCGCTTTCTCCATGACCGCCGTTTAACGGTCCTTTTCAACAAGCGTTATGCCTGTTTTTCGATGACGACCTTGCCGTCATAGGTGCCGCAAGCCTTGCAGACTCTGTGCGCAAGGACCATCTTGCCGCACTGCGGGCACTTCGTCAGAGCCGGCGCATCGATTTTCCATGTGCTGGACCGTCTTTTATCTCTTCTCGCTTTCGATACTTTTCTCTTCGGTACTGCCATTTTTATTTCCTCCCTTACTTCGTTTCGTTTTGTTTCAGCAAATCGGCCAACTTTTGCAGCCGCGGGTCCTGGCGATGCAGATTGCAATCGCACTGCCCCTCATTTTTGTTCTTTCCGCACTGCGGACACAGCCCCGCGCAATCCTCCCTGCACAAATGGCGCATGGGAAAATCCGCCTCGATCTGCTCGCGCACCGGCACATCCAGATCGATGCAGCCGTTCTCAATGAGCACATAGTCGTCCGCGTCCTCGTCGTTTACAAGCGCCATGGCTCCTGCGGTCTGCCCGATCGGCTTGTCCACCGTAAAGGTTTTTTCAAGACGCAAAGGACACAGGCAACGGGCACACTGTGTGTCATAGGATACCGTCACCTCAAGATGCAGACGCATATACCCCGCCGTGTTGATCACCTCTCCGCCAACGCGCAGCGGCTGCGAAAAGGTCACATCGGAAAAAACGAAATTGTCGCCGGCAAGAAGAAGCTTGGCAGCGTCCTGCTTATAGGCAATCGGCTCGGTTTGCCGCGCGCCGCTGAGCAGCGGAAGCATATCCAGTTTCATGCGCCACAGTCTCTCCTCTCTGCGACATTCGCTCAATATTGCATTATACTAAAGAATGCTCGTTTTGTCAAGGGAAAACTTGCGCTTTTTCAAAAACTTTCGTTTCCCCGCGCCCCGCGCGGGCAAAAGACGCAAAAATTCATAAAAAAGTCTTTTCTTTCCCGCATCTTTATGCTATACTGATGCTGTATCCATATGAATAAAGGACGGGCACTGCTTTGATAACAATCGATAAAATCTGCGTGATGAATTTTGAAAATGCACTGCGCGGCGCGCGCAACCCCATGAACAGCTGGGCAAAAAGCGACAGCTATACCGATGCAAGCGGCACATTTTGTATGGGCGAAAACGATCTTGCCCTTTGCCGCCGCCTATGCAGCGCGGGCAGCGACGAGCGCAAATTCATGCGGCAGATTCTTGTCAGCCTGGACATCACCGCCCCGCTTTATTGGTGGAAAGAATTTGATACCTATAAGGTCGCGACCGTTGCAAATTCAACCAGCACCATGCACAAAATTCATGCAAAGCCGTTTTCAAGAGACGATTTCAGCCATGACCGTCTCTCCCCCGCGGCGCTGCAGCAGCTGGATGCGATAATCGCCTATCTCGAAAAAACAAGGCTTGCCTATCTTGAAACGAAGGACAAGGCGCTTTGGTATGATATGATTCAGCTGCTGCCCTCTTCCTATGAGCAGCTGCGCACCGTCACGCTGAACTACGAAACCCTGACCAACATGTATTATGCCCGCCGCCACCACCGCCTGGCGGAATGGCATACTTTCTGCGAAACGATCGAAACGCTGCCCTATGCAAAAGATCTGATTTGCTGCAAGGACTGAGCATCGCTCCGTCAAACGATAAAAAAGGAGGCGCAGGATATGGATCGAAACCAAAACACGCGGCAGGATCTGCCCAAGCGCCCGAGCCGCGTGCATGATATTCCGGGCGCAGCCGACCCTTTTCAGGCAGAAAAAAGAATCCGTGCCGCCGCAGGCAGCACAAAAAAAGGAACCCGTTCCTCCGCGCGCCGCAAAGCCGCCGCAGGGAAATCGCCGCATCCCGCTGCGCGCCCGCTCTCCCAAAAGGAGCAACAGGAAAAGCAAACCCGCAAAAAGATCCGGCGGGCGCGCTTTCTTCTGTTTCTCGCTTCCTTTGTGATTTTGCTGCTGATCAGCGTCGGCGTTTTCTTTCTGAATCTGCATCATCATGAAAAGCCCGGCTTTTCGTATTACAATGTAAAGATCGGGGATGTAAAAAAGGGCACCTCCGTCGCCTATAAAAAAATGATGCGCAACGGCACGCTCTATGTCAATCTCACGCCGGTGCTTGAGCTGTGCGATATCGTCACCACGGGAGACACAAACGAGCTGCGCTTTACAACGGATGTTGCAACGGATGAAAATATTCTGTTCCGTATCGGCACGCGGGAAGTCGAATGCAACGGCGTTCCGGAGCATCTGGACGCCCCGTCGATTCTTGAAAACGGCGATGTCTATGTGCCGTATGACTTTTTGGCGACCTATGTCAAAGGGCTCTCCTGCTCGTATGACGAAAAAACGCACACCGTTGAAATCAAGCGCAACACCACCGACGACGGGCAGAGCTATCTCCCCGTCACCTTCCTGCTCAAGGGCAATCAGCCCATGCAGGCAGTGGATGAGGCGGCAAACTTCCCCGATTCCAATGCCATGGGGCTTTTGGCGGATGTCAGCGCATATGAGGAATATATGAACCCCCAAAACCGCGACGATTTTCTGACAATTGCCTCCGCAGAGCACCCCGTGGACTCCTCCTTTGAGCCGCAGAATCTGACGCAGGTGGTTTATCTCAAAGCCGACGGCCGGCCGCTGCAATACATGGTAGACATCGCCGAAAAGGCTTCGGAGGCGCTCTTTGCGGAGCTGCGTGCCAACGGATTTTCCGATGTGGGCATCACTGTCGGCTATGTCAGCTATTCCTTCCAGAATTACTACTATACCCACCGCAAGGACGGCGAAAGCATTGATGCCCCCGGCACAAACGATACCGTGCTCGGGCTTTCCTTCAAAATCGACTACAAGGAATCCGTGAAAAACTTCGATGCAACCGAAGCCGGAAAATGGCTCACGGAAAATTCCTGGAAATTCGGCTTTGTCAAGCGCTACCCCGCGGACAAAACCGCGCAGACCGGCTACGGCTATGTTGCCAATCAATATCGCTTTGTCGGCCGCTATCACGCCATGCGCATGCATGCAAACGGCCAATGCCTGGAGGAATATGTTGCATATTTGCAGTCCACCGGGTATCTGCCGACGGAAAATGCCGCGCAAACGGAATAAAAAAACACCGCGCCCCGCACCCCTTTTTCGGGGGATGCGCAGGGCGCGGTTCTATTTTTGTGCTCTTGTTCTTGTTTTCAAAGCGGGCGCGGCACAAATGCCTTTCCGTCAAACACACAGGCCGCGGTAAGCCCCGCCGCACGGCAATAGTCGCAGGCATCGGCAAAGCCGTAGCCGATTGTATCCGTTCCGTGCGCATCGGAGCAAAGCACAACGTGCCCGCCGCATGCGGCAAAAAAACGCAAAAGAGAAAGCCGGGGATAAAAAACGGTGCGTTTCCCGCGGAAAACGGCGCCGGTATTGATCTCAATGGGAATATCGCGCTGCGCCAGCAGCGAAAGCACCTCTTTGGCGGCTGCCTGATAGCGCAGATCTTCTTCGTCAAAGCAAGGGTCCGCCTCATTGAATTTTGCGCACAGATCAAAATGCCCGATCACATCGGCGCGGATCCGGTCCGGCAAAGCGGCAAGCGCGCGGTAATAGGCGCGGCAATAAGCATACCAATCCCCGCCGAAATGCTGCTGCACCGTTTTGCGCGAAACGGCGGGTGAATAATCGACAACGCAGCGCTCCTGCCCGAAAAACAGAGTGTGCATGGAAGCGATCACATAATCATAGCGGGAAAGGTCCGCCACGGTTTCGCCGTCCGCCTCCGTGCCGCACCAAAGTGCAATGCGGTCGCCGTAAAGCGCCTGCAGCCGCGCGATTTCTGCACGATACGGCACTTCGTTTTCGGGCGGCATATGCCATGTGTCCGCATAAGGGACGGGGGCATGGGCGGAAAAGCCGATGTTTTTCGCGCCGGCCGCAAGCGCTGCCAAAAGCATTTGCTCCGGGCTTTGCCTGCCGTCGCAAAAGGTCGTATGCATATGATAATCCCCAAAGCGCGCAAGAATCTGCACATCCTTCCGTGCAATCATTTATTTTGCTCCTTTTTCTGAAGTCCCGTTTTATTGTATCACCTTCTCCGCCGCATTGCAAGATGCCGTTTGTGCGGCTTTTCTTCCTTTTTGCAAGTTTTTCCGTCTGTTTTTGCAAAATCGGCAGGCGGGGTTCTCCGCGCGCAAAAATATATCTTTTTTGTAAATATCCCGCGCTCCTATTGCATTTTCATGCAGCAGCGTGTATAATTTTTCTATCGAATCATGAGAGACAGGAGTGATACCAAATGGCATTTCACAACGAATATCTGAAAGGTCTTTATGAAAGAACCTGCAAAAAGAACCCGGGCGAGCCGGAATTTCTGCAGGCGGTGGAAGAGGTTTTGGAAAGTCTGGAACCCGTTGCGGAGAAAAGAGAGGATCTTATAAAAACAGGCGTGTTTGAGCGTATCGTCGAGCCGGAGCGCGTGATCATGTTCCGCGTTTCCTGGGTGGATGATGCGGGCAATGTCCGCGTCAACCGCGGCTACCGCGTGCAGTTCAACTCCGCCATCGGCCCTTACAAGGGCGGCATTCGCCTGCACCCCTCCGTCAACCTTTCCGTTATTAAATTTCTCGGCTTTGAGCAAACCTTTAAAAACTCTCTGACCACGCTGCCCATGGGCGGCGGCAAGGGCGGATCCGATTTTGACCCCAAGGGCAAGAGCGACGGAGAAATCATGCGCTTCTGCCAGAGCTTTATGACCGAGCTGAGCCGCCACATCGGCGCCGACACGGATGTGCCCGCGGGTGATATCGGTACGGGTGCCAGAGAGATCGGCTATATGTTCGGTCAATACAAGCGCCTGCGCAATGAATTCACAGGCGTGCTCACCGGGAAAGGTCTCAGCTACGGCGGGTCCCTCGCGCGCACCGAAGCAACGGGCTACGGCCTTTGCTATTTCACCGATGAAATGCTCCATGCGCACGGAGCCTCCTTTGAGGATAAAAAGGTTGTGATTTCCGGCTCGGGCAATGTCGCCATTTATGCCTGCGAAAAAGCAACGCAGCTCGGTGCAAAGGTCATTGCCATGTCCGATTCCAACGGCTATGTCTGCGATGCCGAGGGAATCAAGCTGGATGTTGTCAAGCAGATCAAAGAGGTGGAGCGCGGCCGCATCAGCGAATATGCAAAGCGCGTTCCGGGCGCCGTTTACACCGAGGGCTGCAGCGGCATCTTCGGCATCCCCTGCGATATCGCCCTGCCCTGCGCCACCCAGAATGAAATTAACGAGGAAAGCGCAAGGAAGCTGATTGCAAACGGCGTCTTCGCCGTGGCTGAGGGCGCCAATATGCCCTCCACCCCCGCTGCCATCGCAGCGTTCCAGGAGGCGGGTGTGCTCTTTGCCCCCGCAAAGGCTGCCAACGCAGGCGGCGTTGCAACCTCCGGCCTTGAAATGACGCAGAACTCCGAGCGCCTCTGCTGGACCTTCGCCCAGGTGGATGCAAAGCTGCAGGAGATTATGAAGAGCATCTACAAAAGTGCCTCCGAGGCGGCGCAGGAATACGGCGTGCCGGGCAATCTTGTTGCCGGGGCAAACATTGCAGGCTTTTTGAAGGTTGCGGACGCAATGCTCTGGCAGGGCATTTGCTACTGAGCATTTCCGTTAAAACGGTTGAGAAAAAAGCCACATATCCCGAAAGGAGACGCGGCATATGTCTGTGATTATCGGCATTGATGTCGGCGGAAGTACAACCAAAATCGCCGGCTTTCGCATGGACCGCACCCTGATCGAACCGATTTTTGTTCACGCAACCGACCCCGTGACCTCCGTGTACGGCGCTTTCGGCAAGTTCACAAGCGAAAACGGACTGCAGCTTTCAGATATTGCGCGTGTTATGATCACGGGCATCGGCTCCTCCTGCATCTCTTCCTCGATTTTTAACCTCCCCTGCACGCATGTTTCCGAGTTTCGCGCGGTCGGCTGCGGCGGGCTGTATCTCTCTGGGCTTTCACGCGCGGTCGTCGTCAGCATGGGAACGGGGACCGCAACCACTCTGGCGCAGCGCGACGGCAACGGGCATGTTCATGTGAATTATCTCGGCGGCACCGGTGTCGGCGGCGGCACGCTCATGGGGCTCTCAAAGCGCCTTTTGGCAATGGACAGCATTGAGCACATCGTTGCCCTTGCAAAGGACGGCGATCTTTCCCGCGTGGATCTGCGCGTGGGCGATATCACCTCGGGCGTTCCCCTGCCCACGGATATGACCGCCTCAAACTTCGGCAAGCTCAGCGATGTTGCCACCCCATCGGATATTGCACTTGGGCTGATCAACATGATTTTTGAAACCGTCGCCATGATTTCTCTGTTCGCCGCGCGGCAGCACGGTGTCAGCAACATTGTTATGACGGGCAATCTGACAAAGATCCCGCAGGCGGCGCCGATGTTTGAAAATCTCAGCCGCATGTTCGGCATGCGCTTTCTCTGCCCGGAGCGCTCCAATTTCGGAACGGTCATCGGCACGGCGCTCTCCTATTTTGACCCGGAAGAGCCGCAGAGCTGAGGCGGTTTCCTCATCCCAAAAGCATTTTTACCCCGAAAAACGGGCAAGCAACGCCCTTTTTCGGGGTTTTGCTTTCATTTTTGTGCAAAATGTGAATTTTTTTAGATAAAATTCGTGATTTTGCACATTTTCGATTTTTGCTTTTGTGCAAGTATCTAAGAATTGGCGAAAACGCAAAACGGTTCTTGCCTTTACGATGGCAAAATGCTATAATATATCGTAGATTTTTGATCCCCTTTTTCGGAACCGCTCCGCAAAGCGCGGGATCGTGCTTGTATGCATAGGAGGAATAATCGTACATGAAACGTTTCACCGCTATTTTATTGACGGCGCTCATGCTGCTCAGCGCAGGGCTTTGCGGCTGCGGGCTCTTTGTGGATACGGAGACCAAGGGCGCTTATATCAATGTATATATGGGTTCCGAGCTGCGCTCCTGGGATCCCGCAAAATCCCTGAATGACGCAAGCGCCGTGCAGTATCTCAGCCTTTGCTATGAAAGCATGATGAAATATGACGAAAACGGCAAGGTTGTCAAGGGCATCTGCGATACCTATGAATATGACGAAGAAACCAACACCCTTGTTTTCACCCTGCGCAAAACCGCATGGAGCGACGGCCGCCGCATCAGCGCCGACGACTTTGTGTATTCCTGGAAACGCATCCTCAATCCCGATTTTTCCTGCGATGCAAAATCGTTGCTTTACTACATCAAAAATGCCCGCGCATTGAATGAGGGCACTGCAACGCTTGCCGATGTCGGCCTTGCCTCCATCGACACCTATACCCTGGAGGTTACCCTGGAGCAGGGCATAAACTACGAGCTCTTCCTTGAAAACATTGCCTCCATTGCCCTGGCGCCGGTGCGTGAGGATTATGCCTCCGTTTATGAGGACACCTGGGATCGCTCCTCGACCAACATCATCACAAGCGGTGCCTTCACCGTGAAAAACATGGAATCCGGCAAAGAGGGGCAGCGCCTTGTGCTGGAGCGCAACAAATATTATAACTGTATCAACTATGATTCCATTTCCGAAGAGATCCGCCGTGACAAATATGTCAAGCCCTTCCGCCTGATTTTCAATTTCTCCCTGAGTGAAGACGACAGAACCACGGCTTATAACTACCGCGCCAAGGACGGCGAGGTGACTCTTTCCGACGGAAAAACAACGCTGAGTGAAGCGGCTGACCAGCTGCATTATATCTCCGGCTCTCTTGCAAGCTCAAATGCCCTCGCATCCAAAGCAAAGACCGACAGCACGCTCTCAACCATGAGCCTGTTTTTAAACACCAAGAACGCATTACTTGCAAAGCAGGGCGTTCGCCAGGCGCTCTCCCTGGCGCTTGACCGTGAGGCGCTTGCCTCCGTTTATGTCGGCGCCAAGGCGGCGACCGGGCTTGTGCCAAACGGCGTATCCTATGGCAAGGTTTCTTCTTCCTTCCGCAAGGAAGCAGGCGATCTGCTCCCCGCCAATGCCGATCTTTCGGCTGCAAAATCTGCGCTTTCTTCCGCAGGCGTTTCCTCCGGAACGCTCACTCTGACCTATCGCGACACCGCGCATAACGGGGAAATTGCACAGTCGATCAAAGAAGCCTGGGAGCAGCTCGGCCTCAAAATCAAGCTCAACCCGCTGGACGCAGCGCATTTTGCACATGTTTGCTCCATTGTGGAAAAGGGCAACGAGGAATATATTGACCCGACTGTTTATACAACCACCGAAGAAGTAACTACCGCCGAGGCTGTAAACGGCGAAGATACCGTTGTCACCAAAGCGCCGATGAAAGAGCTGTTCAACAACGGCAAGCAGCCAGAAATGTATTATAATTACGACATCGTGCTGCTTGATTATCAGACTCTGACGCCCAGCGCATTTTCAACGCTCGCACCGTTCGCCGTCGGTTTCAGCGGAAACGCCGTTGCAACGGATTACGACGATTATGCGCCGCGCACCCATATGACCGGCTATAACAGCGAAGAATACAATGCGCTGATCGAGCAGGCATTCAAAGCAAACGACCGCGCCGAGATGAGCAAAATTCTTGTGGATGCGGAAAAGCTTCTGCTTACCGATCTGCCTGTAATCCCGCTGTTTCAGAATGCCAACGCATATCTTGCCTCCTCTGCCATCTCCGGCGAGACAAAGAGTATCAATGTATACGGCGCGCACAGCTTCACCAAGGTGTCGCAGAGCAAATTTGACAACTATATTCCGAGCGAAGAAAAAGAATCTCAGTAAACCGCTTCCATTCCCCCCCCCAAGTGCTGCCGCCAAAATGCGGCAGCACTTTTTTTGCCCTTTTTCATATACTGGAAAGAAGCTTTTTTGAAAAGGGGAGAAGCATCGATGGAAAATGATTCTGTTTTTTCGGAAAAAGAATTCGAGGGAAAGCTGAAAATTTCTCTTTCCGCCGCCTCCGGCGCACTGCCGATTGCAGACGCTGCGGTGCAAATCAAGAAAATCGACGGCGACGGGACGCGCACCCTTTTATATCTTCTGAAAACCGACAGCAGCGGCAAAACGCAAACCGTTGCTCTTGCCGCGCCGAGCGCCGCCCTTTCCGCCTCCCCCGCGCAAATCGGAAAATCCTATACCGTATATGAGGTGGAAATTTTCAAAGAGGAATATTATCCCATGATTGCGCAGAATGTCGCCGTGTTTCCGGGGGTCACTTCCCTGCAGCCGTTTACCCTGCAGCCCGTCACTGTGCAGGATAAATTAAACGGCGATGGAAACCGCCCCATCATTATCCGCGATCTTGAGCCAAACGAACTGGAGGGCAGCTGATATGCCGGTTTCACCGCAGGTGCAAATTCCATCCCAAATCACGGTGCATCTGGGAGCAGCCACCGATCAAAGTGCGCCGAATGTCAACATTTCCTTTCCGGACTACATCAAAAATGTCGCAAGCAGCGAAATTTATCCCACCTGGCCGGAAAATGCGCTGCGCGCCAATATCTATGCGCAGATCAGCTTTGCGCTGAACCGCATTTACACCGAATATTATCGCTCGCGCGGATACGATTTTGATATCACAAATTCCACCGCCACCGACCAATCCTTTGTATACGGCAGAAACATTTTTGAAAATGTTTCTCAAATCGTCGATGAAATCTTCAACAGCTATGTCGTGCGGCAGGGCAGCATTGAGCCCCTCTTTACGCAATATTGCAACGGGACGACGGTGAGCTGCGGCGGGCTTTCCCAATGGGGCAGCGTTGCGCTTGCGCAGCAAGGGCTCTCCCCCTATCAGATTCTGCAGCGCTATTACGGCGATGATATCAATATTGTGCGCAATGTCCCGGTCAGCGGGCTGCGCCCCTCCGCCCCCGCCGCGCCGCTCGCGCTCGGGGCGGGCGGAAACGATGTCACCAATGTGCAGATTCGCCTCAACCGCATTTCCAAAAACTATCCCGCCATTCCGAAAATCAATCCTCCGGACGGCATCTACGGCGCGGAAACGGAGCAGGCGGTGCGCACCTTTCAGCAGATCTTCGACCTGCCGCAAACGGGCGTTGTAAATGAGGCGACCTGGTATCGCATTCAATATATTTTCGCAAGCGTAAAAATGCTGAACGAACTGACCTCGGAGGGGCTGACCCCACAGGAGGTCGGAAGCGCCTATCCGTTTGTACTGCGCTTTGGCGACAGCGGCGCCTATGTCTCCGTTCTGCAATATTATCTTGCTTTTATCGGCGCTTTCAATCCGGAGCTTCCCCCCATTGCAATCACCGGATATTTCAATGAAGAAACGCGAGACGCCGTTTATGCCTTTCAAAAATACGCAGGACTGCCCGTGGACGGAATTGTAGGAGAGCAAACCTGGAATCTTTTATTTGAAACCTATCTCTCCATGCTGGAAAGCATCCCTCAAAGCGAGCGCCTCGGTGGCTATGTGCCCTTCGGCGGCACGCTGCTCAAACGAGGCATGACCTCGCCGCAGATCGGAATTTTGCAGCAGGGGCTGAATACGATCGCTTCCGTTACCCCGACGCTTACGCAGCTGAATGTCAACGATACCTTCGACGATTTAACCTATCGTGATGTGCTTGCCTTTCAGCGGCTGAACGGCTTTGAAGAAAACGGCATTGTCGGCCCGCTTGTGTGGAACGCCGTGCAGGAGCAAAGCATTGCCATAGAAAACGGCTCGCTTCGCTCCGCCGGGCAATATCCGGGCGGTGTCGCGGCGGCTCAATCCTGAAACAAAGAAGGAGGCATCATCCATGTCCGAGCAACCGATTTCCATGTATAATGAAAAAGCCGGCATTCTGGAGCTGCAAAGCTATCTGCGCATCCTTGCGCTGTTTGATGATGCAATACCGGCGCCGCCTCTGAGCGGCATCTATGACCGACAGACCCGCCTCAGCGTTTCGGCATTTCAAAAAATACAGCATATCGACCCTGCGTCGCCAAATGCGCCCTATGAAACCTTTTGCAGGGCGCGCGATCTTTCCGCGGAATCCCTTCGCGCCGCCGCGGCGGGAGACGGTTTTTTTGCGCTGTACGACCCGGGGGCGCTGGAAAGGCTTTCGGAATATCCCCAGCTTGTCGCGCAGATTCAGCTTGCGCTTGCGGTAGTGCGGCAAATCGTTCCGCAAATCAAAGCGCCGCAGATCAACGGCAAATTTGACGACGCCTTAGCGCCGCAGATCCGCCTGATACAAAAGGTATCCCGCCTGCCGCAAACGGGAATTGTGGACCGGGAAAGCTATAATGCGCTGGTCGGGCTCTATAACACCGCCATGCGCCGCCTGCAAAGCGGGGAACCGCCCGAAAAAAGCGCTTTTCTGTTCTGAAAAAACAAAGTCGGCGTTGCTTTTTTTACGCCTTTCTGCTACAATAGGTATCGTAGCTTTGCGGCTGCTTTTTCGGCATGCCGAAACCTGCCGCAGCGGAAAGGACAATAAAGCCCCATGTTAAAACGCCTTTATCCTTATTATAAGCCGCATCGGCGCCTGTTTTACGAGGATCTCTGCGCTGCTTTGATTTTGGCAGCGTGCGATCTGATCTACCCCATGATCACCCGCAGCATGATCAACGATTATATTCCGAACCGCCGATTGGATCTGCTCTTGATTTTTGCCGGCGTTTTGCTGCTGATCTATCTTGTAAAGCTCGGTATGAATTATTTTGTGCAATATTACGGACATTTGGTCGGCGTTTACATTCAGGCGGACCTGCGCCGTGATGTGTTTGCCCATTTGCAAAAGCTGCCGCTGTCTTATTTTGACAATCACAAAACCGGCTCGATCATGTCCCGTATCATCACCGATCTGATGGATATTGCGGAGCTTGCGCACCACGGTCCGGAAGATCTGTTTATCTCCGCCGTAATGCTGATCGGTTCCTTTGCGATCATGATCAGCATCAATGTGCCTCTGACGTTGATTTTATTTTCCATGATACCGATCATGATCTTCTTTTCCGCCAAAATGCGCTTGAAAATGTCGGCTGCGTTCACCCTCTCGCGTGAGCGCATCAGCGTGATCAATGCGTCCCTTGAAAATTCCATCTCGGGCATCCGCGTGACCAAAGCCTACAACAATGCCGCATATGAAAACGAGCATTTTGCGAAAGGAAACAAAGCCTTCGTCGCCGCGCGCACCAAAGCCTATCAGGCAATGGCGCAGTTCAACAGCGGCAATACCTTCATCAGCGATATTCTGATGATTGCGATGTATCTCGCGGGCGGCTTGTTTTTCTTCTTCGGAAAGCTGGCGCTGGCGGATTTTGTGGCGTTTTTGCTTTATATCTCAATTTTTCTCAATCCGATCCGCCGCCTCATCGCTTTTGTTGAGCAATATCAGGATGGTATTGCAGGGCTGCGCCGCGTCACGGAGATTTTGGATACCCCGCCCGAGGAAGACGCTCCCGATGCCGTCTGCCTCCCGACCGCACAGGGAGATGTCCGCTTTTCGGATGTTTCTTTTTCCTATGAGGACGGCACAAAGGTGCTGGATCACCTCTCTTTCCATGTTCCCGCGGGCAAAACGCTGGCGCTTGTCGGTCCCTCCGGCGGCGGAAAAACAACGATTTGCCATCTCATCCCGCGCTTTTATGAGGTCAGCGGCGGTGAAATTTTAATCGACGGCCATCCTCTCCCCTCGCTCACCCGCGCTTCTCTGCGGCGGCAGATCGGCATTGTCTCCCAGGATTGCTTCCTGTTCAATGCCACCATTTATGAAAACATTGCCTACGGCTGCCCGAGCGCCTCACGCGAGGAGGTCCTTCATGCAGCGCAGCTTGCCAATATTGATGCATTTGCAGCCTCTTTGCCAAACGGCTATGAGACCGAGGTCGGCGAGCGCGGCGTGAAGCTCTCCGGCGGGCAGAAGCAGCGCGTTGCCATTGCGCGGGCATTTTTGAAAAATCCGCCCATTCTGATTCTGGATGAGGCGACCAGCGCACTGGATAACGCAACGGAGCAGCTCATTCAGCAAAGCCTGGAGCTCCTCAGCCACGGCAGAACCACGATCGTGGTTGCGCACCGCCTCACAACCGTGCAAAACGCAGACGAAATTTTAGTCATCACGGATGACGGCATTGCTGAGCGCGGCACGCACACATCTCTTTTGCAAAAGGACGGCATTTATGCCCTTCTTTGGAAGGGCGCGCAGCAAAACAACGACGCAAACGCGGAGGAAGAAAATAAAAAATGAAAGCAAATTGGTGGACAAAACAAACCCTGCTTGACTTTTTACTGATCACCGTCGGCACCCTTGTTTCCGCTGTCGGCATCTATTTTTTCAAATTTCCGAACCATTTCTCCACCGGGGGTGTCTCCGGTCTTTCCATCATCCTCAACGGCTTATTTCCCGCAGTGAAGGCAAGCTATTTTGTCACGGGAATCAACATTGTTCTTTTGGCGATCGGGCTGATCTTCATCGGCAAGGGATTTGGCATTCGTACAATCTACGCAAGCCTTCTGCTCTCCTTTTCCCTGCAGGCGCTTGAAACCTTTGTTCCGCTGCAGGGCTCCGTCACCGGAGAGCCGATGCTGGACCTTTGCTTCAGCGTGCTGCTCCCGGCCGCGGGCAGCGCCGTATTGTTCAATGTTTCCGCGTCCACGGGCGGCACGGATATTGTCGCAATGATCCTCAAAAAATACACCTCTCTTCATATCGGCACAGCCCTGTTCTGCGTTGATTTTTTGATTGCCGCCTCCTCCGGTGTCGTATTCGGGCTGCCCATTGCGCTGTTTTCCCTGCTCGGGCTTTTGGCAAAGGCATTGGTGGTAGACAACGTGATCGAAAGCATCAATCTTTCGAAATACTTCTTCATCGTCACAAAAACGCCCGATGAGATCTGCGATTATGTGCAGAATCAGCTGCACCGCAGCGCAACCATCTGGTATGCCACCGGCGCCTATACGCATGATTCCCGCTCCGTTGTTTTAACGGTGCTCAAGCGCGGACAGGCAGTCGCCCTGCAGCATTATGTGCGCAAATGCGACCCGCACGCCTTTGTGATCATCTCCAACACAAGCGAGATCATCGGCAAAGGTTTTCGCTCAACACAAGTATAAACCATGTAAAAAACCTCCTGTTTTGGGCAAACTGAATGTGATGCCCTGACAGGAGGCTTTTTATGAATTTTTCCGATACGGAATTTTATTCCGATCTTGCAGCAGAAGAATATTCCAAAATGGAAGCGGAATATGCCGCATCGCATCGCGGCAAACCGGACGGCATCGCCTTTCGCTCTTTTTGTGAGCGCGGCATGCGCTGCGAGGAGGTCCGCATTCTCACCGCAGAGGCGGCGCTGCGCTTCGGCAAGCCGCGCGGCACCTATCTCACGCTTTACAGCGGAGTTTTATCCGAGCTTGATCGCGCGCAGCTGAAAAGCCGCGTTTTTCAGCTTGCAAAGCTCATTCGCCGTATTGCAAAAAAAGCGGCACCCGGTGCGGAGCGCATTCTTGTCTGTGGTCTCGGAAACCGACAAATGACCGCAGACGCCATCGGCCCCATGGTGACCGATCGCCTCGGCGCAACGCTGCACCTGGCTAAAACGCCGCAGCAGCTCGGCGCAAACGCGCTGCTCTGCTCCTTTTGCCCCGGGGTCGTCGGGCAAACGGGAATTGAAACGGCAGCGCTTTGCAAGGGCGCCGTGCGCGCAGCCGAGCCGGAGCTTGTCATCGTCATTGATGCGCTTGCCGCGCGGGAAAAGGAGCGGTTGTTTCAAACCGTTCAGCTTTGCGACAGCGGGCTTGCGCCCGGCGGCGGCGTCGGCAACCGTCGCTGCGCAGTCAATGCGGAAAGCCTCGGAGTGCCCGTGATGTCGATCGGGGTGCCGACGGTGATCGATGCGGGAGCGCTTTTATCCGATGTGTTGCAAAGCGCCGACTTTTCTCCGGCCGCGCTGCCTGCGGAAAACCGCGAAAAGCTGGAGACGGCATTTGCGCAAAGCAAGGCGCTGTTTGTCATGCCCGGCGAGAGCGATCTTTGGGCACGTCTGCATGCCCATTTGATCGCAAAAGCACTGACAAAGGCGTTCAGCGGTGAATTGATTGAGGAATTGTCGCACGATTATGCGCTGTAACGGTTCTTTTTTTCCATGCTTTTTCATATACTGATACCGATGAAATACGGAGGATGTTTATGAATCGCACAGAGGACGAAAGAAAAAGAGGTTCCCTTACAGCCTTGCTGCAAAAAAAGCCGGGACTTTTCAGGCTGTGCTGCTTTTACCGCGGCTTTTTGCGCGTCAGCGTAGTGCTGCTGTGCCTGTTCGGAACGCTTGGTTTGCTCGGCGGCGGCGCCTATGTGCTGTTGGAAAGCGCACGGGCGGACAGCCTGTTCAGGGCCCGGGCAAGCGCCCCCGTGCAGAGCGACACACAAACCTTTCTCGGCGCGGCGCTGCTGAAAAAATCACTGTGGCTCGGCAGTGTCAGCCCCAATGTGTTTTTACTGCAGCACGGAGGCAGCGCCCTTTTGCACAGTATGACGAATCCGGAGAATACACCGATGAAACAACTGGTGGATGAATCCGTTTTGCGGCAGGAGGATATCTATGCCTTTGACCGCGATGCCGTTCCGCCCGGGGAAAATGCCATTATCCCCATGAATCTCTCAAGACATCCCTCCCCCGGAGAAATTCTTTTTTCCAATACCACCGCGTTTTCCCTGGACGGCGCCGCATATGCCGCAGCACCTTATCCCATTGATACTAAGGAAGTGCCAACTGTTCTTATCCTACATACGCATGCAACGGAGAGCTATGCCCCGCAAGATGCAATTTCCTACAATCCGGACACCGTCAAAACACGGACAAGCGACACCGAGGCAAATGTCGTCGCCGTCGGCGATACGCTTGCCGCCGCACTGAGTGAGCGCGGCATTTCCGTGATTCACTGCCGCGAGCTTTTTGATGCACAGAGCTACCCCAAGGCGTATGAAACTGCGGCTGCCGCCATTCGCGCATATCTGCGGGAAAATCCGCAAATCGGCTATGTGTTCGATGTGCATCGGGACGCACTGTGCCGTCAAAACGGGGATGAGATCAAGCCGCTCACCGAGATAGGCGGAGAGCCCTGCGCGCAGGTGATGCTCGTCGTCGGAACAAATGAAGCGGGCGCCAACCATCCGCATTGGGAGCAAAATCTAACGGTCGCTGCCCATATTCAATCCCGCCTGACGACGCTTTACAGCAATTTTGCCCGCCCGATCAATATCCGCAGCGCAACCTTCAACGAACAGTACACAAAGGGCTCACTGCTGCTTGAAATCGGCTCTTTCGGCAATACGCTTGCAGAGGCGCAAACCGCTGCAAAGCATTTGGGGCAGGTGATTGCCGATGTCATTCTCGGGGCGCCCTGAGCCGCCCGCCCCCGAATTTTCCGTTTTTTCCGCCAAAGCAAAAACCGCCAGCCTGCGCAAAAAACAGGTTGACGGTTTTCTGTTTGGTTTTTGCATCGAAAAAGCGAGAGACAGGGCCGATTATTCTTCGGTTTTATCGTCGCTTTTTTCCTCGGGCTGCTGCTCTTTTTTCTCGGTTTCTTCCTTTGCCCATTCCTGCGCTGCCTCAACGCCCTTTGAAATAGAGCGCACCAGCGTTTTGCCGAGGTGGCTGAGTGCGCTGCCCAGCTCTTTGCCTGTTGCCTTCCAATCTTCCTTGAGTGCCATATGCTTTGCTCCTTTCCGAAATGCATCGAATATGCAAACAGACTCGGAGATGTTCTCCGAGCCTGTATGTTAAAAAAGTTATCTCTTGGAGAACTGAGGTGCGCGACGAGCGGCCTTGAGGCCGTACTTCTTTCTCTCCTTCATTCTCGGGTCACGCGTGAGGAAGCCTGCGCGCTTGAGCGGAATGCGGAAAGTTTCGTCTGCCTGGAGCAGCGCTCTTGCTACGCCGTGGCGGATCGCGCCTGCCTGACCGGAGAAGCCGCCGCCCTTGACGGTGCAAATGATATCATATTTGCCGACTGTGCCGGTGACTTCGAAGGGCTGGTTGACGATAAGCTTCATCGTTTCAAGACCGAAATATTCGTCAATGGAACGACCGTTGATCGTGATTTCGCCGCTGCCGGGAAGTACGCGGACTCTGGCAATGGATTTCTTTCTTCTGCCCGTTCCGTAGAAATAGGGCTTTGCACTGGTATACATATTCGTTTACTTCCTTTCCTGATTATTCACCGGTATAGGGCACGGGCTTTTGTGCCTGCTGCTTATGCTCACTGCCTGCATAGACCTTCAGGCGTGCCATGCTTGCCGCGCCGATGGAATTCTTGGGAAGCATGCCCTTGACTGCGAGCTCCATAGCGAGCTCCGGCTTGGTTGCCATCAGGGTGGAATACTTCACTTCCTTCAGGCCGCCGATATAACCGGAATGGCGATAGTAGCGCTTCTGTTCCAGCTTTTTGCCGGTCAGAACAGCGTCTTTTGCGTTGATAATGATGACGAATTCACCGCAATCAACATGCGGCGTGAATTCCGGACGATGTTTGCCTCTGAGAATATTTGCGGCAAGAACAGCCGTCTTACCCATGGGCTTGCCTGCGGCATCAATCACATACCACTTGCGATCCAGGGTTTCTTTCTTTGCCATATAAGTGGACATTTTCGTTTCCTCCGTTAGGTTCTTTTGCAAAGCCGGGCAGCCGTGTCACGGCGCCGCCCATGCTTTCCATTACAACAAGCAAAATTATAACATACCGCTTTTACCTTGTCAATAGCTTTTTTCGATTTTTTCCGAAAAATTCAATTTATCTTGGCAATAGCTTTGAATATCTCTCTATATCTCTCGTTTTCTCTCCGTTTTGTACATGCCTCGGCACACTTTTCTCTTGCAATCTTTTGTAATTTTTGCTATACTGATTGCGAAAACCCGATAAGATATAAATAAGGAGAGGAAGGGACGCCATGAAACCGTTTTTTGCACAAGCCTTTCGCTGCTTTTTATGCCTTTGCGTGAGCTGCTGGACGGCGCAGCTTGCCGTAATCGTGTGCACCGTTGCACTGAACAGCCGCGTTGAGGTAAAAACCCTGCATATTTTAGCTGCCCTGCTGTATGCGCTGATTTGCAGCGCTGCGCTGTTTTTTCTTTCGTTTCGCCTTGGCTTTCTGCAGGACAGCGCACCTGTGCTGCGCTCTCTGTTTGCCGGCGCTTTTGCCTGCGGTATCATGCTGCTGCTTGCCCTGCTCACCCGCTATGCGGAATTTTTCAGCGGCGGCGCGCGCGATCTTATTTGGCTTATCGCCCGTGCAAAGGGAACGCCCTATATTGACCTGGAAAGCATTCCGGATCATGCCGTATTGCAGGGAATGCTGCTTTATTTTCCGATTTATATCCCCATGCCGCTGTTCGGCAGACTGTGCGGGCGCGCCCATAATCACGCAAAAAGCCGCCGTTTTCTGCGGCAATACGGCACAAAAAGCCAGAGGCAAGATGCTGCCGCACCGAAAAATTGAGCACAAACGGAATC
>URPL01000008.1 GCA_900549725.1 uncultured Eubacteriales bacterium | reverse complement strand
AAGCTATATGAGGATAATGTTATCGGAAAAGTCAGCGATGAGTGGTTTGTTGAGTTATCTCATAAATACGAAAAAGAGCGTATGGACTTAAAAGCCAAAATTGCGGATACTCGATACAGAATCGAAGAGTTGAAAAACAACAATTCGGAATATGAAAAATTCATATCGGCAATTCGCAGGTTTATGCAAATGGATAATCTGACATCACCGTTGCTTAGAGAACTGATTGACCATATTGATATTTTTGAAACAGAGGGCACAGGCAAAAGTCGAACGCAACGAATCGTTATATATTACCGTTTTATCGGATATATCGAATTGCCGAACACCACAAAACAAACCCATATTGCGGATACACGCAAAGGTGTTGCCGTAGAGTATATAACCGAACAATTCACGGCATAAAAAAGAGCAAGGTGTTACCCTTGCTCGTACATAAAAATTATATGATAAAACAAAAAGAGTGTTCATAAGTCAAATCCCTTATGAACACTCGATATGGTCTGAGTGACTGGATTTGAACCAGCGGCCTCTACCACCCCAAGGTAGCGCGCTACCATCTGCGCCACACCCAGATTTGCAAGGGTTAGTATAGCACAGGCGCACACATTTGTCAATGCTTTTTTCAAATTTTCGCAGAATATCGACCGCGATCGAGACGCATCTTTTGTATCGCCTCGCGGAAATCCTTGGTTTGACATCACGGGGTTCTTATGTTACAATAAACTGTGTATCACGGAAAAGAGGGGAACTATGCAAAAACAAAAGCTTCTTGTCATCGGAATCACGATGAATGCCGCCGGCAGCGAAAAATCGTTTCTTTCTTTTGCAAACTGCCTGGACTATGAAAAATTTGATGTGACCCTTTTGCTCGCAAAAAAAGCGGGCCCGTTCCTGCCGAAAATTCCGCCGCAGGTTCGCGTGATCGAGCTGCCGGAATACGGCGAGATGTTTACGCTCGACGGCGCAAACGCGACCAAAACCATTTTGCATTGCTTCGTGCGCAAAAATCCTTTGCTGCTGTTTGAAATTTTTCCGTATTTTATCAAAACAAAGCTGTTTCCGAAAAAGGCGCACGATACGGCGACGCGCCTTTGGTGCCGCCTGATGCGGCATATGCCGCCGTTGCCCGGCGAATATGACGCGGCGCTTGCCTATTGGGGCGACAAAACCATGTTTTATATGTGCGATAAGGTGACGGCCAAACACAAGGTCGCCTGGCTGCATTTTGACTATGAGCATCCCCCGCGCGACGACAAAACTTATTTTCACTATTTCAATGCCTGCGACCGCCTTGTGACCGTCTCGGATACGATCAACCGCTCACTGCAAAACCACTTCCCTGCGCTGCGGGAAAAATGCGTGCATATGGAAAATATCATCGATGCCAAGGACATTTTGCAAAGCGCCGAAAACGGCACAGGCTTTCCCGACAGCGACTATACCGGGCTGCGGATCCTCACGGTCGGGCGCATTGCGGAGCAAAAGGGCTATGACATGGCGGTTGCCGCAATGCAGCGCCTGTGTGCCGACGGGATCGATGCCCGCTGGTATATCCTCGGCGAAGGCACACCCGCGGATGTCGCTGCGCTGCGCGCAGAGATCACGGCTGCCGGGCTGGAAACCCGGATACGGATCCTACCTCGCACAAACAACCCATACCGCCTGATGCGCGACTGCGATATTTACGCGCAGCCCTCGCGCCATGAGGGCAAGCCGATTGCCGTGGAGGAGGCAAAAATTCTGGAAAAGCCGATTCTTGTCACAAATTATCTCTCCGCGGGCGACCAGCTCCTTGACGGAAAGCTCGGCATGATCTGTGCAATCGATGCCGACAGCATTTATAAAGGTCTGAAAGAGCTCTGCCTCTCGCCGCAAAAGCGCGCGGAGTATAAAGCGGTGCTTGCAAAATCGCCCAAAGGGAACGCCGAAGAAATGCAGGTTTTTTATGAAATGCTGCAAACGCTCGACAGGGAGAAAAATTCCGCAAAAAACAGCTGAAATTTCACGGCTTTTTCTTGACACGGCGCCTGCTTCATGCTATAATACCAATCGAAAATCGCATACGGATGTCGGGGGTGCCGCATGGCTGAGACGAAGCTTTTTTCGAACCCTTTGACCTGATCCTGGGTAATACCGGCGTAGGGAGACTTCTTTTCGGAAAGTGAACCGCACGGGTGTCATCCTGTGCGGTTTTTCAAAGAAAAAAAGGAGTGTAACATCATGAGTCAAACAACCTCAAAGGTCCGCGTTCTGACGGAGGGCGCCATTCTTGTTGCAATGGCGGTTATTCTGTCGCTTTTCCAACCGTTTTCCCTGCCCTTCGGCGGCGGCATCACGATTGCCTCCATGCTGCCGATCGTCTATTATTCCTGGCGCAGAGGCGTCAAAGCAGGCCTGCTCGCAGGCTTTGTGTTTTCCGTTGCAAATATTCTGCTCGGCTTTCACACGGTTTCCGCCATGTTCCTGCCCGGGGATGAACGGCAGCCTCTGTTTAACGCGATCTGCATCATCCTGCTTGATTATGTCGTCGCGTATACGGTCATCGGCCTTGGCGGCATGTTCCGCAATAAATTAAAGCCGACGCCCGCGCTCATGCTCGGCGCGCTGGTTGCGCTCTCGCTGCGGTATCTCTCCCACATTCTCTCCGGATTCCTGTTCTTCGGTGCCTGGGCGGAATGGTTCTTCACGCAGGATTCCATCGGTGCCTTCGGCGCATATATGCTTTCCCATTTCAGCGGCAATATGCTTGCATTTTTGTATTCTGTCATTTATAACGGAACCTATATGATTCCGGAAATCATCATCACCGTTCTGCTTTGCCTGCCGATCTCCAAGGTCAAAAAGCTGACGGAACGGAATTCTTAAGAAATCGGGTGCTTTTATGACAACCTTGCTTTCCCTTTCTCTCGCAGTGCTTTTGGGGCTGTTTATGTCCCGTCTTGCCAAACTGTGCAAATTGCCGGCGGTCACCGCTTATCTGATCACCGGTATTCTCATCGGCCCGTTTTGCCTCGGGCATCTCGGCATTGAGGGAATCGGCTTTCAGAGCCTTGCGCAGGTGGAGGGGCTGGATCTTTTCTCCAATGTGGCGCTGGGCTTCATCGCCTTTGCCATCGGAAACGAATTTCGCCTTTCTTCCCTGCAGCAAACGGGAAAACAGGCTGTCATCATCGGAATTGTGCAGGCGCTTGCGGCAACGGTGCTTGTAGACACGGTGCTCATCGGCGCATGCTTTGTCTTCTCCGATAAAATCACCCTGCCCGCCGCCATTACGCTCGGCGCCATTGCCGCCGCAACCGCACCTGCGGCAACGCTGATGGTCGTGCGGCAATATAAAGCCAAGGGGCCCCTGACTGACCTTTTGCTGCCCATTGTTGCACTGGACGACGCCGTCGGCCTTGTTGTATTCGCCGTTTCCTTCGGCATTGCAAAAGCTCTGGCAAGCGGCACGGTTGATCTGGTTTCCATTCTGGTCAACCCGCTGATTGAAATTGCAGGCTCTTTGCTGCTCGGTGCCCTCATGGGCTATTTGCTCACATTTACCGAACGTTTCTTCAAATCCCGCAGCAAGCGCCTTTCCCTCTCCATTGCCTTTGTGATTCTCGCCGTGGCGCTTTCCATGCTCACCGTCCGCATCGGCGCGGTGGAGATCGGATTTTCCGCATTGCTGACCTGCATGATGCTCGGCACGGTGTTCTGCAATCTGTGTGATTTTTCGGAAGAACTGATGGACCGCTGCGACCGCTGGACAGGGCCGCTGTTTGTCCTGTTCTTCGTTATCAGCGGAGCTGAGCTGGACCTCTCCGTTTTAACGGACGGCACGGTTGTGCTGATCGGTATTCTTTATATTCTGGCGCGCTCGCTCGGAAAATACATCGGCGCGTTCGGCGGCGCAAAAGCAACGGGCTGCTCCAAAACCATTCAAAAATACCTCGGCATCACGCTGCTGCCGCAGGCGGGCGTGGCACTCGGTATGACCCTCACCGCGCAGGAGCTTGGCGGCGCGGAGGCGCAGCTGATTCGCAACATTGTTTTGTTCTCCGTTTTGATTTATGAGCTGATTGGTCCGTTGCTGACCAAAATGTCACTCATCAAGGCGGGGGATGTAACGCTTGGCGGCGCAACAAACGCGCGCACACCGAACAAAAAGCAATAACCGAATATCGGCACGCACGGCGATGCTCCCCCGGGGGCATCGCCGCTTTTGTTCTATCCGGGGACATCCTCTCATACATTGGTACAAAATCAACCAAAGCGGAGGACTGAGCCATGGAAACGGCAACCGAAACTGTAAAATGCTATACCAAAGAAGAAACTCTGCGGGAAAATACCGCCGTCAGCTGTGAAGATATTCTCCCGGATTATCTGCAGGATATTGAAAAAATCGCCAAGGTGGACGCCGTTTTGCTGCCGCAGCAGCACAGCATGGAAAGCGCAGCGCTCTGCTGCCGCGGGAATGTTGTTTTTACCGTGGTTTATTTTTCGCCGGACGGTGAAATTTTCACAAGGCAGATCACCCTGCCCTATGAGATAAACTGCAAGGCAGAGCACCTCACGCCGCAAAGCATTGTGCGCATCGGGCAGAAAGCGGAAGGTGTTTCATGCCGCGTTGCGACGCCGCGCAAGCTGATGCTGCGCGCGCAGGTGCGTACGGAGCTCTGCCGCTATGAGCCGCCCTGCACAGAGGCAAAGCTTGAGGGCGATGCAGATGCCTGCGGCAAGATCATGCAGCGCAAGCACAGCGTCACCGGCTGCCGAATGCTTGCCGGCGAAGACCGCGATGCAAAGCTCGGCGCAGATCTTGTGCTGCCCGGGAACTATCCGGAAATCGAAACGCTGCTTGATACAACGCTGACCCCGCTCCCGCCGAAAACAACGATGCAACAGGGCGGGATTGAATACAGCGCGCCGTGCCGTGTTCTGCTCTTTTACAAAGGAAGCGACGGCGAATATTACAGCTATTCGCAAACGGTGCAAACCGAGGGGCTGATCCCTATTGCCGAGGCTTCCCCAAAAATGAGCTGCTTTGCACAAAGCACGCTGTGCTCCAAATCCGTGCAAAGCGCACCGGACAATATGGGACAGATGCGTGTGGTTGAAATCGATGCGCTTTTACACATTGAATGCACCTGCTTTCAGAATACGCCGATGCAGATCACGGTAGATGCTTTTTCCGCGAACTGCCCGCTCAAAGCCGACTATGCGCCGCTGCGCTGCGAGGAGCTTTGCCTGTGCACAAAAAGTGCGCTCACGCTGAGCGGCAGCACAAAAACGGAATCCCCCGTAAAAAAATCCTCTGCATTGATGCTTCGGCGGACTATAAGAGCAGCACCGTTGAGGACGATCAGCTCATCTGCAACGGCATCGTTTCGCTGCACGGCTTATATCAAAACGAAACGGGAAAGCCGGAGGCATTCGGGGCGGAAATTCCGTTCAAATACAAAACGGCATGCCGCACCACAGAAGGGGAACAAACAAGCGAGGTGCTTTGCTTTGCCGCCGTATCCTCCGTGCAGGGCGATGCGGGCACAGACGGGATCGATGTGCGATGTGAGCTCGAGCTTGCGCTGTGCGCAAAAAAAGTGATCGAGGTCACGGCGCTGTGCAGCCTGCGTGCCGATGCAACCGAGAGCTATCCGCCGCGGCAAAGCGATACGCTTCTTTTGTATTATGCGCAAAACGGCGAGGATATTTATGAGATTGCAAAGCAATATCATACCGACCCGGAGCTATTGCGCGCGGCAAATAAACTCCCCAAAACGGCTGAAAAAGTTGCCGCGGACGACGCGGCACATATCCTTCTCATTCCCTGATTCCCTTTCATTTTTACAGAAACAGGGCGGAATGTATTACCATTCCGCCCTTAAGTTTTCTGTATTTATGCCGTATAGCCATCCAAAAAAGCACAGATGGCTTTGCATTCGGAAGCTGCGAGAGGCTCGCCGGTGTCTGTAATTGCCCGCAAAAGCTCTTCCGGCGTATTTGCAAGCGCAGAAAAAACCGGCGTCTTTGACGGTGCTTCCAAAAACCGGATCACGGTTTTGGGATTTGCAAAATAAACCATATCTTTGACATATACCGAAAAACCGTTGTCCCTGAGCAAATGCGCAAGCCGATAGGTATGCGTGCCCACCTGCTTGATGGGATTACAAAATGTGTTTGTATACGACGCGCCCTGACGCCCTTCAAATCTTTTTGTTTTTTCAGGCGTCTGTTCTATGGGATTATATCAGTTCCGATCCGCTTGTCATTTTTACAGAAAAGATTTTTGGAGTATTATACCTGCTTCTTTTGCATGGTGTCGGTATCCAGAATAATTGTTACGGGGCCCTGCAGCGCAGCTTCTATCGTCATGTCTGAACCGAAGCTACCATAGCCAACTGCCACTCCCTTCTCCTCCAGGAGCTTTCCGAAGAGAAGATACAGCGGCTCTGCAAGTTGCGGCGGTGCGGAATCAAAAAAAGAAGGCCGGTTTCCGTGGCTTGTGTCAGCAAAAAGCGTAAACTGGGAGATAAGCAAAACGGAATAGCCAAGGTCAAGCAAGGAGCGATTCATCTTTCCCGCCGCATCGGAAAAGACCCGTAGCTTTGAAACCTTTTCTGCAAGCAGTTTTGCGCTTTGCTCCGTATCGTCTTTCCCGATACCGAGCAAAATCAAAAAGCCTTTCTCACAGGTGCCGACGACTTCTCCGCCGACTAAGACCGTTGCGCGATCCACCCGTTGTATCACTGCGCGCATCGCTTTCCTCCGTTATGCACGGCTGACATATTCGACATCGCGAATGCTGCGCAGCCTTGAAATGATGGACGACAGGTGATCAACATTTTTGCATTGCACCGTCAGCCCGATAATAACCTCATCGTTGCCGGTTTTCTTTTGCGCATTGATCTGCATGATATTCACGCGCATATCGGCAAGCGCCGCGGTAATATCCGCAACCAGGCCGAGAGTATCCATAGCCGTGATGGAAAGGCTTGCCTCAAATACGGATTTCTGGACGGCAGCGCCGCCGCTGACCCAATGCGCCGCCTTAAAGCGGTCGGCTGCCTCCTCCTGCATCATGCGGACCAGGTTCGGGCAATCAGTTTTATGAATGGAGATATTGAAGCCGCGCGTGACAAACCCGACCACACGATCCCCCGGCAGCGGGCTGCAGCACTTGGCAAATTTCACGGCGCAGCCCTCAACCCCGTCTACAATGATTGTGCCGTGATTTTGCCGTGTCTCCTTTTCGGAAAGCTGCACCTGGGATACATCGGTAATTTGCGGTTCGCTGTCGCTTTTTGAAAGCTTTTCAAGCTCGTCTCTGAGCTTGACAGTGACCTTTTGCATGGAAATTCCGCCGTAGCCGATCGTATTATAAAGGTCTTCTATTTCATTCATGCCAAGGCGGTGGCAGATAGAATCCAAAAGCTCTGTGCGCTGTGCCTCGGTCAAGGCAACGCCGCAGCGCTTGAGCTCGCGCTCGCATTCTGTTTTGCCGACCTGAATATTTTCCGTACGCTTCTCTTTTTTGAACCATTGGCGGATCTTATTGCGTGCCTCGCTGGTTTTCACGATTTTCAGCCAATCGCGGCTGGGACCGTGAGATGCGGAGGAGGTCAGAATTTCAACGATCTCGCCGTTTTGCAGAATGCGGTCGATGGGGACGATCATACCGTTAATCTTGCCGCCGATCATCTTATTACCGATCTGCGAATGGATGGAATACGCAAAATCGATCACCGTCGCGCCCTGCGGCAATGCAATGACATCGCCCTTGGGGGTAAAAACAAACACCTCGTCCTGAAAGATATCGATTTTGAGCGCGCTCATGAACTCATCCGGGTCGCGCGTGTCGCTTTCCGTATCAATCAGCTTTGCAATCCATTGCAGCTTTTTGTCAAGCTCGACGGTGGAACTGTCCCCGCTCTTGTATTTCCAATGCGCCGCGACACCGTATTCCGCAATCTGATGCATCTGCTGCGTGCGGATCTGCACCTCAAAGGGAATCCCGCCGCGCCCGATAACCGTTGTATGCAAGGAGCGATACAGGTTCGGCTTCGGCGTTGAAATATAATCCTTAAAGCGGCCCGGCATGCTTTTGAAAGTATCATGAATGATGCCGAGCACCGTATAGCATTCCAGCTCCGTCTGCACGATAATGCGCAATGCATAAAAGTCATAAATTTCATCGAAGCTCTTATTTTGATTATACATTTTGCGATAAAGGCTGTAAACGCTCTTCACGCGCCCCTCCAGGGTAAAATGAATGCCGTTTTCCGTCAGCTTCTCCGCAACGAGCGCGCGCGCGTTTTCCAGAAAATCGCGGTTCACGCCGTATTTTTGCTCAATGTCATTATAGACCTCGGCATATCCGATCGGGTCGAGATATTGCAGCGCGAGATTTTCCAGCTCCTGCTTGATGCGCTGCATACCGAGGCGATGCGCCAGGGGCGCATAGACGTTCATGGTCTCAAGCGCCGTGATACGTTGTTTATTTTCAGGCTTTGCGGAAAGGGTGCGCATATTATGCAGGCGGTCGCACAGCTTGATAAAGATCACACGGACATCTTTAGACATGGCAAGCAGCATCTTGCGCAGATTTTCCATGCTCTCTTCTTCTTTATCGGCAAACGGGATATGCACAAGCTTTGTCAGCCCGTCCACAAGATCGGCGACCGTATCGCCGAACTTTTTGCGAATGAGATCCACGGTGACATTCGGGCAGTCCTCAACCGTATCATGCAAAAGCGCAGCGCAAATGGAATCCGTGTCAAGCTCAAGCCCTGCCACAATTTCCGCAACCGCTACCGGATGCGTGATATAAGCCTCTCCGCTGTTGCGGAATTGCCCCTCGTGCACCTCTTTGGCAAACAGATAGGCTGCGTTGATTTTGTCCAGGTCGTAGTTTTTTCCGGTTTTTTTCAGAATAAATAACAGTTTTTCGATTCCGTCAAGCATAGTGTATCCTAACTCTCAGCATTATTTCAAATCATTCTTCCGTCGTTTTGAGCAGCGTGCGGATTTTCGAAAGAGACGGCGCCCCGAACAGATCGACCTTGCCGTGATGCTCGCGCAGATTCAACGACAAAATCGGATCTTCCTTTGCAAAAGGCTCCAGAAGCCCGGTCTCTTCAAAGCAACACAGTGCCGTTGCAACAACGGGACCCGAAATGCGCAGCAGGCGTGAAAGCTGCATATAGTCCGTATCAAGCGGGGCGGTTGCCCGTAAATGGCGGTAAAGGAGCGCAAACTCCTCACGGTTTGGGATAAGCGCAAAATAATCGTCCGGCACATCGCGCCAAAATGCAAAAAACGGCTCCATCTCCCGTGCAAACGCTTCTCTTTGCTCTTTTGGAAAAGCAATGCCTTTCACCAGGAGCTGCACGGTATCCTGTCCGCCGTAATGATTGATATCAATGGCGAATAAAAGATCCGCTTCGTCCCCCGCGACAAACGGCAGCTGTGAAGGCGAATGTCCGAAATACATCGCTGTGAGCATTCGCGTAGAAAAGCGCAGGCGGAACTTGGTGTGTTTTCCGTCGCCGACGGGCAAAATCTCCGTCAATGTCACATTGCGGGCGACAAAAAGCGGACAGTGATTGGCGCAGCCGTACGGCTCCAGCATGGAAAGCTGCTGCGCCAGCGGAAGAGTCACCTCGTCAAGCGACAACTCGCATGCGGCAGTGACATGCCGCAGCGGAATCCCCGGCGGCAAAAGCGGCCGCGCGTTGGCGAGCATAGCGGCGGCAAACGCAGGCAGATCCTCTTTTTTAATTGTAAGCCCCGCCGCAAGCGCATGACCGCCGCACCCCTGCAAATAGACGGAGGCGGAGCGGATGGCATCGATCAGAGAAAACCCTTCCACGGAGCGACCCGAGCCATGGCCGACGGCATCCGATGCATCCTCCGGGAATGCAATCAGAATCGTCGGCTTTCTGTATTTTTCGGTAATGCGGGAGGCGACAATGCCGATCACACCGGGATTCCAGCCAACGCTGCTCAGGATCAGTATCCGCTCCTCGTGCAGATCGTGCGCCGTTCGAATCTGCTCCTCTGCCTGCCGCAAAATCTCGGTTTCGATCTCCTGCCGTTTTGCATTCAGCGCGCAAAGCTCCTGCGCGAGTGCATCCCCCTGCTGCAAAGAATCACACAAAAGCAGGGAAAGCGCAAGATCGGCAGATGCCAGGCGACCTGCGACATTGAGCCGAGGTGCCAAAAAGAATGAAACGAAGCCTGCAGTGAGCGGCGGAACGGCTCTGCCCTTTTTGGTCACAGCGGCGCGCACAACATATAAAAGAGAAGCAAACCCCAACCATTGCATCGGGTCTTCCCTAAGACCTATGGAAACGATCAGGCGGTTTTCATCGCGCAGCGGCATCACATCGGCAACCGTGCCGAGCATTGCAAGCAGCGAATATTTCATGCATACCGTCCGCACACGCATCATCTTATCTTCCCGCTGCGGAATATCCGCCGCTTCCATGGCGCACAGCAGCTTGAAGACAACGCCCGCCCCCGCAAGATCTGCAAAGGGATAGGTCTCGCCAGACCGATGCGGGTTTAAAAATGCTTCGCAACGCGGCAGCTGCTCCGTGCAGGTATGGTGATCGGTAATGAGCAACCGCATGCCGCATTTATAAATATATTCCGCCTCATCAAAGGCTACGGCGCCGTTATCAACGGTGACAATCAGCTGCGTTCCGCGTGCCTGCAATCGATCGATCGCAGCGCAGTTCAGCCCGTATCCATCCGTTTCGCGGTGCGGAATGTAACAATCCACAACGGCACCGCTTTTTGAAAGATAGCGATACAGCATTGCCGTGCCGGAAACGCCGTCCACATCATAATCGCCATAGATCGTGATATGTGTGCTGTCCGAAATTGCTGCTTTGAGCACCGTAACGGCGCGGTCCATATCGGTCATGGCAAACGGGTCATATAAAATATCGCTGCTGCGGGAAAGAAAATCGGAAATTGCTTTTGCATCGCGGCAATCCCGCTGCCAGAGAACCTTGACCATGGCAGGGAGAAGATCGGTTTTTGCGCACAGCGCCGCAATCTCACCCTGCGGATACTGCGGAACGATCCATTCCTCTCTGACCATAGTCTCACTCCTTTCAAAAATCGGCATCAAGACGCGCCGTGATACACGGCAGCGGCGCCGCAGCGGCGCTTTTTTCAACCGTATTTTTTAAAACTACAAAAACAAGAAGGGGCAGCAGGAAAAACAACACCATGCCGATTATCGGTGATGCACCGAACAAAAGGGACACAAATAACCCGACCAGCCCCGCCAAAAGCGGAACGCCGTAGACAAGCGCGGCATAAAACAATGTACGCGAGGAGGAAGAAGCAATGCGGACATGCTCTCCCGGGCGACACCCAAGCGGATCCGTCACCGTCACGGAAAGCTCACTCCCCGCATCACTGAGGCGGCATTCATGGCAAGCGCCGTCCGCGCTGCGGTGACACCCGGAGCACGCGGTCGTCCGCATCACACGAACGAGAGCCTTCCCCCCCTGCGAAGAAATAACAACAGCCGTTTGTTCCATCATCCAAGCTCCTTTTCCTGCGGGGGCGCAAAGCGCGCCATGAGAGAAAGCGCAGCGGTGAGCCCGTCGCATGCAGCGCTTGTGATGCCGCCTGCATACCCCGCGCCTTCCCCGGCAGGATAGAGCAGATCATGCCCCGGAATATAGCCCTGCTCCGTGCGCAAAATGCGCAGCGGCGCCGAGGTTCGGCTTTCGACGGCGCATAACAGCGCCTGCGGCATATCATAGCCTGGATACCGCCTGCCGAAAAAGCGGATTCCGCTCGAAAGCATCGTGGTGACAAAGGGCGGCAAAACTGTTTTCAGATTGCAGGTTTTATAAAATCCACCAAGATAGGTAGGAAGAACACGGCTTGGCTCTGCTTGGCTTGTATCAGCCAAAAAATCGCCCACGGTCTGCAAAGGGCAGGCATAGCTTTCCCCGCCTGCGACAAATGCAGCATGCTCCAAGGTGCGTTGAAATTCGATTGCACGGCGGCAATCGGCGGAAAAATCCTCCGGCAGCACGGAAACGGCAAGCGCCGCATTGGCATTGCGCCCGTCGCGGAGACTGTTGCTCATTCCATTGACCACAACACCGCCCTCTTCCGAGGCAGCGCCGACGACCTCCCCGCCCGGGCACATACAAAAGGAATAAACGCCGCGCGCGCCTTCCCGCATGGAAAGCGCATATTCGGCAGGCGGCAGGCTCTCGCGCTCCTGCGCGCCTTTATAGATCATTTGGTTGATATCGGATTGCAGGTGCTCAATCCGAACGCCTACGGAAAAGGGCTTCGGAATAAGCGGATAGGCATTGTCAAGCAGCATGCGGTATGTATCGCGCGCGGAATGCCCCGGCGCAAAAACAGCCGCCCCGCAGGCAAAATCGCCCCGATCGGTGTGCAAAACCAAAGCCCCGTCTGTGTTTTTTGAAAAAGCTTTGACGGTGGTTATAAAATGAAATTCGCCGCCGTGCCGTTTGACGGCTTCGCGCAGATTGGAAACAATCCCGGGCAAAACATCCGTACCGAGATGCGGTTTGGCATCAATCAGAATATCGGGATCGGCACCAAAATCAACAAAGCGCTGCAAAACATAGCGGCATTTGGGATCGTGGATCCGCGTTGTCAGCTTTCCGTCCGAAAATGTACCGGCGCCGCCCGCGCCGAACTGGATATTGCTGCGCAAATTCAGCCGATGCTGTTCACGAAAGAGAGAGACGGCCTGTATGCGCTGCGCAACATCATCGCCCCGCTCGAAAACGATCGGAGCATAGCCCGCCTCCGAAAGCAAAAGGGCGGCAAACATCCCGCACGGGCCAAAGCCGATTACAGCAACTCTGCCGGCAGCTTTCTCGGTGCCGCGGGAAATGCGGAGCGTATCTTCGGAAAAAAGCCGCACATTGCCCTCCGCATGAAGCAGCCGCTGTGCCTGCTCCTTGGTGCAGGCAACCTCGGCAAGCACCGTACAAACCCTTTGAATTTGCGGAGCTTTGCGGCAGTCGAGGGAGCGCTTATATATCTTTGTGCTTTCGACATGGGCGCCGGGAATACGCTTTTGGACAAACCGCCGCGCCTTTTCCGCAAAAGCCTCCTCCGGCTGCGATACCGGCAATGAAATTCCGCCGAGCAAAAAACGCTGTGCCATATCATCCCTCCGCTTGTGTAAAAAGGCTGCCGCTTTTTGGGGAGAGCGGCAGCCTGCTTTTGTAAGAAATGCTATCCGACCCGAACGCTGACCGTATATTCTCCCCAGACATACATCTCGGAAGAAGAACCGTCCTTCAGCGTAACCTGTGCCGGAACAACCTGCTCCGCTGTCGAATCGGGATCAATATTCTTCAAATCCACAACCACATTGATGTCGGAGGCCGTTGTTGCATTGAGCTTTGACAGTGCGCCGCGAAGCTGCACCTTCAGCTCACTTGTTACCACGCGCACCCGTTTTCCGCTCGGCGCATTCTGCAGGCTGAACTGATTGGTCAAAACAATTTTATCGTATGCATTGAGCAGGCGTACCTTTGCCGTCACAGATTCAAGCGGTTCAGTCGGTGTGATGCCGCTCGGAAATTCCGGAACAAACTGAATCACGCTCTCCGATGTCTCCCGCGAGACGACGATTTTCGTCTCATCGATCTCTCCGACGGAAAACTCATCCATTGTGCTGAGCAGCTGCACATCACCACGGACCTCAATCTGCGATGGTTCAAAGGTCACATTCGCCGTCTTAGCGTCAAGATAGCCGTATTTAAAGGTTGCGGTCAGCTTCAGCGTTTTTTTGATGTAAACATTCACCAATGCGGAAATCTCCTCCACATTCAGCGTCAGATAACGGCTGGAAACCACAGTTCCGTCCTTATCGATCAGCTGCGGCCGCCCGGTCCCGCTGAATGAGCCGGTGATTGCCCCCGAAGGCGGTGAAAGCACAAGCTGCGCCTGGTCAACCTGAGCCAGCTCGGTTTCAGGCCCCGTAACAAGTATGGTTTCCACGGAGGGCGTTTTTTCCCCGATGATATATTCGGAAGCAATTGTATATTCGCTGAGCTTGACCGTTACCGGGACTTCCTTGGTCGTCTTCTTGTCCAGATATACCGTAAGCTCGGACGGCGAGCAAGAGACAACTGAGGTTCCTTCCGGCGCATCTATCTTTACGGGATAGGTATTGCGACCTGCGGTCGTGACGGAGGAGGCATCAACATATGCATCAATATCCTCCGCCTTGAGCGCCGTCAGGACCGTTTTTCTACCGCGCAGCACAACATCGACAACCTGGCTTGTGCCCGCCGTCATTGCGGAAAGACCGTTGTCCGTGCCGTCTGCGGCGGTGGTGCGAACCGTTACCTTTACCGTGGAAAATTCACTTTCCCACACGGGGCTGTCAACCTCCATAACATACAGCCAAAGCACAAAAGAGGCGATGACGCAAAAGATCATTGTGATGATCGTGGACTTGCGGCTTCCTTTTTTTGCAGGCACCTTGGATTGCATTTCAGCTGTCTGCTCCGCCGGAGTTTTCGTCTTTTCCTGCGGGATCTGAAATTGATCCATTCCTCTCACCTCTGCTTTGCTCCTTAGTTTTTCGCTTCCGGCGTCTCGCGTTCGGCATCCTGCTGCACGGCAGCGGTTTTCGCGGGCACCTCATGCTCCGCCTTTGTCTGCTTCGAACTATCACCCGCCTGTGCATTTTTTTCGCGGGTTCGATCGGATTTGCGGCGTCTCCATTTTTGATAAAGGGTATCGTTGATCAATTCATTCTGCAAAAATTCCCGCAGCGAATCCTTTGTATAGCCGGTGACAAGCTTTCCGCTGACCGCTGTCGAAATTTTTCCGGTTTCCTCGGAAACAATCACAACGACCGCATCGCTGTTTTCACTCATACCGATTCCGGCACGGTGCCGCGTTCCGAGGTCGCGGATGATATCCTGATTGAGCGAGAGCGGCAAAAAGCAGCCTGCGGAATACACGCGGTTATGGGAAATAATTGCGGCGCCGTCATGCATCGGGGCTTTATTAAAGAAAATGTTTTTCAAAAGAAACGAATTCACATTGGCATTGATTACAGTGCCTGTGCGAATAATGTCGCCAAGGCGCGTCGAGCGCTCAAATACAATCAATGCCCCTGTTTTTGATTCCGCCATATCGGTACAGGCATCGCACACCTGATCAATGGTATTATTGATAGCGGTCAGATCCTTTTGCTCCATGCCGAACACGCGAATGCCCTTAAGCGGTTCCCCGCCGACCTTTTCAAGCGCAGAGCGCAATTCCGGTTGAAACAGAATAATCAGCGCTATGATACCGACGGCAAACAGCTGCTCCAGCAAAAAGCGCATCAGGTGCATTTCAAATGCCGTGGCAATCAGCTGCATGACAAGCAAAAACAAAATGCCGATTGCAAGCTTTCCGGCGCGGCGCTCCCGGATAAACCGATAAACATAAAACAGAATCACGGAAACCAGTAAAATATCAAGAACATCCGTCACCTGAATCGATGCCAGCGAATTTTTGATATGAAACAGAAGCTGTTCTGTGGAACTCATGGATGTGTATCCCTTCCCGGCCCCGCCAAAGACCGTATTTCAAATTCAGGGCATATCGTCCTATTTAACAGAATAAGTATAGCACAATTTGTGCAACAATTCAAATGTTTTTCGTATTTTTTCAGTAATTGTTTACATCTGCGTGCGAAGATGCGGCGCCGCCGCGCTCAGCATGGGCTGACCGCATGCAAAATTTCCGCGAGTTCGCTCTCCCCGAATATCACGGGGACCGGATAATCAGGGTTTGCCTCGCACAGCGCACGGGAGATCAAAAGCGGGAAATCCTCTTGGCGCAGCACGGAAAACCTGTCCGGAATTCGCATGCTCTCACACAGCGTTTCAATGCGGCGAATAAAAGCGTCCGCAAGCGCCTCTTCGCTCTTTTCGCAAAGCCCTGCGGCGCTTGCAAGTTCAGAAAGCGGCTTTGTGACGGCGGCGCCGTATTCCCGCAAAACCGCGGGCAGCAAAACGGCATTTGCAAGCCCATGCGGCACTCCGTACAGCGCACCGACGGCATGCGCCAGCGCATGTACATATCCGACAAAATTATTGGTAAAGGCAATCCCGGCAAGATAGGATGCATAGAGCATATTTTTTCTTGCACCAAGATCGTCGCCGTTCGTATATGCCGTATACAGATTGCCGTCGATCAGGCGAACCGCCTCCGTCGCCGTTTTTTTCACATAGGCGGAAGCAAATCGGTTGATATATGCTTCAACGGCATGGGTCATCGCATCCATTCCCGTCTGCGCCGTCAGCTGCGGCGGAAGCGACTTTGTCAAAAGCGGGTCCAGCACGGCAAGGCGCGGCACAAGGCAAAAATCGCTGACGGCAAACTTATAGTGCTTTTCAGAGAAAGCATCGGTAAAAACCGCGGCAGCCGTTGCTTCTGAGCCCGTGCCTGCCGTAGTGGGAACGGCAAAGAGCGGCGGAAGGTTTTTCCCGCCGCGAACCTGCAAAAGCCCACGCATCTGCAAAAGCGTTTTTTCCGGTCTTGCCGCGCGCGCCGCAATGCCCTTTGCACAGTCAAGGACAGAGCCGCCGCCGATTGCAACAATAGCGCTGCATTTTTGCTCCTTAAACAACCGATAGCCCTGCTCTACGCATTCCGTGGTCGGGTCCGGCATCACATCGGAGAAAACGGAAAATGCAATGCCATGCGATTGCAAAGAAGCGAAAAACGGTGCAAGCGTACCACGGCGTACCATGCCCGCTGTGGTTACCAGCAGAATAAAACGCAAATCTCTTTGCGCAAGCTCGGGCGCCAACTGCATAAGCGCATTTTCTTCCAGCCAAAAAGGCTGTTTTCTTTTCTCAGCCAAATGAAGAACGACACTGAGCAATGCCTGTCTTGAACGATAAAACGGATGCATTCCGGCTCCTCTCTGCCATCAAGCGGCTGTGTTTTTTTCAGTATAGCATAAAGCTGCGGCCTTAGCAAGAGAAAACAAAAAGAACGCGGCGGGTGCGCGTTCTTTTTCGCTTATCGAATTGTCTTGACCAGATCGCGCGCGGCAATCATGCAGTCTTCCATGGAGCAGTATGTCCATGCGCCGTAACGTCCGATGGTATAGATGCCTTGCGCCGCAAGCGATTCCTTCAGCGCGGCGACCGCACGCTCGGAATCATGCGTGATATGAACATAGGCGGGATCCATGATAATGGTCTGATAATCCACAAGGGGATTATCCCTTGTAATGCCTGCGCGCTCCAAATTTTCAAGCGTGAGGCGGAGCTGCGTCTCGGTGTCGATTGCAGCATCCTTTGGATAGCCGATCTCAATATACATACTGAGCTTATCTGCGCCGAGAATATTATCATAAAAACCGATGCGATAATAATTCACTGCCGGATCCGGCACATAAATCCAATGCTCATCAAAGGCGGATTTTTTTGCAAACCCGAGGTTGAACACCAAAACCTTGTTATATGACAGCGTGTCGCGCAGCGCCAAAGCATTCTCGGAGCCGAGCGCCGTCAGAAAATGATTCAACGGCGAGGTGTTGATAAGATACCGATATGCAATCGTATCGCCTGCGGCGGTATAGGCAAGCCTGTTTTCGCGGTCAACGCGAACCAGTTGCGTTCCGAGCTTAACGCGCTCTTTCGGCAAAGAGCGGTACAGAATATCAAGGAATGCCTGCGCCCCCGCTTTCGGATACAAAAAGGTGCTGTTATAGGAAGTATCCTTTTCCCTTTTCATATTTGCGATGATCTGCGGAATATCCGCATAGGGAAAAAAGCGCCCCATCGCGTTCTGATCGAGCTTATGCAGATCGCATGCGTACAGCTTTTCGTTATACGGGCGAAGAAATTTTTCAACGATCGATTTTCCGAATTTACCGTAAAGCATATCGGCAAAATCCGTATAGCTTTCCTTTTGCTCCCGATTGAACAGATCGTACAGACTGTCGATGAATTCGTCCTTTGGAAGCTGATGGATATTGGTCTGGAACGGATAATCGATCAATGCGCCCTTATAAAGAATTTTCGTGTTTTTTTCCCGGCGGACAAGCTCGCTTTCCAAAATCGCATCATGAAAGGTTTTTTTGAATTCTTCCGTTTTGAAATGGAAAAAATGACCGGCGTAGTCCCAAACATAATCGCCACGACGCGTCGTGCGGCAGTAGCCGCCGATCTCACTGTCTTTTTCAAGCAGCAAAAAATCGCGATCGATAAGCTTTGTCGCCGCCGTCAACCCGGAAATTCCCGCGCCGATGATGAGATATTCAGTTCTCATTTGTGCCATACAGCTTTGCGACCACCTTTTCATCAAACTCTTTTGCTACGGATTTTGCGCTGAATGTATCAATATAGGCAGCATTCGGCGTAACCGTGACATTTTGATAAATAATGCGATAAAGCGCCTGTTTGATTTCATTTGCGCTGTAGGAAAGCACCATCTCGCCGGCATTTTTCAAAATATCGACAATATCGCCCTGCGGCATTGTGATTGCAAAAATTTTCGAGCCGGAGCCGAAATAATCCGCAATTTTTGCCGCAAAGAAAATATTCTCATCGCTTGCAAGCCCGATATTTCCGTCGATATGCAGCAGCCAATCCGCTTTTTGCATTTCCGCAAGCGACTGCAGATACGGAATCGGCTTGTGGAATTTGACAACATCTATCAGCCCGTTTTTCACCAAATAGGCAAGGTCGGAATCCGCCATTTCCCCAAAGAAAATGAATTCTGCGCGCTGCGCAAGATCCGGCATATCCTCCTTCAAATCGCTCAGAGCGCGGAGCAGCGGATATGCGGTGCGGATTGCGTCCAAATGCCCGGAAAAAATAAAGCGGAGTTTTTCATTGTGATATAACATATCCTGCTCCGGGTAAAAACTCGGTTCAAAGCTATGATGAATCACATAGGATTTTTCCAAAATTTGCGGTGTTTTCGCCATGAACTTTTTCTGCGATTCATTATTGAAGATGATGGCATCGGCAAGCGCCATGGTGCCGTCTTCAATGGAAGCCATCTCTTTTCGGATGCGAATGGCATATCGATGGCGGAGCTTCCAAATCAAAGAAAGGAGAATGCGCTTTGGGGCAAAGCGAAAACGCTTCGGCTTATCACGGTTAATCAGGTTGTCCATGCCGTGATAGGAATGCAGGGTGCAATCAATGTGTTGGTAGGGATTTGCCTTTACCGGGTCGCCGAAGGAAGCAATCCATTTCACATGCGGATGCGCACGCTTGATCTTGAGACCGACCACATGTGATTCCTGCGGCATGGAACGCGTCATAACGCAATCGTATTCATCGGCATGGTCATCAAAAAAAGCAACCGCTTCCTCTTGCCAATCGGCAATGGTCTTGCTCTTTCCGAAGATCGAGCGAACATTCTCTTTGTTTTCAAGACCGGAATTCTTACCGTAGGACCAGTTGTCGCTGGCCTTCTGCGTAAAAACGTCATATTGATAGCGGGAACTGTTCAGAAGCTTAAAGGTCACAAGCCCCTCGGAAGAATTAACAGGCGGATAAAACCAGCTGATGACTAAAATTCGTTTCATACTCGGGCAGTGTCCTTTCTCAGTGTTTTTTAAATCTGCGGAGGAAATTCAGGAGCGTGACAAGCGCCTTATTCCCGAAACGAATATTGAGATAGCCCAAATGTCGTGTTGCTCTGAGGTACGGAAAATCATTGACCCAATCATAAAGATCGGGCGCCGTCTTTTTAAGATACAGGTCAAAAGAACGGAAGGTGTGATAGGCTCGGCTGCGATCCTTCATTTTCATGCAGACAAGATCGATAAAGGTATAATACATGAAATAAATCATCAGCCCCATATAGCGGCGTCGATTTTCATCGACTTTACTGCAAAACGCAGCATAGTAATCCACCAGGAACTTCAAAACCTTTTCGTGGTTCGGCAGATGGCGCTGCAGACTTTCCTGACTCATGCTCTGCGCAGGCCTGCCGATAAAATATCGATAAATATTGATATCCAGAAAACGAATCGTGTGTAAAAAAGGAATGGGATAAATGTTGTATTGCATATCAACATAGAATGTCTTTTCAAACAACGTCAGTCCGCATTCGCGCAAAAGAGAGACTTTATAGGTGGAAGATGCAAGCGTGAAATAGGTTTTATCAGTGTCAAATTCCAGCTCTTCCGCACGGTAAACCGTATCGTCTTCCAAAAAATCGTAGGAATATTCATACATTGCACCGCTTGCTGTATATTCCTGCGTATACGGCGTGACGATCAGATCCTCATCACACTCCGCAAGCTTCTTCAGGAAAGCCAAAAACCGCGGCGTATCAAACCAGTCATCGCTGTCCAAAATGCGCAAATATTTCCCGCTTGCAATTTTCAGACCCGCATTGATTGTAGAGCCGTGTCCCCCGTTTTCCTTGTCGATTAACACGAAGGACTCCGAAAACTTCTCCTGATATTCTTTCAGAATTGCAAGAGAGGAGTCGCTGCTGCCGTCATTTACGGCAATTACCTCGATATAGGGCAGCGCCTGCGGCACAAGGACGGAATCCAGGCATCTTCTTATGTATTTTTCCGTGTTATACACGGGAACAATAATTGAGAGTTCTTTCATGAATTTTCTTCCTTTTTCGTGAATTGAATGGACAAAGGGGACAGGCGCGACAACGGGGAGACGCCGAAAATTCCTCCTCATTTTTTTTGCTCATACCGCCGCAGCATATCAACAATCGCCTTTGCTTTTTCCGACCATTGATTGTGCCGTGCCTGCTCATCAAGCAGAGCGATATATTCGGGATTTGCTTTGAGCTCCATCGCATCGTCAAGCTTGCGCATGAAATCATCGTGGTCTTTCCCGATCAGAACGGAGGAATACTTGCGGCATTCATGCATATCGGTGGTGACAATCGGTTTATGCAGCGCCATATATTCGAAAATTTTCACGGGTGAGGTAGAGCGCGTGATGTCGTTGATCAGAAACGGGATGATCAAAATATCGGCACAGGCGGCATAATTTTTAAGGACACGGTAATCACGCGGACCGAGAAAATAGATATTCTCTTCTCCGCAGAGATTGCAGTCAAAGGATTCGTCGTATTTAATTCCGAACAAAACCACATTATATTTTCCGGCGGCGGCAATTTTTTTGATCAGATCGTAATCAAACCAGGAGGCAAGAGCGCCGTAATAGCAAACGATTGGTTTGTTGAGCGCAAGGATCTTTCGAAATTCCAGCTCAAACTCAAATTTCGGATCAATATTTCGGATAAATGCATAATCCACGCCGTTGGAGGAAAACGCAAGCCGCTCGGAGCCACGCTTACTTTCGACATCCTGTGCCAAAAGATCTGCAGTAACAACCACAAAAACCTCCGGCGTCTGCATCACAAATTCATATTTTTCCTGAATATTTTTCGGCAGATTTTCCGTGCCGGCAAGCTCGGGGCTGATATGATCGATATATTCATAAATAAAGCCGAAGCCACGCTCCATATAGCGCTTGATATCCGAAACGGAAAGCTTCCAATCGGTAGAATACAGTTGAATGTATTTTGGCTTATCGATTTGTTCAAGCTCCTGCATCAGCAAAAGATTGAGCAAAGTATTGTTAAAATTGAATAAGTAGAGCCTGTCGTCGTATTTTTTCAGGGTCTTGACGGAATCTGTCATAGTAGTAACTTCATAAATCACAAGACAGCGCTGTTTTGCAAGATTATCGGCAATATGCTGCGGGCGCTGATACAGCGGAACATTGTGCCCGAAGCTCGATCTCCAAAGAACGATCCTGTCGCATTCGCGGGAAAGCATCTTTCGGATTTTTTTGCGATAATAGCCGGAACGAAGCAGCACGGCAAAACTGATGCGGTCATAGACGTTTGCTTTGATGTACGCATGCAATTTACGAAGAAAGCCGCGAAATCCGTATTTGCAATATACATTTTTCAGTTTTTGTATGTTCTCTTTCAAATCCGAACCTCTTCACTTTCAAATTGTGTCATTCGCTGCGAAAAAACGAAGCTTTTATTCCGCTTTGCTCTCCATAAATTTGACATAATCGTCGCATACTTCTTTTCCACCGATCTTAACGATCCTGCCGTGATCCAGCCAGACCACCTTATCACAGAGATTGCGGATAGACTGAATTGCATGGGAAACATAAAGCACCGTGGTTCCGCCCTTGATCATATTGAGCATTTTCGCCTCGCTCTTTGCCTGGAACGCGATATCGCCAACGGACAAAATCTCATCCACGATCAAAATTTCGGGATCCACTATGGTTGCAACGGAAAACGCAAGGCGGGCGACCATACCGGAGGAGAAATTGCGCACGGGAACCTCCAAAAAGTCCTGCAGCTCCGAAAATGATACGATCTCATCGAATTTGCTGTCGATAAACTCCTTGGGATATCCCATGACAGCGCCGTTGAGATAAATATTCTCCCGCGCGGTAAGTTCCATATCAAAGCCTGCTCCAAGCTCGATCATCGGGCAGATATTGCCGTAGGCTGAGACCTTGCCCTCGGTTGGCTTAAGCACCCCCGCGACAACCTTAAGCAGCGTTGATTTACCGGCGCCGTTGCTGCCCACAAAGCCGATTACCTCACCGCGATTCACGGAAAAGCTGACATCGCGCAGCGCCCAAAACTCATTGTCGCGGCGCTGCTGTTTCTTTTTGGCATGCTTGCCGCTGAGCACATCCACAAAAAATTGCTTGAGGGAAAAGCCTTTATCGATGCCGAGATTAAATCGCATCCCGATATGATCCACATTGATCATAACGCCGTTTTGTTGCATTCCTAGCCCCCGTTTTATTAAATATAATAGACGAATTTATCTTGCTTTGCACGGAAAACAACAATTCCGAGCAGCAGAACAAACACTGCCGAGCCGATGGACATGAGAAACTGTCCAAGCGTCGGGCAGGAATGATACAAAATGATTGTTCTTGCAAAATTGATATACTGATAGAGCGGATTCATTTTCAGAATTGAGCGGAACACATTGTTGTCAATCACCGTTTTCAGATCATACATAATCGGGGTGAGATATGTCCAAAGGGTGATAATGATTCCGTAAATATAAAACATATCCCGTATGAACACGGCAATGGTGGAAAGGATAAAGCTCATGCCGACCGTAAACAAAAACAGGCACAAAAATGAAAACGGCAGCAAAAAATGATACCAATTCAGCCCCGTGCCCGTGAGCAAAATCACGGCATACAGCGGAATCAGCGTCAAAAGAAAGTTGATGCCGACAAAAAGACACTTGGTGAACGGGAAAATATATTTTGGGATATAAACCTTGTTGATCAGGCTGAAATTCGCAACCACGCTGCTCATGGCAAGGTTGCTGGCTTCGCTGTAATAATTGAAATAAGTAAGACCGATGAGAACAAAGGCAAGATAGCTGACACCCGGCGTTGAAAACTTAAAGACATTGGAAAAAACGAGCGCCATAACAAGCATTGTGAAAACAGGATACAAAAGGCTCCATGCAACACCCAAAAAGCTTCGTTTATATTTCACTTTGAAATCACGGCTGACGAGCTGCCGCATTAAAAAACCATATTTTTTGAATGATTGCAGCGTGTTTTTGAAAAACCGCATAACTTCCTCCGAAAAAATACACGAAGATACGAGTCTAGTATACCACATATTTTTCCGAAAAGCAATAAATTTGCAGCAATTTCAGTTTTTTTACAAATTCAAAACAATGAAAAAAGGAGCCGGTTTGATCCGACTCCTTTTTTGTATTTCGAAAACGACTCAGCCCTTGACCATCTTTTCGATTTCAGCGGCAAAATCTTCTTCTCTTTTCTGCAGGCCCTCGCCCTTTTCATAGCGGACAAAGGATTTGATGCTGACAGCTCCGCCGAACGCCTTCGCGCAATTTGCAACATAGGTGCCGACATTCTCCTTGTTTTCCGCCTTGACATATTCCTGCTCCAGCAGGCAGTTCGTCTCATAAAATTTGCCGAGCTTGCCCTGCACGATCTTTTCGAGAGCGGCAGCGGGCTTGTTCGCAAATTTCGGGTCATTTGCCATCTGTGCCTTGAGAATTTCCATTTCCTCGTTGATCACGGAAGCGGGAACGCTTTCGCGGTTGAGATAAGGAACGGCGGAAACGGCTGCGATATGCAGCGCAACATTCTTCTTCATCTCGGCAAAGCCCTCGGCAGCCTTCGCAGTATCGTCCGCATCAAATGCAACGATAACGCCGATGGAGCCTTTTCCGTGGATATAAGTGCTCAGCTCACCGCTGACAATATCAAAGCGGCGGATGCTCATATTTTCACCGATGGTGAAAATCATATCCTTCATCTTTGCTTCCACCGTATCATCGGTGTCGTCAAATTTGCAGGCGTTCAACTCTGCAACGCTTGCGGGCTTGTCGCGCAGGATGGTGCGCAGAATGCCAGCAACAAATGCGCGGAAAGCCTCGTTTTTTCCGACAAAGTCGGTCTCACTGTTGACCTCAATGATGGCAGCGGTATTGCCCTGCACCAAAATATCAACAATGCCCTCAGCTGCAATGCGGTCTGCCTTCTTGGCAGCCACGGCAAGTCCGCGCTCACGCAGGACCTTGACAGCCTCGTCCATATTGCCGTCGGCTTCCACCAACGCTTTTTTGCATTCCATCATGCCGCAGCCGGTTTTCGCGCGCAAAGCGGCAACATCTTTTGCAGTAATATTTGCCATAATTCTATCCTCCGTATTAAAGAATTAAAGATTCAGAAAATGCGGATTATTCGGCAGCTTCGGCATCAGCCTGTGCCTCAGCCTCGGATTTTTCCGCCTCGGCTTCGTCCAGCTGTTCGCCCTGCTTGCCTTCGATGACAGCATCAGCCAAAACGGAAGAAATCAGCTTGATTGCGCGAATTGCATCGTCGTTGCCGGGGATGATATAATCTGCATCATCCGGATCGCAGTTGGTATCTACAATAGCAACCACGGGAATGCCGAGCTTCTTTGCTTCCAGAACGGCATTGCGCTCCTTCTTGGGATCAACGATAAAGACGGCATCCGGCAGACCCGGCATAGTCTTGATACCGCCGTAGTTGCGCTCCAGATCGGCAATTTCCTTGGAAAGCGCAGCGGCCTCTTTCTTGGGCAGCAGATCAAATGTGCCGTCGTCTCTCATTTTTTCAAGGCTCTGCAGTCTTGCGATGGACTTTTTAATGGTCTTGTAGTTGGTGAGCATGCCGCCCGGCCATCTTGCATTGACATAGTACATACCGCATCTCTGCGCTTCTTCGCAGATTGCATCGGCAGCCTGCTTCTTGGTGCCGACGAAGAGCATTGTGCCGCCGTTTGCGGAGAGATCGCGCACGAACATATATGCCTCTTCGAATTTCTTAACGGTCTTCTGCAGGTCGATAATATAAATACCGTTGCGCTCCGTGAAGATGTATTCGGCCATCTTAGGGTTCCATCTTCTGGTGTGGTGTCCGAAATGGACGCCTGCTTCAAGCAGCTGCTTGATTGTGATAATAGACATATTACATGTCCTCCTTTGGGTTATTCCACCACGATGTTTTTCCCCGGGAAGCCGCATGTGCATACGGCACCGCGTCCCTGAGCGGATCATCGTGTGTGTTATTTTTGTGTGCAAATCACACACTTAGATAGTATATCACAGAAAAAAAGAGAATGCAAGCGCATCGCATCCTCTTTTTTCATGTTAACAGATATTTTACATTTTAGGTCAATGAATGACAAACGCCGTCGGCATCCGCCAGGAAGAATTTGTGTAATAGAAGGTCACGCTGTCCATGAGATATTCCCCGTTAAGATACATACAGGAGGAGGAGCCGCCGTCAAGATTTGCCGCGTTAATGGCACCGTATTCCACCATAATATCGATCAGATCCGATGCGGAAGCACCGAGATGCCCGTTGCGGCCGCGGCCATCCGTCACAAGCAGGAGAAGCGTGCCGTCCTTGCGCTGCCCGATCGCCGTGCGCGGATTGAGCCCGGAGCCCATGCCGTTGAGCTCACGTGCTTCGCCGTTGATCACCAGCTGCACGAAATGATTGTTTGCATCCGTGGATTCCTCCTGGAACGCAATGGCATCGCGGATCTTCATTTCCCGCACAAGGCTTTCCACCTGTGCCGCAGTTTTGCCGTTGATATCAACGATTTGCAGGATATTATCCTCCGTCAGCCCGATCATCACAAGCCCCGGAAACTGCTCCGGCTGATTGAACTGTATTTCGCCGCCGCACACCACAATGCCGTAGGGCTTGCCGCCGGTATTGTTGGTGGAATTGTAAATGCCGGCATTGATGCCGCCGACAGCGCCGCTGTCCTTGACCAGCGTATCTAATGTCACGCCTTTCTCCCTCCAGGGATAAATCGAGGCAACGCTGAGGCGGGAGGGGTCTTTGAGCAGAATCATGGTGCCGAGGAAGGTTCGCCCGCTGATTTTTTCCACAGCAATGTCGGGCTGTGGCGGCTGCTCACCCTGCACGGTATCGTCCGAGCTTACACCGACGGTGATCAGCGAAGAATCCACGGAATCGTTAAACTCGGCAAGTGCATTGGAAGCAACAAGCGCCCTGATCTCATCCTGCGAAACAAGGAGAGATGCTAAAAATTTCAGCTGACCCGTTTCCAGCATGGTTGTAACAAAAACGCGTTTTGCAGCGGGAGAAACATTGCTGCAGATCAGCCGCAGAGAGGCAAGCAGCGTTGCGCACAGAACCAAGACCACGGTAAAAAACAGCAGGAGCGTGCGCCCGAAAAAGCGCAGAATGCGGCGCGGTGCCGCTGTTTCACTTCGTTTCATGCGCTCCCTCCTTTATTGCCCGTCGGCAGTATCGGCGCCGTCCGTACGACTGACGCATTCAACCAGAAACCACGCGGGCTTGCTCGATTTGGAAGAATCCACGGTATATACAAAATAATATGTATCGTTGTGGAAATCCTTCACTTCGGAAATTGAGGTTTTGAAATGATAATAGAACGAGACGTCGCAGGAAAAACAGGTGTCGCTGTACTGCACGAAATTCGAAACCTTCTCCTCCAAAAAGGGCGGGTTGCAAAGCGTATGAATGCTGGTGAAAGCAACATCGATATTCGTCGCCCATTTCCAATACTTATCGTCGAGATAAGAATCGTTGATCAGATATTTTTTCAGCGTGAAATATCCGTAGGACTGCGCCTTGGTACCGAGGTCCTGCGTCAGATATTTTGCAACCGTCTGCGCAACCGCAAGGGGATCGATCTTTGCCTTGATCTCAGCGGGCACCGTATCCGCGCCGGACTGTGTCGTGCAGGTATATACGCCGTTTTTAAATTCCGGCGTATAGCTCTTTCCAAGGTTATCAGTAACGGTAACCGAAGCGTTCTTTACAAGCAGAGTGACCGTATAGGTGCAGTTCTGCGGCAGATCGGGGCAATAATCCCCGACATACTTATACTCCGGATTTTCCGCAAGGGTGCCCTGCTTCGGATCAAGCGTCGTCTGACCGACCTGCACCTTGAAATTCTCCGGAACGGTGATGGTATAATCGGCAACGGAAAGCTCTGTGCCGTCCTCATAAACAACGCTGTTTCCGTATGCGTCGGAAATTTTCACCTCGGGATGTGAGAGAAACACAACATTATACAAAATCCCGTCAGCCGTTTCGGTTCCGGTAAGCTTTTCCCCGTTGACCGTGACGGTAAGCTGCTGCGGCAGAGTGAGACGATATGCCGTGTATACGGGGGTAACGGTTGTGATCTCATACTCCGTGATCGTTAAAAACCACAACGCGGTATGCTGATTTTTCACCCGCAAATGTACCGTTGCGAGCGGATCCGTGCCGGAGCAGATCACATAATCCGTTCCGTCCTCGGTTGTGGTGCCCGCTTTATGAGCAAAACGCAGATCATCGCTCTGCAGCAGCGTTTTATATTCCTCATAAATCACGCCGCCCTTTGAAAAGCCGCCCTGCAGATCCTGCGGGACCGTTAAAAGCGTGTCCAGCGTGTCGTCCGCGCAGGCGCGCTGCATCTGCCCCACGGCTGCTTTGAGAAGATACTCCGGCTGCGAACGCTCAAAGCTTTTCAGCTGAAAAAAGACATACAGTGCCGCAAGCGCGCCGAGCGCAATCGCGACCCCTAAAAAGCAAAAATAGAAAATGCGAAAATGACGCCGTTTCATTCAGTTCTCCTTTTTGCGTGCCGGTTCAGTCCTCGACATGCGCATCCATGATTTCCGGCCCGGCGACCTCGTCCTTGAAGGAACGGATCACGCCGCGGATATAAAACAGTGAGAAAATATCGAACAAGCCGTCAACGATGAGGCAGATTCCGCTGTATATCATCAGCACATTCACCGTCTCAAACGGGTTGATAAGCGCAATCACGCCGGCGGTGATGCTGAGCAGGGTCAAAACAAACACCGTCCACCACCAATGTGCTTTCAGGCGCAGAAGATCCATGGAATATTGCAGCTTCAAAACGCCGTCCGCAATCAGCATCACACCGAACAGGTAGACCAAAAATGTCTTCAAAAATTCGGGGCGCAAAAGCACTGCGACACCCGCAACCAGCAGCACGACTCCCTGCACAAAGGAAAAGGAGCTGAACGGAAGCGCGCGATCCGCCGCAAAATAGACCACCGTACGCAGCACTCCCCAGACACACAGCGCCGCACCGACGACATAGCAAATGGCAAGGCTCGCATGCCCGGGGAAAAGCACGCAGATCAGCCCCATGACGATCATAACCGCCGAGATCAGAATGAGATCCCGTACGATTTTTTTGAAGGTTTTGGAAAGTTCTTCGTAGTTCATGATATTCTCCTCTCAGTGCAATAGAAATCCGCCGTCGCACGGCGTAAGGGTGCTCTCATAGAATGCCCGCATTGCGCGCAGCAAATACCAGGTGTCGGCACAGCCTGCCGTTTCATAGCTGGAATGCATGGCAAACTGCGCGGCGCCGATATCAACGGTAACAAGGGGCACCATGGTGTTGGAAATGCTGCCGAGGGTCGAGCCGCCGCGCAAATCGCTTCGGTTGGCAAACAGCTGCGTCGGCACCTGCGCATTTTTGCAGATCTGCGCAAACAGAGAAAAGGACATGCCGTCCGTTGTATAATGCTGGGCAGCGTTGTTCTTGATTACCACGCCGCCGTTGAGCGCGGGAGCATTGTCCGCATCGGAAAGCTCGGGATGGTTGACATGGCGGGCATGCCCGTTGTCGGCGCTGACCATCATGGAAGATGCAAGCATTTGAGAGAGCGAAAGCCCGAATGCATCGCAAATACGCTGCAAAACATCGCGCAGGAAAAAGGAAGCCGCGCCTTGCTTTGTCGCGCTGCCTGTTTCTTCATTGTCAAAAACTGCGCAAACGGGGAGGGTGCTTGTCTCTCCTGCCTCCAAAAACGAGTGAAAGCAGGTATAGGCGCACATCAGATCATCAATGCGGGGCGCGGCAAAGAAAGCTTCGTCTGCGCCGAAAATGACCCCGGGCGTGCGGTTATAGAGGTAAAGATCGGAGGAAAGAATATTTTCTCTCGCAACGCCGAGCGCTTGTGCCGCATATTCAAGAACATCCGGCGCATCGCCCGCCATGGACCAAAGCGGGAATGTATCCTTTGCAAGGTCATAGCGGTATCCCTCGTTGATGGTGCGGTTCTGATGAATCGCGACATTGGGAATGAGGACCAAATCACGGTCAAGGCATACCGGCTTTGCAACGATACGCTCTTCCTCTTTGATAACGACCCGCCCCGCAACGGAAAGCGGGCGGTCAAACCAGCTTGCCGCGATCAGCCCGCCATACATCTCCGTGTTAAGGCGCGCATATGTCGAAAAAGCGATATTCATCGCGTTTTCTTTGAGCTTGAAGGTCGGCGAATCGGAATGTGAGGCGGAAATCATAAAGCTTTTTGCGCCCGCGGAGGGAATGCGGAATGCAATCAGGCTCGTACCGTTTTTCGTCACATAGTAACACTTGCCGGGGCGAAGACACCACGCCTTTTCTTCCCCGAGCTTTTCATATCCCTTCGCCTGCAGCTCTTCCTCGCACAAAGCAATTGCCTGATAGGCGGTGGGCGCCTTTGCGATCCAGTCGATCAGCGCTTTTGTGCATTGTTTCATTTCCGGACGAATCATAGTTTTCCTCCAAAATTGCATACAAATCTAAGAGTATCTTAACATTTTTTTGCTGCATTGTAAAGTCCTACGGCATTTTTTGTTGAAAAAAGGAGAAAACCAGGCAAAACGCGCCGCCTGCCGAGAGCAGTTGACAGAGCGGCGCCCGATATGCTACAATGCAGAAAAAAAGGGGGAATGGCATGAAAATCACAGTTCGCTGCGGAAACAAAACGCAAATACTCTGCGCCGACGCCCCCGTCCGCGCAAGCACACTGCTTGCGCGCTGCTCCTTCCCCTTTTTGCTTGCCTGCGGCGGAAACGGCACTTGCGGCAAATGCCGCCTCATGGCCAAGGGAAATATCTCAACGCCGGACGGTACGGAATGCCGCCTGCTCGGTTATGAGGCACTTCAAAGCGGGGTTCGGCTTGCCTGCCGCCTGATTCTGTGCGGCGATGCGGAGCTTATTCTGCCGCCCAAAGAAGAAAAATCCGAATGGATTGCATCGCCGCCGGGCGAAGGGAAATATGACCTTGCAGTGGATCTCGGCACTACGACCCTGGAAGCCGCCGCGCTCCTTCCCGGAACAGAACGGATTTTTTGGGAAGGCAATACCGAAAACAGGCAGCGCCGCTACGGCGCCGATGTGGTCACGCGCCTTGCATACGCGCAAAAAAACGGTGCGCAAGCACTGCGGGATGCCCTTTTAGAAAGCATTGCCGCTTTGACGGAGCCGCTTTCTCCGTATCGGGTGCGCAGAACCGTTTTCACCGGAAACACCGCCATGCTGCATTTTGCGGCAGGGCTGCCCATGGACGGCTTTTATACAGCGCCGTTTTCCCCCGCGAGTCTGCTCGGCACTTTGCAAAACGGCATATTCTATCCGCGCTGCATCGATGCCTTTCTCGGCGCAGACCTGTGCTGCGGCATTGCCGCATGCGGCCTGACAAAACAAAAAAACGCGCTGCTGCTCGATCTCGGAACAAACTGCGAAATGGCATTTTGGGACGGCGCACGACTGCACTGTGCCTCCGCGCCGGCAGGCCCCGCCTTTGAAGGCGGCAACATTCGCTGCGGCATGCGGGCGGAAAACGGGGCAATCGACCGCGTTTTCCTGCGGGACGGCGCCGTTCAATTTTCCGTTCTCGGCGGTGTGCCCCCGCGCGGGCTGTGTGCAGGCGGACTGATTGACCTTGTCGCCTTGCTGCGACGCAGCGGTATCGTTTCCGAGGGCGGGTATCTCAAGGAGCCGTATCGCCTTGCGGACAACATCGTTCTGCTGCCCGAAGATGTGCGCGCATTTCAAACGGCAAAAGCCGCCGTTGCGGCGGGAATGCGCGTTTTGCTGCACGGGAAAGAGGCGGTGAACAGGCTCTGTCTCAGCGGTAATTTCGGCACAAACCTCCCGCTTGAAAGCGCCGCGGCGCTCGGCTTGCTGCCACAGGATCTTCTGCCGAAAACCGTATTGTGCGGCAATACGGCGCTTCAGGGTGCAGCGGCGCTTTTGGAGCGAACGGAGATTTGCAAGTCCGTCGAAGCGCTGGCAAAGGCGGCATGCAGCGTTTCTCTTGCCGGAAATGCGGCATTTGAAAAAGCATTCCTGCAAAACATGGCACTGCGCCCCTTCACACTGCATCCGTAAGCCTTTGAGAGAACAAAAACAGCACCCGGTCCGCATGGAGCCGGGTGCTTTCGGTTTTCTCTCAGTCCGTAGGATACAGGGACTGGTGATATGTCGTATACAAAGAATACAAAGAGGTTGCCTCCGCTTCACTGAGCGCAAGGGAAATTGCAAAATTACGCGAAAGTGAATCCTGGCGGCTGCGCAAAAAGCCCGCCTTATCGGTGGAATTGAGAAGCTGCGTGACATAGCTGTCATTCACGCTCTTATACGAGGTGAGCGTGTCCTGATACATTTTCTCGGAGGATTCCAGGCACATGCCGAGGAACGGCGAATCGATCGCGGTATATTGCGACTGGTTCTGCACCTTACTGATCTCCCAAAGATCCGCAGGCTTCCCCTCCGGCACATATGCCATATAGCTGTTGCCGCAGTAATCAAGATTCATGGAATATCCGGCATTCAGCAAATGCACGGTTCCGTCTTCATTGAGCGTATAGTCCGTTCCCTCAAGGCCGTATGCATACGCATTGATAAAATCGGGAGAGGTGTTGAGCAGATTGATGATCTCAAGCGCGCGCTCCGGGTTCTTGGAATACGTAGAAATGCCGTACATGCCCGCATAGACGGAGGAATTGCGGTTGACCGGTTTTTCATAGGTCACGACATAGTAGTTATCATCCCAGTTTTCGGTTTCGGGGCTGTTGTAATAGCCCTTCACAACCTCAATGGCATACCGCTCATTTTTGCTGTTGCCGGAGGAAAGATAGCCCTGCTGCTCGCATTTATCCTTCATGCCGTAATAATTGATCACGCGGTCGTCGGTAAACAGGTTGGTCAGGGAGATGCGGGTCGTTGCATGATAAAGATCGTCCATAATCGCGCCCGCGATTCCGACCCCCTCGCCGAAAACATATGTATATGCCATTTCCGGCATTTCATTCATCGGCACATAGCCCGGCTCATTTGCCTTGACCTGATCCAAAAATGCTTCACAGTCGGTAATCTGCGTGACGCTTGTGGGATGGAAATTATATTTATTGGCAAGCGTTTTATCAATCAGAAGATAAGTGTATTCATCAATGAGATGGTTATTGGTATAAGCGTAAATCGCCTCATCGATCTGCCCGGCCTTATAAAAGGTCGGATAGATGTATTTGGAAAGATCCTTCTTCGCATTGGAGCTGCTGCGCAGCTCTTCGCTGATCTCCTGCAGATATCCTTTATTGTAGAAGCGGCGGAACATATCCACACCGGTCATAAAAATAATATCTGCCTGATATTCCTCCGCATCTGGATATTTGAGCACCTGGCGGCCGTATTCGTCCAAAACGGTCTCCTCCGGCTCTTCCGTGGTCACTTCCTCGGTGCTGTCTTTTTCAACCCATTTGGTTTTGATTTTGGAGGCTGCCGCAATGCTTGCCGCCTCTGCCTTTTTATCCTTGGCTTCCTGGCGCGCCTTCTTCGCGGCGGCATCCTCTTCCTCTTTTTTCTTATTCTGATAGTCGTAAACGGTATTGATGTAGTCCTCGTATTCGTCCGCGGTCTTAAGGACAAGCTTCACCTGCGTTTTATAAGATGACTTGGAAATCGTATTCATCAGAGCTTCCGCCCGCGCGATCCCTTCCTCTGTGGTGGACTCGTCGGTAATTGCAAGCAAAGTTACCGTACGCGTTTTTACATTGCTTGCCGCGCTGACATATTTCTCCGTATCACTATTACATGCGCTCAGCATACCTGCACTCAGCAAAAGCGCACTCAGCAACGCGCAGATCCCTCTTTTTTTCATTACGAAAGCTCCTCCTTGATTTTGCAGAAAAGAACAAAAATCTACGGATTCTATTTTACAACAAATCCGCCGCGGTGTCAAGGCTGTTTTTCGCGCTTTCATACCACAAGGTGTATCGATTCGGAAACAAATTTGTGAATTTTTCGCAAAAGCGCAGAGCAAAGGACGAAAAAAGAGGGTGAGCGCGCACCGCAAGAGCAATGCCATCTCACCCACAGAAAAACAGGTTCAGTCAAGATAATCCTTCAGGCGCTTGGAGCGGCTCGGATGGCGAAGCTTGCGCAGCGCCTTTGCCTCGATCTGGCGAATCCGCTCGCGCGTGATCTTAAATTCTTTTCCGACCTCTTCCAGCGTGCGGTTTCTGCCGTCAATAAGCCCGAAGCGCAATTTCAGCACCTGCTCCTCGCGCGGAGTAAGCGTGTGCAGCACCTCGCACAGCTGTTCGCGCAGCAGCGTATAGGATGCCGTATCGGCAGGCTCGGGCGAATCATCATCCTGAATAAAGTCGCCCAGGTGACTGTCCTCTTCCTCGCCGATCGGTGTTTCCAGAGAAACGGGCTCCTGCGCAATCTTCATGATCTCACGCACCTTATCCGGGCTGATATCCATTTCCGCCGCAATCTCATCTGCGGTAGCTTCATGACCGTTTTCCTGCAGAAGCTGGCGGGAAATACGCGAAACCTTATGAATAGTTTCCACCATATGCACGGGAATACGAATGGTTCGCGCCTGGTCTGCAATGGCACGGGTGATTGCCTGGCGGATCCACCAGGTTGCATAGGTTGAGAACTTATAGCCCTTTTTATAATCGTATTTTTCAACGGCTTTCATCAGCCCGAGATTTCCCTCCTGAATCAGATCCAGAAAGAACATCCCCTTGTTCACATAGCGCTTTGCGATGGAAACAACCAGGCGCAGGTTAGCCTCAACCAACTCCTGTTTTGCAATTTCATCCCCGTTGCCGATGCGCTCTGCCAGTTCAAGCTCGCGGGCTGCATCCAGCAGCGGCACCTTGCCGATCTCCTTGAGATACATACGAACGGGGTCGTCGATGGAGAGCCCCTCCTGCGCCAGCAGCTTTTCCATGTCTTCGGCGCTTTCGTACTGCTCCACCTCATTTTCGATCTCGTTGAATTCCGGGGTATCCAGATACCCCGTCACCTCAACACCGGCACTTTCGAGGGATTCGTATAGCTTTTCAACCTGCTCCAGATCATAATCCTCATCAGCCAGCGCTTCCATGATCTCTGCATTGGTCAGGGAGCCTTTTGTCTTGCCGCGCGCAAGCAGATCCTGAATCGGGTTGCTCTTCTTGCCTTCCTGCGCCTGCGGCTTTTCTTCGCCTGTGTGCTCTTGCTCACAGTCGGCACAGCCTGCCTCCTCGCACACAGCATTTGAAGCATATGCCTTAAGCGCATGCTCGTCTGCACTTTCGCTTGCAGTTTCAGCTGCCTGTTTTCCCGCAGGGCAGTGCGTTTTTTGCAGCACTTTTACCGGCGGCTTTTCCACCGTTTCCGTGGTAGACTCCGTTGCCTGCGGGGAGAGTGCCTCCTCTTTGATGGTTTCAACTTCCTTGTTCTTTTTCGTTGCCATTTCGGTTCCCTTTCCGTCTCTGATGTGATTTTATTCCAATGAATTTTGATTTATACGAAAAAATATGCGTAAGCGGGCAAAATTGGCATACTATTTTTCCTTTTTCCGCTTTTTTTGCAAAATTGCGTTCAAATCGTCGACACCGAAGCTCTTTCCGTCCGAAAAGCGGCGGCGCTGCACCTCTTCCCGCAGCGCTTCGATATTGGCAAGCAGCACATCATATGTATTATTTTGCAGCTGCCTGCGACGCACGGAAAGCTGCGCAATGCGGGAAATCTGCTCCTGCGTAAAGCTTTCGTTGAGCAGTCCGAAATCAAAGCTGCCGCGTTGCCTCCAGGCATCGCAAAGCGCCGCATAAACCGATTTGTGAAATTCGGTTAAAAACTCATCCGGGCACAAAGAAACGGTGTTTTCCCCGTCCGCGCAAACGCGCGGTATCATCTCCGGATACAAAAGCAAGATACCGAGAATCGCTTCTTCTGCGGCTGCAGCCTTTTGATATTTTGCACGCTCCGGATTCACGCGGTCGGCATAGCCGGCAAGGCGCTTGGTCTGCTCCTTGGTCTCTTCCCTGCGCTCCCTGCTCCTGCGGCGGCGCAGCTCCGCCTTTATATCATTTTCAAGTGCCTCAGCACTGATAGAAAGCCGTTTTGCCATACGCGAGGCGAAAACCTCCCGTTCCACCTGGCTCGGCAGCGTTGCCAAAAGGCCGACAAGCTCCGTTGCCGCTTTCATCTTTTCATCGATATTTTCAAGGTGATATTTCGAAAGAATCGCCTCGCAGCGGTAATTAATCTGATTTTCACTGCCGCGCAGCAGCATACGGAAACGGTCCGGCCCGTTTTTTAAGATATATTCATCCGGGTCCTTGGCACCCTCCATTTTAAGTACCTTGATCTCAAGCCCGACATCCTGTAAAATGCCGATGGCGCGGTCGGCGGCGGCGCGCCCCGGACCGTCCATATCATATGCGATCACAACGCACTTAGTATAGCGCGCCATGATGCGGGCATGCTCCGGGGTGATTGCCGTGCCGAGCGTTGCAACGGCGTTTTCAAATCCGCTGCGGTGCAGTGCAATGACATCCATATATCCCTCGCAGAGAATCATCTGCTCGGCACAGTGCTGCTTTGCAAAATTCAGCGCAAACAAATTCCTGCTTTTTTTGAAAGCGGGGGTGTCGGAGGTGTTTAAGTATTTCGGCTTGGAGTCATCCATAACCCGCCCACCGAACGCCACAACGCGGCCGGCAGTATCAATGATTGGAAAAATCACTCGGTTGCGGAAATAGTCATAGGAACGTCCCGTTTTTTGGCTGATCCCGCACAAGAAGCCCTCTTTCATCTCTGCATCGGTGTATCCCGCACGATGCAGATGCTCTGTCAGTGCGCCGAAGCCGTCCGGAGCGAAGCCGAGCCCGAAATGGCGAATCACGCTGCCCTCAAGCCCCCTCCCGCGCAAATAGCGCAGCCCCGCCTCGCCGGCAGGCGAGAAGAGTGCCGCATGAAAAAACTTTGCCGCCTCGCGATTCATGGCAAGAATGCGCTCCCTTTTTTGAATCACCCCGCGCTCCGACTCGCTCTCCGCCGGCATCGGAAGCCCCGCGCGCTGCGCCAGGCGCTCTACGGCGGAAACATAATCGAGATTTTCCGCCTTCATTAGAAAGGAAATCACATCACCTCCGCTGCCGCAGCCAAAGCAATAAAAGGAGCGACTGCCGGGAAAAACGGTAAATGACGGCGTTTTTTCACTGTGAAACGGGCAAAGCCCCGAATAATTGGAGCCGGCACGTTTCAGCGTAACATAGGAGGAGATCACATCTTCGATATTGTTTCTGTATTTGATTTCTTCAATAAAATTTGCGGGAATACGCAAGATGTTTTCCTCCCTCTTTTGAAAATATTGTTCAGCGGAACTGCTCCGGAATATGAATGGATGTATAAAGGCGGATGGCAAAGCGATCCGTCATACCCGCAAGATAATCACAGACGCGGCGCGGCACATCGTCGCCGACCGTGCCGCCGCGCTGCGGCGGCAGCTTTTCGGGGTGCTCGATAAAATAGAAATAAAGATCCTCCAAAAGCAGCTTCGCCTTTGTTTCTTCTTTCTTTGCCACAGGATTGTAATATACATTTTCGAACATAAATTCCCGCAGCTTGGCGGTTGCCTGACCGATCTCTTCCTCCATGCAGATATCCGCAAGATCCGCGCTGGCGGAAATAACGGAGCGCACCATGCGGTCAATCCGCTCGCCGTGCGTATGTCCGAGCACATTGCGCAGCGCAAGCGGGATATCCTCGGCACAAATCACTTTTGCACGGATGGCATCGTCAATATCGTGATTGATATAGGCAATGCGGTCCGCAAATTTTACAATGCGGCCCTCCAATGTAACGGCACGGTCATCCCCTGTGTGATTGAGAATGCCGTCACGCACCTCAAAGGTCAGATTCAGCCCTTCGCCGTCGTTTTCCAAAAGATCGACAACGCGCAGCGACTGTCGGTAATGCGTAAAAGAGGGGCCATAGCATTTCTGCAGCACGCTCTCGCCGGCATGCCCGAACGGCGTATGCCCAAGATCATGCCCAAGCGCCACCGCCTCGCACAGATCCTCATTAAGCATCAGCGCACGGGAGATGGTGCGCCCGATCTGCATCACCTCCAAGGTGTGCGTCAGGCGGGTGCGGTAATGATCCTGCTCGGGAGAGAGGAACACCTGCGTTTTGTGCATCAGGCGGCGAAAGGATTTACAATGAATAATGCGGTCTCTGTCGCGCTGATACTCCGTGCGGATATCGTCCGGCGGCATCGGTCTTTCTCTGCCGCACGTTTTACAGCTGAGCGATGCGCGGGGCGATAGACAGTCCCGCTCACGCTGCTCTATCATCTGACGAATACAGCTCATATACCCCTCCGAAAAACAATGTCAAATATAAATACGCAAAAAAGTGAAAAACTCCTCTTTTTTCTCAAAAATTTTTCTCCGCAATTTTTTCGGGCGATGTCAAAGCGACCGATCCTGCGGCTGCGCGACGGTCGCATAGCGCTCATCGCCGAAGGAAAGCCTTGCGCTCCCGCGAGAAAAATCAGTCAGAGCCGCCGAAAACTCCTGCCGCAAAAAAACAGGGAGAAAACCGCGCAAAGTGACCTGTGCCGCATAGTCCGTCTGCTCCGCAACCGCTTCGAAGCGGGCAAGCAGCGGCGCAAGCTTCTGATAATCGGAATAGCTCACCGTAAGCTCAAAATCAAGGCACAGCCTGCGCTGCACGATTCCGGCTGCCCGCACGGCGATCTGCGCGCTTTTTGTATAGGCGCGCGTGAGCCCTCCGGTGCCGAGCAGAATCCCGCCGAAATACCGCACAACCGCAATGCAGGCATCCGTGATCTGCCCATGCTGCAAAATTGAAAGAGTCGGCATGCCCGCAGTGCCCTGCGGCTCATGATCGTCGGAAAAGCGGCTGATATTGTTTTCCCGCAAAACATAGGCGTATACGCAATGCCTCGCATCGGCATGCTTTGTGCGGATGCTTTGCAAAAATGCAAGCGCCTGCTCCTCCGTTTCACAAGGGGAGGCATAGCCGATAAATTCGGAGCGCTGCTCCACAAAGGAATCCGCACCGAAATGTGCCAGGGTCTTATATTCCGCTGTTTGTTCCATCGTTTGAAAACCGGTCGGTGATATACGGGGCAAAGCGCCCGATCTCCGCCTCCTCCATTTCTGCAACGACAATAATGCCCTGCGCATCGTAATGCGTTGCTTTTACGGTTGCATCGGTGTGCAGCTTATGCAAAACAGCGCCCTTATCATGCGGAAGCAGCAGGGTCACCGTTTGCCTGCCGCGGCGCAGAATACGCTCGATTTCCCGTGCCAAAGCGGAAAGCCCCTGCCCCGTTTTTGCGCTGAGCGGCACCGTATCCGCTGCATCAAGCGCCGCCGAGGCAACGCCCTGCGGAGCGCAGTCGATTTTGTTCAGCACATAAAGCACCGGCTTTTCCCCGGCGCCCAGATCACACAGCAGCTGCTGCGTGACGGCGAGCTGCGCCTTTGCTTCCGGATCAGATGCATCCACAACGAGCAAAATCAAATCCGCATAGCAGACCTCCTGCAATGTTGAGCGGAATGCGCGAATCAAATGGTGCGGCAGATTGCGGATAAAGCCGACGGTGTCCGTTAAAAGGACCTCGGTGCCGCCCGGCAGCACATACTTGCGCGTGGTAGGATCCAGCGTTGCAAAGAGCTTGTCCTGTGCCAAGATCCCGGCATTTGTAAGCGCATTGAGCAGGGTGCTCTTTCCGGCATTGGTATATCCCGCAATCGCAATCTTCGGAATGCCCGAGCGCATACGCGCCTGCCGCTGCACTTCTTTGGTGCGGTCAAGCTGCGCCAGCTGCTCGCTCAGGGCGTCAATGCGGCGGCGCAGGTGCCTGCGATCCGTTTCAAGCTTTGTTTCGCCCGGGCCTCTTGTGCCGATGCCGCCGCCAAGGCGCGAGAGCTCCGTTCCTTTGCCGCTAAGACGGGGAATGGTATATTGCAGCTGTGCGAGCTCAACCTGCAGCTTCCCCTCACCGCTGGTTGCATGCCGCGCAAAAATATCAAGAATCAGCATGCTGCGGTCGATCACACGCGGTCCGTCCAGCTCCTTTTCAAGATTGCGGATCTGCGAGGGGGTAAGTTCTCCGTCGAAAATACACAAATCCGCACAAAGCTGCCCGCACAGCTCTTTCAGCTCTGCAACCTTGCCGCTGCCGAAATAGCTTTTTACATCGGGCGTATCCTTTTGCTGCGTCATTTTTGCAAGCACCACGGCATCGGCAGTCTCCGCAAGACGCGCAAGCTCTTCGAGCGAAACCTGCGCCGCATGCTCGTCTCCCTTTACAAGCAGCGCGCAAAGAACGGCGCCCTCGGGCGCGTTTTCCTGCGTTGCGATCGGCTGCCCCTGTTTTTCGATGTCATTTTTGGTTTTCTCTTCCGTCATTTCCGTCATACAGCCCTCCGTTTTCAAAAAAATAATAAGGGTGAGCATCTGCAAGCACACCTCACAGATCCTCACCCGTCATACCCGATTGCAAAAAACCGAAATTTACTTCCCGGCCTTGCTCAAACGCTGCTTGAATTTATCAACACGCCCGCCTGCATCGACAAACTTCTGCTTGCCGGTAAAGAACGGATGGCATTTGGAGCAAATTTCAACACGGATATCGCCCTTCGAAGACTTCGTTTTCACAACCTCGCCGCAAGCGCAGGTGATGGTGCACTCCTCGTACTTCGGATGAATTCCCTCTTTCACGTTTCACACCCCTTTACAAACTGATTCACAGTACAGCATATTTTAGCATATGTTGTGCAAAATTGCAATAGTTTTTTTCAAATATTTTTCGTTTTTCCGTCCCGCACGGAAAAGATAAGGGAAAAGTGCACAGGAAAGAAGAACTCTGTGTAAGAAAACGGCAATGGCAAAAACGAAGCCGCCGGCTTTTCTGCCGACGGCTCCGAACTGCATCGTTATTGCTCCGCTTCGGCAATCGCACTGCGCTCCCGAAACAAAAGAGAGATACACCAAAGCCCCGCAAGCGCAACCACCGTATAAATAATACGGGATAAGACTGCGCCCTGCCCGCCGCAAATCCATGCGACGATATCAAATCGGAAAATACCGATCGAACCCCAGTTCAGCGCTCCGATGATCGTTAAAATCAACGCGATACGGTCAAGCATTTGTTCGTCCGCCTTCCTTTTTTGAAACTGAAGACGCCGAAGCTTTGCGCTTCGTTCGTCCCTGCGTTCAGTATTCGTCGCGGCGGAAAAGTTATGCATGCCTTTATTCGGAAGTCTCGGTATCCAGCGGCTCCGGCTCTGTCGGCGCGCCCTCAAAATGAATGTCTGCGGAGCCTGCATCAAGCTTCACCGAAACCACAAAACGCATCTCTTGCTCGGCGGGATCCTCCGGCGCGGTCGTGTCGTCGGTCGATTCGGCTGCGGTATCGCTTTGCGCGTCGCTCTCCCGCTTTTTGATCATTTCCACATAATATTCCGGCAATTCGGAATACGGGCTTTCAACGGTTTTGCCGTCGAGCAAAAATGTGCCGCTTTTGGTGGAAAGATCCAGCCAGTACGCAGCGCGCTCCCCGGCGATTCCGAGGTTGAGCGAGCCGCGGCTTCCGGTCACACTCAAATTGCCGACGGCAAACCCGCCCGCAGCAACCGTTGCGCCGTTCAGCGTCAAAGCGCCGCTGTTGCAGCGCACGCCCTCAAGCGTCGCCTGTGCGCCGCCGGAGAGCGTCAGTGCGACCTCCGAGGTCGTTTCCACATTTTTCAGAGAAACGGTTTTGCCGTTGGATTCAATGCGCACATCGCTTGCAAGGGAAAGCGCTTCCAATGCAACATCTCCGCCGTCGCTGTCCACCGAAATGATTTTCAGCTTCATTTCAGCCGGCAGATAAACATTCACGCTTTGCTCGGCAGAGGCGACCTTTGTATACGCTAGATAGTCGCGCAGGCCGTGAAATGAAATATTGCCTTCTTTAAAATTATCCAAAAAAGCAAAAATCTGCGAGCGATTTGTCACATTCAGCATGCGGTTCGTTTCGGTAATATCAAAGGTGCCGACCTTGAAATTGACAAGCTCAATCCGTGCGGTTTCGTCCTCGCTTTGGCAAAAACGAATCGCCGCATTGTTGAATGCAAGCACCAGCTTATCAATGGAAGAGTTTGTGAAATCATAGGTCTGCACATTCTCATTTTCACCCTTTTGCGTTACGGTGGTATAAAGGCTGATGCCCTGCGCTTTCGCCTGCGCAGAGGCGACCCGTGTGAAAATGAAGCCGAGCAGTACCAAAACAAGCGCGACACCGAGAAAAATAACGGAAGCAGGTTTCATCTGCGATATACCTCCCCTCTGACATAGCCGTAAAACTCCGGAACGGTACGAAGCACACGGCGGATGAATGCGACCCAGCGATGCCACAGAAACGGCATCAGCCGTAATGCGGCATTATAAAGCAGGATTCCGCCCATGAGGGTGAACCCGGCAGCCATAATGCCAAGGCCGATCTCATCCAGTCCTTTCGGCATCACAAGAAAAACCTGAGAAAGCCCGTAAATCAGCCCGACGAGCGAGACGGCACAGCCGCCGCCGACCCACACAAGCATCAAAAGCAAAAGCCCGGGAATTGAAATGCCGATCAGACAGAGCACGCCGAGCAGCAGCGCCGCCCCAAGGAGCAGCGCCAGCCCCCAAAGCGGGCTGCTTGCAAGAAGCAGCGTTTTAAAATACTTTTGTTGCTCGGGCGTCGGCGTGCCGCGCCATGTTTTATAATAAAAAGAAGAATGGGAGCGTCGTTTTTTCTCGGGTTTCTCCGCGTTTTTCTCCGCTCTTTTTTCCTGCTTTTCGATCTGCTCGGTCCGCACGCGGATTGCATCTTCAATCTGCTGCGCCTCTTCCTCCGTAACGGCGGAGATACAGGTATCGGCATCGGCCGGCGCGGGGGCGCCTTGCGGCGCATCGGGCGACGGCACGGCGTCGGGTGTTGCGGCTGCGCCCGCTTCTTCGGAAATTCTTGCGGCGTCGGCACGGACAATTTTGGCGCGGTCCACGGCGATGGTCTTCGCCTCGGCAGTGCATTCAGCATCCTCGCTCTTTCCCCCGAGAATTGCCGAGACATCAAGATCCTGCCTGGTCCGCATCGGATCCTGCGGCTTTGTGAGCGGCTGCGTCAGAGCAAGGCGAACCGCCTCATCCGCCAAAGCGGCGGGGCCGCCGCGCTTCTGAATTTCGGATGAAAGTTCGCGGTCGTTCATTGCACCGAATTTTTTATGGTAATAATCCGTTTGAAGCTGAATTTGCGCACCGTCCAAGCCTGCTTCGGAAAAGCGGGTCTCCAAATACCGATAGAGCAATTCTCTGTTCACGGTGAATCCTCCTTGAAATTGTTTGCAAAGAAAAAACAGCGTTGCAATCTTTGCGGTCTCATGCTATAATATGGGGGCAAAAATGGGCAGAAAAACTCATTTTCGCCTTTATTATACCACCGAAAGGACCAAAGTGCAATATGAGAATGCGAAAAAAAAAGCACGGTGCCGAGCGCATCGCCGCTTTGTCCTATCTTTTGATTGATCCGGAATGCTGCGGCATCGGCAAGCGCCCCGTTTCCGAGGTATTTCGAACGCCAGCCCCGGTACAGCTTGAGATCGGCTGCGGCAAGGGCGGATTCATTCTCGCAATGGCGAAAAAACACCCTGAGCTCAATTTCATCGCCATGGAGCGCGTAAGTGATGTGATCCTGAGCGCAATGGAGGGCTGTGCGCGCGAAGATATTCCGAATATCCGTTTTATCAACGCCGACGCCCGCATCTTAAAGGAGCTGTTCTCTCCCGGCGAGATCGACACGCTGTATCTCAATTTTTCCGATCCCTGGCCGAAAAAAGGCTATGCCAAGCGCCGCCTCACCCATGAAAACTTTTTGATGCTTTATCGCGAAATCCTGCCCGAGGGCGGAAAAATCATTTTCAAAACCGACAACGCCGCTCTGTTTGATTTTTCCCTGGAGGAATTCGAAAAATGCGGCTTTTCCGTCTCGGAGCTGACGCGCGATTTGCATAACAGCGCGTGGAACGCGGAAAATCTCGAAACGGAATACGAAAAAAACTTCTCCGCCAAGGGCTTCCCCATTCACCGCTGCGTCGCAACCGTATGCCCGCTGCCGCAACCGAAGCAACCGCAATAAAAAGCTCCCCTGCGCCGACGCAGAACGGCGCAGGGGATATTTCATGAAAGAAGGAGGATCTTCTTTTTCATGAAGCAAAATTATTTACCGCTGTCTCCGTAGTTGGAAAGCACGCGTGCCGACGGGTCGTTGACGTCGCACCCCTTCCAGGTGCGGTTCGGCATCCAGAAATCGGTCACCATCCCGGATTGATGCGGATAGAATTTTTCGAAAATCTCGCGATACAGGAGCGATTCCTTGGTAAAGGGCGCAGCGTGCGTATAGCGTGCCGCTTTTTTTGCGAATGCCGCATCGGAATAATATTCGTTTGCGTATTCCTTAAGATCGTCCACCATGGAATGCCCGACCGCGTCCGAAAACGCCGCCTTTTCACGCATTAAAATTTCCGGTGGGAGGTAGTCTCCCTCAAATGCCCGCCGCAGAAGATATTTACCGATGCCATAGGTGTTCAGCTTCTTTTCGGGGTCCACCGCCATGACATAGCGCACAAAATCAAGATCTCCGAACGGCACGCGCGCTTCGAGAGAGTTCACGGATATGCAGCGGTCCGCCCGCAGCACGTCATACATATGCAGCTCCCGCACTCTTTTTTGCGATTCCTGCTGGAATGCCGCGGCGCTGGGCGCAAAATCGGTATACTTATACCCAAACAGTTCATCGGAAATCTCGCCCGTGAGCAAAACCCGCAAATCCGTGTTTTCATGAATCCATTTGCAGAGCAGATACATGCCCATGCTGGCACGGATCGTGGTGATATCGTAGGTGCCGAGCAGGTGAATCACCTCTTCCAAAGAATCCAGCACCTGCTGCTTTGTCATTATGACCTCGGTATGCTCGCTGCCGATATGCTCTGCAACCATGCGCGCATATTTCAGATCGATCGCATCCTTATCCATGCCGATGGCAAAGGTGCGGATAGGCGTTTTGAGTTTGCGCGCGGCGATGGAGCATACCAGGGAGGAATCAAGTCCCCCCGAGAGTAAAAAGCCGACCTTTGCGTCGCTGACAAGGCGTTTTTCCACCCCGCGGATCAGCTTCTCCCGTATGTTTTTGCACACGATATCAAGCGAGTCCGTACAAACGGAATCCACCTTGGTTACATCCGCATAACAGGTAAATTTTCCGTCCTTATAATAATGCCCGGGCGGAAACGGAAGAATTTTTTCGCATAGCCCCACAAGGTTTTTCGCTTCACTCGCAAATATGACGGCTCCCGTATCGTCATAGCCGTAATACAGCGGGCGGATACCGATGGGGTCGCGCGCGGCGACATAGCCGCCGCTTTGCGCATCATATAAAACCAGCGCAAATTCCGCATCCAGTCTCCGAAACATGCCCGTGCCGTATTCGCGGTACATCGGCAACAAAATCTCACAGTCGGAACCGCTGTGAAACTGATATTTCAGCGATAAAATTTTCTTCCATTTTTCATAGCCGTAAATTTCGCCGTTGCAGACAAGATAGCTGCCGTCAAGGCAAAACGGCTGCATCCCCTGCGGGCTCAGACCCATAATGGCAAGGCGATGAAAGCCGAGCAGTCCCGTCCCGGTATCAACAATACGGCTGTCGTCCGGCCCGCGGGAAACGGTGCGGTCAAAACACTCTGCAAACACATCCGGCTTTTTACAGGGGGCACAATATCCCATAATCGAACACATCTCAGTTTCCTCCCAAAACAAACAATCAAATGCAGCATCGGGTAGGGCGAGTGCTGTGCTCGCGGTGCCACCTATCCTTTTTGCTCATCGGCTTCCGTCAAAGCCTGCCGCTGTTACGGGCGGTTCCCGACGCACCTAATAAAAAGGCTTGCTTTTGTTCGGATTGCAGCTCACGCGGCGTTTTTCCCCCGGGCGGGAAAACGGGGCTCTCAGCCTCTCCCCGCTCTCTGTGTTCCCCGCGCCCGCGGTACTCCTCCGCGCTCAAACGCTTTTTGTTTTTCTTTTTTCCGCCGTTCTTACCGTACGCCGAAAAGCAGATCGCCGTAGGTCGGGAACGGCCAGTATTCCTTTGCCGTCATGGTTTCCGCTTCATCGCAGGCCACGCGCAGCTCCGCCATTTTTCCGAGAATTTCATCGCGGATCATATCTGCCGCTTCCGTGATATCGGATACGGTTGCATAGGCATACTGCGCCTTTTCAAGTGCCTCCGTTGCCGCGCCGATTTCATCGGTGAGCGCGCAGAGCTTTGCCGCCGTCTTTGTTTCATAGGCGCAGGGCACTTCCCCGAGCGCCTTCTTCTTTGCGGCAATATTTTTCGCAAGGGCGGCACCGTATCCCGCAACGGCGGGCAGAATCTCTTTCTTCGCCATATCGATCATGGTGGAAACCTCGATATTTACGCTCTTGCAGTAGTTCTCCAGCGTGATCTCATAGCGCGATTTGATCTCGGCGGGAGTGAAGACCCCGAGAGAGGTCAGCATGTCCGCATTCTTCTTTGCGAGAATGGTCGGCAATGCATCGGGCGTGGTGCGCAGATTCAAAAGACCGCGCTTTTCGGTTGCCTCCTTGATCCATGCATCGTCATAACCGTTTCCGTTGAAGATGATGCGCTTATGCGCCTTGACGGTTTCCTTGATCAGATCATGCAAGACCCCCTCAAAATCCGCCGCGCCCTCAAGCCGATCCGCATACAGACGCAGCGACTGAGCCACCGCGGCGTTCAGCATGATATTGGCACAGGCAATGCTGTTGGAAGAGCCGAGCATGCGGAATTCAAATTTATTTCCGGTGAAGGCAAACGGCGAGGTACGGTTGCGGTCTGTGGTATCGCGGAAGAACCGCGGCAGAACATGCACGCCGAGCCGCATCACCGTTTTTTCTGCGGCACTGTACGGCGTATCGGTTTCGATGGCATCCAGCACAGCCGTGAGCTCATCCCCAAGGAACATGGAAACAACGGCGGGCGGCGCCTCGTTGGCGCCGAGGCGATGGTCGTTGCCCGCGGTTGCTACGGACAGCCGCAAAAGATCCTGATAATCATCCACCGCCTGGATCACCGCGCAAAGGAACAAAAGAAACTGCGCGTTTTCATACGGCGTCTCGCCCGGGGTGAGCAGGTTCACGCCCGTATCGGTCGCCATAGACCAGTTATTGTGCTTGCCGCTGCCGTTTACCCCGGCAAACGGCTTTTCATGCAAAAGGCACACAAGCCCGTGCCGCAGCGCCACCTTCTGCATAATTTCCATGGTGAGCTGGTTGTGGTCGGTGGCAATATTCGTGGTGGAATAAATCGGAGCAAGTTCATGCTGCGCGGGGGCGACCTCGTTGTGTTCCGTCTTGGCAAGAATGCCGAGCTTCCAAAGCTCCTCGTTCAGATCTTCCATATAAGCGGCAACGCGCGGCTTGATTACGCCGAAATAATGGTCGTCAAGCTCCTGCCCTTTGGGCGGTTTTGCACCGAAGAGCGTACGTCCGGTGAAAATCAGATCCTTGCGCTTTTCATACATTTCGCGATCGACCAGGAAATATTCCTGCTCCGGCCCCACAGAGGTGCGCACATACTTTACATCGGTCTTTCCGAACAGCTTCAGAATACGCAGCGCCTGCTTATTGAGCGCCTCCATAGAGCGCAGCAGCGGTGTTTTCTTATCCAGCGCTTCTCCGCCGTAGGAGCAGAAAGCCGTCGGAATGCAAAGCGTTTTATCCTTAATAAAAGCATAGGAGGTCGGATCCCAGGCGGTATAGCCTCTTGCCTCAAAGGTTGCGCGAAGCCCGCCGGAGGGGAACGAAGAGGCATCCGGCTCGCCTTTGATCAGCTCTTTTCCGGAAAACTCCATAATCACGCGGCCGTCGGATGCCGGCGTGATAAATGCATCATGCTTTTCCGCCGTGATACCGGTCAGCGGCTGGAACCAATGCGTAAAATGCGTTGCGCCCCGCTCGATCGCCCATTCCTTCATCGCTTCCGCAACGGCATTTGCGACCTGTGCATTCAGCCGCTCCCCCTGATCGATGGTTTTCTTCAAAGAGGCATACACCCCCGCGGAGAGCCGCGCCTTCATCACTCTGTCGTCAAAGCAAAGGCTGCCGAAATAATCCGATACCGTTTTCATTGTTCTGTCTCCCTTCTGTTTTTCCCAAAAAAGCAGGGCAACGCGCCGCCGGTTTTCTGCCGATCGGACGCCGTTGCCCTGCTCATTCGATTCTGAAAAAGAAAAAGCGCCGCGAAAAGACTTACCCTCTTCGAAGACGCCGTTGCCTTACTGTGCGTCATTATACGCTTGCAAAATCGGTTTGTCAAGCCCTTTTTTCAAAAAATTTCTGAATTTTTTTCCTTAGTTTTCTCGATTTTTCATGCAAAAAGCAATTGACATTCGCCCCATGCAGGCGTATAATACGGGGTGGATGAGCAAAGGCGTTCATTTTTCCGAAGGGAAGGATTCTCTCTTCTTTTCGGAAAGAGGAACGCCTTTGCTTTTTTCTTTGTCTGTGCCGCAAAGCGGCAGAAAGGAAGCAATATGGAACTGGAAGGTCAATTCCGAAACCCCAGCGGCTGTGCCATCAGCGCCGTGATCTCAAGAGAGGGCAGAAAAATGAACGGCGAGCGTATAATTCAAAGCATGATTCCCATGCATGACCGCTCCAACGGCCTCGGCGGCGGGTTTGCAGCGTACGGCATTTACCCGGAACACCGCGAATTTTACGCATTTCATATTTTTTATGACGACGATGCGGCGCGGGTTGCCTGCGAGAAGCTGCTGAAGGATCGCTTTGAAATTGTGAAAGCCGAAAACATTCCCATCCGCAAAATTCCGCAGATCACGGACATCCCGCTGATCTGGCGCTATTTTTTGGCGCCCCGCCCGACGCTTTTGCAGCGTTTGCAGATTGATGAGCGGGAATACGTTGCAAAAACCGTGATGGATATCAACACCCGCCTTCGCGGCGCCTATGTTTTCTCCAGCGGCAAGAATATGGGCGCGTTCAAGGCGGTCGGCTTTCCCGAAGATGTGGGCAGATTTTACCGCCTGGAGGAATATGAGGGCTATGCCTGGACGGCACACGGCCGCTATCCGACCAACACCCCAGGCTGGTGGGGCGGCGCGCATCCCTTTGCGCTTCTGAACTATTCCATCGTGCACAACGGAGAGATCTCCTCCTATGATGCAAACCGCCGCTATATCGAAATGTTCGGATACAAATGCACCCTCAAGACCGATACGGAGGTCATCACTTATATCGCCGACTATCTGCTGCGGCGGCAAGGCGCAACGCTTGAGGAATTTGCAAATATCATCGCGGCTCCTTTTTGGTCAACCATTGAAAAAATTGCCAAAACGGATCCGATCAAAGCGGAGCGCCTGCGCTATTTGCGCATGGTATATTCCGGGCTGCTGATCACGGGTCCGTTTTCCGTCATTCTCGGCTTTGAGGGCGGCATTTTGGCGCTGAATGACCGTCTTAAGCTGCGCTCCATGGTAACGGCGGAAAAGGACGACCTTGTGTTTGTAGCAAGCGAAGAGGCGGCGATTCGCGCTATGGAGTGCGACGCCGAGCATCTGTATGCGCCAAGCGGCGGAGAGCCGTTTATCGTGCGCGTAAAGGAGGGGGCATTCTGATGGGAATTGCATATATCACGCCGGAATTTGAGGTCGTGCGCAACCGGGACCGCTGCATTGCCTGCCGCGTCTGCGAGCGGCAATGCGCAAATGAGGTGCACAGCTTTGACGCACAGCGGGGCATCATGCTCAGCGACGAAAGCCGCTGCGTGGATTGCCAGCGCTGCGTGTGCCTATGCCCGACACATGCGCTGAAAATCGTAAAGAACGACTGCGCCCTGCGCGAAAACGCAAACTGGGGGCAGCAGACCGTTCGGGAAATTTATAAGCAGGCGCAAAGCGGCGGCGTTTTGCTTTCCTCCATGGGAAACCCAAACCCGCTCCCCGTTTACTGGGACCGCATTCTGATCAATGCCTCCCAGGTGACAAACCCGCCCATCGACCCGCTGCGCGAGCCGATGGAAACGCGCGTGTTCCTCGGGAAAAAGCCGCAGAATCTGCGCCGCCGCGCCGGCGGCTCTCTTGACTGCTCCATTCCCCCGCAGCTGACGCTGCAAATGCCCGTAATGTTTTCGGCGATGAGCTACGGCTCCATCAGCTACAATGCGCATGAAAGCCTGGCGCGCGCCGCAAAGGAGCTCGGCATTTATTATAATACCGGCGAGGGGGGCTTACATGAAGACTTTTATTGCTATGGGGAAAACACCATTGTGCAGGTCGCCTCGGGGCGTTTCGGTGTGCATGAGGCATATCTGAGTGCCGGCGCCGCAATCGAAATCAAGATGGGCCAGGGCGCAAAGCCCGGCATCGGCGGGCATTTGCCCGGAGCGAAAATCGTAGGGGATGTCTCCCGTACGCGCATGATCCCGCAGGGCTCGGATGCAATCTCCCCCGCCCCGCATCATGATATCTATTCCATTGAAGATTTACGCCAGCTGGTGTACTCGCTCAAAGAAGCAACACAATATCAAAAGCCCGTGATCGTCAAGGTGGCAGCCGTGCACAATATCGCAGCCATTGCCAGCGGCATCGCGCGCAGCGGCGCGGATATTATCGCCATCGACGGCTTTCGCGGCGGCACGGGCGCAGCGCCCACACGCATTCGCGATAATGTAGGCATTCCCATAGAGCTTGCCCTTGCCGCCGTGGATAAGCGGCTGCGGGATGAGGGGATACGGCAGGATGTATCCCTGGTGGTCGGCGGAAGCATTCGTTCCGCTGCCGATGTGGTTAAGGCGATTGCCCTCGGCGCGGATGCCTGCTATGTTGCAACGGCCGCGCTTTTGGCGCTGGGCTGCCATTTATGCCGTACCTGCCAAAGCGGCAAATGCAACTGGGGCATTGCCACGCAGCGCCCGGAGCTTGTCAAGCGGCTCAACCCGCAAATCGGGGCGCAGCGCCTTTGCAATCTCATGACTGCATGGAACCACGAAATCAAAGAGCTCATGGGTGGCATGGGCATCAATTCCATCGAAGCGCTGCGCGGGAACCGCCTGATGCTGCGCGGCATCAATCTCAGCGGAAAGGAGCTTGAGATACTCGGTATCTCACATGCGGGAGAATGAAACGAATTTATCCGAACGAAAAATGGTGTCTTGGCTGTCATCTTTGCGAATACTATTGCTCCTTTGCCAATTCCGGATGCAAAGATATGGTACAGGCGCTCAAAGACAAAAAAATCTTTCCGCGCATCCGCGTGGAGGGTGATGAACGCGTCACATTTGCTCTCTCCTGCCGCCATTGCAGCGACCCGCTTTGCATCAAAGCCTGCATTTCGGGCGCGCTGCATAAGGAAGACGGCGCCGTGATGATTGATTATGATCGCTGCGTCGGCTGTCAGAGCTGCATTCTGGCATGCCCGTTCGGCGCGATTGTGCAGGGAGAAAACGGCGTGATACAAAAATGTGAGCTCTGCCTGAAAAACAGCACGGGTGCCCCTGCCTGCGTGCTCGGCTGCCCCAATCACGCCCTTGAATACAAAGAGCTTGCGGAGCCGAAAAAATCAAAAAAGAAAGGAGCGCGCACAAAATGAAGGACCGCAAAAAAGCAAGACACTATGTGATTTTGGGAAACGGCGCCGCGGCGGCAGGTTGTATCGAGGGCATTCGCGCAGCGGACAAAAAAGGAAAAATCACCGTTGTCTCCGCGGAAAAGCATCCCGTTTATTGCCGCCCGCTGATCTCCTATTATCTGCAGGGGAAAACAAAGCGGGAAAATCTCGGCTACCGCCCGGCGGATTTTTATGAAACAAACAATACACAGGTGCTGTACGGCATACGCGCCGAGAAAATCGACCCGGGCAAAAAGGCCGCGCTGCTTGACAACGGCGAAACGCTTTGCTACGATGCGCTTTGCGTTGCAACGGGCTCTTCCCCGTTTCTCCCGCCGACACCCGGCTATGAAAGCGTCGAAAAGAAATTCACCTTCTTAACGCTGGACGATGCCCTCGCCATTGAAGCGGCGCTTTCTCCCACGGCGCGCGTGCTGATTGTCGGCGCCGGACTGATCGGGCTCAAATGCGCAGAGGGAATCCGTGCCCGCGTCAAAAGTGTCACCGTGTGCGATCTTGCGCCGCGGGTGCTTTCCAGTATTTTGGATGAAGAGGCGTCCGAAATGGTTGCGGCGCGCCTGAAAGAAAACGGCATTGTTTTGCATCTCGGCACAACGGCGGCACAGTTTTCGCCGCACAGTGCCGTGCTGCAAAGCGGAGAGGCGGTTCCGTTTGACCTTTTGATCATGGCGGTGGGTGTGCGCCCGAACATCGCACTCGTAAAAGAGGCGGGCGGAGCTGTCGGCAGAGGGATTACCATCGATGCCTTTGCAAAAACCTCACTTGCGGATATCTATGCCGCGGGCGACTGCACGGAAAGCCTTGATATTTCTGCGGGAAATGTTAAGGTGATGGCTCTTTTGCCAAACGCTTATCTGCAGGGGCATGCGGCAGGTGTGAACATGGCAGGCGGCACGGAGCGCTTCGATTGCGCCGTTCCGATGAACGCCATCGGATTTTTCGGGCTGCACACCATGACGGCAGGCTGCAAAAACGAGGCGGATGTATATATTGAAAAAAGCGCAGATGCCCTGAAGAAGCTCTACTGCAAGGATAATCATCTGATCGGCTTTGAACTGGTGGGCAAAACGGACCGCGCCGGAATCTATACCGATCTGATTCGAAAGCGGCTTCCGCTCGATGCGCTTGATTTTGAAAGTATAAAAAAATCGCCGAATTTTTTTGCTTTTGATGCAAATTACCGTAGAAATCGGCTGGAAAGTGTGGTATAATAAAATGGTTATTGAAGCAAACGGCCTGCATTTTTCCGCACTGAATGAAAAAATACGGCAGGCGGGCAGCAAATGCTGCATCACAGGATGCCTCGGACAGCGATTTATCGCAGCCGGAATGCAGGGAAAAAACATCACAATTGAGGGCATTCCGGGCAATGCACTCGGCGCATATTTCGGCGGCGGGCGCATCGATGTTATCGGAAACGCACAGGATGCCGTCGGGGACACCATGAATGACGGCGAAATCATCGTGCGCGGAAGCATCGGCGATGCCGTGGGCTATGCCATGCGCGGCGGCACGATCTACATTCGCGGTGATGCCGGGTATCGCGCCGGCATCCATATGAAAGAATACCGCGAAAAGAAGCCTGCCATCGTCATCGGCGGGTGTGCGGGCAGCTTTTTGGGGGAATATCAGGCAGGCGGGCTGATCATCGTGCTCGGGCTCGATGCCGCAAATCGCCCGATTGTCGGCAATTTTCCCTGCACGGGAATGCACGGCGGGAAAATGGTGCTGCGCGGCGAAGCCGCCGAAATCGATCTGCCGCCGCAGGTGACAAAGCGGGCGGCGACAGAAAAAGATCTGGCGCAGATTTTACCCTATCTCATGCGGTTTTGCGCAGAATTTTCCCACGACCCCGAAGAACTTGCAAAGCAGCGATATACCGTGATTGTTCCAAACAGCAAAACCCCGTACAAACAAATGTATGTGGCAAACTAAGCAGAAAGGGCAACGGAAATGAAATACAAAAAAGAGGAAGTTTTGCAATATGTTGCGCAGGAGGATGTCAAGTTTATCCGCATGGCATTCTGCGATGCGGCGGGCAAACAAAAAAACATCTCCGTAATGCCGCCTGAACTGGATCGCGCCTTTACCGAAGGAATCGCGTTGGACGGATCCGCCATTGCAGGCTTTGGCACAGCGGAGCACTCCGACCTTTTCCTGCGACCCGACCCTGCCACCATCTCCGTTTTACCGTGGCGGCCGGAGCACGGCAGAGTGGTGCGCATGTTTTGCAACATCTTTCACCCGGACGGCGCCGCAGCCCCCTGCGACACCCGCGCCGTTTTGATCGACGCCGTGCAAAAAGCAAAGGAAGCCGGTATTACATTTAACTTCGGCGCGGAAATGGAATTCTATCTTTTCCGTCGCGATGAGGACGGCATGCCGACCCAAATCCCGCACGATACGGCGGGCTATATGGATATTGCCCCGCAGGATTTGGGCGAAAATGTGCGCCGCGAGATCTGCCTCACGCTGGAGCAAATGGGCATTTGCCCCGAGAGCTCTCATCACGAAGAGGGGCCCGGGCAAAACGAGATTGATTTCCGATATGCCGAGGCGCTCAAGGCTGCGGATGATGCCGTAACATTTCGCTCGGTAGTAAGCACCGTGGCGGCGCGCAACGGTCTTGCAGCCGATTTTTCTCCCAAGCCGGTTGCCTCGGCGCCCGGCAACGGTATGCATATCAACATCTCCGTCAAAACCGACAAAGATCATGCAGCGCTGACGGAGCACGCCATGGCGGGCATTCTTGCACATATTGCGGAGCTTACCGCATTTTTGAATCCGCATGGTGATTCCTATCGCCGTTTCGGCACGAAAAAAGCCCCTCTTTGCGTCAGCTGGGCACATCAAAACCGCACGGCGCTCATTCGTATTCCCGCGGCAAGCGGTGAATATGCGCGGTTTGAGCTGCGCTCGCCGGATTCCTGCTGCAATCCGTATCTTGCCTATGCGCTTCTGATTTATGCGGCGCTGGACGGCATACGGGCAAAGACGCCTCTGCCCGCCCCTTGCGAATTTGATCTCTATACGGCAGCCAAAGCGGGCAACGGGATGCCTCCCCTTCTGCCGCAAACTCTTGACGATGCAAAAAAAATTGCGCGGCAAAGCGCGTTTTTGCAGAGCGTTTTGTGTCGGCAGCTCATTGATTTTTACACGCTGTAATCGTTTTGCGATCCGCTCAAAAAAGGAGGTGTGCCATGGAACTGACGGAATATCGTTACGCCACGCTCCTTGTCAGCGCCTCGCAAAGCTTTGTCAAAACATTGCAAGCGCTTCTGCCCACCTCGGTCTATGACCCGATTTCGGTGCGCTGCGATGCGGCAAGCGCACGCCGCGCCCTGCTTGAAAACCGCTTTGATATCGTAATCGTCAACACGCCGCTGCCCGATGAATTCGGTACGGCGCTTGCGCTGGATGCCTGCGCTGACAGCGGTGCGGGAGTGCTGCTCTTGGTGCGGGCGGAGCTTTTCCCGCAGGTGAATGAGCAGGCAAGCCCAGGCGGCGTTCTGACTTTGCCCAAGCCCCTTTCTCAAACGCTTGTTTCCCAATCGCTGACGCTTTTGCGCGGCACGCGGGAGCGGCTGCGCCGCATGGAACAGAAAACGGCGACGCTGGAAGAAAAAATGCAGGAAATCAGACTTGTAAACCATGCAAAATGGGTTTTGATCGAGCAGCTGAAAATGACGGAAGAACAGGCGCACAAATACATTGAAAAACAGGCAATGGACCGCTGTATCACAAGGCGTGCCGTTGCGGAGAACATTCTTTCCACCTATCGCTGAAGCCAAGGCTTCTCACAGAATTGAAACGAGAGGAACATACCATGACAAAATATATTTTCGTAACCGGCGGCGTTGTCTCCGGGCTTGGAAAAGGCATCACGGCGGCCTCGCTCGGAAGACTGCTCAAGGCAAAAGGCCTCAAGGTCGCCGCACAAAAGCTTGACCCGTATATCAATGTTGACCCGGGCACGATGAGCCCGTATCAGCACGGCGAGGTCTATGTCACGGAGGACGGCGCGGAAACCGACCTGGACCTTGGGCACTATGAGCGTTTTATCGACGAAGATTTGAATAAATATTCCAATCTCACCACGGGAAAGGTGTATTGGAATGTTTTGAACAAGGAGCGTCGCGGCGAATATCTCGGCTCCACCGTTCAGGTCATTCCCCATATCACAAATGAAATCAAGGACTTCGTATACCGCGTCGGCAAACAAACGGATGCAGATGTCGTGATAACGGAAATCGGCGGCACCATCGGCGATATTGAATCTCAACCCTTTTTGGAGGCGGTCCGGCAGATCTCTTTGGAGGTCGGCAGAGAAAACAGTCTCTTCATTCATGTCACCCTGGTGCCCTTTTTGCGCGGTTCGGATGAACACAAATCAAAGCCGACACAGCATTCCGTCAAGGAACTGCAGGGCATGGGCATCAACCCCAATCTCATCGTTCTGCGCTGTGACGAACCGCTGGAGGAATCCATTTTCAAGAAAATCTCCATGTTCTGCAATGTAAAGCCCGACTGCGTCATCGAAAATATCACGCTGCCCTGCCTTTATGAGGCGCCGCTGATGCTGGAGAAGGCAAACTTTTCCGAGGTCGTTTGCAGAGAGCTCGGCATTGATGCCCCCCGCGGTGATCTCACGGAATGGACGGAAATGGTGCAGCGTATCAAAAACCGCACCGAGGAGGTACATATCGGGCTTGTCGGCAAATATGTGCAGCTGCACGATGCCTATCTTTCCGTTGCGGAGGCCATGCGACATGCAGGCTATACGCTCAATACCCACATCTGCATCGACTGGATCGACTCCGAAACGCTGACGGAGCAAACCGTCGCCGAGAAGCTCAGCGCCCTTGACGGCATTATCGTGCCGGGGGGCTTTGGCGGGCGCGGGATTGAGGGCATGATTCTCGCCGCGCGCTATGCAAGGGAAAACAAGTTGCCGTATTTCGGCATTTGCCTTGGCATGCAGATCGCCGTGATTGAATATGCGCGCAATGTTGCGGGCATCGCAGACGCGCATTCCGGCGAATTTGACGAGCTTTGCCGCCATAAGGTAATCGATTTTATGCCCGGGCAGAGCGACGATATCGATAAGGGCGGCACTCTGCGCCTTGGCGCATACCCCTGTATCATCAAAGAGGGGACGACCATGCGCCGCTGCTACGGCGCCGAAAAAATTTCCGAGCGCCATCGCCACCGCTATGAATTTAACAATGATTACCGCGATGTGCTGAGCGCCGCGGGACTGACCCTTTCCGGCCTCTCTCCCGACGGGCGCCTTGTGGAAACGGTGGAGCTTTCGGATCGCCCGTTTTATGTCGGTGTGCAGTATCATCCGGAATTCAAATCCCGCCCCAACCGCGCGCACCCGCTGTTCTGCGGTTTTATCTCCGCAGCCCTTGCCCGCAGGCACAGCGCAAAGCAATAAATTTGCAGCAATCGGCTTTTTGCCGTTTGTAAATAAAAAACAAAGAGGTTTCCATCATGCATGATACCTACGAAAACCCCCTGTGTCGACGATATGCAAGCCGGCAGATGCAAGAGATTTTCTCCGACGACCGCAAGTTTTCCACCTGGCGTCGCCTTTGGGTTGCCCTGGCGGAAAGCGAGCAGGAGCTCGGACTGCCAATCACCGATGCGCAAATTGAACAGATGCGTTCACACATCGATGATATCGACTATGCAACGGCAGCCGCCTATGAAGCATCCGTCCGCCATGATGTGATGGCGCACATTCACACCTACGGCGATGCCTGCCCCCTGGCGGAGCCGATCATTCATCTGGGCGCAACCAGCTGCTATGTCGGCGATAACACCGATGTCATTCTGCAGCGGCAGGCGCTTTTGCGGATCCGCTTTCTTCTGTTGCATGCCATTGAAGCGCTTACGGCATTTGCAAAGGAACACCGCGCATTGCCCACTCTTGCCTACACCCATTTCCAAGCCGCACAGCCGACCACGCTCGGCAAGCGCGCAACGCTTTGGATGCAGGATCTGATGATGGATCTGGAGCAGCTTGATTTTGTGCTCAGCCGGCAAAAACTCCTTGGCTGCAAAGGCACAACGGGCACCGGCGCAAGCTTTTTGGCGCTGTTTGAAGGCGATCATGAAAAGGTAAAGCTGCTGGAACAGAAAATCGCGCAGAAAATGGGGTTTTCCGCCTGCTATCCCGTCAGCGGGCAAACCTATCCGCGCAAGGCCGATTATTTTGTGCTCTCCGTGCTTTCCGGCATTGCGCAGAGCGCGCAGAAATTCTCGGGCGATATCCGCCTGCTTTCCCATCTCAAGGAAGTAGACGAGCCGTTTGAAGCGGGACAGGTCGGCTCCTCTGCCATGGCATATAAACGCAACCCAATGCGCTCGGAGCGCATGAGCTCCCTGGCGCGCTTTGTGATTGCGGATGCGCTCAACCCTGCAATGACGGCGGGCACACAATGGCTGGAACGCACCCTGGACGATTCCGCCAACCGCCGTATCTCCATTCCCGAGGCGTTTCTCGCCTGCGACGGAATTCTCACGCTTTATATCAATATCATTCGCGGGCTGCGCGTTTATCCCAAGGTCATGGAAAAGCACCTTAGGCAGGAGCTGCCCTTTATGGCAACCGAAAATATCCTCATGGAATGCGTCAAGCGCGGCGGCGACCGGCAGGCGCTGCATGAAGCGATCCGCCGCCATTCGGTGGACGCAGGCATCGCCGTGAAGCAGCAGGGCGCGGAAAACGACCTGCTTGACCGCATCGCCGCCGACCCGATATTCGGCCTTGACCGCGCAGAAATCGATCGCCTGATCGATGTCAGGGCGTTTACCGGGCGCGCCGCAGAACAAACCGATGAGTATTTAACCGTTGTGAATGCCGTACTCGCCGAAAACAGGGCGACGCTTGCTGAGCAGGCAGACGCAACCATCAACGTATAACCCAAGAGGGAAAAAAGAAGGAGGAAAAAACAATGTTAACAGCAATCGTCGGCATCAACTGGGGGGATGAGGGCAAAGGCCGCATGGTCGACCTGCTCTCCAAGGATTATGACATCATCTGCCGCTACCAGGGCGGCAACAACGCAGGCCATACCGTGATCAATGAGAGAGGAAAATTCATCCTCAATCTGCTGCCCTCCGGTATTTTGCGGGAAACCACCGTCAATGTGATGGGCAACGGCATGGTGATTGATATCGAGCACCTTGTCAACGAGATGAAAGCCCTGACGGACAAGGGCATTAAAATCACCCCGGAAAATCTCAAGATCAGCGACAAGGCCATCATTTGCATGCCCTATCACAAAATGCAGGATATCATGGAGGAGGAGCGCCTGGCAGACAAAAAATACGGCTCCACCCGCCGTGGAATCGCCCCTGTCTATGCCGATAAATATATGAAAAAAGGCGTTCGCATGGAAGATCTTCTGCACATGGACACCCTGCGCGAAAAGGTCAACGATATTGTGGAATGGAAAAACATTACCGTCACCGGTTACGGCCATGCACCCGTAAATGCAGATGACATGATGGATTGGCTGAAGACCTACGGCGAGAAGGTTGTTCCTTTTGTCACCGATGTCAGCACATATCTTTACGATGCGGCAATGAGCGGCAAGAACATTATGTTTGAGGCGCAGCTCGGCGCTCTGCGCGACATTGATTTTGGTATTTATCCTTACACCTCTTCTTCCTCGACCCTGGCAGGATTTGCGCCCATCGGCGCAGGGATTCCGGGGCTGCGTCTGAACAACGCCGTCGGCATTATGAAAGCATATTCCACCTGTGTCGGCGAAGGCCCGTTTACCGCAGAAATGTTCGGCGACGAGGCAAAGGCGCTGCGGGATGCAGGCGGCGAATACGGCGCCGCAACGGGGCGCCCGCGCCGCGTCGGCCCGTTTGATGTGCCCGCCTCCCGCTATGGCATCCGTATGCAGGGTGCCGACTGCATTGCGCTGACCAAGCTTGATGTGCTCTCTTATCTTGACAAGATTCCCGTTTGCGTTGCATATGATGTAGACGGAGAACGCACCGTCAACTTCCCCACCGGCGACCGCCTCAACAGAGCAAAACCGGTGATCGAATATGTGGGAGGCTTCGGCGATGTTTCCGCTTGCCGTACATACGAGGAGCTGCCCGCCGCCGCAAAGGACTATATCCGATATCTTGAAAATGCCGTCGACTGCAAGATTCGATATGTCTCAGTGGGTGCCGGCAGAGACGAATATGTTGAAATTCACTAAACAATGAAGCGCGTACAAGGGAGGCGATCGCATCCTGATCCCAAACAAAAGCTATCAGCAGTTGGAACCGTCTTATTTGTTTTTCACTCTTTCGGAAAAGAAAAAAGCATTCAAGGCGCAGCATCCAAGGGCAAAGCTTCTTTCTTTGGGCATCGGTGATGTATCGCTTCCCTTGTCGCAAAGTGCGCTGCATGCGCTGCTCAAAGCCGCGCACGGGCAAGGGCGCGCCGCAAGCTTTCAAGGCTATCAGCCGGAATGCGGTGCCTCCTTTTTAAGGCGCGCGGTCGCCGCGCACTATGCGCAGCGCGGCATTGCGCTCTCGGAGGATGAAATTTTCGTTTCGAGCGGCGCGGGAGAGGATCTCGGGCTTTTGCCGGGGCTTTTTTCCCCGGAAAATCTCGTTTTGATTCCATCACCGTGCTATCCCGCCTATGCCGAGGTCGCTGCAATGCACGGTATGCGGGTGCTCCCGCTGCGGTGTGATGCCAAAAGCGGCTTTTTACCCCTCCCGCCGCGCGATATCGATGCGGGCGTGATTTATTTATGCTCCCCGCAAAATCCCACCGGCGTTGCCATGCCGCGCCGCCTGCTTCAAGACTGGGTCAACTATGCAAATGCCTGCGGTGCCGTTATTATTTATGATGCCGCTTATGAGGCGTTTCTTGCCGGCAGCGCATACCCCCGCTCAATCTTTGAAATGGAAGGCAGCCGCAGCTGTGCCGTTGAGATCTGCTCTTTTTCCAAAAGCGCAGGGTTCACGGGGCTGCGCTGCGGCTATACCGTTGTGCCCGGCACGCTGTGCCGAGACGGGCAAAGCCTGAATGCCATGTGGGAACGCACAAAATTTGCAAAGACGAACGGCGTTTGTTATCCCGTGCAGCGCGCCGCCGCAGCCGTTTTGACGGCGCGGGGGCAAAAGCAAACGCAAAAGGCCATTCAAAAGACGCTGCAAAATGCCGGGGCGCTCCGAAAAGCCCTGCAAGACCTTGCCCTGCCCTTTTTCGGCGGGGAGCATTCCCCGTATCTTTGGGTCGCATGCCCGCAGGGGATGACAAGCAGCGATTGCTTTGACTTTTTGCTGGAACATGCGGCAATTCTGTGCTCCCCCGGCACAGGATTCGGTGCGGGCGGCGAGGGATATATCCGCCTGAGTGCCTTTGCGCCGAGAAGGCAAATTTATGCCGCCGCTGCGCGGCTGCGCTCCCTTTTCAAATCATAAGGAGATCGAAAGCAAAGATGAACGAAAAAACACGCAAAATCGTATTGGAAGACGGAAGCGAATATGAAGGCTATGCGTTTGGCGCCGAAGCAGAGCGCGTGCTTGAAATTGTTTTCAATACCTCCATGGTCGGATATCAGGAGATTGTTTCCGATCCCTCCTACACCGACCAAGCTGTTGTTATGACCTATCCTCTCATCGGAAACTACGGCATTACCGACGATGATTATGAATGCAAAACGCCCTCCATCGGCGCTTTGATCGTAAGCGATTACAACGATATGCCCTCTAACTTCCGCTATACCAAAACGCTCTCCGAGCTCCTTGAGGAAAACGGAATTCCGGGCATATTCGGCATTGATACGCGGAAACTCACCCGCAGCATTCGCGACTACGGATCCCGCCGCATGCTGCTCACGGCAATTGATACCCCAAAGGAGGAAGCGCTGCGCCGCATTGCCGCAGCGCCCGTTTTGCATGATGCCGTTGCAAGAGTGAGCTGCCGCAAGCGCTGGTATGCCCGCACCTCCAACCCGCGGTTTCATGTGGTTGCCGTTGACTGCGGTATCAAGCTCAATATCATCCGTTCCCTGAACCGCTTAGGCTGCAATGTGACAATCGTCCCCTATCATACGCCTGCCGAGGAAATTGCTTTTATGAAACCGGACGGCATTTTCCTTTCAAACGGCCCCGGCGACCCGGAGAATGTGCTCCCCGTGATCAAAACGGTGCAGGCGCTGCGCGGGCGCTTCCCCATTTTCGGCATATGCCTTGGGCATCAGATCATCTCCCTGGCATACGGCGCAAAGACCTATAAGCTGAAATTCGGGCACCGCGGCGGCAATCACCCCGTGAAAAATCTTCGCACCGGAAAAATCGAAATCACCTCGCAAAACCACAGCTATGCCGTCAAGGAGGAAACATTGGAAAACACGGGGCTCACCGTAACGCATCGCAACCTTTTGGATGGAACCGTGGAAGGCGTTGCAAGCGAAAAAGACCGCGTTTTCAGCGTGCAATATCACCCAGAAAGTGCCCCCGGCCCGCAGGACAGCACCTATTTGTTTGAACAGTTTGTCAAATTGATGCAGGAGGAGAAGAGCCATGCCTAAGAGAACGGATATCCATAAAGTGCTTGTCATCGGCTCCGGTCCGATCGTAATCGGACAGGCTGCGGAATTTGACTATGCGGGAACCCAGGCATGCCTTGCCCTGAAAGAAGAGGGCTATGAGGTCATCCTTGCAAATTCCAATCCCGCCACCATCATGACGGATACCTCCATTGCCGATAAGGTCTATATGGAGCCGCTGACGCTGGAATATTTGGCGCGCATCTGCCGTTTAGAGCGTCCCGACGCCATTGTTCCCGGCATCGGCGGGCAAACAGGGCTGAACCTTGCCATGCAGCTCTCCAAAAAAGGCGTGCTGAAGGAATGCGAAATCGAGCTGCTCGGCACCGATGCGAAAAGCATTGAATGTGCGGAGGACCGCGAGCTGTTCAAAGAGCTATGCCAGCGCATCGGCGAGCCGGTCGTCCCCTCCGAGATTACCTATTCCGTGGAAGAAGGGCTTGCGGCGGCGGAGCACATCGGCTATCCCGTGATTTTGCGCCCCGCCTTCACCCTCGGCGGAACGGGCGGCGGCTTTGCCTACACCCCGCAGGAAATGCAGGAGATGATGAAAAATGCGCTTGCTCTCTCTCCCGTGCATCAGGTGCTTGTCGAAAAAAGCATCAAGGGGTATAAAGAAATCGAATATGAAGTCATGCGGGATGCAAACGACACCGCGATCACCGTGTGCAATATGGAAAATCTCGATCCCGTCGGCATTCATACGGGCGATTCCATCGTTGTCGCCCCGAGCCAGACGCTGACGAACAAAGAATACCACATGCTGCGTGACAGCGCGCTGAAAATCATTCGTGCGCTGGATGTGCGCGGAGGGTGCAATGTGCAGTTTGCGCTTGACCCAAACTCCTTTTCTTATTATGTAATCGAGGTCAATCCGCGCGTTTCCCGTTCCTCCGCCCTTGCCTCCAAGGCAAGCGGCTATCCGATTGCGCGCGTTTCCGCAAAAATTGCCGTCGGTATGCATTTGGACGAAATCGCGCTTGCCAACACCCCCGCCTGCTTTGAGCCGACACTTGACTATGTTGTGACCAAAATGCCGCGCTTCCCGTTTGATAAATTCCCTGCAGCGCAAAACACGCTCTCCACGCAAATGAAAGCCACGGGCGAGGTCATGAGCGTCGGGCGAACCTTTGAGGAGAGCCTGCTCAAAGCCATTCGCTCTTTGGAGGCGGGCAAAAACCATATCCATATGGAAAAATTCGACTTGGCGAATATGAGCGTTGAGCAGCTGCTGGACTATATCAAAGAAGGCACGGACGACCGCCTGTATGCTATTTCACAGCTGATGTGGATCGGCGTTGACCCTTCCCTGATCTGCGATATTACGCAAATCGATATGTTCTTTTTGGATAAGATCAAAAAGATCGTCGATCTTGAAAAAGAAATGGAGGCAAATGTCAAAGATACGGCGCTGCTGCGCGAAGCAAAGCGTCTCGGCTTTTCCGATTCCTATGTGGCAGAGCTGTGGCATATGGAGGAGGATGCGGTCTATGCCATGCGCTGCCGGGAAAAAATCTTTCCCGTTTATAAAATGATCGATACCTGTGCAAGCGAATTTGAGAGCTATGTCCCCTATTTTTATTCCACCTATGCCGAGGAAAACGAATCCGTCGTCTCCCCGCGGCAAAAGGTAATCGTGCTCGGCTCCGGGCCGATCCGCATCGGGCAGGGCGTGGAATTTGATTATTCCACCGTTCATGCCGTCCATACCATTCAGCAAATGGGTTATGAGGCAATCGTCATCAATAACAACCCGGAAACCGTCTCCACCGACTACACCACCGCCGATAAGCTGTATTTTGAGCCCCTCACGCCCGAGGATGTAATGAATATCATCCATTTGGAAAAGCCACTCGGCGTGATTGCAACGCTTGGCGGGCAAACGGCGGTCAATTTGGCAGAGCCGCTGGCACGCCGCGGCGTGCACATCATCGGCACGGATTGTGCAGCAATCGAAAAGGCGGAAAATCGCGACGCATTCGATGCCGTGATCAAATCGCTCGGTATCCCCAATCCCACGGGCGAGGCCGTCACCGGTATTGAAAGCGGCGTTGCCGCAGCAAAACGCATCGGCTACCCCGTGCTTGTGCGCCCCTCCTTTGTGCTGGGCGGCAGAGCCATGGAAATCGTCGCAAACGAAAAAATGCTGCGCAAATATCTGAAAAATGCCGTTGAGATCGATGAAGATAAGCCCGTGCTTATCGATCGCTATATCATGGGCAAAGAGGTCGAGGTTGACGCTGTCTGCGACGGAGAACAGGTGCTCATCCCCGGCATTATGGAGCTTGTGGAACGCACCGGCGTGCACAGCGGAGACAGCACCAGCGTCTATCCCTGCTTCTCCGTCTCTGAGAAGGTCAAGCAAACCATCGCGGAATATACCGCAAAGCTCGGGCTCGGCATCGGCATTGTCGGGCTGTTCAACATTCAGTTCATTGTGGATGAAAGCGATGCGGTTTCCGTCATTGAGGTCAATCCCCGCGCCTCCCGCAGCGTACCGTTCCTTTCAAAATCCACAGGCTGTAATCTTGTTTGTATTGCAACGCGCGCCATGCTCGGGCAGACATTGGCGATGCAGGGCATCACAAAAATGATCCCGCAGGACCGCAAGCGCTGGTATGTCAAGGCCCCCGCCTTCTCCTTTGAAAAGCTCACGGGAATGGATGCATATCTCTCTCCAGAGATGAAATCAACGGGCGAGGCAATCGGCTATGACAATCGTCTCAACCGCGCACTTTACAAAGCCCTGCAGGCCTCCGGCGTCAAAATGAAAGAATACGGCACGGTTATCGTCACCCTGGCGGATGAGGATAAGGAGGAGGCGCTGCCTCTGGTCAAGCGCTTCTATCAGCTCGGCTTCAATATCGAAGCAACGGCAGGCACCGCAGCTTTTCTCAAGCAGCACGGCATCCGCACAAGGCTGCGCGGCAAGCTGAGCGAAGGCAGCGAAGAGATTCTTGATTCCATCCGGGCGGGCTATGTCAGCTATATTATCAATACCCGCGCCATTCTCTCGGGCGTTCATTATGAGGACGGCGTCGCCATTCGCCGCTGCGCCGTGCAAAACGGAGTTACGATTTTCACCTCGCTTGATACCGTCCGCATTGTTTTAGATGTATTGGAAGAAATCACACCGCAGATCTCCACCATTAACAGCAACGATTAACCACGCACAAATGCAGCGCTTCGTGTTTTGAAACGCTGCATTTTTCTTTTTTTGGAAATATTTTGTC
>URPL01000007.1 GCA_900549725.1 uncultured Eubacteriales bacterium | reverse complement strand
CATTATAAAAAACCCAATCGACGAATCCTGAGCAGTCAAGTCCGTAGGGCCGGTAGGTGCCCTTTTTTTCGTCATATCTATTGACATTTGCGCATATGTACCGTATAATAATGCAAAGCGCTTTATTTCGGTAAAGTGCCGCGGCGCCCTGCAGCGCCGCATGCAAATCAAAAATTTCGAAAAAAGGAGAGAGATGCAAAATGAATCGCATTTACAACTTCTCGGCGGGCCCATCCATGCTGCCCCTGCCGGTGCTGGAAGAAGCGGCGCGTGACCTTGTTTGTTACAAGGACAGCGGTATGTCTGTTATGGAGATGAGCCATCGATCTCCGGCTTTCGATGCCATTATAAAGGACGCACAGCGGCTTTTGCGCGAACTGATGCACATCCCCGATAACTACAAAGTCCTGTTTTTGCAGGGCGGCGCCTCCACGCAGTTCGCAGCCGTGCCGCTGAACCTGATGAATAAAAACCGCAAAGCTGATTATATCGTCTCCGGGCAGTTCTCCGGCAAAGCTTTTAAAGAAGCACAGAAATACGGCGATGTTCGCTGTGCGGGAACCACCAAAGAAATCAATTTCTCCGCTGTGCCGCGGCTTTCCCGCGCGGATTTCCGCGCAGATGCCGATTATGTACACATGTGCTTTAACAACACCATTTACGGCACGAAATTTCCCTACATCCCCGACACGGGCGATATTCCGCTGGTTGCAGATATGTCCTCCTGCATCCTTTCCGAGCCGGTCGATGTCACTCGCTTCGGTTTGATCTATGCAGGCGCTCAGAAAAACATGGCGCCTGCCGGATTGACCGTTGTTATCGTGCGGGAGGATCTTATCGGAAACGCCCGCCCCGAAACGCCGGTGATGCTGGATTATCAGCCCATGGCGGAAAACGATTCCATGTATAACACGCCCCCCTGCTGGCCGATTTACATTGCAAAGCTTGTGTATGAATGGCTTTTGAACATGGGCGGGCTAAAAGCAATGAAGGCGCATAACGAAAAGAAAGCCGCCGTGCTTTACGATTATCTTGATTCCCAAAGCTACTATATTGCCCCCGTGGAAAAAGAGAGCCGCTCCATGATGAATGTCACATTTGTCACGGGAGATGCGGAGCTTGATAAAAAATTTGCCAAAGAGGCAGGGGCAGCCGGTCTTGCCAATGTCAAGGGGCACCGCAGCGTCGGCGGCATGCGCGCCTCCATTTATAATGCAATGCCGATCGAGGGTGTGCAGGCGCTGGTCGCCTTCATGCGGAAATTTGCGGCGGAAAACCCGAAGGTATAAGCGCCGCGCAACTGTCGGAAAAGAGGAAACTATGTACAATATTTTGCTGCTGAATAAAATTGCACAATGCGGGACGGATCTGTTCGACCGCAGCAAATACGCCGTCGGCGACAGCATTGAAAATCCCGATGCGATATTGGTGCGCTCCGCCTCCATGCACGATATGCCGCTTGGGGAAAACCTGCGCGCCATTGCGCGCGCCGGCGCGGGGGTCAACAATATTCCCCTGGAGCAATGCGCCGATGCCGGCATCGTCGTATTCAACACCCCCGGGGCAAACGCCAACGCCGTCAAAGAGCTTGTCATTGCGGGGCTGATGCTTGCCTCCCGCGATATCACGGACGGCATTAACTGGGCAAACACCTTAAAAGACACGCCCGAGGCAACCGTTGCAAAGCAGGTGGAAAAGGGCAAAAGCCGCTTTGCCGGGCATGAGATCGCAGGCAAGCGCCTGGGTGTGATCGGGCTCGGCGCCATCGGCGTTTTGGTGGCAAACGCTGCCGTGGCGCTCGGGATGGAGGTCGTCGGCTACGATAAATTCTTAACGGTGGAATCCGCCTGGAAGCTTTCCCGCAGCATTCGACGCGCCGCCTCCATGGATGAAATTTTCGCAAGCTGTGATTATATCACGCTGCACATTCCCGCAACGCCGGAAACCAAAGGCACGCTTTGCGCCGCCAACATTGCAAAGATGAAAGACGGCGTGCGCCTTTTGAATTTCTCCCGTGCAGATCTTGCCGTCGCCGCCGATATCAAAGCGGGGCTGGAAAGCGGGAAAATTGCAAAATATGTGACCGATTTCCCCACCGAAGAAATTCTCGGCGCGAAAAATTTAATCGCAATTCCCCACCTCGGTGCCTCCACCGAAGAGAGCGAAGACAACTGCGCCGTGATGGCGGTCAACGAGCTGCGCGATTTTTTGGAGATGGGCAATATCACGCACAGCGTCAATTATCCCGATGTTTCCCTGCCGCACAGCGGAGATCTGCGCATCTGCCTGTGCCATAAGAACATCCCTGCCATGCTCACGCAGATTACCGCCGTGCTTGCGCAGGAAAATATCAACATTGAAAACATGGTCAACCGCTCCAAAAAAGAGTATGCGTACACCATTGTCGAGATCATCGGAGAAATCCCGCAGGATACGGCAGAACGCCTCCGCGCGATCGACGGTATCATCCGCGTCAATATTCTTCGATAAAATTCACCGCTTTTTCAAAATCGCCGCCTTTTTCGAAAAGACGGCGATTTTTTATTGCCCGATGCGGTGTACAAACGCCTGAAGCGCTTTGCCGCTCTCCATATCCTGTGCGCGGATGACGACGGCACTTTGCGCGCGCTCATCCATTGCCAAAAACCGCGTGAAGGCTTTCGGGTCGCAAAGGAACGCCATGGAAAGCGCCCGCGGCAGTTCTTTTCCGTTTTTTTGCTTCATATTTTTATCACCATACTTTATCAAAATTCCGCCCGTGTGTTTTTTGCTCGCCGTTTGTCGAAAAAAGTTGCAGTAGACAAACGCAGACAAATGTGCTAATATGATATTGTATGCACCGTGCATGCGCGTTGTTCGCCCGCTCAGCGCCCGAATCCGCGCCCGCGGCACACAGAATGAAGGAGAGAACCCGTTTTGGAAGATTTACGCGCATTTTGTGCTTCTTTGAACAACCGCTCCGTCGGTGTAATCGGCGTCGGCATCAGCAATCGCCCCGTCATTGATTTTCTGCTGCGCCACGGCGCCCGTGTCACCGCGCGGGACCGCCGCGATCCCGCAGCTGCAAAGGAGCTGATCGGGCAGCTGCGCGCCCGCGACGTTGCCTGTCGTTTCGGCGAAGACTACCTTGAGAATATCACCGAGTCGCTCCTGCTCAAAAGTCCGGGGGTCCGCCCCGATCTGCCGCAACTGCAAAAGGCTGTTGATAACGGCGCCGTGCTCAGCAGCGAAATGGAGCTGTTTTTACGGTTTTGCCCCTGCCCCGTGTTCGCCGTGACCGGCAGCGACGGAAAAACCACCACAACGACCCTGACCTCTCTTTTCCTGCGTGCAGCCGCGGAAAACACGCCGCGCCGCGTTTTTTTGGGCGGCAATATCGGCACGCCGCTGCTCCCGCAGATCGAGGCGATCACAAAAGAAGATTTTGTCGCCGCCGAGCTTTCCAGTTTTCAGCTTTTCGGTATGCGCCCGCGCATTGCGCGTGCCGCACTGACCAATATCACGCCGAACCACCTCAACTGGCACACCGATATGCAGGAATATATCGATGCCAAGAAAAATATCTTTCTCGGGCAAAGCGCCTGCGATGTGCTCGTGCTGAACGCGCAAAACCCGCAGACCGCGGCGCTTGTATCAACGGCGCCCGGGCAGGTGATCCTCTTTTCTTCCGAAAAAGAGCCTCAGCTTTGCGCCCCGAATATCAAAGCGGTTTATTTTCTGCGCAAAAGCAGCATCATCCGGCGCGACCGTTTCGGCGAGCGCGCGGTTTTGGATACCGCGCATGTTCTGCTTCCCGGGCGGCATAACCTTGAAAACATCATGACCGCCGCCGCCCTGACGGAGGATTTCGTCCCGCATGAAAAAATGCAGCGCGTGATTGATACCTTTTCCGGTGTTGCGCATCGGCTGCAGCTTGTGCGGAAGAAAGACGGGGTGCTCTTTTACAACAGCTCCATCGATTCCTCTCCCGCGCGCACCCGCGCCGCGCTTTCCACATTCGGTAAAAACGTAATTCTGATTCTCGGCGGCTATGATAAAAAGGTCTCCTATGAGCCGCTTTGCCGCCCCGTTTCTCAGCATGCAAAAGCAGTCGTGCTCACGGGAGCTTCCGCGCCTCTGATCGAAAAAGCGCTTGCAGAGGGGGACGGCGCCGTCGCCGCTGCAGTCCCGCGCTGCACGGAACCGGATTTTGAGGCAGCGGTCCGCCGCGCCGCGGCTTTGGCGGCTGCGGGCGATGCGGTTGTGCTCTCCCCCGCCTGCGCAAGCTTTGATTGCTTTGCAAATTTCGAGGAGCGCGGGAATATATTCTGTAAAATTGTAAATTCTCTTTGACAGGGAAAAATCTTGTCGGAAAGGGTGAGTTTCACGGAAGAGAAAACACTGTATCTGACCGATCTTGACGGCACGCTTTTGGCGCCGCAGGGCATCGTCTCGGATTTTACGCAAACGCATCTGAATGCGCTGCTCGACCGCGGGCTTCCGCTCTCCTGCGCAACGGCGCGCACCGCCGCAAGCGCGGCGCCGATTCTGCGCGCACTGCATTTTTCCCTGCCCCTGATCCTGCTCAACGGCAGCTGCCTCTATCACCTCGGCACAGGGAGGTATGAATCGGTGCAATATCTTACGGACGATGCGTTTCGCGGCATTTCGGCGCTTTGCCGCGATGCCGGGATTCACGGCTTTTTTCATACCGTGGAAAACAATCGCCTCAGTACCTATTATACCGAAATTGACACATCTGCCGCGCGGGAATATATGGAACATCGTAAAAAACACTTCGGGAAAGTATTCACGCCGTTGTCCGATTTTGCGTCGCTTTGCGGGCGCGGAGTTGTCTATTTCACCTATACCAACACCAAAGAAGCGCTGGATCCGTGGATTGACCGCATCCGCAAAATTCCGCACACAAAATTCGAATATTACGAGGACATTTATCATCCGGGTTTTCAATATCTTGAAATTTTCGATGAGCATGCCTCAAAATACAACGCCGCACTTGCCCTGGCAAAAAGCCGCGGGTTTACCCGCATCACCGCCTTCGGAGATCATAAAAACGATCTGCCCCTGTTTGCCGCGGCAAACCATTGCATCGCCGTCGAAAATGCGATCGGTGAGCTCAGGGAAATCGCCGATGAGATCTGCCCCCCGAACACGCAGGACGGCGTTTGCCGCTGGCTGATGCAAAACGCAAAGTTTGAGGAGACAAAGGAGAATTGACGACATGGCAAAGCTTTATTTCAAATACGGGGCGATGGGCAGCTCCAAAACCGCACAGGCGCTGATTACCAAATTCAATTATGAAGAACGCGGGATGCACGTGTGGCTGATCAAGCCGCAAACTGACAGCCGCGACGGCGCGGACATTGTGCGCTCGCGCATCGGCCTTGAGGCACATGCGTGGGTCGCCGCGCCGGAAACGGATATTCTGCGCGCCTATGCGGCGCGGGCGGACAAGACCGATGTTATCATTGTGGACGAATGCCAATTCTTCACCCCTGCGCAGATCGATGCCTTCCGCACGCTGGTGGACCGCGATAATATCCCCGTGCTGTGCTTCGGGCTGCGCACGGACTTCCGCACGCAGCTGTTCCCCGGCAGCCGCCGCCTGTTCGAAATTGCGGATTCCGTCACGGAGATCAAAACCGTTTGCTCCTGCGGCGCAAAAGCGATCGTCAATGCGCGCCTTGACAAAAAGGGACGGGTGGTAACACAGGGCTCGCAGGTCTTTCTCGGCGGAAACGACAGCTATATTGCCATGTGCTATCATTGTTATCAAAAAGCCATTGCAACGCAAGAGGCGCAAAAATAAAAAACGGAGGAATGTTTTATGCAGCTCAAAGAAATTCTGTCCCATGTTGACCACACCCTGTTGCGGCAGGACGCGACCTTTGCCGAAATTCGCACCGTGCTGGACGATGCCATGGAATACGGCTGTGCCAGCGCCTGCATCCCGCCCTGCTATGTCCGTTTGGCGGCGGACTATGTCGGCGGCAAGCTTCCCATCTGCACCGTGATCGGCTTTCCAAACGGTTATATGACGACCGAGGTCAAATGCTTTGAAGCTGCGCAGGCGGTGGCAAACGGCGCCGATGAGATTGATATGGTGATTAACATCGGCATGCTGCGCGCCGGGCGGGACGAGGCGGTTCTGGAAGAAATTCGCGCCGTCAAACGCGCCTGCGCCGGCAAGCTGCTCAAGGTTATTATCGAGACATGCCTGCTCACGGAGGAAGAAAAGATCCGCATGTGCCGCATCGTTTCCGCCTCCGGCGCGGACTATATCAAAACCTCAACCGGTTTTGCGGGCGGCGGCGCAACGCCGGCGGATGTTGCCCTGTTTGCAAAGTATGTCGAGCCGCATGTAAAGATCAAAGCGGCGGGCGGCATCTCCTCTCTTGCCGATGCCGAGGAATTTTTATCGCTGGGCGCCTCGCGCCTTGGGACAAGCCGCGTCGTCGGAATCGCAAAAAAAGAAAAAAACCCTTGAATGCTCTAAGCGAATATTTTTGAAAGGATGGACAAGAAAATGACAAAGCTTCCGTATCCGACCCCGCACATCAAGGCAACCCCCGATGATTTTGCCAAAACCGTTTTAATGCCGGGCGACCCGCTGCGCTCCAAATTCATTGCGGAAAACTTTTTGGGAAACGCGCACCTTGTCAACAACGTGCGCGGTGTGCAGGGCTACACCGGCACCTATCACGGCGTGCCCGTCAGCGTGATGGCGAGCGGCATGGGCATGCCCTCCATCGGCATTTATTCCAATGAGCTGTATCGTTTCTTCGGCGTGGAAAATATCATCCGCGTCGGCTCCGCCGGGGCGCTTGCCGCGAATGTCCGGCTGCGCGATATTATCCTCGGCATGGGCGCCTGCACCGATTCGGGCTATGCCGCACAGTTCAACTACCCCGGCACCTATGCGCCGATCTGCTCTTATGCTCTGCTCAAAGAAGCCGCCGATGTTTGTACCGAGCGCAAATTGCCGGCGCATATCGGCAATCTCATGTCCTCCGACGCATTTTACAATGCCCGCAGCGATGCCAATGAGGTCTACCGCTCCATGGGCGTGCTCGCCGTGGAAATGGAGGCGGCTGCGCTCTATATGAATGCAGCATACAACGGAAAAAACGCGCTTGCGATCTGCACCGTTTCCGACCACATTTTCACCGGGGAAGCGCTGGATTCCGACGCGCGCCAGAGCAGCTTTTCGCAGATGATTGAGCTTGCACTGGAAGTCGCTGTGCGAGCCGAACAAAAGTGATTTCCGGTATTTGTACAAACTACACAATCGCAAAAGGAACGTTTTGCCGACCGATATTGTTTTTTTACAAAAATAGTTGACAAAATGCGTATAATTGGTATAATAAGTGTTAGCAAGTTCGTAACTCAAAAAAAACGAATGGAGGATTTCTTCGTATGAAAAAAGTTCTTGCTCTTGTTCTTGCATTGCTGATGATGAGCGCAATGTTCCTCGCAGCGTGCAAACCGACTGATGCCGACACGGATGATTCCGGCAGCCAGGGCTCCTCTTCCCAGGACTCCTCTTCCGAGCCGAAACCCGGTGAGGGCTACATGGTCGCAATGGTTACCGACTACGGCGATATTACGGACCAGTCGTTTAACCAGTCCACCTATGAAGCCTGCAAGGCTTTCTGTGAGGAGTACAAGCTCGGCTTCAAGTATTTCAAGCCCGTCGGCAACACCACCGCAGACCGCGTCAGCATGATCGAAGCAGCAATCGATGAAGGCTACAATGTCATCGTGATGCCGGGTTATGCATTCGCAGGCGCTATTGTGGAAGCTGCCCCGAACTACAAAGATGTCAAATTTGTGGCGCTTGACGTGGGTCTTGGCGATCTGCTGGAAGCAGGCGTTACCGCAAAGGGCGAAAAGTATGACTATGACCCTTCCAACTGGAAGCTGGAAGATTATGTTGACATGAGCAATGTTTACAGTGCAATCTACCAGGAAGAGCTCCCGGGTTACATGGCAGGTTATGCAGCCGTGAAACTGGGCTACACCAAGCTCGGCTTCCTCGGCGGTATGGCAGTTCCCGCAGTTATCCGCTACGGTTCCGGTTTTGTTCAGGGTGCTGACGCAGCCGCAAAGGAACTGGGCATCACCATTGATATGAACTATGTCTACGGCGGTCTGTTCCAGGGCGATCCGGCGATCACGGCTGTGATGGATACCTGGTATCAGAACGGAACCCAGGTCGTCTTTGCATGCGGCGGCGGTATCTACACCTCCGCGGCTGATGCTGCAAAGAAGGTCGGCGGCAAGCTCATCGGCGTCGATGTTGACCAGCAGGGTATCATTGATGATGGCTACGGCGCAGGTACTACCGTCACCTCCGCCATGAAGGGTCTGTATCCCGCAACCTATGACACTCTGACCGATATCATCATCAACGGCAACTGGCAAAAATACGCAGGCAAGATCGAAACCCTCGGTCTGGTCGGCGAAGATGTGGAAAAGAACTATGTTCAGCTTCCGTATGAATCCACTCAGTGGGCAGAAGGCAAATTCACGCAGGATGACTATAAGGCACTTGTGAAGAAGATGTTCGACGGCACCATCAAGGTTTCCAATGACACCTCCGCTTTGCCGGCAGTCACCAACACCAAACTCAGCGACCAGGGCAGAATCATCGGCTAAGCACTCCGCTTTGCATGCGTCCCCCGCGCCGAATCGGCACGGAGAATGGCTCCCTGAAGTTGAATGGGCACAATAGCAAAAACCGGTGTGGGGGTGTCCTTTTGGGCACCCCCGCTTTTTTTCAAAAACGAAGAAAACTCAAAAAACGACAAAGAAGAAGGGCAGATGACACATGGAACAGTATGCAATTGAAATGCTCGGCATTACCAAGCGCTTTCCCGGTATCATCGCCAACGATAATATTTCCCTGCAGTTGAAAAAGGGCGAAATTCATGCCCTGCTCGGCGAAAACGGCGCGGGAAAATCCACGCTGATGAGCGTGCTGTTCGGGCTGTATCAGGCGGAACAGGGCGAGATCCGCAAAGACGGAAAGCCCGTGGAGATCCGCGATCCGAACGATGCCAACGCGCTGGGCATCGGCATGGTGCATCAGCATTTCAAGCTGGTGGAATGCTTCTCCGTTCTGGACAATATTATCCTTGGCGTTGAGCCAAACACACTCGGCTTTCTCAAAAAATCGGAAGCGCGCAAAAAAGTGACAGCTCTCTCCGAAAAATATGGGCTTTTTATCGACCCCGATGCAATCATCGAAAATATCACCGTCGGCATGCAGCAGCGCACGGAAATTCTGAAAATGCTGTATCGCGACAATGATATTCTTATTTTTGACGAGCCGACCGCCGTTTTGACCCCGCAGGAGATCGACGAGCTGATGCAGATTATGAAAAACCTCGCGAAAGAGGGAAAATCTATTCTCTTCATCTCTCACAAGCTCAACGAAATCATGAGTGTTGCCGATCGCTGCACCGTTTTGCGCAAGGGCAAATATGTCGGCACCGTTTCCATCAAGGATACCTCCAAGGAAGAGCTTTCCCGCATGATGGTTGGCAGAAATGTCGAATTTGAGGTGCATAAAGAGCCGGCGCAGCCGAAGGAGCCGATCCTTTGCGTGCAGGGGCTCACCATGCACAGCCTGGGTAATAAAAAAGAAAGCGTACGCAATGTTTCCTTTGAGGCGCGCGCGGGCGAGATCGTATGCATTGCCGGCATCGACGGAAACGGGCAGACGGAGCTTGTTTACGGGCTGACCGGCCTTGAAAAAGCAAAAAGCGGAAAAATCACTCTAAGCGGAACCGATATTACAAATGCCTCCATCCGCCGCAGGAGCAAGCTGCATATGAGCCACATTCCCGAAGACCGCCACAAGCACGGTCTTGTGCTGGATTACACACTTGCTGAAAATCTTGTTCTGCAGCGCTATTATGAACCGCAATTCTGCTCACACGCCGGTTTTTTGAAGCGGAAAAATATCACGGAATATGCACAGCGTCTCATCGATTCCTTTGATATTCGCTCAGGGCAGGGACCTATCACAAAGGCACGCTCCATGTCCGGCGGGAACCAGCAAAAAGCTATTGTTGCAAGAGAACTGGACCGCGCCCCTTCCCTGCTCATCGCTGTGCAGCCCACACGTGGCTTGGATGTCGGCGCGATCGAATTCATCCACAAAGAGCTCGTTGCGCAGCGGGATGCCGGCAAGGCAGTTTTGCTCGTTTCGCTGGAGCTTGACGAGGTTCTCAGCGTTTCCGACCGTATTTTGGTGATGTATGAGGGCGAGATCGTCGGCGAGCTTGACCCGAAAACAACAACGCCGGAGGAGCTCGGTCTTTACATGTCCGGTGCAAAAAGGAGGGCAACCGTATGAAAACACGGCTTCGTAAATTGCTGAAAAACGACGGGCTGCAATCTGTTTTCGCTTCCCTGCTCTGCATTCTTTTGGGGCTTTTTATCGGCTACATTGTGCTGCTCTGCATCAACCCGGAGGGCGCGTGGAAAAGCATTCTGGATCTGACAAAGAATTTTTTGGGTTACACAAAAAAAGCCCTGATTTTGAAAAACCTCGGCAATACCCTGGTCAAAACGGCACCTCTGATTCTTTGCTCTCTTTCCATTCTGTTCTGCTATAAGGTCGGCCTTTTCAACATCGGCGCGGCAGGGCAATACTGCGCGGGCATCGCCTTGTCGCTGTACGGCGCGATTGCGCTCGGGCTGCCCTGGTGGACTTGCCTTTTGCTTGCCGTTGCAGCCGGCGCGCTGCTCGGCTGCATCAGCGGTCTGCTCAAGGCATATTGCAATGTCAATGAGGTTATCAGCGGAATCATGCTGAACTGGATTGCGCTGTATTGCACCAATGTGCTGCTGACCGCGGTCAAAGAGCCGACAAGCCCCTATACAAAAGGTCTTCCCAAAACTGCGATTATGCCGTCACTCGGGCTTGAAAAGCTGTTCAATAACAACAAATATGTCACCATTGCCCTGCTCATTGCGGTTCTGCTTGCCGTCTTGGTTTGGGTGGTGCTTGAAAAAACCCGCTTCGGTTATGAGCTCAAAGCAACCGGATTTAACAAAAATGCCGCCAAATATGCCGGCATGCCGGAAAAATGGAATATTGTCATTGCGCTTGTCATCGGCGGTGCATTGGCAGGCTGCGGCGCAGGACTGTTCTACCTCACGGGCATTGAACAATGGAGCTGCTCCAGCTCCTCCGTGCCGAACATGGGCTTCAACGGGATTGCAGCCGCATTTCTCGGCGGTTTGAACCCCGTCGGCAGCATTTTCTCTTCGTTCTTCATTCAGCATATCACCGACGGCGGCATGCATGTTGATACGAATTTGTACAGCTCCGAAATTTCGCAGCTCATTTCCGCGATCATCATTTATCTGTGCGGCTTCGTGCTCTTCACCAAATATGCGTTTAACCGCATTCTGCAAAGAAAAGAAGAGAAAGAAAGACAGGCGAAGGCCGCCGCAGATAACGCCGCGAAAAACCCGGAAGGAGGAGATGCAAAATGACATTATTGCTGCAATATACCCTGCTGTATGCCTCCGTTTTGATTCTTGTCGCCCTTGGCGGGTGCTTTTCCGAGCGCTCCGGCGTAATCAACCTCGGGCTTGAGGGCATCATGGTCGTTGGTGCAATGGGCGGCTCTTTGGCAATGCGGTTTCTGTATGAGGCGGCGCCGAGCGCTCCCGGCTTTTTATACTTTGTGCTTGCCGTTGTCGCCTCCGTTGCCCTTGGAATGTTCTATTCCCTGTTTCTCGGCGTTGCATGCATCCGCTTCCGCGCCGACCAAACCATCATCGGCACCGCGCTGAATATGCTGGCAACCGCCGCTGCGGTCGTTATTATCAAGGCAATCAATGCCGGCGGAAACTCCGGCAGCGCCGTGGTTCGCTATATTGAGCCAAAGCAGCATCTCGTCTTTAAAATCGGCTCTTTTGAGAGCAACTGGTTCTGCGTTTTGACGCTTGTTGTTTTGATCGCCGCATATATCACGCTGTATAAGACCCGCTTCGGTCTGCGCCTGATGGCATGCGGCGAACATCCGCAGGCTGCCGACAGCGTCGGCATCAATGTGCATAAAATGCGCTATGCGGGCGTTCTGATTTCCGGCGCGCTCGGCGGGCTCGGCGGCATCACCTATATTGTCGCCGGGGTCAGCGAATGGAAATTCGAAGGCGGCGTTATGGGCTTTGGCTTCCTTTCCCTCGCCGTGATGATCTTCGGGCAGTGGAAGCCCGTGCGCATTGCTCTTGCAGCGCTGCTCTTCGGGCTGTGCCGCGCGCTTTCCAACACCTATTCCGGCATTTCGTTTTTGGCAGATCTCAACATCGGCAGCGCCGTTTACAACATGATGCCGTATGTAATTTCCCTGCTCGTGCTCGCCTTTGCCTCCAAGAAATCGCGCGCGCCGAAAGCAGAGGGCATTCCTTACGACAAAGGACAACGCTGATCGTTTTTTAGGAAAAGGAGGAAACGCATCATGCGTATGTATGATTTGATTGCAAAAAAGCGGGACGGCGAAGCGCTGACGGAGGAAGAGCTCCGCACGCTGATCAAAGAATATACCGCAGGAACCGTCCCGGATTATCAAATGGCTGCATTTGCCATGGCAGTTTTCTTCCGCGGCATGAGCGCAGAGGAAACGGCGGTTCTGACCGATGCCATGGCAGACTCGGGCGACCGCATCAACCTGGAGCGATTCGGAACATTCTCCGTGGATAAACACTCAACGGGCGGTGTCGGCGACAAAACAACGCTGATTTTAGCCCCCATTGTCGCCTCGCTGGGCGGCAAGGTTGCAAAGGTCTCTGGGCGCGGCCTGGGTCATACCGGCGGCACGGTGGATAAGCTGGAATCCATCCCCGGCTACAAAACCGCGCTTTCGGAAGAGGCTTTTCTGAGTCAGGTGGAGCGCATCGGCGTCGCGGTGGTCGGGCAAACGGCAAATCTTGCCCCGGCGGATAAAAAGCTGTATGCCCTGCGGGATGTTACGGCGACAGTCAATTCCATTCCCCTCATCGTCTCCAGCATCATGTCGAAAAAGCTGGCGGCGGGCGCGCACTCCATTGTCCTGGATGTCAAATGCGGCAGCGGCTCGTTTTGTAAAACGCCGCAGCAGGCGGAAACCCTTGCAAAAGAAATGGTGCGCATCGGCACGCTGAACGGGCGCCGTATGACCGCCGTCATCACCGATATGGATCTGCCGCTGGGCAATGCGATCGGGAACGCGCTTGAGGTCAAAGAAGCGATTTCCGTTTTGCGCGGAGAAGGCCCGCAGGATCTGCGCACGCTGTGCTGCGACCTTGCGACGGAAATGACGATGCTCTGCCTGCAGCTGCCGCGCGAGGCAGCAGAGGCAGCTGTGAGGGACGCAATCGACAGCGGCAAAGCATTTGCAAAATTCTGCGAATGGATCGAGGCACAGGGCGGCGACCGCAAAGCCGTGGAAAACCCCGCGCTCCTGCCGCAGGCAACCCATCATTTTGACATTCTGAGTGATCGGGACGGCTATCTTTGCCATATGAATACCGAGCAAATCGGAATTTCCTCCGTGCTGCTCGGTGCGGGCAGAGCAAAAAAGGAAGACCGTATCGACCCGGGTGCCGGCATTTTGCTGCATGCCAAAACGGGCGACTGCCTCCGCAGCGGCGATGTGATTGCCACGCTGTATGCCAACGATCCCGCATTATTTGACGACGCTGCCGCGGAATTTTGCGGTGCGCTCCGTTTCTCGGAGGAAGCGCCGGAGCCGATTCCCCTGATTTTCAAAACCATTCATGCAGAATAACCAAGCGGCAGACAAGAAAGGAAAAAAACATGAATCCCCCTATTCTGATCGGCATTGCCGGGGGCACCGGCAGCGGAAAAACTACCCTGACAAAGCAAATCGTGCGGCATTTCGGCGAGGATGTGACGGTGATCCGCCATGATAACTATTACCGTGCCCATCCCGATCTTGACTATGAGCAGCGGGCAGCGCTCAACTATGATTGCCCCGAGGCTTTTGAAACCGAGCTTTTGATCGAGCATCTCAAGCTTTTGCGCGCCGGGATTCCGATTGATTGCCCCGTTTATGACTACACCGTGCACAATCGCTCCGAAAAAACGGAGCATATTGAGCCGACGCAGGTCATCATTGTGGAAGGTATTCTGATTTTTGCAGATGAGGCGCTTTGCTCGCACATGGATATCAAGCTTTTTGTAGATACGGATGCCGATGTCCGCATTTTGCGGCGCATCCGCCGCGACGTGCGCGACCGCGGGCGTTCGCTGGACAGCGTGATCAATCAGTATCTTGAAACCGTCAAGCCCATGCATGAGCAATACGTGCAGCCCAGCCGTAAAAATGCCGATCTGATCATTCCGGAGGGCGGAAAAAACCTGGTGGCGCTTGAAATGATTTTTACGCGCATTGAGGACCACATCCGCGCGTAACTATTCCGAAAAAAGAGAACCGTATCTGCCCAAGGCAAATGCGGTTCTCTCTTTTTATGCACAATGACTTTGCAAACGCCGACGGTCAAAGCGGATATATCGCCGCGCATGATCTCACAGCAGCTTCTGATAGAAAAACATATCCGGGCGGCACCCGAATCTTGGGCCCTCCTCCGCGATTTTTCCGACGCGGCAAAATCCCATTTTCTCATGAAAGTGCACGCTGCCCGTGTTCTCTCCCGTAACAATGGAAACTATGCTGTGCAGCCCCATTGCCCGCCCCGCTTCTTCAATCGCTTTATAAAGGAGCGCACCGATTCCGTGCCCGCGGGCATCCTGCGCGAGGTAAACGTAGAGATCCGCCGTGCAGCAATAGGCGCTGCACTCATTGTAGCGGTCAAGATAGGCATAGCCGCGCACCTTTTCACCGCTTTTGGCAAGGAAAAACGGTTATTGCTCCGTAATTCTGCGCACGCGCGCCGTAAAAGCCGGCATCAAGAGCGGTTCCTCTTCAAAGGTGATCGTTGTATTTTGAATAGAGGTATTATAAATTGCAAGGCAGGCGGAAATATCTTCCTCCCGCGCCTGGCAAAGCCGCACCGCTTTCAACTCCATATGCCGTTGCTCACTTTCCGCTTTCCGCTCCCGGCGTCTGTTTTTCTCCGGGGGCTGCGCCCGATGCGGTTTGCCGCCTGCGCAGCGCCGTCAAGCAGCGCGTTGCCGTATAGCCGCCCAGGCACAAAAAGACATAGCCGAGGAAGAAGAACAGCACAATCCATAAAAACGGCATGATAAATGTAAAAAACTCACTGAGATTCTGGAAAAAGCCGAGCTCCCGATAATCCGAAATCGCCTGCAGGACCGCGGGAATCAAGCTGAACAAAACAGCCAACAGATTCATCACGAAATAAACGCGGGAGAGCGGATTTTTGCGGGAAAACGCATTTTTCTTTGTGATACCGACGGACATCACGGCCTTATCGGTATGTTTTGCACGGTAGATCGCACAAAATGCCGCCTGCACCCCAACCTCCAAAAGAACAATACAAAGATTGAGCAGCAGCACAAGAGACTGGCTCGGCAAAATCGATTCAAACGCAATCTTCGGCGTGTAATAAACGCAAAGAGAGACAAACGAGCCGAGCTGCTGCACAAAAACGCAGCAAAGCACGAGTAAAAAGATGCGGCTGCTTTTGGAAAAGCCCCAGCGCATCACGGAATATCCCAAAATGCCGAAGGCGAAAAATTGGAGCAGCGGCTCCGCAATCCCGCACACTGTTTTCAAAACGGCATACAGGGTTTTGTGAACAACATCGCTTGCAAAGTGCGCGGTCAGAGCGCCGAGGCCGACGGAAATCAAAGCGCCGAGCAGCAGCATGACAATGAGCGACAAAACCGTGATCTGCCGCATATGTCGTGTCTCAAAGAGCGGGTCGCTTCCCTGCCTTGCAACGGGTTTTCGTGCCGTATTCACGCCTTTTCCTCCGTTTCTTTTTTTCTCTCTTTTTTCTGCCGATCCAGATAATCCTGCAAAATGATCTGAGCAGAAAGCGTGTCGACGACGCCGCGGCGCTTTTTTCCGCGTGTCCCCGTTTCGCTTAAAAAGCGGTGTGCCTCGCAGGTGGAGAGCCGCTCATCAAACAGCTCCACGGGGATTTCCGTCATGCCGCGCAACAGCGCGCAAAACGCCTGCACCTTTTCGCAGCGTGGCCCCCGGGTTCCGTTCATATTGACCGGCATGCCGACAACAATCCTCACCGCGCCCCGCTCCTGCGCCGTTTTTGCCACCTCTTTTGCAACCCCTTCCATCCAGCCGCTTTGAATCATGCCGATTCCGCCTGCCAAAAAACCGGATGGATCGGACAGGGCAAGCCCTGTTCTCGCATCTCCAAGATCCACACCCAAAATTCGTCCGCTCTCCATGGTTTTCTCCTTTTGCATTTTATCTGCGCCGCCAGGTGGAGGGGGCAAGCAGCACCAAAATCGGGAACAGCTCAAGCCGCCCCGCAAGCATATCAAAAATCAAAACAAGCTTGGATAACACACCGAAGGCCGCAAAATTGCCCATCGGCCCTACAACACCGAGCCCCGGCCCGATGTTGTTGAAGCAGGAGAACACCGCAGAAAGATTTGTTTCGATATCAAAGCCGTCGAAGGAAATGACGAGCCAGCTGAAAAGCAAAATCCCGGTATAGGTCACAAGGTAAAGATTTGTCGCCTTCATGACCTCTTCGTTCACAACAACGCCGTCCGCGCGTACCAGCTTCACGCTCTGCGGGTGCAGAATTTTGCGGATATTGCGCTTGAAGTTCTTCCAAAGAAGCACCACACGGGCGCATTTGAGCCCGCCGCCGGTGCTGCCCGCACATGCACCGATAATCATCAAAAGCAACAGAATCGTCTTGGAGAGATTGGGCCATGCATTGAAATCAGCCGTGGAAAAACCCGTTGTCGTCATCACGCTGGAAACCTGAAAAGCAGCATGATGAATCGCTGAGCGCACGCTGCCGAGCTGCGGCGCAATATTCCATGCAATCACAGCCGTGGAAAGCACGGCAAGCCCGAGATACAGGCGAATTTCCTCGTTTTTTGCAATGCTGCGGAATTGCCGCAGCACCGCCCAATAATACAGCGTGAAATTCACGCCGAACAGGAACATAAATACTGTGGTCACCGTTTGCAGATACGGGCTGTAGGATGCCATGCTGTCCGCGCAGATGCCGAAGCCCCCTGTACCTGCCGTGCCGAACGCGGTGCAAAGCGCATCAAACCACGGCATGCCGCCGCACAGAAGAAATATCAGGTTGCAGACGGTTAAAACGATATAAAGCAAATAGAGAATCAGCGCCGTGCGCTTCATTTTCGGCACCAGCTTGCCGACATTCGGCCCCGGGCTCTCCGCACGCAAAAGATGCAGCGAAAAGCCGCCTTTTTCGCCGGGCGCGATTGCCAAAAGAAACACAAGCACGCCCATGCCGCCCAGCCAATGGCTGAATGAGCGCCACAAAAGCACCCCGCGCGAAAGCGCCTCCACATTCGGCAAAATTGAGGAACCGGTTGTGGTGAACCCGGAAACGATTTCAAACAGGGCATCAAGATAGGAGGGAATCTCCCCGGAAAGGAAAAACGGCAGCGCACCGAACAGGCTCATCACGATCCACGAAAGCCCGACACAGACAAACCCCTCTCTTGCAAAAAAGGTACGGTTGGCTTTTCTGCCGATGAGAAAGAAAACAGAGCCGCACACGGCGCAGGCAAGCGCGCTGAGCAAAAAGGCAGCGGCGCTGTTCCCCTGTCCATCGAAAAAGCAAAGACCGGCAGAGGGGAGCAAAAAAACTGCCTCCACCAGCAAAATCTGCCCGAGCAAGCGGAAAATAATGCGATAATTCATGTAAAACGCTCCTTATACCTCAGGCAAAAATATCGGAAAAGCGATACAATACATTTTTTCCCGTTGTCACAACCACAACGCTGTCGCCCTCGGTAAAGTAGCTTTCGCCGTCCGGGATCACCGTTTTGCCGTGCCGCGTAATGGAGGCGATCAGCAGATTGTCGCGCAACCTGAGCTGCTTTAAGGGTTCCTCACAATGCGGTGCTCCTTTTTCAATGCGAAATTCCGCCGCCTCCGCGCGGCGATCGGCAATAAAATGCACCGATTGCGCAGCTCCCGCCTGATTTTTCATTGCGCGGACATAACGCACGATCGTGCTGCAGCACAGCTCATCCGGGCACACGATGCTGCCGAGCGAAAGTCCGTTCAGCACGGCATTGTTGTTAAAATGCGAAAGCTTTGCAATCACCTGCGGCACACCGAGATTTTTGCCGTACAGAGAAAGGATGATATTCAGCTCGTCCATCCCCGTCAGCATCACAAATGCATCGCAGTTTGCAATGCCCTCGCTCTCCAAAATCTGCAAATTGGCAGCGTCCGCGCACACAACATCCGCCTGCGGAAGCTGCGCAGCAAGCTGCTCACATTTTTTCTCATCCCGCTCCAAAAGCTGCACGGCAACACCGTCACGGCTGAGCTGCGCTGCAAGATAATATCCGATCTTGCCTCCGCCGCAGATAAGCACGCGGCGCACGCGGCGTGTTGTGATTTTCAGGCTGCGCAAGAGCGCCGTCAATTCATTCAGAGGTGCCGTAACAAAAATGCGATCCCCCTCTGCAAGCACAAAATCGCCCGAAGGAACAATGGCTTCTCCGTGGCGTAACACCACGCAAACCAGCGTTTTGCATTTTGTAAGCCGCCCCATATCCTTCAGCGGCACATTGCAAAGCAGCGAATCCCGCTCAATGCGCAGCTCCACAATTTCCGAACGCCCCTTTGCAAAGCTGTCGCGCTTAAGGAAGCCGGGGTATTTCAAAAGCCGCTCGATCTCCTGCGCAGCGCGCCGCTCCGGATTCACCGTCAGGGAAAGCGCAAAGGTATCGCGCATCTGCCAGATCTGATCGGTATACTCCGGATTGCGGATGCGGGCAATGGTATGAAGCTTCGGGTTCAGTGCATGCGCCACCATGCAGCACAAAAGGTTCACCTCGTCTTCCCCGCTGGAAGCGATCAAAAGGTCCGCATCCTCAATGCCCGCCTGCTCCAAAGTCGTGCGCGTTGCGCAATTCCCCACGACTGCCATCACATCATGCTGCTCCATCGTTGCTTCCAAAACAGCCGCGTCCGAATCGATCAGCGTCAGATCGTTCCCTTCGTCGCATAGCTGCCTTGTCAGGCTTGCACCGACCTTGCCGATACCGGCAATCACGATTTTCACAATAGCTCTCCTTTGATGTTTTAGGTCGATATCAGAAAATCGATCCCTATATCAATCCAGCATAAAGCATACCACTTTTGCAGGGAAAGGTCAAGAGAAAAACGCTATTTTCCGTGCGGGAAAAATCTTGTCATTTTCAGCGAGTTATGCTATAATAAAGGCAATTTTCCGGAAAAGGACGGTTTTCTTTTCGCCATGGCAACAAAGGCACTTTCATTTCTGCGCAAAAACCGCGATCTTGATATGACAAAAGGCTCTATCACCAAAAATCTGCTGCTTTTTGCGCTGCCGCTGCTCATCGGCAACCTGTTTCAGCAGTTTTACAATATGGTGGATACCTGGGTCATCGGGCAAACAGGCATCAACGAAGCATACGCCGCCGTCGGAAGCGTCGGACCGATCATCAATATCCTCATCGGGCTTTTTTCCGGTCTTGCAAGCGGCGCGGGCGTCGTCATTTCGCAGCATTTCGGCGCAAAGGATACAGCGGGGGTCAAAAAAGCCGTGCATTCCTCCATGCTGATGACGCTGTGTCTGATCGTGGCTTTCACGCTGCTCGGTGTTTTGCTCACCCCTTGGATTTTGCGGCTGATGCTTGCAAACGAGGGAGAGCTCGGCGCAGTCTACCCCCATGCAAAAACCTATCTGATTATATATTTTTCCGGGGTCGGAGGGCTGATGCTTTATAACATGGGCGCGGGCATTCTGCGCGCCGTCGGGGATTCCGTGCGGCCGCTGCTGTTTCTGATCGTCTGCGCCGCTGCCAATACCGTGCTTGATCTTTTGTTTGTCAACGTTTTTTCCATGGGCGTTGCGGGCGTTGCGCTTGCAACGGTCATCGGGCAGCTGCTCAGCGCCGCAATGGTTTTGTTTGTCCTTTTTCGCACAACTTCCTGTGTCAAATTAGAGCTCTCGGCGCTCCGTTTCGATGCACAGATGCTAAAGGAAATCATCCGCATCGGCATCCCCTCGGCACTGCAAATGGCGCTGACCGCGCTTTCCAATGTTTTTGTGCAAAGCTATATCGGCGGCGCAAACGGCGCACAGGAAATTTGCCTCGGCGCATGGACCTCTTATACAAAGATCGACCAATTCATCTTTTTGCCGGTGCAGTCACTGGCGCTCTCCGTTTCCACCTTTGTGGGTCAAAATCTCGGCAGCGGCAATGTCGACCGCGCAAAGCGCGGTACCCGCACAGCCTTTTTCATGTCGCTGTTTTGCACCGCTTTGATCATTCTGCCCGTGATGCTGTTTGCTCCGTTTTGGGCGTCCGTGTTCAATCGGGATGCAGCCGTCGTTGCACAGGCGACGCGCCTTTTGCGCGGCATCACGCCGTTTTATTTGTGCTGCTCGGTCAATCAGATCTTTGCCGCCTCTCTGCGGGGAGCGGGCAACAGCCGCGCCCCGATGATTATCATGCTCACCTGCTTTATCGGCATTCGGCAGATCTATCTTTTCACCATGTCGCACTATATCTCCAATGAACTTTTGCACATCGGTCTTGGGTATCCGCTGGGGTGGTTCTGCTGCGCCGTGACAATGCTTCTTTATTATCTGCATTTTGATTTTTCCAGGGTCGCAGTTGTAAAAAAAGCGCAGGCAGGCGCATAAGAAAACAGTTATTCACCTTCGCGGTGTGCAGCCGTTTTTTTGCGAAAAAAAGCGCGTTTTTTCCTGTGCTCTATTGCCTTTTTCATATGGCTTTGCTATAATGAATAAAGATGGGAAAACCGTTCCCGATAAGGACTGCTGCCATGAAAATACGCTATTTTCAAAAAGGATTCAACTACTCACAGGACGGCCCGGGCAATCGCCTTGTCTACCATTTGCAGGGCTGCAACTGGCATTGCCCCTGGTGCTCCAATCCCGAGGGGATGGACCCCGGCCGCGCCGCAAAGGAATGCGACACCGCAGATTTGATCAGGGAGGCAAAAAGCTGCCTGCCGATGATGATCGACGGCGGCGGCGTGACGCTGACTGGCGGCGAGGTCCTGCTGCAATGGCAAGCTGCGCGGGAGCTCTTGCAGGGGCTGCACGAAAGCGGTATTTCAACGGCGATCGAAAGCAATCTTTCCCTGCCGCATCTCAATGCGCTTTTGCCATGGCTTGACTGCCTGATGTGTGACTGCAAGCACTATGACCCGGAAAAGCTGCATGCCGTGACCGGCGGCACGCTTGACGGCCTCAAAGAGAATTTTGCGGCGCTTTCCGCTTCCCCGGTGCCGACCGTGGTTCGCATCCCCCTGATTCACACCTTCAACGATGCAAAAGAAGACGCCAAGGGCTTTCTCCGCTTTTTTGCAGCGCTTCCGGGAAAATTTTCCGTTGAGATTCTGCCATATCACGAATACGGCAAAGAGAAATGGAGCAAGATCGGCAAGCCCTATCAAATGCACGATGCGTTTGTCTCAAAGGATACCGTAGCCTTTTTTGAGCAAACCTTTACCGATGCCGGAATTCACATTGTCCATACCTAAGCACAGAAAGGAAGCATTACCATGAACAAAATTGCAACAGCCGAGCGCCTGACCGAAATGGCAAAGGCGCTTTTCAAGGAGGAGCGCGCGCGCAAGCGTCTGGACGGATGGTTTTTATCCAAGGAAATCCGCATTGCGCATGAAGCGGAATGTAAGGATGAACCCGCCGCGGTACAGGCGGCATATCTTTTGAAAAAGGTATGCGAGGAGCTGCCGCTCTCCATTTCCGAAAACGCGATTTTTGCGGGAACACAGCGCGACGCCTTTGCGCGCAGCTATGCCCTGATCAACCCATCCTTCCGTGTGGAATCCTTCGCGGGCTATTGCGACCCGATTGCGGTGCTCGGAGATATTGAACCGAACGAGGAAATCACCAAGGAACGCATCGACGCCGTCCGCGCGCACGATGCCAACGGCGCCTATGCCGAGGCGCTGAGCACAACCTATGCAAAGAGCGAACAATATACCGCCGAGGTCGCCTATTTTATGGAGCAGGTGACCGGCCATGTCATTCCCGATATGCGCCGGGTTCTCGCCCGCGGCATCTGCGCTGTGCGCGAAGAGATCGAGCAGCGCCAAAGCGCCCCCTGCGACGACGCACAGGCTGCGGAATACCGCGCAATGCTGCTCAGTGTGGATGCTCTTTTGATTTTGGCAGGGCGCTATGCAGCCATCGCAAGAGAGCAAATGAAAACCGCCGATGCGCCGCGCCGCACGCAGCTGCAGCAAATGGTGCAGACGCTGGAAAAGGTCCCCGCCTACGGCGCCGAGACGATGTATGAGGCCATTCAGTCCTTTATGCTGTGCTGGCAGCTGATGTGCCTTGAGCAATCCCCTAACCCCTTTGCCTTTTCCGTTGGCAATGCGGATCGCATTTTTGAGCCCTACCGCGCGCATGACGGACTTGACCGTGCAGACGCGGCGGCGCTTCTCAAGCATCTTTTGGTCTTCTTCAATGTCGGCGACCGCTCCTGGGCAATCTCTCAAAATCTCATCATCGGCGGCAGAGATACCGCAGGAAACGACCTGACCTGCCCGACCTCCTATGCGCTGTTTGATGCATATTATGATATGAATTTGCCGCAGCCGATTCTCTCCGTAAAGCTGCACAAAAACACCCCCGCCGAGCTCTACCGCGAAATGGGCCGCTTCTTCTTCACCCCCGGCGCCCTGACGCCCTCGCTGTTCAATGATGATTCCGTATTTGCGGTGCTGCGCCGCGCCGGCGTCAAGGAGAGCGATCTGCCCGATTATTCCATTGCCGGCTGCCAGGAGCCGCTGATTATGGGCAAGGACAACGGCAACACAACAAACTGCTGGCTCAATCTCGGAAAAATTTTGGAGCTGACCCTCACCGACGGCATTTCCGCCATTACGGGCAAAGAGATCGGCTCCGTATGCAAAAAGGAAAGCGCTATAGAAAAGCTGACGCATCTGCGTGAGCGCTTCTATGAAAACGCGCAATTCTATATTGATAAAATGACCGAGTCCGCCAATGAGGCGACGCATGCCGTTTCGCTTTTGCCCGTGCCGTTTCTCTCCATTCTCATGGGCGGCGTAAAGAGCGGCTACGACATGCGCGACACGGAGCATCAGGGCACGGAATATAACGGCAGCGGCTGCCTGATTCACGGCAATACCGTTGTTGCGGATTCCTTTGTCGCAGTCGATCACTTGCTGCGCGAGCGCCCGCAGGATGCGAAAACGCTGCTCGACGCGCTGAAATGCAACTTTGAGGGCTATGAAGAGCTGCGGCAATGGCTGCTTGCCTGCCCGAAATTCGGCAACAATGAGGATGAGGCGGATGAAGAAACCGTTGCCCTGACCTCCAAAATCGCCGATATGGTGCGCGCCGCAAAGAATAACTGGGGCAACCCGTTCCGCCCCGATTTTTCCACCCCCTCCACCCATTTGCTCTACGGCTATTGGGTGGGCGCGCTGCCCACGGGACGCAAAGCCCGTGATATGCTCAACTACGGCGTTGACCCGCTGTACGGAGACGCACACATGGGGCTCGGCTTCCGTACGCTTTCCACCTGGAAGCTGCCCTTTGAGAAATTCTGCGGCGGATATGCCTCTCATTTCGGCATCGACCCCAACCTCTTCCCCGCAAAAAGCTATGAGGAAAAGGGCGAGCAGTTTGCGGACCGCGTCTGCAAGCCGCTGTTCTTCAACGACTATTATAAAAAAATCGCGCCGTTTTATCTGTATGTCAATGTAACAACGCCGGAAATCCTGCGCAAGGTTTTGGCAGATCCGAAAAAATATGCGCCCAGCGGCGTTTACATCATGCGCATTCACGGCACCTTTGTCAACTTTTTGGACCTTTCCCCCGCAATTCAGCAGGATATCATCACACGCCTCGATCTTGGCTCCACCCGCTGCTGAGGTGCCCCATGCATACCATCGGTTTTGATATCGGCACAACGACGCTCAGCGCCGTTGTGGTAAACAGCGGCGACGGCACCGTGCTGCATGCGGTGACCGTCCCGTCCGAACCCTTTTTATCGGGCTTTGCGCCCTATGCCCGCGTTCAGGATGCAACTGCCATTTTGGACAGAGCCGTTTCGATGATCGACGAGCTTTGCGATGCCTTCGCCCCCATCGCCGCAATCGGCATCACCGGGCAAATGCACGGCATTGTATATCTTGATAAAGACGGCGCACCCCTTGGCCCGCTTTATACCTGGCAGGACCAGCGCGCTGCGCAGCCGCTTGCAAACGGGGAGACGACCCTTGCCAGGATTCGTTCGTGCACGGGATATACAATCAGCGCGGGATACGGGCTTGCAACGCATACACATGCCGTCCTGGAAGGCACCGTGCCCGCGGGCGCCCGGCAGCTGTGCACGATTCATGATGCGCTTTCCATGCACCTGTGCGGCAAAAAAACGCCGCTGATGCACGCAAGCGACGCCGCAAGCCTCGGGCTTTATGATAGGGCAGCGGGCGATTTCGACCGCAATGCCTGCAAAGCACTGTTTTCCTGCGGGATTCTGCCCCCAGTCAGCACAAAGACCGAGACGCTCGGCACCTATCGCGGCATTCCCGTTTCCTTGGCGATCGGCGATAACCAGGCAAGCATTCTCGGCACCGTCGGCAGCGCAGAGGGCTCCGTTTTATTCAATGTCGGCACGGGAAGCCAGGTCTCCGTGATCTGCGCCGCCCCAAGCGGCGTGAAAAGCGGTGAGATTCGCCCGTATATCGACGGGCTTTCCCTGGTCTGCGGCTGCTCTCTTTGCGGCGGGCGGGCGCTGGCGCTGCTGGAGCAGTTCTTCCGTTCCTATGCTGCGCTCTTTGGGCACGACGAGCCGCAATATCCCATCATCGACCGCCTGGCGGAAGAAATCTTTTCCCTGCCCGACCCCATCCGCTTTTCCACCAGTTTTTGCGGAACGCGGGAGGACCCGAAAAAACGCGCAAGCATCGAAAACCTCTCCGACCGCAATTTCACCCCGACCGATTTTGTCGGCGGCGTAATGCACGGCATGGCAAACGAATTGCTTGACTATTATCGTTCCTTCGGGCTGCCCGCCGCCGAGCATTTGTACGGCTCGGGCAACGGCATTCGCAAAAGCGCCGTGCTGCGGCGCCTGTTTGAAGACGCCATGACGCTCCCCATGCAAGTTCCCGCGCACCGTGAGGAAGCAGCCTACGGTGCCGCCCTGTTCGGCGCAGCCGCCGCTTCCCTTGCGCCGTTTAAAACCCTGCAAGCCAATATTCGCTACGAATAAGGAGGTTATTTATGAAAAAAAGAAGCCTGTTATCCGCCCGCGCGCTGCGCTTTTGCGCATTTGCGCTTGCCGCGGTGCTTTTGTGCGGCACGCTCATCGCCTCCGCTTTTTCCGCGGGCAATTGGGCAAGACCGCTCAATGACTTTTCCTACCTGACCGATGTCGGGCAGGGATGGGCATACAACGACATCAAATGGGCTGTGGACAACGGAATCATGACAAACATGGGCGATTCCGCCTATTTTAACCCCTCCGTCACGCTCTCCCGTGCAATGTATGTGCAGATTCTGCGCGCCTTGATGAATAAAATCGGCGTGGATGTCACGGTTACGAAAACAACAGACTTTTCCGATGTTCCGGAAGGAAAATGGTTTTACCCCGCCGTGCAGTGGGCTGCGGAAAACAAAATCGTGAGCGGTATGGGCGACGGCATTTTTGCCCCGAACGACAATATCACCCGCGAACAGCTCGCTTTGATTCTTTATAACTTCATTTCGAAATACTGCAAGGTTGATCTGAGCGGCTATTCCGTTGATCTGGAAGCAACCTATACCGATGCCGCCCAAATTTCCGGCTGGGCACGCAAGGCTGTCAGCGCACTCAGCGCCATGCAGATGATGTACGGCAAAGGAAGCGGCACCTTCGTGCCCCGCGGCAACGCGACCCGTGCGGAAGCCGCCGCCATGGCGCACCGCCTGTTTAACTACTATAACAGCACTCCCGAATGCTATCTTTTAACCGGCTCCGCTTTGATTCCTACCTTTGTACAGGATTTTGACGGAAATGAGTACGACAAATCCGTTTGGCGCTATCTGGACGGCAGAGCCGATTTCAACCAGCTGATCTTGGAGCCTGCCTCGCTGCAGGAAGAGCTCAGAGCGCAATACGGCAATGATCTTGATGCGTTTCTCTCCGAGCATATTTATACGGACGGCAACGGCAACCTTGTGCTGAGGGAAACCAAATACGGCGACGGGCAGGCAAAGAGCGTAATTCCTGCGATCGACACCACCGAAAGCTTTTGGCAAACCTATGGCTATTATGAGATCCGTTGCAAGCTGCCCACCGCCTCCGGCACAAATACCGCCTTTTGGATGCGCAGCTATCAAAACGGATTGCGCACGGCTGAAGAATTTGCAGCGCACCGCAATGACCCGCGTTATTTCAACGAATATCTCACGCAGCTGATCGAGGTCGATATGTTTGAAAGCTACCCCGGCCAGCGCGACAGCAACGGGCGCTCCGGACAAATGACCTCCACCGTATGGACGCACGGCCGTCCCGGCGGCTCCGCCGAGATTCTGCCAAACGGAACATGGCAATGGAAAACGGATGAAAACGGCACGCCGTACGGCCCCGAAAACAACGACGACCGTATTGTGGCGCAGACCTATCTTTATAGCCGCGTTCCCGGTACCGCACCCAACACAAAGCTCGGCGCATATTTGCCGCTCTCCACGCTGGACAACGAGTATCATACCTACGGCATGCTGTGGACCAAAGAGGGCTATTCCTTCTTTGTGGATGGGTATTACTACGGCACCCTGACCGAGGGCATCAGCGATTCCCCCGGAAACATGCTTTTGCAGATTATGGCTTCCGACAGCGCATATTTTAACGACGATAAGCTCGGCAGTCTTGATCTTGACGATTTTCCCGCAGAGTTTATCATCGATTATGTGCATGTCTATCAGCTGAAGGAGTATATGCAGAGCTATCCGCCGATCTATTTAAACGACGCGGCGCGCCCCTGAACAAACACGGAAACACAGAAAAAATGCTCCCCGCACGGGGAGCATTTTTTCGCTTTTTCGATTTTTATACATCGTATGTCTCGTCCAACTGCTTGAGCTCGCGGAAAGTATCGATTTCCACAATATCCTCAAAGCTGCATTCGCGAACGGAAATTTTATATTCGGAGGGATAATAGTCAAAAGCGACCTGATCCCAATAGCGCTCTTTCCCGCCGGGCGACTGATACACCTTTTCAATATGCCCTGCAAGCTTTGCGCCGTCCTCGGCGCTCCAATAGGAAATGCCGAACATATGACAGCAATCCCTGCCGCCGACGCCAAGATGCGTGATATAGCCGTTTTTCACGGTAAAGCACCAGTCGTTCGTCATTGCAACGGGCACGCCGAGATAATTGGTGGAATATTGATATTTTGTAATCAGTGTCGGGTTATACAGCAAAAGATCCGCTTCAAAAACATATGCGCTTTGCAAAAGATAGCGCGCGCACATCATGGAGGAGATGTTGTTTGCCTCATTATACGCCGGGTTTTCGATAAACTTAATCGTCGGGTATTTATAAAGCAGCTGGTCAAACTGTTCGGAAAGATACCCGCGCACAATATAAATTTCCTCAATCCCCGCCGCAACCACGGCATCCAGCAGGCTTTCGATGATGCGCCTGCCTTTGACGCGCACCAGAGGCTTTGGGGTATTCAGCGTGATCGGCACCAAACGCGAGCCAAAGCCCGCGGCAATGAAAATTGCCCGCTTCACGCGATACGGCTCAAGCGCTGCACGGGCGCTTTCCGTCAGCGCGCCGTCCTTTGTATATCCAAGGGCGCTCAGCTCGCCAAGCGTTTTATTCGCCGTCCCGAGAGACATGCCCGTTTTCTGCGCCAAGGCGCGCTGCGTCAATTTTGCGTCGGCTTCAAGCGCGGTAAGAATATCAAATTGTTTTTTTGTCAGCATGTTATATCTCCTTTTCCGGTTTTTCAGCGGGCGGTCGTTCTGCGCCGCTCCATACCTCTCTTCAAAAGCGCCACCGCGCCCTTGAGCAGCAGATTAACCGCCAAAATCAAAACGGAAACAAATGCCGATGCCTCAAGCAGCATCTGCGCCTCAAACTGCGGAATCATCAGCGCAATCGGCTTTGTCGTAAGCGTTGCCAAAAACGCAACGGCGGAAATGGTCATCATGGAGTTGACAAAGAAATACGAAAACATTTCAGCCAATGTAGAGCGCGTCTGCGGCAGAATAATATCAAAAATCAAACGCGCCTTTTTGATGCCGAGCGTTGCGGCAGCCGCCTCCAAATTCGGGCTGAGCTTTCCAATGCTGTTGTACATCATCAGATACGGGGAGGAGAAAAAGTGGATCGTATTGGCGAGGATCAGAATTGCCAGCGTTGCATAGAGAAATGTCCCGCTGAAAAACAGCACATAGGAAAGCCCGAGCACAATGCCAGGAATGGCAAGCGACAAAATGGACATCAGGTGCAAAAAGCGGGAGCCGCGCGCGCGATCACGCGCCGTAAAGCAGGCGCTGAGAAATGCCGTCGCCGTGCCGAGCAGCGCAGTTCCGCAGGCAATGAGCACGGAATTGAGCAGATAATCGCCCGCGCCCTTGCGGAAGGTATTCTGCACATGGTGCAGCGTGAAGGTCAGATCGATCGGATATGCCTTGGTGAAGGCAAGCTCCGCAAAAGAAGCGATCGGATAAATCACGCAGACGGAAAGCACCGCAAGATACACAAAGGCAAGCGCATCGCGCACGAACTTTTTCGATAGGGTGAACTCTCTTGCAACCGAGCCGCTGCGGCGATCGTTTTTGCAGAATAAATCCACAAAAAATGCAATCACAGCGGGCAGCAGCAAAATCACGCCGAAAAAGCTCCCCTTTGCAAAATCCTGCCGCCCGATGACCTCTTCATACATCAAAACCGGCAGCGTTTTATATTTGCCGCCGATCATCAGCGGCACGCCGTAATCCGTGATAATCATCGTGAATACGGCAAAAAATACGCTGATCATTGGTTTTGTCAGATACGGCAGCGTAATCGCGCAAAAGCGGCGAGCTTTGCCGATGCCGAGCACTCTTGCCGCTTCATACGGCGTTGCATCCTCATATCGCAGAATATCGCAGATCATGAGGAATGCAACCGGAAAGGCATACATCACAGAGCCGACCACGATCCCGGGAAAGCCGTAAATACCGTTTTGCATGCCAAGTAACTTTGTCAGCGTTCCGTTTTGCCCAAACAGGATTGTCAGCCCCATGCCGTGTGAAATTGACGGAATGAGCATAGGCAAAAGAATCAAAACGGAGAAAAAGGATTTCAGCCGCACCGCCGTGCGGCTGACGCATACCGCAGCTACCGCCGCAACCGCAATGGAAATCACGGTTGCGCACAGAGAAACCAGCAACGAATGACCCGCCGCCGTGCGAATGGAGCCGTCTTGGAGCAACGCTCCGAGATCCGCCTTGCCGAGATTTAACAGCATCGCCCCCAGCGGGCAAATCACAAAGAGCAGGAAAAAGCAACACAGCAGGAGCACCGTGGCGGTTCGAAACACACCGCCCGTTTTTTTCACAGTTTGCATGGCGCGCCCCCTTACCGCATGTATTTGGCAAGAGAATCGATTTTTGCCTTGAGATTATCAATCACAAAGCGGCGCACATACTCGTTCGCAGGCGCATCCAGAATCTGCGCGGGCGTATCAAGCTGATGAATTTTTGCATTCCCCATCACCATAATGCGGTCGGACAGGGCAAACGCCTCCTCCTGGTCGTGCGTGATGTAGATCATCGTTGTGCCCAGATCCTTCTGAATCGTTTTCAGCTCGCGGCGCAGCGCGAGGCGCGTTTCCACATCCAGGGCGCTCATCGGCTCGTCAAACAGAATGATTGCAGGGCTGAGCGCCAGCGTGCGCGCAATGGCGACGCGCTGCTGCTGCCCGCCGGAAAGCTGCGCCGGATATTTTTCGGCATGCTCTGTGAGCCCCACGCGCTCCATCAGCTCCGTCGCGCGCTGCGAAGCCTTGGCGCGCAGCGCGGGGCGCAGCTTCATGGCATATTCGATATTGCGTCGAACGGTCATGTTTTCAAACAGCGCATAGTTTTGAAACACAATGCCCATCTGCCGGCGGTCGGGCGCATTTTGCGTGATATCCTCGTCGTGCAGAAGCACTCGCCCCTCGTCCGGCGCAAGCAGCCCAATCAAAATGCGCAAAAGCGTTGTTTTGCCGCAGCCGGAGGGCCCTAAAATGGAAAGAAATTCGCCCTCCTGCACCGAAAAATCAACATCGTCCAGCGCCGTTACGCCGGCATAGTTTTTTTTCAGGTGCTCCGCTCTCAGTATTTCCACTTGTTCAAAAGTCCTTCCTTGCAGGTGATATCTTCCAATCCCGTCATATCGCCGTAGGGGATGGTTTGCGGATAGTTGGGCTTTGTAAAGGTGCGGTCTTTGTAAATCGTTTCCGGCGCATACAGCTCTTTATCTGCAGGGGTAACATCGGAAACAAGATATTCAAACACGCGCATCACATCCGCATCGCTTTCATGTCCCTTCATGATCGCACTGGAATATACATCATAGGGCGCACCTTCTTCAAAATACTGAACGGTGAAATCCGCGCCGTTATCATTGATTTCAACAACTGCCTGCGAGGTCATACCGAGTGCAATAGCCGCTTCGCCAAGCTTAAGTGCCTGTACCGGGCCGGAACCGGAAGAGGTAAAACCGGCACCCGAGATATTCTCGGAAAGCCGATCGAAATATTCAAACGCTTTTTCCTCGCCCCAAGCATTCACCAAATTCAACAAAAACATGTAGCCCGTGCTGGAGCTCTTCGGACTCGGCATGGAAATCAATCCCTTGTATTCTTCTTTTAACAGATCATCATAACCGGTTGGCGTAGGTAAACCTTTTGCATTCAGAACTGAGGGGCTTATGATAATTGCCCCGCTTGAAACAATCAGCGGCACATATTTATGGCTTGCCGGGATCAGGCTTTCCTGATATACACTGAAATCGACACCGTCAAGGGTTGCAAGATTGTCAGCTATTTTTTCCATGTAAGCGTTTTCCAGCTCCATGATAATATCACAATCGGTTTTTTCACCCTCGGCGATCAGCTTGGAGGAAAGGTCACCCGTGGACTTGTATTCCACCCGCACCTCAAGTTCCGGAAACTTTTCATCAAACATTTTCTGCGCGTTTTCAATGCGATAATCCTCGCAGGTTGCATACACCGTGACAACCTTTTTCTTTTCGCAGGAAGCAAGCATCACCGAGCCGAGCAAAAGCACCGCACTCAAAAAAATAAAAACTATCTTTTTCAACATCAAAATCTCTCCCATCGTTATTCAGAACATTGTGTTGTTCATTTACTGCATATTATACACATAAAATGAACGCATGTCAACCCCTTATCAAAAACAAATTAGAAAATTCAGTAAAAAACGGCTGTCGTCCCGACAGCCGTCAATTTTTCGGTTCAAAGCGCTAAAATCCGCTGCCCGAGAAACAGCGCAAGCGGAATGGAAAAACAGGAAAGCGCCGTCACGATGCCCACATTGCGCGAGGCAATTTCGGGATGCACATCATAAACCTCCGCAAACATCACACACATGGAGGCGCTCGGCAGCGAAGACATAATCAGACACAAAATCGAAAAATCGTCCGGAATGCGGCAGAGCCTGCAAAGCGCGGCGACGACGACGGGGCACAGCAACAGTCGTACTGCGGCAAGATAGAACGCCTTTGGATCAAGGATCGACCGTTTCGGCTGAATTTTCTGCAGATTCGCCCCGATGATCAGGAGCACAAGCGGAGCACATGTATCGCCGAGCTTTGTCATGGTGTCCAGCAGAAATTGCGGAACAGGCAGCTGTACGGCATATGCGGCAATTCCGAGCAGACACGGCACAGAGCCGAAATTGAACAGCTTACGAAAAGAAAAGACCTCGGCGTCCGGGTCGCCGCGGCGCATAATGGCAAGCCCCCAGGTCCAGCTCAGCGTGTTGAACACAACCACCCAAAAAGCCCCAAAAAATTTGCCCTGCGCACCGAGCAGCGCCATCAACACGGGAAAGCCCAGAAATCCGCCGTTTGTAAACATGGTGCAAAAGCGCATCAATTTTTGCTCCGCGCGGTTTTTCAGCGGTTTTGCGGCAAGAAAACCGATCAGCCCGAGCACACCGTGCACCGCAAGGCTGAGCAGCATCACAAACAGACCTTTTTTCAGCGCCTGCGCCGAATAAGGAATGCCGAGCAGCGCCGTGAACAGCATAAACGGCTGCAGCACACACAGCACAACGCGGGAAAGCTTTTTTGTAAAATCCCCCGGAAAAAAGCCAAGGGCGGAAAAAAGAAATCCGACGGCAATCACAAGCAAAAAACCGCCGACAAGTTCAATCAGGGAAAGTATTGACATTGTAAAAATCCTTTGCACAAGCCGCCAGCCTTACAGCTGCCGATACCGCTGCGCGATCTGTTTCATATCGCGGTACATATCCTCTCTTTTAGAAGGATCGCGCAAAAGCGCAGAGGGATGATAGATCCCGCACAGGGTAAACTGTCCCTTTTCAAAAAAGGCACCGTGCTCCCTTGTCACCTTGAAATCGGGCTTGATCAGCTGCCCCGCGGCGATTCTGCCGAGGCACACGATCAGCTTCGGGGCAATGATTTTGATCTGCTCACGCAGATGCTCCATGCAGATGCCCATTTCCTCTGACAGCGGATCGCGATTGTGCGGCGGGCGGCACTTGAGAATATTGCAGATATATACCTGCTCGCGATGCAAGCCGACCGCATCCAAATATAAATCAAACAGCTGCCCGGCGGGCCCGACAAAAGGAATGCCGGCAAGATCCTCTTTTTCGCCCGGCGCTTCTCCGACAAAAACAAGGCTTGCCTCCGGGTTTCCCGTGCCGTAGACCAAATGCGTGCGCGTTTTGCAAAGTGCGCAGCCCTCGCATGCAGCGCAGCGCTGCGCCGCCGCCTCCAGTTTTTCTCTGTTTGTCATATAGCCCCCCTGTGCCGCACGGCAAAGCAAGCAGCCATGCGCGTTTTTTTGCAAATATAACGAAATTTGCGGGGCAGCCCATACGGACATACCCCGCAAAAAATGCGTGCAATCAGCGGCTCTGACGAATTTGACGCAAAACAGCAGCGCAACGCGGGCAAACATGCGCGCTCTCTTCTCCCTCCGCCGCTTCATCCTGCGTGCACTCAGCGCTGTAATTCCAGCAACGGTCACAGCGCTCGCCGGCAGCCGGCTGCACCTTAACGGTAAGCCCGCTCTCGCCGCAAAACGTGTTCTGCTCGCTGCCGTCCCTGAGGTTCAGCTGCACGGCGGATACGATGAACAGCGTCGGCAGCTCCGCGCGGAAGCTGTCAAGCAGAGCATAGTTTTCACCGTCGGCGTAGATCACAAGGTCTGCATCCAGGCTCTTGCCGATCACCTTGTCCGCGCGCGCCGTTTCCAGTGCTTTCATAACATCATCGCGGATGCGGAACAGATTTTCATAATGCGTTTCGATTTCGGGGCACTCCCAGTCCTTGCAAAGTGCAGGCATCTCATTGAGAATCACATGTTCTGCGTTATCCGCAGCGCGGTGCGGCATTGCCTGCCAGATCTCGTCTGCAGTAAATGCCAAAAGCGGGGCAATCAGCCTGGTAAGCGTATCAAGGGCATAGAACATTGCCGTTTGCGCGGCACGGCGCGCCTCGGAGTTTTTCAGCTCCGCATACATGCGATCCTTGGTGATATCGATATAAAGCTTGGAAAGCTCCGTGGTGCAGAAATTGTATACCGCATGATAGATCAAATGGAATTCATAGCTCTCATAAGCGGCGCGTGCTGTGGCAATCAGCCGATTGAGTCTGGCAAGCAGCCAACGGTCAATGGGCAGCAGCTTTTCTGCGGGCAGAAGATCGCGGTCTGGCACAAAATCCGTTCCGGCGTCTCCAAGGTCCGCCAAAAGGATGCGCGCAGTGTTGCGGATCTTGCGGTATGCATCGGAAAGCTGCTTGAAAATCGCATCGGATACCCGCACATCCACGCGGTAATCGGAGGAAGCAACCCACAGGCGCAAAAGATCAGCGCCGTATTTTTTCACAACATCCTCTGCGGCAACGGCATTGCCGAGCGATTTGTGCATCTGCTTCCCTTCGCCGTCCACAACCCAGCCGTGCGTCAACACGGAGCGATACGGTGCCCCCTGCCCCCTTGCGGCAACGGCGGTCAGCATGGAGGATTGGAACCAGCCGCGATACTGGTCGGCGCCCTCAAGATACAGATCTGCCGGCCAGGTCATGCCGGGCTTATTTTCCAAAACGGAAAAATGGGAGGAGCCGGAATCAAACCAGCCGTCCAGCGTATCCGTCTCTTTCGCAAAATGCGTTCCGCCGCATTTTTCGCAGACATAGCCCTGCGGTAAAAGCTCCTCGGCGCTCTTTTCAAACCATACATTGGAGCCGTGCTCCCCGAAGAGCTTGCTCAGATGGTCAATCGTTGTTTCGTTACAGATTACCTGCCCGCAATCCGCGCAATAGAACACGGGAATGGGAAGCCCCCAATGGCGCTGACGGGAAATGCACCAATCGGCTCTTTCGCGTATCATCTGCACCATACGCTCTCCGCCCCAGGCTGGAATCCATTCCACATCGGCGCATGCCTTGATCGCTTCATCGCGGAATGCGGCGACGGAGCAGAACCATTGCGGCGTTGCGCGGAAGATGATCGGATGCTTGCATCTCCAGCAATGCGGATACGAGTGCACGAATTCTTCGCTCGCAAACAGCGCACCGCTCTCCTTCATATCCGCAAGGATCACCTCATTGGACTTTTCATAATACAGCCCCGCATATTTCCCTGCCTCTTCGGTCTGATATCCGCGGTCGTCCACGGGAACGATGATATCCATATTGTAGCGGCGGCACGTGATATAGTCGTCCGCACCGAAGCCGGGCGCCGTATGCACGCAGCCGGTACCGCTGTCCATGGTAACATAGTCGGCATTGACGATTACGCTGTCGCGCTCAAGGAACGGGTGGCGCGCCTTTGCAAATTCAAGCTCCTTGCCGCGGAATGTGCCGAGAATCTCGTATTGCTCAATGCCGCCGGCCTTCATGGTCTTTTCGGCAAGCGCCGCAGCCGTTACATAACAGCACTCTCCCGCGCGGATGAGCGCATATTCCTCCGCCGGGTGCAGCGCAATGGCAAGGTTGCCGGGCAGTGTCCATGTCGTTGTGGTCCAGATAATGAAATAAACGGGCAAATCGCCGCACAGCGGGCGGAACAGCCCCTTATCATCCACCGTGCGGAATTTGACATAGATCGAGGTGCATGGCACATCCTTATAATCGATCTCTGCCTCCGCCAGCGCGGTTTCGTCATGCGGGCACCAGTAAACAGGTTTGAGCCCTTTATAAATATAGCCCTTTTCATACATTTTGCCGAATACGCGCAGCTCTCTTGCCTCAAACTCCGGCTTCATTGTCAGATACGGGTTCTCCCAATCCCCCGTAACGCCGAGACGGCGGAACTGCTCGCACTGAATCGAAACAAAATCGGCGGCAAAGCTTTCACAGGCACGGCGAAATTCCGGCACGGTCATTTTTTTGCGGTCGAGCTTGTTTTTCTTGATGATCGCGCTTTCGATAGGCATGCCGTGGTTGTCCCAACCGGGAACATACGGGGTATAATATCCCGTCATTGCATGATATTTGACGATAAAATCCTTTAAGATTTTATTCATCGCGGTGCCCATATGAATATTGCCGTTGGAAAACGGAGGGCCGTCGTGCAAAACGAAGGGCTTCTTCCCCTCGTTTTTCCGCAGCATTTTATGATACAGATCGATTTCATCGAAATGCGCAAGCATCTCGCCCTCTCTAAGCGGCAAATTTGCACGCATGGCAAACGAGGTGTTCGGCAGATTCAGCGTCTTTGTATAATCCTTTGGCATGGTTCTCAAAATCCTTTCGTGCTTTCCCGATGAACAGTTTCTTTCAGAATCCAGTGATACCTACAATCGGTTTATTCGTTTTCGTGATTCGGATAGGCGCGGCGCAGCTGCTCCTCAATGCTCAGCTCGGTCGGGTCGTCCTCTTCCTTCTTTTGCGCAGGAGAAGACAAAGAATCGAAAAATTCCCGTGCCGAGGCATCATCCTCCGTCTCTTCCGCGCCGAATACTTCATTCAGCCGCCGCAGCGTATCGAAAATATCCTCGTTTTCTTCGTTCTCTTCCTTTTCTGCATCGTTTTCCGGTGCGGCGGCGGTTTCCGTATGCTGCTGTATCTGTGCGGCTTGCACGGTCGTTTCCTGCTGCGCCGCCTCTTCTTTTTTCTGCGGCGCATCGGCTTGCTCCGGCTGTGCCGCAAAGGCATCCTCCGCCTGAAGGGAAAGCGTCTGTTCCGGCGCTGCTTCGATCGGCGCCTCCGTCTGTGCATCGGCGGCACCGGCCGATGCCGTTTCTTCGTCCGGCGCGGCAGCCTCCCCCGGCTCTGCTGTCGGCATTTCGCCCTGGATATCTTCCTGCGCGTCTTGCTGCGCCGCCTGTTCCGCCGCCTGCTTTTCCTCTGCCTTGCGGCGCAGCAGCGAAAGCAATTCCTCCGCCTCATCCACCGCAAGCGGAATCTGAGGCTCGGCAGTCGTTGTCAAGGGCTCCGCATCGGCAGTCGGTTCGATTTCCGGCTCAATTTCCGTTTCTACCACGGTTTGCGCCGCCGCGGCTTTGTCCGCCTCTTCGGCTTCGCTTCCGTCGGCATTCCCGTCCTGCTTGGCAAAAAGCGCCTCCGGAGCCTTTGCAGACAAATCGCCGAACACGCGCGCAAGCGCCGCCAGCTCTTCGTCGCTCACGGTTTCATCCGCACCGACCGAGGTCGGTACAATTTCGTCCACTCCGCTCTTCCCGCGAATTTCAGCCGCCAGGGAAGCCGCATATTCATCATCCGTAATGGCGGACATTTTTGCAATATCTTCATTGATATTGGGCGTAATCTGCTCAATCATGGAAATATGCGAGGAATACATTTCAAACAGCCGCTGCTTCAGATTTGCAACCTGCCCCTTGAGCACGGAAAGCGTTTCGCGCTCCTGAGCGCTTTCGCGGCGGAAATCCTCCAATATTTTTTCGCAATCGATTCGCGTCTGCATAGTAATGCGGCCGGCGCGTGCATTGGCATCGGTAATGATCTTCTTGCCTGCCTTCTGCGCCGTAATCAGCGCGGCTCGGATATCGGATTCTTCCGCTTTCAGTTCGCCAAGCTCCGCCTCCGCTTGGGAAAGGCGGCGCTGCAAAGCATCGTTTTCACGATACAGCTCCGTATATTGCTCGCGCAGGTAAGCGATATATTCGTCCACCTCCGGAATGGAATAGCCGCGAACGACTCTGGAAAATTCTTTGTTGTTGATCTCATGCGGAGGAATCATTGTGTGCCTTCCTTTCTTGGAGCATAGCTCAAATCTGCATCAAAGATATTTTTGCGCCGTGATGCGCCATCGGCCGCGGCGGCTCTGCGTGCCGATCTGCGAAAAGCGATATCGCCCGTATCCCCGCACACCAAGCAGGCAGGGGGGCTTTGGCATTGCATCGCATTTTTCGACCGTTTCATGGTCGATCTCGACCAGACCCCTGCGGATGAGCTGCTGCGCCACCTCGCGGGAAAGCCCCAGCATCCCCGCAATCAACCCGTCAAGCCTGGGGCTTGCCACGGTAAATGTAAGCTCTTCGTACCGATGCGGATCCGCCGCAAGCAGCTGCCCGCGCTGCACCGCATCCGTTACATCTCTCACGCTCACCGCATCTCTGCCGATGCGGCGCAGCTCGTTTTGCACAAACCCCGCGATTTTTTCACAAAAAAAGGCAACGGCACTATACGGGTCACATGGGACAATATCGCCTATCACAAACCGCTCAATGCCGAGCGATGTCAAGCTGCCCAAATAGTCGCGGTGCGACAGTTCCCGATAACCGCTGCCCTGTATTGAAAGCGCCCTGACGGCACCGCTTTCCCGTGCCGCCTCGAAAAGATATGCGCTTTGCCGTGCCGCATCTTCATATACTGCAAAATACTCCGGAAACAAAAACAATACCTGTCTCTCGGCATAGGGATATCCGCCGAAAAACAGATATTCTTTTTCCGCATGCAGACCGAGCGCGCAAAGCCGCGCAGAAATCAGCGCCTGCTCGCGCCCGTTCAGAAAATCGCTGATAAAAAGCGTGCCGCGCCGTGCGCGCTCCAAGCCGTCGTCCACGCGGGAAAGAAGATAACGCTCTTCCTCTCCCGCGCCGAAAGCGACATTGTTCATCTGCATCATATCACCGCCTGCAAGCCGATTTGCACAAAGGAAAGGACCAACACGGTCGCAAAAAAGGAGAGATCGATCGGGCTTTGCCGCACCGTTTCAAACCGCTCCAGCAAAAAGCGCATCGGCGCCACCACGGTCTCCGTCACGGTATACAGAAAGTCAATAAATGCGCCCTCAAATTCACCCGGAAACCACGAAAGCACCGCACGAATCAAAAGACAAATCTCAACCGCGCCGATTAAGTAATAAAACAGCCTTGCAAGCAAATAGAAAAAAGTCTCCAAATGGTATCAAGCGCTCCTTCGGTCCATATTTCCCCCCGCAAAAGCGGGCGAGCATTACAGATTCGAATACAAATCGTCCGCCGGAGCGGCAGCGGGCTGCGGCTCGGGCTTTGGCTCTTCCTTCTTCTCGCTTCTCAATTGTTCGCCGGAAACATCCACATTATTCGGAGTGATCACGAATGTGTTGTTTGCAACGCGCTTTAACTGCCCCTGAATGGAGTATGCAACGCCGCTGAGAAAATCGATCAGGCGGCGCGCGGTGTCCTTATTGGTCGCCTCCAGATTGAGCACAACGGTGCGTCTTGCCAGTAAATTATCCGCAATCTGCGTCACGCTGGCATAATCCGTCGGCTTCATGACGCGCAGCTCAATTGCAGAGCTCATGCCCATGGAAGCGGAAGACTGATATCCGGCGGAAGAGGGCTGCGCACTCTGGCGTCTTGCCGGCTCCTCTGCCGCGGTTTGCTGCTGGGCGCCGTAAGAGGGATCTTCATCCTCAAACAGATCGCCGTCCATCATTTCATCTTCATATGTGTCGTCCGCGCCGACAAAGCTCTTGAACTTATCAACCAAGCCCATTTTTTCTTCCTCCCGATCCTGTGTTGTATTTGAAAATCGTGAAAAACAGCACAATAGTACATCTTCGTCCATTATATCATATGTTTTTCCGTTTGCCATCATATTTCGGCAAGAAAGCCCGAATTTTACATTTTGTTCACAATTACGGATTTGCCGTGGTTCTTGCCCCAAAAATTCCGGTCCCGATGCGTACAAGATCCGCCCCGCACAGGATCGCCTCCTCAAAGGACTCCGTCATGCCCATGGAGAGCAGCGGCTGCGTTCTCGGCGGAAGATAGTCCTTACAGAGCCGCTCATAAAGCTTTTCCGTTTGCGAAAAATAGGCAGTGCGCTGCGCACGGTCGGCAGTAAAGGGGGCAATGGTCATCAGCCCGCGCACGCTTATATGTGAAAACGCTGCAATTTGCTCGTAAACCGAAAAAAGCTCCTGCGGCAAAATGCCGCCTTTATTCTCCTCCTGCCCGATGTTGACCTCCAGCAGGCATTCTATGGGCGAAAGCCCCCTGTTTTTTGCCAGGCGGTCGATCTCGGCTGCCAGAGCGACGGAATCCAGCGATTCGATCATGCAAACACGCCCCAGCACATATTTGACCTTGTTTTTTTGCAGCGTGCCGATCTGATGCACCCGCACCCCGTCAAGATGCAGCGCGTCATATTTCCGCACAAGCTCCTGCGGGCGGTTTTCTCCGATGAGGCGGATGCCGCCCTGCTCAATTGCTTCATTGATGCGCTCCGGCGTGACGAATTTCGTTACCGCCATCAGCTCAACCGGCTTTTCTATATGGTGCTGCGCGCGCAGCGTTTCAATGCGCTCGCGATAAAACGCAATGCGCTCGGAAATGCTCTCCATTTGTTTTTCCTCCTCAGGAAACGATTTTGCCGACATAGAGATTCTTGCCCGAAATAATGATCTGATCGTTTAATGCAAGCTTGCCGCGGCTTTCCGGTGTGCCGTCGTTTTCCTTGACAATAAAATATCCGTCGGTTTCCAAAATCGTTTCTATTTCTTTGAAAACCACCTCATATCCCCTCAACACATAAACGCCCTGCACGCCGTCCTGCATGCGCACGGCGGAAATGGGCACGCGATACCCGGAGGTCTCCTCGCGCACGATCTGAATGGTCTGCCGCCGCAGATAGTTGAACCCCTCCGGGTTTGTGCGTGTTGCAAGCAGCAAAACAATGGAATCATTATCGGTTGACTGCAGAATTTTTTCAAGCCGCATGGAGATGCGCTTATCCGAGTTATACGGGAAAATTACCGTATAGGTCTGCGCTTCGTTGTAATAGCGGAGCTGATCAAGGCTCACCTGCGCCGTAAGATACCATTGAAAATCGGTGACAAGCTTTCCGGCGGCGACGGTGCCATCCTCCCCCTGCGAAACGGAATAATCCGCCTCCGCATGAATCAATGCGTCGTATTCCTCCGGCGTCATCCAGCTTACCTTTGCCGTGGTAAACATATTTTCAAAGCCATCGATATCCGAGAAGAAATAGCCGGATTCCTTGGCATATACCGTTTCCTTCACATCGCCCGTTTGCCGCACCAACTCATCGCGCTGCGCCTCCAGCGCCGCGATCTGCTCATTATAATCTCCGATTTTCCCGGTGATAATGCGGCGGCGATTCAGCGAAGAAACAAAATCCGCCGTTTTCTGTACGGCAAAATCCATCTCCCCGTTGCGCACCTTCTGCAAAATCGTATAATAAAGATCGCTGATTTCATTGTCGATGATGGTTGTGTCGGAATACTGCATGCCCTGCTGCAGATTGCTGTTTTTCAGGCGCGTGATCCTGCGGTCAAGCATCTTTAACTCCGTCTGCGCCGCGGCAGAGGTATCGGAATCGTACACATCGAGCAGCGCCACGCCCTTTGCCGCGCGTTTGCCGTCATCGATGCGATAGGAAAAGCTGCCGGGCGTTGCGTAAACAATCTGCTCCGTGCGGAAAATATAGCCCTCCTGGGAAACCGTTTCCTCCGCCGTGACAAGCGTGGTCGGCACGGTCTGCACGGAATCGTCAAGGCTGAGCACAAGATGATAAATGATATAGGAGACAAGGCCGATGCAAAGCAAGGTCAGTAAAAAATATTTCAGGGCATTCCAAAGCTTTTTATTTTCCATTGCCGTCCTCCTTCAAAAATGCGGATACGATTTCCTCCGCCGCTTCCCACAGCGCCTGCGTGCACGGAAATGCATCGGCATAGAGCCAATGCGTCGCCCCGTCGCGCCGAAACCAGGTCATTTGCCGCTTGGCATACTGCCGCGTTGCAATGATGATATCCTGCCGCGCCTTTTCCGGCGGTTCTCCCCGCCCGATGCAGCGAATGATTTCCTTGCAGCCGATTGCCTGCGCCGCCGTTGCGTCCTTGGGCAGGCGCCCGCTTTCATACAGCGTCAAAATCTCCTGCCAAAGCCCCGCACGGAACATTGCATCCACCCTTTGCTCAATTCGCTGCCACAGCAGCGTGCGATCATGATAGGCAATACCGATTTTGCAGACCGCATATCTCTGCCCTGCGGCGCGGGAGCGGGCGTCCCATTCGCTTTTTTTCATCCCTGTGCTCTCGCAGATTTCAAGCGCGCGAATCACACGGCGCGTATTGTTCGGATGAATTTTTTCGGCAGCCTGCGGGTCCTGCCGCCGCAGGCGCTCATACAGCGGCGCAATCCCGTTTTTTTCAAATTCTTCGGTCAGCGCCGCGCGCAGCTGCGGATCTCCCCCCGTGTTTTTCAGCGCTTCTTCTCCGCGCAAAAACGAATCAAGATACAGCCCCGTGCCGCCGCAAAGAATCGGCAAAGCGCCGCGCGCCGAGATATCCTGCACCTCTCTTTGCGCCATGGAAACATAGTCGGCGACGGAAAACGGCTCGTCTGTATCGCAGATGTCAAACATATGGTGCGGCACGCCGCCCATTTCCTCCTCGGTCGGCTTTGCGCTTGCAATGGAAAGGCCGCGATAGATCTGCATGGAATCAAAGGAAACCACCTCTGCGCAAAAGCGCTTGGCAAGGCGGACGGAAAGCGCGGTTTTCCCCGTCGCGGTCGGGCCGACAACGGCAACAAGCTTTTGCAGCATCCGTTTCACATCCTTTCGGAAAGATGTCCCCCCGGCGCAAAGACGGGCGCGGCATCGCGCATTTTCTGCGTTTTTATTGAATGAACATTGCATCGCCGAAGGAAAAGAAGCGATATTCCTGCCGCACCGCCTCTTCATAGGTACGCAGAACGGTCTTGCGGTCGGCAAAGGCGGAAATGAGCATCAAAAGCGTGCTCTTCGGCAGATGAAAATTGGTGATCATGGCATCCACCGCGCGAAAATGATAGCCGGGGTAAATAAAGATGGAGGTGTCGGCGGCAATGGGGTGCACAATGCCCGCTTCGTCCGCCGCGCTTTCCAGAGTGCGCACGGAGGTGGTGCCGACGGCGATAATCCTGCCGCCGCGCGCACGCGTTGCGTTGATGCGCTGCGCCGCCTCCTCGGTCACGGTGATAAATTCGGAATGCATTTTGTGCCGCCGCACATCGTCCTCCTTGACAGGGCGGAAAGTCCCGAGCCCCACATGCAGCATCACGGGAACAATATCAATTCCCTTTTCGCGGATGCGCTCAAGCAGCTCCGGGGTAAAATGCAGCCCCGCCGTGGGCGCCGCCGCCGAGCCTTCTTCCTTTGCATATACGGTCTGATAGCGGTTTTTGTCCGCCAGCTTTTCATGAATATAAGGGGGCAGGGGCATATTGCCGAGCTTATCCAAAAGGGCATAAATCGTCGGATATTCGTTTTTATCATACAAAAAACGCACCAGGCGGTTTCCGTCCTCAAGCACCGCTTCGATCTGCACGAAAACGCCCTCTTCGGCAAGCGCCATGCGGTCGCCCCGGCGCAGCCGCTTCCCCGGCCGCACAATCGCCTCCCACACATCGCTCTCCCTTTGCCGCAGCAAAACCACCTCGGCGGGGGTGCGCGTCGTCTTCCCGATGCGCTCTCCGTAAAGGCGCGCGGGAATCACCTTGGAATCGTTGATCACAAGGGTATCGCCGGGATTCAGATACGCAATGATATCATGAAAAATACGATGCTCCACCGAGCCGTCCTTTCGGTTCAGCACCAAAAGGCGCGAGGCATCCCGCACGGGCGTGGGTGTCTGCGCGATGAGCCCGGGCGGAAGCTCGTAATCGTAATCGCTTGTGGAATATCCCGTTTCAGCCATTTTTGTGCCGTCCTTTGCTTTTTCGTGCGCCCATGCGCCCGGTCATTCATCTTGCAGTATACCACAAAGCGCCGAAAAAGAAAAGGGGCAAGCCGTGAATTTTTCCGAAAACCTCCCGCGCCGCTGCCGCATATTCTGTTAATAAAGAGGGAGGATGGGAGCCATGAAGAACACGCAGCCGACATTCAAGGGGGCATGCTGCGCCCTGATTACGCCGTTTTCGCAAAGCGGCGCTTTGGACCTCGGCGCTTTCTGCGCGCTGTGCGAGGCGCAGATTGCGGCAGGAAGCGCGGCGCTGCTTGTCGCCGGAACGACGGGCGAGAGCACAACGCTCACGGATGCGGAACAGCGGCGCTGCATCGAAGGCGCCGTGAAAACGGCAAACGGGCGCGTCCCCGTGATTGCAGGGGCAGGCAGCAACAGCACCGCGGCGGCAATTGAAAAAACAAAGGCGGCGCAAAATGCGGGGGCAGACGCCCTGCTGCACATCACGCCGTATTATAACAAAGGAACAACGGAGGGCATATCGGCGCATTTTTATGCCGTTGCAGATGCCGCGACCGTGCCGGTTATTTTATATCAGGTGCCCGCGCGCACGGGGGTGCGCATGCAAACCGAGCAGATCGCAAAGATTGCGCAGCACCCGCGCATTGTCGGCATCAAGGAGGCAAGCGGCGATATGGGCTATGCCGCAGAGCTGTTTTCACGCTGCTCGGATCTACTCGATATCTATTGCGGATGCGATGATCTTTGCGTGCCGTTTCTTTCCCTGGGCGGGGCAGGGGTGTTTTCCGTGCTGTCAAACCTTGAGCCCCGCCTTGTCGCAGCGCTTTGCCGCGCATTTTTCAAGCGGGATACCGCAGCGGCGGCGCAGCTGCAAAAGGACGCCATACCGCTGATCAGGCTGCTGTTCTCCCAAACCAGCCCCGCGCCGGTAAAATATCTCATGGCGCAGCGCGGCATGTGCGAAAACGTGCTGCGTCTGCCGCTCACGGCGCTGCAGAGCCTTGCGCCGTAAGCCTAAAAAACGGGAGCCGCACCCGCGGCCCCCGCAATTATCATTGCGCCTTTGCAACTAAATCCTGCACATAGCGAATCAGGGATAGATCATCGGTCACATCGCCAAAGGGCGGCAGATAGGAAAGCTCATCTTCCCCATATCCGACGAAAAACATTCTATGATATTCCCCCGTGAGCGGAAACTGCACCATGCGCACCGAAATGCGCTCGCCCTCTCCCGCTCCGCCCTCTTTTCCGGCAGGGAGAAGCTGCTCCGTTTCCGTCTGATACCAATACTCCACAAAGGTTTCCCTCTGCCGGACAAGCTGTGCCAGGGGCTGCTGTGTCGCCGCGTCATATGCCGACATTTTATAGGTGTCAAACGCATACTCTGCCGTGCTTTTTTCCACAAGCTTCTGCACCCTTGCAACGATTTCTTCATATGCCTTATCTTCGGCGGTGACGGTGATTTCCCTGCCTCCGCTGCCGATCACAATGCTGTCCGGCTGCAGGGGAAAGCGGGCATCGGCGTCGCTCTTCGTTTTTGTGTCTGCGCAGGAGAAAAGCCCCGCCGCCGACAGAAAAACCGCGGCAAGCAGGAGCGCAATGCTCCGACAGTGCTTCTTACTGACCGACCTCATACTGCACACACTCCGTTCTCCCCATATAATCACCCGTGATCCAAACCGTGCCGTCTCCGCGCAGCTCATATCCCTGCATTTTAAAGATCCCGTCCGCATCAGGATAGAGCAGTTCCATCGCCGTCTGCGCATAGCTGCTCAAATCCTGTTCGGTGATTTCGGAGAGCATCTCAACGTCTGTCTCAGGCTCGCTCTGCCCCGGCGCAAGATAAATGCTTTTTACCGCTCCGTCATACATCACCCAAACCTCTGCGCCGTCTGCAAGGAAGAGATTGCCGACCTTTTTCGCAAAGGTGATATAGTATTGTCCGTAACTCTCCTTTTCGAAGACCCGTTTTACCGCATAAGCATCTGCGTCCTTCAAAAAAAGCGCCAGCTGTTCACGCGCAACGGCTTCAGCCGCCGCAATGCCGATTGGGGTGCAGCCGCTTGCCGGCAAAGTAATTCCGTTGTTATAAAATCCACACAAATTCCCGCCCCTGAAAATATAGTCGTTCCCGTTTTCATCCCGATAGATATCGGCATATCCGCCGCTGACCAGGCGGGTCTTGTCATACTGTGCCATAGCGCTTTGCCCTGCTGCAAGCGGAACCGAAACGGTTTTTTGCACCTCCTGCCGCCGCAAAATTCCGTCGCCATTTGCCCGCGGGTCCGTTTGCTTTTGCACCCCCGCGCGCACGGCAAACGGGGCTGCAATCACCGCGCACAGCAAAAGTGCCATGCCGCAAATCAAAATCACCTTTTTCATTGTTTTCCTCCAATATTCATTCTTTTCATTCATTTGTTACTGATACAGATATAACGCAATATTTCCTTGCTCATGCCTGTTTTTTAATTCTTCCACGGCATATGATGGACCGAAATAGCTTGACCAATAATCTGCATGATTAAAGCATTCCCAAATCGGTTCATGTGCCTGGTTTGCTTCTTCAAAAAACAAGCGAATCCATTCATTTGATGTTGAATTTCGAAGTGCATCGTTCCAGCCTACAACACACTGCGCACCTTTGTTACGAACCATGCTAACCAAATTTCCATACTCGCCGGATGTAACTCCGCTGTAGCAAGCTGAGAACATAACCAATCTTACACCGGAAAGTGATGATGTCGCTAAATTTGAAAGCGAGCGATTTGTACCGCCGGCTGTTGAATCAGCATATAGCTCTGAAGCCCCGAAGCTTCCTCCCATATGAAGAACACCCTGTTCCCCATGCGATGAAATAACCCAAATTTTAGAATTCGGCATGACGGAATAGCCCGCAGAAGCACTGTTATTCAAATACATTCCTGCATCATATCCCATATTCCACAAATGTCTAAGAACTTCCTCGCTTCCGGCAGCCGTCGTGTCAATTGCCCCGGTTCCGGTCCAGTTTATTGTAAAAATATACGCCTTTCCGGACGCTGCAAGTGGTAAAACAGACACCAAAGAAAACAAAATTAAGTTAAGTACAGGTCAAATTGTTCATTGGTATCGCCTCTTTCGTTATGCAATCAAAACATTTAGACGAACAAAGCTGCAAAAATCCTTAAAAATTGAAGCCAAACTTCCGACACAAACAAAAAAGCACAAAGCAAGAACAATGCCTTGCTTTGTGCCGCAAACGAATCAATCTTCTCGGAAAATGCACACAGCAATGCATCTTTCGCTTTTGGTTTTCAGCGGTTCAGCTTATCTGTGTACAGTATACCGTATTTTTCTTTCATTGTCAATGTTTTTAAAAACAAAACGAAACCGTTACCGTTCCTGCGCGATGGCGTGCGCTTCCTCCTCGCTCAGGCGTACGACGCGCTTGGAAAGCAGGCACAACACCTCATAGGGAATCGTCCCCGCGCGCGCGGCAAGCGTATCCGCCGTAAGAGCACCCTGCCCGAACAGCTCCACGGCGTCTCCCACCGCGGCATCCGGAATTTCGCTGAGATCGACCATGCATTGATCCATGCAAATGCGCCCCAGCAGCGGCGCCGCTTTGCCGCGGATCAATACATGCCCGCCCGCATATGCGCGCAGATAGCCGTCTGCATAGCCGATGGGCAGCGTGCCGATGCGCATTGCATGCGGAACGGTATATCCCGCACCGTAGCCGACGACCTCGCCCGCCTTTGCCGTATGAATATGGGAAAGCATCGTCATCAGCGTCATCACGGGCTGCAAGCCGTCCACGGCGGTCAGGGCGGAGGGCTTAATGCCGTACAGGGAAATGCCCGCGCGCACCATGTCGCAATGCATGGCGGGAAAATTGGAAATGGCGGCGCTGTTTGCAATGTGAACAAGCAGCTTTCGCCCCACTGCGTTTTGCACCGCCTGCACGCAGGCGCAAAACAATCGATATTGCTGCATGGTCGCCGCGCTCTTCGGCTCGTCCGAAGCATAAAAATGCGAAAAAATACCGTCTACGGAAAGCTGCTCTCTTTCAAACAGGCTTTGCATCGCCTCGGTTTCATCGGGCGCATATCCGATGCGGTTCATCCCCGTATCAACGGCAATATGCACCCGCAGCCGCTCGCCGCGGGGCACCATGGGCAAAACCGCCTCGGCATATTCTTTCCCGAGCAGCGCCTGCGTGATGTTTTCCCGCACAAGATAGGGAATATGGCAGGGGCGCGTATAGCCGAGAATCAGAATCGGGATTTCCCGCGCGCCGTCCAGCGCCGCGCGCACCGCCGCCGCTTCCTCCACACAGGAAACGGCAAAATAATCCGCCCCTGCGCGCCGCAGCGCCCGTACAACCCGCTCGGTCCCGTGGCCGTAGGCGTCCGCCTTCACCACGCAGCAAACGCGCGCGCCCTCTGCCTGCTTTTGCAGCAAAGCGAAATTTTCGCAAAGCGCCCGTTCATGAATGATTGCACAGGTGCGCGGGGTGAAGTTTTTTTCATACTCCGTCATATTCCGTCTCCTTTGCTGCCGCCTCCGGTTCCTCCGGCGCGGCTTGCTCAAATGCCTCAATCCGCAATGTCAGCTCCGCGCATTGCACGGCGCGCGGCGTTCCGTCCTTTTGCACGGTATAGCGCACGCCGCCGGTGCTTTCGAAGCCGTCGGCGCGCGGCAGCAGCTCCTCCGCTGTCGGTGCCAGCGCCGCAAACAGCTGCAAAATGCCGTCCCGCGCCGCAAACGGCATTTGCACATCCTCGCAGAACGCCTTGAGCTGCTCCGTGCCGTCGTCCCTCTTTTCAAGGGCAAAGCCGCAGCCTGCAAGCGCACCGTCCGTCAGCGTCAAAACCGTTTTCTCCGCTCCGTGCAAAACGGAAACCGCCAGCACATTTTCTTCATAATTCAGCGTGCCCTGCAGGGAAAACGGCTCGGAAAACAGCGCCGCAAACGCCTGTGTTTTTTTCTCCGCCCGCCCGCAGGATACCAAAAAAAGCGCAGCCGCAGCCGCGCAGCACCATACTCTTGCTCTTGCCATCATTTTCTTCTCCCCTTTCAACTACTTCTATGCCGCAGGGGAGAGAAAATATGAACACCCCGAAGAGACGGGCAGGCCGGCGCTCTTCGGGGCGGGCAAAACAGGCTCAGCCGGCGGTTACCGTGTTCTGACTGTTATAAAACTTGCATGCCTTGACGGTCTTTTCGGGCGCCTCAAACAGCACGGCGCATTCCTGACCGTTTTCATCGGTGAACAACGCATAATATGCATCCTCCTTAAAGGTCGTTTGGGAGGGAAGCGCATCATACACAACAGGGGTTTTCAGCACCGCCTCGCGCACCTCGGGTGCAAAGGGGGCGATCTTCTTCCAATCCTTGATCTTGCTTTGGAAGATCAGCTTCGGCTTATGAGAGCCGCGGATGATGTAGAAGGTGAAGGTTCCCATATCCTTGATGGTATACTGATATTGAATCTGCACAAAGGAAAACAGCAGCGGGCCGACACCTTTGAGCATCAGACCGATCCAGACCGGGACGATCAAAAAGATGACCCAGGAAAGCTTGGAGAAAAAGATAAACAGCGCAAACGGCAAAAGGCACAGAAATACAATCAGGCAGCGCATCAAAATTCGCTGCGTTTTATAATTTCCCTCAACCGCTTTTTCAATCCGATAGGACAGTTCCATATTGTCCATACAGTTCAACCCCTTTTTTTGGCTCCGGTGCCTCGGTGTTTCCGGAGGTATTTCCTGATTATCATAGCACAAGGGCGGCGTCTTTTCAAGGCAAAACACGCTCTGTTTCATATTTTTTTACAATTTCGCACCGTTTTTTCTTGCATTCGACACAGTTTTGAGCTACACTATTAAAAATATGTTAAAATCCCCGGATCCGAAAGGAAGTAAACAAATGAAAGCTGTCATTACCGTAACCGGCCGCGATATCGTCGGCATCATCGCCAAGGTCAGCGCAAAATGCGCGCAGTACAACGCCAATATCAGCGATATTTCGCAAAGCGTGCTGCAGGATTATTTTGCAATGATCATGATCGTGCAGATCGACGCGCTCACCGTTCCCTTCCCCGTCTTTGTGGAGCAGATGAACCGCCTGGGAGAAGAAAACGGGTTTATCATCCACACCATGCATGAGGATATTTTCGATTCCATGCACCGCATTTAAGGAGCCGCCATGCTGAATATCAACGACATTCTGGAAACCGTCAATATGATCCGCCAGGAAAATCTCGATATCCGCACCGTCACCATGGGCATTTCCCTGTTTGACTGCGTCAGCGACAATACCGGGCGCCTGGCAGAGAATATTTATGACAAGATCACAAAAAAAGCGGAGCACCTGGTCAAAACCGGGGAAGAGCTTGAAAAAATATACGGCATTCCGATCATCAACAAGCGCATTTCCGTCACGCCGCTTTCCCTCATCGGCGGAAAAAGCGATTCGGACGGATATGTTTTACTCGCCAAAACGCTGGACCGCGCCGCAAAAACGCTCGGCGTGAATTTCATCGGCGGCTTCGGCGCGCTTGTGCAAAAAGGCACAACCCCTGCCGATCGGGCGCTGATTGATGCGATTCCGCAGGCGCTGTGCGAAACGGAGCTTGTCTGCTCCTCCGTCAATGTCGCTTCCACAAAGGCAGGCATCAACATGGATGCCATTGCAAAAATGGGCGAGGTGATCAAAGAAACCGCCCTCCGCAGCGCCGCGCGCGATTCCATCGGCTGTGCAAAGCTCGTGGTATTTGCAAACGCGCCGGAGGACAACCCCTTCATGGCGGGCGCTTTTCACGGCTGCGGCGAGGGCGATTGCGTGATCAATGTCGGCGTTTCCGGCCCCGGCGTTGTGCAGAGTGCGATTGCCCGCGCGGGAGACTGCGATCTTTGCGCGCTGGCGGAGGTCGTCAAGCGCACCGCTTTCAAAATCACGCGGGTCGGACAGCTCGTCGCCTCGGAGGCGGCAAAGCGCCTGGGGGTTCCGTTCGGCATTGTGGACCTTTCCCTTGCACCCACCCCTGCGATCGGCGATTCCGTTGCAAGAATTTTGGAGGAAATGGGCATTGCATGCTGCGGCGGACCCGGCACAACGGCGGCGCTTGCCCTGCTCAACGACGCCGTAAAAAAAGGCGGCGTTATGGCATCCTCCCAGGTCGGCGGGCTATCTGGTGCGTTTATCCCCGTCTCGGAGGATGCAGGCATGATCGAGGCGGCGCAGCGCGGCATTTTGACACTGGAAAAACTGGAAGCAATGACCGCCGTCTGCTCCGTGGGCCTCGATATGATTGCCATACCGGGAGATACCCCCGCCGATGTAATCTGCGGCATCATCGCAGATGAGATTTCCATCGGCGTTGCCAATACCAAAACCACCGCCGTCCGTCTCATTCCCGTTTGCGGCAAACATGCCGGTGAAGATGTAAATTTCGGCGGGCTGCTCGGCCATGCGCCGATCATGCCGGTGAAAACCGTTTCGCCCGCCCGCTTTATCGGGCGCGGCGGCCGTATCCCCGCCCCAATTCACTCTCTGAAAAACTAAGCCTCATACTCCCCCAAACAGCGCCTCGATGATCTCGACCAGGCGCAGCTTCAGCCGGATTCGCGGCCGCGTGCCGTCGCTGAGCATATCCGCTGCGCTTTTGCTCACCCCTGCCTCTTCCAGCGCGCGGCGATTCTGCGCAGAGACACGGATTCCCTCATCCTTTTCGCCGCCCGTTCCCCCTGCGGCACGCAGGCACAGCGGCGGATACAGCACGCACCACCAGTTTTTCCCCTGCCCCGTGCCAAGCGTTATCACAAGCGCTTCATACTCCCCGGCGGGGAAGCACATGGTGCCGTACCAGCGGCGTGAAAAATACTGTTCTTTCACATCGACCGTGCAGCCGTATCCAGCGCCGCGGCGCGCAAGATAGGCATTGACTGCCGCTTCGATCTCCCCACAGCACTGCCGCAGCGCCGCGACTGCCTTTGCCGCATCGGCAGCCTCTTTCCAAAGGCTCTGTCGGCAATGCTGCAGAATAAAATCGCGCACCTCATATTTCAGCGCCTGATCCGCGGCGCTGTCCGTGGCTGCCAGCACATGCAGGCGCACCACCTCTCCGTACACGTTCTGCTCCCCGCATACGGGCAGCACCGAGCAAAGCAAAAGCGCGCCGAGCGCGCCCGCGCAAAGAGCCGCAAGGCGCCGCGCAGCCCGATTTTTGTTTTTGACGGCTTGGTTGTTTTGTTGCATCGTTTTTCCCTCTTCGGCAAATCAATTTTCGGCAAAGCAATTCCGATTACACTGTTGCCGCATTTGCCGCCGCTTTATACAAAAAACGAAAATTTTTCGGGAAATAGATTCCCGTCCCTTGGGAGATGTTATGGAAAATACAAAAAAACAAAGCTTGCCCGTCGCCGTGGTCACCGGCGGCGCGGGCGGAATCGGCGCCGCCGTGAGCGAGGCGCTTGCCCTTGCAGGCTATTTCACCGTTGTTCTATATCACAGCGGGAAAAACCGCGCCCTCTCGCTTTGTGATACACTGCGCGCAAAGGGCTGCGCCTGCACAAGCCTTTTTGCGGATGTTGCGGAGGAAGCGTCCGTGCAAAATGCCGTGGGGCAGATTTTGGAGCGGCACAAAAAAATCGATCTTTTGGTCAACTGCGCAGGCGTCGCGCAAAACGGGCTGCTCACCGACCGCACCTGCGCGCAATGGCAGCACCTGATGCAGATCAATTTCGGCGGCGTTCTGCACACAACGCATGCCGTTTATCCCGCCATGGTGCATCAAAAATCCGGCGTGATCATCAACATTGGCTCCATCTGGGGCGAAAGCGGTGCTTCGTGCGAAGCCGTTTATTCCGCCTCCAAGGGCGCCGTGATTGCCTTTTCCCGCGCAATGGCGGCTGAGCTTGCGCCGAGCGGCATTCGGGTTTTATGCGTTTGCCCGGGCGTGATCGATACCCCCATGCTCGACTGCTATACAAGCGAGGAAAAGCAGGCGCTCGCCGCCGCAACGCCGCTGGGCAGGCTCGGCACGCCGCAGGATGTTGCGGATGCCGTTTTATACCTTGTGCGCGCCTCATTTCTAACGGGAACGGTATTGCGGGTGGACGGAGGGTTCCTGCCGTTCGGCATCTGAAAAGCGGCGCATGAAGCCATATACGCACCGCTGAGCTTTGCGCCGGGCGTTGTTGCCCGCTGCGATTTTCGCGGCGAAATGATTGCCCCCACAAAAAGCATTCGACCTCGCTTTTGCCACAGCAAAGTCAAAATACACTGCACCCCGGCGCCGAGCGCTGCATACGATACAAATGAGGTATTTTTTCCGCTTTCTTTGCGCTTTCAAGCGGCGCCGAATGCCAAAATACAACATATTCTCCGATTTCTCACGCAAAAAATGACGGAATTTCGCTTTGCTTGTTAATAAAATGTTAAGTATTAAATAACTAACTGTGAATTTATAGAAGAAAGGGTTCCTTGCCGCCCCAAAGCATGCTATACTGTATCTTGGCGTTTGATGCTTGCAGCTTTGGCACCACAAGGCTTTTCGGGCGCAAACCACTCTGCCGCTCTGTTTTTCCCCGCGGGCACCACCGCACAGAGAAAAACAAACGGCATCGCACAGCGGCAAAAACTGCCCGCATATCCCGCTATGCGCAGCCTGTGCAAATCCTAAACTCCGCCCCGGTAACGGGCGCGGTAGAACGGAGAACAATATCCTATGGAAAAGTACATCATCCGAGGCGGAAGACCCTTGATGGGTGACATTGATGTCAGCGGCATGAAGAACGCGGCAGTGCCCGTGATTCTCTCCACGGTGCTGCTGGACGATGTCTGCACACTGGAGAATCTGCCGAATATTTTAGATGTTTCATACTCCCTTGAGATCCTGCAGAGCATGGGGGCGACTGTAAAGCGGCTGGATAAAAACACCGTCACGATCGATACCCGTCATGTGCGGGGCGGTTCTTCCCCGTACGATCTTGTCCGAAAAATGCGCGGTTCGTATTATATCATGGGCGCCGAGCTGGGGCGCTTCGGCTGCGCAAATGTCGGATGTCCCGGCGGCTGCGATTTCGGCGTCAGACCGATTGACCAGCATATCAAAGGCTTCCGCGCCCTGGGCGCGCAGGTCAACGTGGACGGCGGCTATCTGGAGGCGAAAACGCCAAACGGGCTGCATGCTGCTCACCTGTTTTTTGACAAGGTGTCCGTGGGCGCAACGATCAATGTGATCATAGCTGCAACACGTGCCAAGGGAACCACCGTCATTGAAAACGCCGCAAGAGAGCCGCATGTCGTCGATCTTGCAAACTTTCTCAACTCCTGCGGTGCCCGCATCAGCGGCGCCGGAACGGATGTTATCAAAATTCGGGGAGTCGATCGGCTGTATGGCTGCACCTATGCCATCATTCCCGATATGATCGAAGCGGGCACCTATATGATCGCTGCTGCGGCGACCAAGGGCCGCCTGCACATTCGGAATGTTATTCCGAAGCACTTGGAATCCATTTCCGCAAAGCTTGAGGAAATGGGCGCGCAAATTGAGGAGTTTGACGACTCGATCCTGGTCACGGGTCCTGCCTCGCTCCGCCCCACGGACGTAAGAACACAGCCCTACCCCGGTCTGCCGACCGATGTGCATCCGCAGCTTTGCGTGCTGCTTTGCCTGGCACAAGGGGTAAGCTATCTGACGGAAGGCGTTTGGGACAATCGCTTCCGTTATGTTGAAGAGCTCAAGCGCATGGGCGCACAAATCAAGGTTGACGGTAAAATGGCAATCGTCGAAGGCGGCGAGCCGCTGTCGGCCGCGCCGATTCAGGCGGTGGACCTGCGGGCAGGGGCTGCCGTTGTCATCGCTGCGCTGACGGCAAACGGAAAAAGCGAAATCGAAAACATCTACCATATTGAACGCGGCTATGACGATTTGGTCGGAAAGCTGCGCGGTGTCGGCGCGGATATCCGCCGCGTGATCGTTCCGGATGATTTTTCGATGGACACCGCCAACTGATTTTTCCGCCGCGCGTGCGGCGCGGAATCCCTTAAGGAAAGGAATGATCCTATGGAAATGAAAAAACTCGACGGAACGTATCTGACCTATCAGGGCAAACCCCTCGTGAGAGAGAAAAACTCCTTTTGCTACGGGGATATGCATGATCCCGCCGTTTTGTTTTTGATCGTTCTGACAAACAAAAAATTCGGCGATGCCGAAATTCCGGATCGCGTGCTTATTCAGCTGCTGAGCACCAAAGACCGCTCTCTGTTAAAGCAGGGAGAAAAAAACGGCTTGTTTCAGGCGCTTGAGACCGGCCTTGTATGGTTGGCGCATGAGCTGAAAGGCTGAGCCAAATCCCATCGCAAAACAAAAAGAGCACCCGCTGCATCGACAGCGGGTGCATTTTTTGTCGGTTTGCGCCCTTTATTTTTTTGTATCCCGCTCCGCGGCGCGTCGGGCAAAAAACATCTCGCCGCGCATGTAAAGCCTCCGCCCGAGATACACCCCGAGAAAACCGAACAAAGTTCCGAGCAGTGCCCCCGCGAGAACATCGGTAGGATAATGCACAAAGAGGTAAAGGCGGGAAAACGCAACCGCGGCGGCGATGATAAGCGCCGGCGGGCCAAGGGTTTTGCGGTGCGTCAGCATCAACACGCTTGCCATTTCAAAGCAGGCAAGCGTGTGCCCGGAGGGAAACGAATAATCATGCAGCCTCGCAACCAAAAGATCGACCTGCACCCCCGGCAGATCATACGGGCGCGGGCGCGCAACCACATTTTTGAGGAACAAATTGCCGCAGATAAATCCGCATAAAAGCGCAATGCCCATCATCACGCCGGCGCGGCGCGTCTTTTTGAAGCACAGCAGCGCCACGGCAACGGCGATGCAGAAAATCCCATGGTCGCCGAGCTTTGTGACAAGAGGCATCAAGAAATCCATGAAGGGACATCCAAGCGCTTCATGCAGCCCGCGCAGCAGCCCGAATTCAAAAACATTCATCATGTCTCCTCTTTTCTTTTTCAGGAAAGGTCAAGCTTCAAATCGTTTTCCCGAATCCATCCGATGCGGCGCAGCAAAAGCGCAAACGCCTCCGAAAGAATTGCCGGAAGCACAAAGCAAACCAGCAAAAGCCCGACCCACATCATGGGCGTGCGGTCCGTCGCCGTGAGAATACCGAGCGGACCGACCAGGCCGCAGGTTCCCATTCCGGCGGAAACGCCCTCGCAGCGCAGCCCGAATACCGCACTTGCAAGCGGACCCGTGATCATGGAGGCGAGCGTCGGGGGAATCCAAATGCGCGGATTCTTCACAATATTGCCCATTTGCAGCATGGAGGTGCCGAGCCCCTGCGCAATCAGCCCGCCGAAGCGGTTTTCGCGAAAGCTCATTACCGCAAAGCCGACCATTTGCGCACAGCAGCCCGCGGCAGCAGCCCCGCCGGCGATTCCGCCGATGCCGATCATGGCGCAGATTGCGGCGGAGGAGATCGGCAGGGTGAGTATCACGCCGACCGCGGCGGAGATCACAATGCCCATGAGAACCGGCTGCATCTCGGTCGCATAGTTGAGGAAGCTGCCGATCCAATACATCACCCAACCGACGCCCGGCCCCACCAGCGCCGCAATTCCGACGCCGCTGAGAAGCGTAACGCACGGGGTGACCAAGATGTCGATTTTCGTTTCTTTACTGACAAGCTTGCCAAGCTCCGCCGCAATCACAACGGCGATAAACGCCCCTGCCGGCCCGCCGGTCAGATTTTTTTCCGCGCCGTCGATCAAAAAAGCGGTTGCAATGTCGTTGCCCGCCATACCGACCACCCCGGCGCTGAGCAGCACGAGCAGCGGCGCCTTCAGCGCATAGGCGATTGCAACGCCGATCACCGCCCCTGTCGCTTTTGTGGCATAGGCGGCAATCATGGCGAAGAACTGCAGACCGGTAAATTTGCCGAGCGTTGAAAAAATCGTTCCGATCAAAAGAGAGGCAAAAAGCCCCTGCGCCATACTGCCCATGGCATCGACAAAATAAAGCTTCGGAGAAAGCACAATCTGCTTTTTGCGCAAAAACGCTCCAACCGTCACAAAATCGCCCCCTGTTTGAATTCATTGAGAGTTTATTGTACCATTTTGAACCGCAAAAGTCAACGCGGCGGAAAAAATTCTTTCCTTTCGTTTTTCAAATCGAAAATTTTTGCAAGTTATATGCCGCACAACTTGCAAAATCTTTTGACAAACCGCATATATCTTGCTATAATATTAGGAGATACAAAATCATTGCAAATATCGGAGAAATGAATTATGAAACCGGATAGAAAACTGCGCGTCGGAATTGTCGGCGCTACCGGAATGGTCGGTCAGCGTTTTGTAATGCTGCTGGAAAACCATCCCTATTTTGAAGTCAGCGCGCTTGCCGCAAGCGCCCGCAGCGCGGGCATGCGCTATGAAGAGGCTGTGCGCGGCCGCTGGAAGCTCGGCGGCGAAATTCCCGCCTATGCCAAAGAGATGCGCCTGCTTGATGCAGGCGATATTGCCTCCCTGCAGGAAAAAACGGATTTTGTCTTCTGCGCGGTCAATATGCCAAAGGATGAGATCAAGGTGCTGGAGGAGCGCTATGCCAAAGCGGAGATTCCCGTTGTTTCCAACAACTCCGCGCATCGCGGCACGCCGGATGTTCCCATGGTGATTCCGGAGATCAACGCCGATCACTTTGCCGTTATTCCCTCTCAGCGCAAACGCCTCGGCACAAAATACGGCTTTATCGCCGTCAAGCCGAACTGCTCCATTCAAAGCTATGTTCCCGCGCTCTCCGCGCTGCTTGACTATAAGCCGACCGAGGTCGTCGTTACTACCTATCAGGCGATTTCCGGCGCGGGAAAGACCTTTCGCGAATGGCCGGAGATGCAGGACAATGTGATTCCTTATATCGGCGGCGAAGAGGAAAAAAGCGAGCAGGAGCCGCTGAAAATCTGGGGGCATATCGAAAACGGCAGCATTGTATGCGCCAAAGCGCCGCTGATCACCTCGCAGTGTATCCGCGTCCCCGTGACAAACGGGCACCTTGCCTGCACCTTTGTGCGCTTTGCCGAAAAACCGACCAAAAAGCAGATCCTCACGGCTTGGAAAAATTATCGCTCCCTGCCGCAAAAAATGGAGCTGCCTTCTGCGCCGAAGCAGTTTTTGACCTATTTTGAAGAACCCGACCGCCCGCAGACCCGCCTTGACCGCGACCTTGAGGGCGGAATGGGCATCTCCCTCGGGCGCCTGAGAGAGGATACGCTGTTTGATTATAAATTTGTCGGAATTTCGCATAATACGCTGCGCGGCGCCGCCGGCGGTGCTGTTTTGGAGGCTGAGGCGCTCGTAGCTCTCGGTTATTTGCTCCCGCGCGAGCAGGCACTCAAAAACGACTGAAGGAAAAGTGAGGAAGCTGAAATGGAAGCAGACGTTTTGCGGCTGATCGAAGCCCGCATGAGCGGGTTTTCCAAAGGACAGAAACTCATCGGAACCTATATGCTGCAGCATTATGAAAAGGCTGCCTATATGACCGCCTCGCGCCTGGGCGCAACGGTCGGCGTTTCGGAATCAACGGTGGTCCGCTTTGCGGATGAGCTCGGCTTTGACGGTTATCCCGAGCTGCAAAAATCTCTGCAGGAGCTGATCCGCAACAAGCTCACCGCCCTGCAGCGCATCGAGGTTTCCGATTTCCGCATCGGGGACGGCAGCGTTCCGGAAAAGATTCTCGCTTCAGATATGGAAAAAATCCGCTATACCCTGGAACATCTGAACGGGGCGGCTTTCGAAGCGACGGTGAATGCTATTGTGCATGCAAAGCGCATTTATATCATGGGGGTGCGTTCCTCCTCGGCGCTTGCCTCCTTCCTCTATTTTTATTTCAATATGATTTTTGAGGATGTCAAGCTCCTGCAGACCACCTCGCGCAGCGAAGTGTTCGAACAGATTTTCCGCGCCAAAAAAGGAGATCTCTTTATCGGCATTTCTTTTCCGCGGTATTCCAAAAGAGTGGTCGCCGCCATGGAATATATGCAGGCGCACGGTGCAAACACGCTTGCCATCACGGATAACAGCGCCTCCCCTTTGACGGAATTTGCAGATTACACCCTAACCGCAAAGAGCGATATGGCATCCTTTGTGGATTCCCTGGTTGCGCCGCTCTCTCTGATCAATGCACTCATTGCCGCAGTCACGCGGCAGAAATCCGATGAGGTTTGCTCCGTGTTTTCAACACTTGAGGGCATGTGGGATCAATTCGACGTATACGAAAAGAAAGAGGACGACGGTGCACACTGAACAAAAGCGCCGCGTGATTGTGGTGGGCGCGGGCCCTGCGGGCATGCTTGCCGCCTGCCGCGCCGCCGAGAGCGGTGCCGCCGTGCGCCTGTATGAAAAAAATGACCGCGTCGGGAAAAAGCTGGCGATCACAGGCAAAGGGCGCTGTAATCTCACCAACAACTGCAGCGCTTCCGAGGTTTTGGAGGCAACACGGCGCAATCCGCGCTTTTTGCAAAGCGCGCTGCATGCCTTTCCTCCATCGGGCACCATGGATTTGTTCGAATCGCTCGGCTGCCCGCTCAAAACGGAGCGCGGCGGTCGCGTGTTTCCCGTCTCGGACCGTGCCGCTGATGTCGTCGGAGCGCTCAAACGCTATCTTACAAGATGCGGCGCAGAGCTTGTGCATGGAACGGTAACAGGGCTCCTGCTCTCGCAGGACAAAACGCGCTGCTGCGGAGTCCTCACAGCGCACGGGGAGGCACAGGCAGACTGTGTGATCCTTGCCTGCGGCGGGCTTTCCTATCCCGCAACCGGCTCCACCGGAGACGGCTATCGCTTTGCCGAAGAGGCAGGACACACGATCATTTCTCCCGCCCCTTCCCTCATCCCCATAGAATGCGCGGAAAAGGATTGTGCGGCAATGGCGGGGCTTGCGCCGAAAAACACGGCGCTGCGCATCACCGTCGGGCAGGACGGTAAAACCGTATATTCGGACTTTGGGGAAATGCTGTTCACGCATTTCGGCGTTTCCGGCCCGATGATTCTCAGCGCCTCCGCCGATCTTGAAGAAAAAGAGCTGTCACGCCTTGTCGTTCACCTGGATTTCAAGCCCGCACTGGACGAAAAAACATTAAATGCGCGCATTCTTTCCGATTTCTCGGAAAATGCAAACCGCGATTTTCAGAATTCGCTCGGGGCGCTTCTGCCCCGTGCCCTGATCGACCCGGTGATTGCCCGCTGCGGTATCCCCCCGCACCAAAAGGTGCATCAGATCACCAAAGAGCAGCGCCGCGCCCTGTGCCGCGTGATCAAGGATTTTACGCTGCATCCCACAAAATTTCGCCCTATTGACGAAGCCATCGTCACCCGCGGCGGCGTTGACACCCGCGAGCTCGACCCGCGCACCATGGCATCCCGCCTTTGCAGCGGCCTGTACTTTGCGGGCGAGATGATCGATGTGGATGCCTATACGGGCGGATATAATCTGCAAATCTGCTTTGCCTGTGCAAATGCGGCGGGAAAGGCAGCCGCGCTCATCCCATAAATGAAAAAGAAACGGAAAGGAAACCGATATGGAATTCATTCAAATTGCCCTGGACGGGCCCTCCGGTGCCGGCAAAAGCACCGTTGCCAAAAGCGTTGCAAAGCGGCTGGGATTTACCTATGTCGATACGGGCGCGCTGTATCGCACTATCGGGCTTTTTGTCTTTCGCGCGAATATCGACCCGGAGAATGCGCAGGCGGTCTGCGCCGTGCTGCCGCAGGTGCAGGTAGATCTTTCCTATGACGAAAACGGAGAACAGCAGGTTTATTTAAACGGCGAATGCGTCAGCACTGCCATTCGGGAGAACATTGTTTCCCATTATGCCTCCTGCGTCTCAAAAATCCCGCAGGTGCGCGCCTTTCTTTTGGACACACAGCGCAGCCTTTCCCGCCGCTATAATATCATTATGGACGGCAGAGACATCGGCACCGTGATCTTTCCGCAGGCTAAGGTAAAGATTTTCCTCTTTGCCAGCGCCAAAGAACGGGCGCGCCGCCGTGTTGCGGAGCTGAAGGCGCGCGGACAGGATGTCTCTTTTTCGCAGATTCTTGCCGAAATGGAGGAGCGTGACGCACGCGACGCAACGCGCGCCGTCGCCCCCTGCGTGCCCGCGGCGGACGCGGTCATGCTGGACAGCTCCGCGCTTGATTTTGAGCAGACGGTGGACGCCGTGCTTTCCATCATCCGCGAAAAGAGCGAGGGGATCGTATGAGCGCATATTCGTTTTGGAAGAAAATAGCCTACGGCTTTGCAAGGCTCTTTTATCGCGTGGAATTTGAAGGGCAGGAAAACGAGCCGCAGGGGCCGTATCTGCTCTGCGCCAATCATCTTTCTTTCAGCGATATTATCACAAGCGGAATCGGCGTGCGGCAGCAGCTTTTTTTTATGGCGAAAAAAGAACTGATCGCAATTCCCCTGCTCGGCGCGTTTTTTCGCAGCCTCGGGGCGTTTCCCGTCAATCGCGGCGCAGCTGATCTCTCTTCCCTGCGCCATGCCATCTCCCTTTTGAAGGACGGCAAATCGGTCGCGATTTTTCCGCAGGGCACGCGCCGCCCGGGCGTTGAGCCCTCCCTCACCTCCACGCATCACGGTGCCGCAATGCTGTGCTATCGGGCACAGGTGCCGATTTTGCCCGTTTATATTGACACAAAAGGGTTTGCCCCGCGCATTTTCCGCCGTATTCGCGTAGTATACGGCGCGCCTATTTCTCCACAGGAGCTCGGGCTTGCGGAAAATACGGAGCACGAGCACGGCGATTACGAAGCGGCGACAAAGCTTCTCTTTGCACGCATTTGCTCTCTGCCGCGCAAATATTCCCCGCCCGCCCCGCAAAAAAGCAATGAAAATTGAGCTTGCAAAAAGCGCGGGGTTTTGCTTTGGGGTGGAGCGTGCGGTCAAAACCGTTCGCGCTTTGATTGAAGAAAACGACGGCGCAAGGCTGTATACCCTCGGCTGCCTGATTCATAACCCGCATGTCACCGCTGAGCTTTCGCGCGGGGGCGTTACCGTGCTTTCCGATGAAGCAGAGCTGCAAGCCGCATTAAATGCGGCAAAGGGCGGCAAAAAAACAGTGCTTGTCATACGCACACACGGCATCGCGCAGGCACAGGAGCAGCATCTGCGTCTGGTACAAAAGAGCGCTCCTTCGCTTTCCGTTGTGGACTGCACCTGTCCGTTTGTCAAAAAAATACACCGCATCGCCAAAGAGGAATCTGCCCCGTTTTCGGAGCATCCGGAGGAGGCGCTCGGCCTTATTTTCGGGGATGAGCGGCACCCGGAGGTGGAAGGAATCCGCAGTTATTTCTCCTGCCGCAGCGAAGTTTTTGCGGATTTTGCATCGTTTGAAGCATATCTTACGGCAAACGCCGAGGCTCTTGCGCAGAAAAAACGCCTGATTTTGGTCTCTCAGACCACGCAAAGTCTATCGGAATATAAAAAATGTCAGAAAAAATTAAAAAAACTATATACAAATGCAAATATTTTTGATACAATATGTAGTGTTACGGAAGACAGACAATCGGAAACGGCGGCTTTGGCAAAGCGTGCCGATGTGATGCTGGTTGTCGGCGGGAAAAGCTCCTCCAATACGCAAAAGCTCTATGCCATCAGCAAGCGCTTTTGCCCGCAGACCTTCTTTGTCGAAGAAGCAGGCGAGGTGCCGCGTCCTTCGTTAGCTGCTCACAGTCTTGTGGGTATTACCGCGGGTGCTTCCACCCCCCGCGATATTATACAGGAGGTAAGAAAAACCATGAATGAACAAAACACAAACGAACAAACCTTTGAGCAAATGCTGGATGAATCCTTCAAAACTTTAAATACAGGAGATGTTGTTAAGGGCATTATCACTTCGATCACCCCGACCGAGATCCATGTGGATATCGGCTCCAAAGTGACCGGCATTCTGTCCTTCGACGATATTACGGACAATCCGACCGTTGACGTCAAGACGATGTACAAAGTCGGCGACGAGATCGAAGCAATCGCGTTCCGCGTCAGTGATGTCGACGGAACGGCAACCCTGTCCAAAAAGCGTGTTGACAGCATTCACCACTGGCAGGATATTCTCAAGGCATATCAAGAGGGCTCCGTTCTCACCGGCAAGATCGTTGAGACCATGGAAAAAGGCGCTCTGATCTATGTCTGCGGCACAAAGGTGTTTATCCCCGCATCCCAGTCCGGCCTGCCCCGCGGCGCCGACATGGCACAGCTCATGGGCACCACGCAGCGCGTGAAGATCATCGATATCAACGAGCAGCGCCGCCGCGCCGTCGCTTCCATCCGCGAAGTGCTCCGCGAAGAGCGCGCCGCAAAGGAAGAAGAATTTTGGAAGAATATCGAAGTCGGCAAGCATTATGACGGTGTTGTAAAGAGCTTCATGCCCTACGGTGCTTTTGTTGATCTTGGCGGTGTGGACGGTATGGTACATACCTCCGAGCTGTCCTGGAGACACATCAAGCATCCCTCTGCCGTGGTTGAGCTCGGCCAGCACATCGACGTCTTTGTCAAGGACTTCGATCCCGAGAAAAAGCGCATTTCCCTTGGCTATAAGACCGAGGAAATGAATCCTTGGAAGATCTTCACCGATCAATACGAGGTCGGCGACGTTGCTTCCGTGAAGATCGTCAACATGATGCCCTTCGGCGCATTTGCCGAAATCGTGCCCGGTGTGGACGGCTTGATTCACATCTCGCAGATTACCGATCACCGCATCGCATCCCCTGCCGAGGTTTTGGAAAAGGGCCAGGTTGTGGATGCAAAGATTGTCGGCATTGATATGGATGCACAGAAGGTTTCCCTCTCCATTCGCGCTCTTTTGAATGATGAGGACTATGAGACCGAGGCAGAGGAAGAAGCTGAGGAATATGCAGCCGAAGACGAAGCCATCGAAGAAGTTGCAGACGCGGTGGAAGAAGCTGCTGAAGACGACGCCGAATAATTCCGAGCAAAAATTAAGTGCCGCTGCGTATGCAGCGGCACTTTTTCTTATTTTTCAGTGTTGTTTGAGCCCGACAATCTCATAGCGCTTGCCAAAGCGCCCGCGGGCAACGGAATCTATGCAAAAAACCGTTCCGTCCGCGTCGTCGTCCGCAAGGCGGCATACACTGTTTCGGCAATCGCCGAAGGCATGCAGCATCACCGCAAAACGTGTCTGCTCTTCAATGTGCTCCACCGCATCTGCCAGGGGAATCAGCGAACCCGCCTTGACAAACACGGGAATCTCATCGGTGATTACATGGTGCACCCCGCCCGCATACCGTTTGCCGTCAAAAAAGCCGATCCATTCGCCGCGCGGCAGATAAACATCCCGTTCCTTGTTTTCATCGGTGATGGGGGCAACCAGCATCGCATCTCCGAACAGATATTCATCCCACTGCTCCCGCGCCTGCTCCTCTTCTTCAAAATCGCACACAAGCGCCCGCACAGGCGGCTTGCCGGTTGTGTGATAGGCATGATATGCCTCATACAGATACGGGATCAGCGCCATACGCAAACGGAAAAGCTCCCGCACCTGCTCCATGCAGTCAAATTCGTCCCACGGTGTCTGCTCAAGATACCATGCGTTCACCAGCGTAAACGCGCTGAACACGGCGGTCTGTACCCTGCGGCGCAGATAATACGCATTGTTGGCATCGCGCACCTCGGGCGACCACAAAAGCCCCGAAAAGCCGGAATTGACCGTCGCCATGATATAATATTCATGATCATAAAGATCGGAATACAGCGCAAAGGGATAGGAAGCGGCAAGCGCGCCGAGATTGCGCACCAAAGAAAAGGTCTTTTTCTCCCCAAGCGCGCGCAGAATCGTCTTTGCATATAGCGTTCCGAACATGCTGTGGTATTGCTCGCCGTCCATTCCGCCCGGGAAATCGGCGCAATCCGGGAACGACCAGCCGCCGCAGAAATCGCTGTCGTCGCATTCATCCAGCTTGAATGCCGCCACGCCGTTTTTGACAAACTGCTCCCGGTGAAAATCCGCGTAGATCTGCTCTGCCTGCGGCATGGAGAAATCGGGCACCAGCCCGAACCAAACGGTATATTCTCCGGCATAGGGCAAAAGCGGGCGATACAGCGCGGAGCTCGGGTGCACAAAGGCATGCTCCCAAAGGCTGACGCGGTATCCTAGCTTTGCAAACTCCCGCAGGGTCTGCTCCGGGTGCGGGAAGCGCTCCTCGGACCAATGATAGGAGCAGGAATAGCTTTGGTCCTGCCAGCCGGGCTCAAGCCCGAACATGTCAAATGGAATGTGGTCGCAGCGCAGCTTTTTTGCCAGATTCAGCGCCTGCTGCGCATCGAAATTCTTATAGCAGCGGTATTGACACCCAAGCCCCCAAAGCGGCGGAAGGCAACCCCCTCCCGAGAGCATATTATATTGCATTACAATATCGAGAATGCGCTCTCCGCTGATATAATAAAGATCCACACCCTTTGCAATCGGGATTTCAACGGTCATATAGAAATGAGATCCGCCGGCGCGCGGCGCATACAGCTCCTTGGTATCGGTAGAAGAAAGCTTTCCGTCCTTTTGCGGGAGCGCATCGCCGTTGTCCAGCCGTTCCTTTCCGCAATATACGGTGATATGGCGCAGGGTATCAAAATAAATGCCGTAGCCCTTTGTCGTTACAAAAAACGGGACGGGTGCATGCGAATCCCCGCTGTTTGCAGGCGGGTCCATATTCGGGCGCAGCGAAAGCTTCCTTGCGCGCCATTGAAAGCCGCGCATTTGCAGCCCGAAGCCGTAAATGCCCGTGCTCCATTCCATGGGGAAACGCAGGCGCAGTCCGCGCTCATTCACACGAACCTCAAGGCCCGGCAAAAGATCCTGTTTCCCCTCCGAAATTTCAGCGGCACTGGGCGGCGCAAAGCGGCGCGGGGTAAATGCTTCCGGCATACCGATAGAAATACGGGTGATGCTCATAAGTTCCTCCGCATACGAAAAAATTCGTCCTCACGGGCGAATTTTCTCTTCTTTTTTCTTATTTTCTTTTTTCTTCCAGATAGGAAACAACATCGCCGACCGTCACAAACTTCTGAAAATCCTCTTCGTCGATCTCAATGTTCCATTTTTCCTCGCAGGTGAAAACCAGGTCTGCCAGCTCCAAAGAGTTGATTCCAAGGTCGTTCACAAGCTCCGCCTTCTCCGTGATCTGCGCGGGATCCAGATTCATTTGGTCAACCAAAACCTTTTTGAATTCCTCAAACATATTCTCTTCCTCCAAACTGATACGTATCCTGCCCGCCGTGCAGCGGCAATTTGCAATACAGCATTGTTATGATACTCCATTCTTTATTTTTTGTCAACCCCCAACCGCCGAAAAAGGATCGCTTTCACCGCTTTGCGCATATTGACAAAAACGCCGTCGCTTTGCTATAATAATGTGGTATTTTCAAGCGGAGGTGAAATCACAATGGAAGGGATCATCAGCGAAATACAACGCTTTTGCCTGCATGACGGCCCCGGCATTCGCACAACCGTTTTTTTCAAGGGCTGTCCCCTGCGCTGTATCTGGTGCCATAACCCCGAGACGAATCAGCCCTTCCCGCAAGTGCGCCTTTATCCGATCAAATGCATCTGCTGCGGCGCCTGCGCCGCGGTGTGTCCGCGCGGCTGCCACGAAATAACCGAAACCGGCCATGTGTTTCACAGCGACCGCTGTACCCACTGCGGCGCCTGCCTTGCCGCCTGCCCCACAAAGGCGCTCAGCCTGTGCGGCACAAAATGGAGCGACGCGGCGCTGCTGGACTATGTTATGCGGGATGTCCCTTTTTACGGCGATACGGGCGGTATGACGCTCTCCGGCGGGGAACCGATGCTGCAGGGAGAATTCGCCTGCACACTTTTGCGCCTCGCCCGCGACAGAGGCATCAACACCTGCGTGCAGACCTGCGGGCAGTTTGACCCGCGCTTTTTGCCCGAGCTTTTGCAATATACCGACCACATCATGTGGGATATCAAGCATACCGACCCGAAAAAGCACCTGGAAATTTGCAAAATGCCCCCGGATCTGATTTTGAAAAATCTGCGCACGGCGGCGAAAAAGCGCCCCGATATTTTGCTGCGCAGTGTCGTCGCCGTCGGCATCACAGACACATGCGAGCATATGGAAGCGCTCGGCGCGCTTGCCGCCTCACTCGGGCTTATGCATTCCCCGAAGCTTTTGGCATTTCATCCCTACGGTGCCTCCAAGGCGGATGAGGTCGGCTGGCAAAAAGAAAAAATGGGCGCGGAATATATCCCGTCGGACGCGCAAATGGCAGAGCTTCAGTCGCTGCTTGACGCCTGCTTTGCAAAGAAAAAACTGGAGGTAACCACATGAATCGAGACGGTGTTATCAACGGCGTTCATACCTATACGCCGAGCGGCTACAAAGAGCCGCCGACGGCACTGCTGCAACAGCGCCTTTCAGACTTTTGCGATAAAAAGCTCGGGCTGATGCTGCATTTCGGCCCATATACCAATGCAGGGCTGATCGAATCGTGGGCGCTTTGCGATCAGGATGCCGTCTGGTCGCAAAAGCAGATCGACTGGACAAACGATATCGATCATTTCAAGAAACAATACTACGGGCTCTCCCGCTCGTTTAACCCCATCCGTTTTGACCCGGCACGCTGGGCAAAAACCGCAAAAGAAGCGGGAGCAGGCTATGTTCTGTTCACCATGAAGCATCATGACGGCTTCTGCATGTTTGATACCGCCTATACGGACTATAAGGTCACCGCGCCGGATTGCCCCTTTTCCGTTGAGGAAAATGCCGATATTGCCCGCGCGCTGTTTGAGCGCTGTCGCGTGGAGGGGCTTTGGGTCGCCGCTTATTTTTCAAAGCCGGATTGGCACCATGAAGATTATTGGGAAAATCACGGCATCGGCTACCAAACCACACGCTATCCCTCCTATCAAACCAGGCAGGACCCTGAACGCTGGGCGCGCTTCGTCCGTTTTCTGCATGCACAGGTGCATGAGATTGCCGATCGGTATACCCCCGATATTCTTTGGTTTGACGGCGGCTGGATCCGACGCGAGACCGATACCGATCCCCGCATGGAGGAGCTCATTGCCGCCGTGCGCGAAAAGCATCCCGGTATTCTCGCGGCAAACCGCACCGTCACCGGCTGCTGCGAGGATTTTATCACGCCCGAGCAGCAGTTTCCGCCCGCTCCGCTGACCATTCCTTGGGAGAGCTGCATGACACTGACCGAGTGCTTCTCCTATCGTTTCGGAGAACGCTATATCACCCTGCGCGCCCTCATTCATCGCCTTGTAAAAATCGTGGCGCGCGGCGGCAATCTTGCCATCAATGTCAGCCCGCAGCCCGACGGCGCATTGCCGCAAGGCGCGGTCGTGCGGCTGCAGGGGCTCGGTGCCTGGCTCCGCGCTGCGGGAGAAGCGATCTATTCAACGCGCATCTGCGCCCCGTATGAAGCGGGCAACCTTTTCTATACACGCGCCAAAAAGCCGGGCTGCATCTATGCCATCGCGCTTTGGAAAAACGCGCATGCCGCTCCGCAATCGCTCACGCTTCCGCTCGCGTCAGATAAAAAAGTGAAGGCTGTGCATGCCCTGTGCTGCAGCCGCGCCGTTGTGTTTGAACAGCGGGGCGCTTCCCTTACGCTCTCTCTGACCGATTTTGTACAAAATCCTTATGCCGATGCATTCCGTATCGAATCGGAGGAATAAACCATGAAAAAATACCCGCTCAGCCCTCTCTGCGCCATGCTGCTTGCTGCCGCTGTATTGCTTGGCATACCGCTTTGCGGCTGCGGCAAAAAAACTGCCGATTGGGCGACTCCTTATAACGCCGGCGACCTCTCCTTTACGCCGACCGTCTACTATGCAAATTACGGCAAGATCTGCCTTTTGTATGATGCGTCGGTCGATGAGGTAACGACGATTGAGGATGAGGATACCGTTTGCATTGCCAATCAGGGCGGCGGTGCCTATTCTCTCGCCGTCAGCTATGCAAGCGGAACCAAAACCGAAGATGAGGCAAAAGCGGATGCCATGTCCCTGCTTTCGGACAATCAGACCCTTGTCTCCCTCTCCGAGCCGGAACGCTATTCCGCACGGGATGCAAGCAACTGCTATCGCATCCGTGCCGTGGATAAAGACGGCAACGCCTGTGTTTTGCAATACGGCAACACAAAAACCGGACATTTTCAAATCGTTTATGTCATCGCGCAGGAAGCAACCGATGCGCAGGCCTCTCACCTGCTGGAGCTTCTGCAAACGGTCACCTTCGGGCAATATTCCGACAATGATATCGTTTTTGTCGGGGAATAAACTTCTCATGAAACAGTAAAAAAAAGACCTGCTCTCGCAGGCCTTTTTTGTTTTTGAAATACATCGCGCGGTCGTCACAGGCAACTATTCCGATGTATTTTCCTGTGCAATCAAATCGCAAACATAGGAAATCAGCTCGGTTTTGTCGGGGAGAATCCCAAAGGTAACGGATTTTGTATAATCCTCATTTGCGCCGACAAAGAAGGAGCTGTGGTACTCTCTTGTCAGCGGGAAAAAGATCCGGCAGGCAGAAAACTCTTCTTCCGCAATCTCGCCGCCCGCCTGCTTCATCGGAATCGCTTGCAAATTCCCCTCATCATACACAAACTCAACAAATGTTTCGGTTTTCCGAAGCTCACTTGACAAATGCTTGCCCGATTCCGGGTCAACAGCAGCAAGCGATGCAACCAAGAAGCCCTCGCTCCGCTCGACTCTCTCTTGAATAAAAGAAACAATCTCGCGATACCCGTCATCCTTATCGGACAGCTCCGTTTCCTTTCCGTTTGCACCTATTACTATCCGATCCGGCGCAACGGGAAATGCATGCTCTGCGCTTTTTCCGCCCTCTCCTGCGGATTGGCAGGAGCATATAACAAGCAGCGCAATCGTCAACAAAAACAGGATTCGATATTTAATTTTCAAGCTGATACCTCACACATTCAAGCGCATTGCCCATATTTCCGGTAATTGCAATATAGTATCCGTCACCATCCTCTTCAAGACAGTAATTCGCAATCTCAAAATCGCTTCCTTTCTCAGGATAAATAATATTCATCTCGGAACATGCATATTCATACAGCTCATTTTCCGTTATGCTCCCGACAATATCTTTGGGCACACCATCATATTTTCCGTCATTATAGACTGCAATGCTTTTCACACCGCCGTCATACATAACCGAAACAACAGCCCGCTCATCGGTACCCCTTGTGCAAAAACTCTTCCAAACTCTGCATTGGTATCACCCCTTGCCAGTCTATCCACCTAACTTATAACATACTTCTCCGAATATGTCAACGGAAATCCAATATTTTTTAATTTGTATTCATATTTCCGCGGGAGGAATTGTTTGTTTTTTATATTATGGCAGCGGAAGCTGCTGTGGAAAATTTCGTTTTCTTATCGTTATGACAAGCTCTGTGATTTTCTCGTCCGGGTAAATACAACCCTCTCTATGCAGATTCAATTGTCCATCACGGGAGTTGTCTTTCCGCAAACCGCAATCACATTGGAAAGAAACAGCTCCATATTGCCCGAAACATTGGTGGAAAGAATCGAAGTGGCGGTATACCAGAACAGCTTTCCGCCGGCATAGAGATATTCCACCTGCCCCGTACCCACGGTTTTCCCGGTGCGCTTTCCCTCGCTGTCATATCGGTAGCTGACGGTTTTTCCGCCCGTGTGCAGAGCGCTCAGGCGGCGCCCCTGCTCCCATGTCATAGTATAATCCGTGCCGTTATAGTATGTCAAGGGATTCCCGATGGCATCATAGGTGATGCTGCGGCCGTTGAATGCCGTTAAAAGGTCCTGCCATTCGCTGTCGCCGTAGGTATAGCTATCCTCCGCAAGAATCCGCTCCGGCGCATAGACGATGGCTTCATATGCGTCGGTATAGTTTTCGCTCAGGTAGTCAAGTGTTTTCACCCACTGCAGATTCCCGACGGTATCATATTCATAAAACCAGGACTTGCCGTCACGCTGCTCAAAAATAAGCTGATTGAAGCGGTCGTATTGATATGAGCTTTCCTCTATCGTTCCTCTGCCCGTTTCGGACCGACTGACCTTCTTAATGTTGCCGACATTGTCATACCGATAGGAAATGCCGCTGACGGCATCCGTTGTGCCCTTATAGGAGACAGAGCTCGGCAGCGCGCTTTCCCTTTCCTCATACGGTGTATAGTAACCGTACATGTACCGCTCGGCCGTATCGCCGTTTGACGTATAGAATTTCTTTGTGATACATCAGCGCCTGCCGGAGATACGCTTGAAGTTTTTTAGAGCTCGGGATTATCCCAACAAACGGATTTTTGCCCCCCAAAGGCGATACTTGCCAGTATGCCTCATTCTTGATTCTCCAAGACAAAAATATCAGTCGTCTACTTTCAGTATTTTCAAATTACTTTCCCAAACCTCATCATTTAACGCTTTTGCACACTTTAGACAAATTGTATATGAATGCCAAAACAATTGTTCATTCACCATTTTTTTGAGCCTGTTAAGTATGCAAAACGCTCCGGGCCAATTCATATCTTGCAACCATGCCATTAATTCAATCAAGTATGGAGATAGCTCTTCATTTGACCTTGC
>URPL01000006.1 GCA_900549725.1 uncultured Eubacteriales bacterium | reverse complement strand
AGTTCGTTGCCTAAATTTTAATATTTTCTACCTTGAGACTCTTTTTTGTGCTGTCTGTACAATTTGGGGCAGTTCATATTTGCCTCTCCTTTTCTTTTTCACTTGCGCTTTTTTGAAAAATGTGTTACAATACGGTAAGTAAAAAGACGAAAATGAAAAGGAGGCGACGGAAACGGCAAATTTCACAAAGATGCATATTAAGCAGACCTTTACAAAGCTGCTGGATGAAATGCCGCTGAGCGAGATCAGCGTGAAGCTGATTGTGGAAAATTGCGGGATCAATCGCAAATCCTTTTATTATCATTATCAGGACATCCCCTCTTTGCTGGAGGAGGTCGTAACGGAGGATACGGAGCGCGCGATCCGTTCCTGCAAAAATCTTTCCTCTTTGGAGGAATGCCTGCGCAGCATCACGGCGCATATTCTTGAAAATCGCCGTGCCATTTTGCATATTTACCGCTCCATGAGCCGCGATTCTTATGAAAAAGGACTGTTGAGGCTTTGCGATACGGTGGCAAGGCTCTATATCGGGGCGCAGGTCGGCGCGCGGGAAATTGCGCCGCAGGATAGGGCGATTCTTATCGGCATCTATCGCAGCGAGCTGTTCGGGCTGTTGCTGCACTGGCTGATGGAGGGGCTGAAAACGGATATCGACCCGTTAATCTGCCGCGCCTGCTATCTTTGCGAAAAAAGTGCTGAGGAGATGCTCGGTCGCTGCCAAATGGAATAAAGAGGTACTTTTTTTCGTCATTTTTCGTCAAATGTCCAAAAAAGTAACAATGTCGGCATCCTGTCCGTTGTGACAGGATGCCGTTTTTTCTATACTGTATCTGTTGAACTTGGCAAAGAGGGCACAAATTTTCTGCGCCCGAAACTTTCTTTGCAAGTGAAAGGAGGCGCACGGATGCGTTCTGTTGCACCGATGCGGATTGCAAAAATCGGCTATATTGCGATTTCCGCTCTAATGAGTGTGCTCGGCGTGATGCTGATCATTTTTCCGCAGCTCTCGATCCGCACCGTCGGGATCACCTGCGGTATTTTGTTGATTGTATTCGGCATGATCAAAATCGTCGGGTATTTTTCCAAGGATCTGTTCCGTCTGGCGTTTGAAAACGACCTTGCCGGCGGTATTTTGATGATAGCGCTGGGCAGCTGCCTGTTCTTGCACACCAAGGATACGCTTTTGTTCTTTTGCACGGTGCTCGGCATTCTGATTTTGTCCGACGGGCTGTTCAAGGTGCAGATCGCTATGGATGCAAAGCCGTTCGGCATTCGCAAATGGTGGCTGATTCTGGTCGCCGCCGTTGTGACCTGCGTGTTCGGCTGCGTTTTGATTTTCCGCCCGAGCGCAAGCCTGGCCGTGATGACGGAGCTGCTCGGCATTTCGCTGATTCTGGACGGCGTGCTTAATATCAGCACCGTGCTGACCGCCGTAAAAATCATCAATAACCAATATAAAGCGACGGCGCAGGAAAGCGTCGGCAAAAGCATCGACGATTTGGGCTGACCGTTTTTATCAAACCGTGAGGAGGGCTTTTTTATGTTTTCTTCTCTCATTGCGCGCCGGGAGAGGGTCTATGATGAAAAGGCAATTCCGGACTGCGGCGCAAAAAGCCATGTGGGGCGTCTGTTGATCACATTTTCCGCGCTGTTTGCCTTCGGGGCAAGCTGCGGATTTTTGCTTGAAACGATTTATCGCTCAACGGCGGAGCAGCATTTGGTAAAGCCGGGATTTTTGCACGGGCCGTGCGTGCCGATCTACGGATTCGGCTTTGCTCTGATTTATGTGATGAACTGTATTCGGGTGCCTTTTGCCAAAAATCCGAAGACCCGCTTTTTCCTTTCCGTGCTGCTGCAAACGCTTGCGGCGGGTGTGCTTGAATTTTTCACCGGATATTTTTATCTGCAGCGCTACGGCATCCGCCTTTGGGACTATACCGGATATTTCGGCAATATCATGGGGGTGATCTGCCCTTCGTTTTTGCTGGCATGGGCGGCGCTGTGCGCAGTATATTCGCTTTTTTTGCATCCATTTATCCGCCGCGGGCTGCATGTGTTTTTGTCAAACGGCATCTGCATTTTCTTTTTGGGCGGGTATGTCGGCATTTTACTCATTGATCTTGTGCTTTCGTTTGCGGCGATCGCGCCGTGAGCTGTGCCCGACTTTTTCAGAAATGAAAGGAGAGAGACCCCGTTGCATATTCTTACAACAATTGAGACGTATTATCTGTGGCTGATGATTTACAGCTGCATCGGCTGGATCTATGAAAGCATTCTGTGCTCCGTCGCGCAGAAAAAATGGATCAACCGCGGCTTTCTCAACGGCCCGTATTGCCCGATCTACGGCAGCGGCGCCGTGCTTGTGATTCTGATTTTAGGCAGAATTCAAAATCCCGTGCTCCTGTTTTTCCTCGGCGCGCTTGTGTGCTGCACTTTGGAGTATCTCACCTCATATTGCATGGAGAAGCTGTTTCATGCCCGCTGGTGGGACTATTCAAAGCGCAAATGCAATCTCAACGGGCGCATTTGCCTCATCGGCGCCGTGGTGTTCGGCGCGTTTTCCGTCGCGCTTGTGCTCGGGCTGCACCCGCTGGTGCGCTCTGTGACGGATCGCATTCCGCCGCTGTGGATGCATATTCTCTGTGCGGCGCTGCTTTGTATCTTTGTGACCGACCTTGTGATCACGCTGCGTTCGCTCGCCTCCTTCCATACCAAAATGCAGGAGCTGGGCGCATATCTTGAGCGGGAAAGAGAAGCCGCCAAGGACAAATGGCAGGAAAGCGATGCCTATCAAAATGCCGTGCAGGTGCGCTCCGCTCTGAAAGAGCGGTTGAATTTGCAGCAGCGCCGTGTACTGCGCGCGTTCCCGACGTTGCATTTTAAAGCGCCGGACCGCGAAAAGACCCTGCAGCGGTTGCGCGATGCCGCAGCCAAGATCCGCGAAACGGAGAAAGCGCTCCGTGCCGCGGCAAAGCATAGAACAAACAAAAACTGAAAAGAAGAAAAGGAGAACTATCTATGAGACCCGTAAAAATCATTACCGATTCCTGTTCCGATCTGCCGCGCGAGCTGCGGGAGCAATACGACATTGATTATGTCCGGATGAAAACCGTATATGAGGGCAAAGAGCAGTGGGCAAGCCTTGATTTTGAGTACTATACGCCCAAAGAGCTGTATGACATTATGCGCGCGGGCAACCGCATTCTGACCACACAGGTGCCGACGGATGAATTTGAGCGCGTCTTCGGCAATTATCTGGAAGAGGGCTTTGACCTTGTGTACATCGGCTGCTCCTTAAAGCAGTCAAGCTCCGTCAATACCGGCACCGTGGTTGCCAAAAAGCTTTTGGAGAGCTATCCGGATGCGAAAATTTTCTGCATCGATTCGCTCAATGCCTGCATCGGCGAGGGGATGCTCGCCATGAAGGCTGCCGGGCTGCGCGACGAGGGGCTTGACGCGCAGGCAATCCATGAAAAAATTCTTGCTATGCGCAACACCGTTAACGAATTTGTCACCGTGCATTCGCTGGATTGCCTCAAGCGCGCGGGCAGAGTGAAAGCATCCTCCGCCTTTTTCGGCAATCTCTTCGGCGTCAAGCCGATCCTTATTGCGGATGCGGAAGGGTATCAGAGTGCATTCAAAAAGGTCAAGGGCAGACAGGGTTCTTTGCAGGAGGTCGTTTCTCTGATGAAGGAGAATATCGTAAACCCGGAAGAGCAGTGCATCTATATCGTGCATGCGGACTGCGCCGAGGAAGCGGGACAGCTGCGCGAGATGGTGGAAAAGGAAATTCCCTGCAAGTCGACCTATACGACTTTTATCGGGCCGATCATCGGCGCGTCCGTCGGACCGGACACTATCGGGCTGTATGCCTTCGGTAAAGAAGTGACCTATCGGGGGTGAGCGCGGTGCAGACGGAACTTTTGCGCCGGCTTGACGGGCAGACCTTTCTGCGTCTGGTCGCCGGCGGCGCCGCACAGCTGCGGGCGAACGTTAAAATCGTCAACGATCTCAATGTTTTTCCGATTCCGGACGGCGATACGGGCGAAAACATGTGTCTGACGATCGGCGGGGGGCTGCATCGTGCGCAGGAAATGACGGGGGACGATCTTTGCGTTGTCAGCGAGGGGCTGGCAAGCGGTATGCTGCTCAGCGCCAGAGGCAATTCCGGCGTAATCTTATCGCAGCTGTTTGCGGGCATCGCGGCGGGGCTGCACGGCATTGCGGCAGCCGATGTATCCGAGTTTGCCGAAGCGCTGCAAAGCGGCGTGAGATATGCCTATGCTGCTGTTGTTACGCCCACGGAGGGAACCATTCTTACCGTTGCGCGTGAGGCTGCGGACTATGCGCAGGGCAAAATTCATGCGCAGACAAGCTTTTCCGAATTCGGGCAGGATTATTTCAAAGCGCTGGGTGATTCCCTGCAGCGTACGCCGGAGCTGCTTGCGGTTTTGAAAGAGGCGGGCGTAATCGACAGCGGCGGAGCGGGGCTTTACTATATAGTGGACGGCATGCTGCGAACGGCGCGCGGCGAAGAAATCGCGCAGGCGGAGATGGCATTTTCCGAGCCGCAGCAAACGGTTGATTTTTCCGCATTCACCGAGGACAGCGTCATGGAATTCGGATATTGCACGGAGTTTCTTTTGCAGCTGCAGCGCAGCAAATGCGATGTGGATGCATTTGATACCGATGCGCTGATTGCCTGGCTTTCCGAGCGCGGCGATTCCATTGTTGCGTTCAAAACAGGCACGGTTGTCAAGGTGCATGTCCATACGATGCACCCCGGCGCGGTGCTGGAATATTGCCAAAATTTCGGCGAATATCTGACGGTGAAAATCGAAAACATGACGCTGCAGCACCATGAATCGACCGTGCAGAACGCTTTTGAGGCGCAATCTCCGAAGGAAAAAAAGGAATATGCGATCGTCACCGTTGCCACGGGGCAGGGGCTTTGCGATACCTTCCGACAGCTCGGCGCCGATTTTGTGATCGAGGGCGGGCAGGGGCATAACCCGAGCACCGAGGACTTCATCGATGCGTTTGATGCGGTTTGCGCAAAAACGATTTTTGTTCTGCCAAACAACGGCAATATCCTGCTGGCTGCAAAGCAGGCGGCGGCGCTCTACGAGGGCGCGCAGGTGATTGTTGTTCCCAGCTGCGATATCGGTCAGGGCTATGCGGCGCTTGCCATGCACTCCTATGACAGCGGCGACAGCGCCGAAATCGCGAAAGAGATGGAAGATGCCATGCAGGGTGTGCTTACCGGAGAGGTGAGCCGCTCCGTGCGGGATGCCAAGCTTGACGGGGTTGCCATCCGCGAAAACGACTATATCGGCTTTGCGGGCAAAACCATGTATGCAAGCGATGCGGATAAGGTTGAAACGGCAATGCAGCTGCTTGCAAAGCTTGGCGCCGCGCAGCATGAAATTCTGATTGCAATTTACGGCGCAGAGGTAAGCGCACAGGAGAAAGCGGCGCTGCATGCGCGCGTGCGGAGCGCCATGCCCCGCACCGAGCTGTATGAAATCGACGGCGGGCAAGCGGTGTATGACTTTTTGCTGATTCTGCAATAAAACAAAACCAAGGGAAAAGGAGCATTGCCCATGCCGGCGGATTTTACAAAAGAAATGCGGCAGAGTTATGATATTCTTGCCCCCGATATTTTTCCGACGCATATGGAGCTGTTGTCCGAGGTTTTTCTGATGTACGGCTATCGGTTGCGCATCGTGCATTATCGGGGCAGAGAGGTCATTGATCTCGGTCTGAAATATTTACATAACGATGTGTGCTATCCGGCAATCTGCATGCTCGGGCAGCAGCTGTACGCACTGCAAAGCGGCGATTTTGATCCGCATCATACTGCGCTGATTCAGTTTCAGACCGGCGGTGGCTGCCGCGCCTCCAATTATATTTGCCTTTTGCGCAAGGCGCTGCACCGCATGGGCATGGACGATGTCCCGGTGATTTCTCTGAGCTTCGGGGGCTATGAAAAATACAGCGGATTTAAGATCACTCCCGGCATGATTTTGTGCGGGCTGCGCTCCCTTGTGTACGGGGATATGCTCCTGCTGCTCAAAAACCAGACCATGCCCTATGAAAAAGAACCGGGGCAAACGCGCAGCTTGGAGGAAAAATGGGTGAAGGACCTTACCGGGCAGTTCCGCAAAAAGCAGGGGCTGACGGGAGCCTCCATGCACCGCAATCTGGATGCCATGGTGCGCGATTTTGCGGCGATCCCGCTTGAAAAGAAAGCTCTTTCAAAGGTCGGCATCGTCGGGGAGATTTATGTGAAATATTCGGCGCTTGGCAACAACGACCTTGAGGCGCTTTTGCATGCGCTGGGCTGCGAGGTCATGGTGCCGGGCGTGCTCGGGTTTTTCCAATATTGCTTTGCCAATGCCGATGTGGACCATACCTATTACGGCGGCAGCGGAATCCGCCTTGCCGCCTGCCGCGCCGCGCTGAAAATTGCAAACGGTTGGGAAGAGACGCTTTTGCGCGCACTCAAACCCTACCCGCAATTTACGCCGCCCGTGACCTTTGACCGAGTGTATGCGCTTGCGGGCAATGTGATCGACCGCGGCGTAAAAATGGGCGAGGGCTGGCTCTTGCCGGGAGAGGCGGCGGCGCTGATCGAGCGGGGATATCCCAATATCATCTGTGCGCAGCCGTTTGGCTGCCTGCCCAATCACATCGTCGGAAAAGGGACGGTGCGGCGGCTGCGCACGCTGTATCCCGATGCGAATATATTCCCCGTGGACTATGATGCGGGCGCTTCCCGCGTGAATCAGGAAAATCGCATTCGCCTGATGCTTGCAATCGCCCGAAGAAATGAGAAAAACGGGAACAGCCGCGCACCGGAGAAAACGGAGGAAAAGGCATGAATCGCTTGGGGCTCGATATCGGATCGACCACACTCAAATGCGCGGTGCTTTCCGAGGAGGGAGAGGTGCTGTTTTCCGCATATCGCCGTCATTATTCCAAAATTGCCGAAACGGCGCATGAAATGCTGTTTTTATTGCAGGAAAAATTTCCGCAGCAAACCTTTGCGGCGACGATTTCCGGCTCAGCCGGAATGGGAATCGCGCAGGATTGCGGCATGCCGTTTGTGCAGGAGGTGTTTGCGGAAAAGCTTTGCGTTTCCCGCTTTGACCCGCAGACCGACGCGGTGATCGAGCTTGGCGGGGAGGACGCAAAAATTCTGTTTCTCACCGATGGCTTTGAAATGCGCATGAACGGCAGCTGCGCGGGCGGCACCGGTGCCTTTATCGACCAAATGGCGTCGCTTTTGCATTGCGAGCCTGCACAGCTGGACACGCTTGCGCAAAAGCATACGAAGGTTTGCACCATTGCGTCGCGCTGCGGCGTGTTTGCAAAATCGGATATTCAGCCCTTGCTGAACCAGGGAGAAAGCAAGGAAAATATCGCCGCCGGCATTTTCTATGCCGTTGCGGAGCAAACGGTTGCGGGGCTTGCGCAGGGGCGCCGCCCGCAGGGCAACATTTTATATCTAGGCGGGCCGCTGAGCTTTTCCCAAAGCCTGCGCGCGGCGTTTGACGATGTACTCGGGCAGACGGGGTGCTGCCCCGATTATGCGCTGTATGCCGTTGCAATCGGCGCGGCGCTTTCCGAAATCGGGGAGGCGTTTACGGCGCAGGCGCTTTCCGGGCGCATTTGTGCGCGCAAGGGGAAGGCGTTTCAGCATGAGGTGCCGCTGTTTTCCTCCGAGGATGAATATGCGGCCTTTTGCGCGCGCCATGCCGGGGCGACGGGCGGAGCAAGGCTTTTGGAAGCCCCGCGGGGGCGAATGTATCTCGGCATAGACGCCGGTTCCACCACCGTCAAGGCAGTTTTGTGTGATGCGCAGGGCAATTTGTTTCGCCCGTTTTACAGCACGAATCAAGGCAGCCCCATTCCGATGCTGCGCGACTATTTGGAAGCGCTTTACCGCGATTTTCCGCAGATCGAGATTGCGGGCGCCTGCGCAACGGGATACGGTGAAGCACTTGTGAGGCATGCGTTTTCTTTGGACTGCGGCATTGTGGAAACGGTGGCACATTATCTTGCGGCAAAAAGATGCGAGCCCGATGTGGATTTTATCATTGATATCGGCGGCCAGGATATCAAATGCTTCCGTATCCGAAACGGCGTGATGGACGATCTCTATCTCAACGAGGCATGCTCCTCGGGCTGCGGCTCTTTTTTGCAGACCTTTGCGGCGGCGCTTGGATATACACCGGCGGAATTTGCAAAGGTCGGGCTGTATGCAAAGGCACCTGTCTCTCTCGGCTCGCGCTGCACCGTGTTTATGAACAGCGCCGTGAAGCAGGCGCAAAAGGACGGCGCCTCTGTTCCGGATATTGCGGCGGGGCTTGCCGTAAGTGTTGTAAAAAACGCACTTTATAAGGTCATCCGCTGCACGGATGCTTCCTCGCTGGGCGAGCATATCGTGGTGCAGGGCGGAACCTTTTCAAACGATTTGGTCCTGCGTGCTTTTGAGCGGGAGCTGAGCAGGGATGTAACAAGACCCGCCTATGCGCCCCTGATGGGGGCATACGGCGCGGCGCTGTATGCCGCGACACATGCAAAAGAGAACGCCCGCAGCGAAATTTTGGATGCGGCGGCGCTTGCCGAATTTTCGCATAAGGTGAGCTCGGTGCGCTGCAACGGCTGCACCAACCATTGCATGCTGACGGTGAATACCTTTTCCGGCGGCAGGCGCTATATTGCGGGCAACCGCTGCTCAAAGCCGCTCGGCGCAAAGGCGGAACAAGCCGCAACGCCGCAGGAATATAATCTTTATGCATGGAAACAGGGGCGGCTTGCGGCGCTGCAAAACGAGCCAGCCGTGCCGGGAGCGCCGACCGTAGGGCTGCCGCTTGGGCTGAATAACTATGAGCTTTTGCCGTTTTGGCATGCGTTTTTCCGCGCGCTTGACTGCAATGTGCTCGTTTCCCCCTTTTCCGATCATGCGCTGTATCGCCTGGGGCAGCAGTATATCCCCTCCGATACCGCATGCTATCCCGCAAAGCTGATGCATGGGCATATCGAATGGCTTCTTGCGAAAAAGCCGGATATTATTTTCTATCCGGATATGTCATATAACATGGATGAGGGCAAGGGCGTCGACCATTTCAACTGCCCGGTGGTTGCCTATTATCCGCAGCTGCTGCGGCTGAATACGCCGGGGCTTAATGATGCAAATTTTGTCTGCGATTTTCTTTCTCCGGCAAACCAAAAACAATTTACATCACGCATTTTTGCCGTACTTTCCGCACGCTTTCCGGTTTGCCGACCGACCAAAAAGCGCATCCGTGCCGCCGCACAGGCGGCATATGCCGCGCGCGATGCATACTTTGCGGCGCTGCGCACCGAGGCGGAAAAAGCGCTTTCGTATGCCGCGCAGACCTCTCGCCCGGTGATTGTGCTCAGCGGGCGGCCGTATCATGTTGATCCCGAGATCAACCACGGCATCGATCGGCTTTTGTGCTCGCTCGGGGCAGTCGTGCTCACGGAGGACAGCATCAGCGACTGCGTTGCCCCCTTTGCAACCGCCGTGCGCAACCAATGGACTTATCATGCGCGGTTGTATGCGGCGGCGCGCTATGTTGCATCGCGCCCGCTTGCGGAAAATTTGCATCTTGTGCAGCTGATTTCGTTCGGCTGCGGTGTGGACGCAATCACGAGCGACGAGGTGCGGGAAATTTTGCAGGCGCAGGGGCGGGAATACACCCAGATCAAAATCGATGAGGTTTCCAATATGGGTGCCATTACGATTCGGTTGCGCAGCCTCTTCGCGGTGATTGCGGAAAAGAAAACAAAGAATGAGGAAGAAAAGGCATAAAAGAGGAAACGACTATGAAAGAGACGGTATTTGTGCTGTGTGCTTTGCTGCCGTATCTGATTTGCGGTATCAATCCGTCTATCGTGCTTGCGCATTTGATCTATCATGAGGATATCCGAACGCGCGGCAGCGGCAACCCCGGCTTTACGAATTTCAAGCGCCTCTACGGGTTTCGCTATGCATGGTGCGTGTTGGTGCTTGATCTTGCAAAGGCGGTTTTGAGCTGTCTTGCCGCCGGGGCGCTGTTTTCCGCCGCGGGCCTGGATGCGCAGCTCGGCTGCGCCTATGCGGGGCTGTTTTCCGTGCTTGGGCATTGCTATCCCGTGTGGTACGGTTTTCACGGAGGCAAGTCGTTTTTGGTCGGTCTTGCGGGCATGTGGTGTGTGGATGCATGGGCGGGGTTTGCCGCAACGCTTCTTTTGGTGCTGTTTTTGTTCACACTGCATTACATGTCCCTGGCTGCGATTGTTTCTTCGGTCGGCGGGGTGATCACTCTGTGGCTGCTCGGCGTAAAGACGCCGCTCACGCTTGCGCTTTGCATTGCCGGCAGCCTGCTTTTGATTTTCCGCCACAGGAAAAATATTGTGCGTCTTTGCCGCGGGCAGGAAACAAAATTCTATTTTCGCGGCGGCGCAAAAGAGAAAAATAAGGAAGAGGAGCAGGTGAAGCTTTCATGAAAAAGCAAACGAAAAAGGTTTTGAAAACCTCTGCGGTGGCCCTCGGCACGGCGGCTGTGGCGCTGGGCGGAGCATTCGGCATTGCAGATCTGTTTGTCAGCATAGCGCTGGATCGCCGCCCGCCGAAAATTTTAGACGCGGTGGATAGACACATCGGCGGCTCCAAGAAGAAGGACGACGCGCTGACAAAATCCATTCAGGAAGCGGCGCTGTGCCTGCAGGCGCATGAAAATGAAATCGTGCGCATTACCGCACATGACGGTACGCCCTTGGTGGGGCATTTTATTCCCGCGCCGCAGCCAAGGCGCGTGATCATTGCTTTTCACGGCTGGCGAAGCAAATGGTATAAAAATTTCGGGCTGCAAAGCAAATTTTGGTATGAGGACGGCTGCTCGGTTTTATATGTGGAGCAGCGCGGGCAGAACGAAAGCGGCGGCGCGTATATGGGCTTTGGCATGACCGAGCGATACGATTGCCTGGACTGGATCAATTTTATCATCGGCAAATGCGGCGCTGAGCTGCCGATTTATCTTGCGGGCGTTTCCATGGGAGCGGCGACGGTGCTTATGGCGTCCGGTCTTGCGCTGCCGAAAAACGTGCACGGCATTCTTGCCGATTGCGGCTATACCTCTCCGCGGGCGATCTTTCGCCATGTTGCGCAGAAGAATCTTCACATCGGATACGGCGTGAAGGGGAAGATTGCGGATGAGATTTATAAGCATAAGCTGCGTATGGACCCCGGTGCCTGCTCTGCCGTGCAGGAGCTGCGTCGGGCGACGGTGCCGGTTTTGTTCATTCACGGCACAGCCGACCGCTTTGTGCCCATTGAAATGACCTTTGAGAATTATCTTGCCTGCGCCTCCCCCAAAGAGCTTTTGGTGGTGCCGGGGGCGGGGCATACCTATTGCTGCGCCGTCGACCCCGAGCGCTATCGCAAAACCGAGGAGGAATTCTTCGCAAAATGGGATAACGCGCGCCCCGCACAGCCCTGAAAATAAAATCAAAACTGCCGCACCCTTTCGGGCTGCGGCAGTTTTTGTTCCGCACAGGGGGATAGACCGCTTTGCGGAAAACGGCAGCCTTTGCCGCATGCAAAGCGGTTTTGTTTTTTTAATTCCCGCATAAAATGCCTGTCTGCGGTCGTATACTGCAAAGAAAGGGGGAAAAAGCGTGCAATCGATCAAACAATTGCTGAAAAGCAACGCGCTCACGGCGCATCTGATCTCGGATTACGGCTACCGCACGATCCTGTTCACCTTTTTTGCCCTGTCGTTCAATACGATTGCAGGAATTTTCAAGCTTTGCTCGGCGTTTGTGCTGCATTCGTTGTGGTATGCGGTGCTTGGGACATATTCCGTTGTGCTTGCCGCTGCGCGGTATTTTCTGCTGCGTGCGGCGGCGCAGGCGGCGGGAATGCACAATGATGCCAAAAGGGCGCGCCTCGGCACAAAAATCGCGCAGTGCAGCGGCCGCAGCCTGATTGTCTTGGCGCTGGTGTTTTTCGGAGCCGTGTGGCAAATGGTGTTTGCAGGGCAGGCATTTCGCTATTCGGGCGCATGGATTGTGCCGGCAGGCGCCATGGCGCTTTTGAAAATTATATATGCGCTGCTGCAGCTGCGCCGTGTTCGCAGGCTCACTCGCCGCATTCTCGTTTGCATCCGTCAGCTCAATTGCGCCGACGCGCTGGTTTCCCTGATGTCGCTGCAGACTGCGGTGTTTTTTGCGCTCGGGGAGCAGGTGCAGCCGTATCAGCAGGTGCTTAACGCCCTCAGCGGGACGGTTGTGTGTATTGTGATTTTTGCCATGGGCATACAAACAGCCCTGCTTGCCCGCGCGGAAGAAGCGGCGGGAAAAGCAGGGGGCGGTAGAAATCGGAAGTCGGAGCGGTATAATCAAAAACGATAAATATCGCCGCTTTGCGCGGAGCGATAAATGCCCTCCAAAATCCGCGTTACGGTATATGCCTCATGGGGCTTGACGCAGACCTCGGTGCCGTCTGTGATGGCGCGGAGCCATTGCTCCGCCTCCCGCAGGGCGGGGTCATTTTGACTATGCCCCTCAAAGAATGCGGCGCCGCCGGCGGAAAAATCGGGGCGAAGCAGATATTGCTTTCCGTGGCGGATGCCGTTGATGCGAACGCCGTCCAGCGTATCGCCGCCGCCCTCGGTGCCGCAAAGAAGCGTTGCGGCTTCTCTGGTGTCTGCCATGTTGATTGCCCAGGAAGCCTCCACGCTTACCGTTGCGCCGTTTTCCATAACGACCATGCCGAAGGCACTGTCCTCTACGGTGAATTTTTCCGGCTGCCAATCGCCCCAGGCGTTGCCCGTGGGGAGCTTGTCAAACAGCTTGTGATAGGTCGTGCCGATGCAGTATTTCGGCTTATAATTATCCATCATCCAAAGCGTGAGGTCCAGCGCGTGCGTGCCGATATCGATCAGCGGCCCGCCGCCCTGTTCTTCCTCGTTCAGAAAGACGCCCCAGGTCGGAACGGCGCGGCGGCGCAGCGCAACGGCGCGGCTGTAATAGATCTGCCCGAAGGTACCCGCAAGTGCCTCCTGCTTGAGATAGCGGTTTTGATCAAGCTGGCGGTTCTGATAGCCGATGGTTAGTAGCTTGCCGCAGCGCTCGGCGCATAAAAGCATCTCCTTTGCCTGCGCGGCGCTGATTGCCATCGGCTTTTCGCACATGACATGCTTGCCCGCCTCAAGGGCGTCCACGGTGATGGCGCAATGCGAGCGGTTCGGCGTGCAGATATGCACGGCATCGATGCTTTTATCTTCCAAAAGCGCGCGGTAATCCTGCACGGCATACGCCCCGGGTGCGCCGTATTTTTCTTTTGCCTGCTCTGCTTTTTCGGGGATGATATCGCAAAAGGCAACAAGCGCGGCGTTTGGCAGCTTTTGCAGCGCGGGAAGGTGCTTCCCGTTTGCAATGCCGCCGCAGCCGATGATACCGATACGCACGGTTTTTTCTGTTTTCATAGTATAAACTCCTTTTAGCAAAACGGCGTTACGGTGTCGGAAAGATAGACACCCGTGCGTAAAATAACGGGGGTCAGCGCTTCGGGGTCGTCATAGGCGATGCCGAGCGCCGCTGCCGCTGCGCGCAGCAGATAATCGGGGTTAAGATAAGAGGCAGAGGATGCGCTGAGCAGCACCTCGGCACATAGCCCGGTGTCCGCGGCGTGCACCCGCGCTTTTCGGATCATGGGGGAAATATCGGTGGGAACAATGCCCTTTTTCGTCCGCTTTTCTACGATGAGCGGATTGTTCCACAGCGCGTTTATCTTTTCCGCGTCTGCCTGCGTTGTCGCCGCACAGCGCAGCTCCAACGCATAGCACGCGAATGCAATCTCCGAAAAGCGATGCACGGCTGCGGCAGCGCTGAGCACCGAGAGCTCCTGCGGAAGCTGCGCGTTGAGTTGGCTTTTTGCCCATTGCGGGTCAACCTCCCGCGTCAGCTGCACATCCATATACTCCGTGATGCTTTCTGCGCCGACGGAAAGAGGCATGCCGAACGAAAGGCGGACATGGGGGTTGAATCCCTCCGAATACCGCAGCGGCAGCCCGGCGCGCACCACCACATGCTCCATGGTACGCAGAAGATCCAAGTGGGAAATATATTGCAGCATGCCGCGCTTTTGAAATCGCAGCCGCAAAGAAAACGGCGCAGATCCCGGCGCGTTTATTTTTTCAGTTTGCCCTTGCACCATGTCTTTTCCCCTTTCATGCAATCCGCGCCGCACCCGCTGCACAGTTCCATGCAGTTCGGCGTGGTTTTTCCTTCATAGGCGCGATGCCGCTCACGCAGCAAAAATGCTTTTGTCACGCCGATATCAATCATATCCCACGGCAGAATTTCATCCTCGGCAAAGCCGCGTGTGGTATAAAAGTCAAGATCAAGCCCGACAGAACGGAAAATATCGCACCAGTTTTCATAATCAAAATGCTCTGTCCAGCTGTCAAAGCAAACGCCGCGCCGCCGCGCCTCGAGTAATGCGGCGGAAAGCTTGCGGTCGCCGCGGGCAAACGCCGCCTCCAGGCGGCTGACCTTGGCATCGTGATAATTATAGCGAATGCGCCTGTCGGTGATGCAGGTGCCGAGATATTGCTGTTTTTGCTCGGTAAGGGAGAGCGGATCCTGCTTTTCCCATTGAAATGCGGTAAAGGGCTTTGGAATAAACGCGGCAACGCTCATCGTCGCACCGACGCCGCGCCCTTTCGGGCGGTTTGGCATGGTATAAAACGCGGAGATGACATTTTTGCAAAGTCCCGCAATTCCGGCAAGGTCTTCTTTGGTCTCGGTCGGGTGGCCGATCATAAAATAAAGCTTGACCTGCGTTTTCCCGCCGGCGAAGGCAATGCGGCAGGCGTCAAGGATTTCTTCCTCCGTTACATTTTTGTTGATCACATCCCGCAGCCGCTGCGTGCCCGCCTCGGGGGCAAAGGTGAGGGTTGAGGTGCGCACGGAGGAAACCTTTTGCATCAGCTCGTCCGTAAAGCTGTCCGCACGCAGGGAGGGCAGGGAGAGGCTGATTTTTGCATCGTTTGTCCAGGAAAGCAGGGTGTCGGTCAGCTCGTGCAGGCGGGAATAATCGCTGATGGAGAGCGAGGAGAGCGACATTTCGTCAAAGCCCGTGTGGGCAAACTGCGCGCATGCCTGCGCATTGAGTACCTGCGGTGTTTTTTCGCGCACGGGCCGGAAAATCATCCCCGCCTGGCAAAAGCGGCAGCCGCGCGGGCACCCTCTGGCGACCTCAAGCATGATGCGGTCATGCACCGTTTCGATATAGGGCATGATATATCCTTGCGGAAAATGTGCCTTATCCATATCGGCAATCACTCTTTTGCGCACCGTGCGCGGAACATCGTCATACAGCGGCGCAAAGGAGGCAATGGTGCCGTCCTCTTTATAGTCCACACGGTACAGCGAGGGCACATAAAAGCCTTCGATCTGCGCGGCGCGGCGCAAAAACGCCTGCCTTGTGTAGCTCCCGTCCTTTTTCATGGAGATATACAGCCGCGAAAGCTCGGGCAGCGCTTCTTCGCCTTCCCCGATAGAGAAAATATCGAAGAAATCCGCCACGGGCTCCGGGTTATAGGCGCAGGGACCTCCGCCGAGGATAATTGGGTCGTCCTCCCGGCGGTCTTTGGAGAGCAGGGGAATTCCGCCCAGCTCCAGCATATTGAGCACATTGGAATAGCAAAGCTCGTATTGCAGCGTAAAGGCGACAAAATCAAATACATTCAGCGCGTCTCCGCTTTCATGCGCCCAGAGCGGAATGTGATAGCGCCGCATGAGCGCCTCCATATCTGTCCACGGCGCATAGGCGCGCTCGCAAAAGACCTGCGGAACGGCGTTGAGTGCGCTGTACAGAATGCGTACGCCGAGATTGGACATGCCGATCTCATAGGTATCCGGAAAGCAAAAAGCGATGCGGCAAAGCATTTTTTCTTTGTCTTTCAGCGTCTGCCCGAATTCTCCGCCGGTGTATCTGCCCGGCTTTTGCACCAGGCGCAGCAGCTGTTCTCTGTTCATCCGTTTTTCTCCTTTTTGAGCGCTGCGGCTCATGGAATCTGTCGTATCATCCCATTTTAACACACCGTGTGCTCTTTTGCAAGGCTTTACGGATGCCTTTTTCCCCACTTTGCATAAGATAATACTTGACGAATCGCTCCCGGTACAGTATAATAAACTGTATCGTTTTTTGCTAAAAACAAAAGGAGAAGCAACACATGATTTGGGAATTCGGAGAAGGTGCGCAGAGAACCTGGATGTTCGGCAATGATTATTTCACCAAGGAAGAGCTGCGCAAGGACGAGGTCAATATGACGCTGGGCAATGGCTATATGTGCGTGCGCTCCTGCGAGGATGAATATATTCCGGATCAGTCCGACCGGCTCATGCTCATCGCCGGCATGTATAACCTGCATGAACAGGAAACCACCTGGATTCAGAACGCCCCGGATTTTACAAACACCGTGTTTTCCGCCGACGGAGAAGAGGTTCGCCCCATGCCGGTGAGCGCGGGCGAGCACACGGATAAATATGAGCAGTTCTGCAAGTGCTTTGATATGCGTGACGGCTTGCTGCAGCGCAGCTTTGTTTATCATACGGAGAGCGGCAAGACCCTTTCCTTCCATTTTGAGCGCATTGTTTCCCTGGAGCGTATGCATGTTATGGCGGTACGCTGCACGGTAAAAACGGACCGCGATGTGCAGCTGAAGATCCGCTCGGGTATCATCAACACCGAACCGGATTGCTTTGTGGAAAAAACCGCGCGCAGCGCGCAGAGCTCCGTCGGATATACCTGCGTGACGGATGAAAGCGGCATCACTTTCTCCCTGGCGACTGACGCCCGCTGCACCCTCGGCACGCGTGAGCTGCGCCGCATCGGCGTCAGCGAAGAGCAGGATGCGATTTTTGAGGACTTTTCATTTACGCTTTCGCCCGATGAAACGCTTGTGTTTGAAAAGATCTGTGCGGTCCATACCTCGCGCGATCTTGAAAACGAATCTTTGAGCACCGAGCAGATCGTTGCAAAAACGGTTGCACAGGCTGAAGGCGCACCCGGCTTTGAAACGCTGTATCGCGAGAGCGCGGATGCCTGGAAGCGACTGTGGCAGGAAAAGGATATCATTGTGGACACCGATTGGGAATTTGAGCGCCAGGCGATCCGCTATGCGATTTATAACCTCACCATCACCGTTCCGCGGCACGATGCGCGCATGAACATCGGCGCAAGAGGACTGCAGGGGCATGGGTATAATAACCATGTCTTTTGGGATACCGAGGTATATATGCTGCCTCACTTTATTTTCACCGAGCCGCAGGCGGCGCGCAAGCTTTTGCAGTACCGCTATTTCGGGCTTGCCGGCGCGCGGCAAAAAGCGAAGGACTGCGGATACACCGGCGCGATGTATCCCTGGGAGGCGGCATGGATGACGGATGTTGAGTGCTGTCCCGCGTTTGCCGAGACCGGCCGCTATGAGCATCATATCACGGGCGATGTCGTGCAGGCGATCTTCTATTATACCGCTGCTACGGGCGACCGCACCTTCCTTGAGAAATACGGCTATGAAATCATTTTTTCCACGGCGAAATACTGGACGAGCCGCGTGCACTATAATGAAGCGCTTGACCGCTATGAAATTCTGGATACCATCGGGCCGGACGAAAACCGCGAGCATATCGACAACAACGCCTTCACCAACTATATCGCCTATCTCAACCTGGATTATGCCGTGCGCTGCTATGACGCGCTTGCGCAGCAAAATCCGGATCGACTGAACGAGCTTTTGGCGCGCAGCGAAGCGCAGGGCATGCGCGCGGAATTTGAAAAGGTGCGCGATAAATTATATCTGCCGCGTGAAAACGAGGACGGCATCGTCCCGCAGGACGACACCTATCTTGCCGACGCCGCAAAAATCATCGAGCGCCGCAAGACGGAGCCGGGGCTCGGGCTTTCCAAGCAGGCAGACGTTATGGTTTTGTTCCTTCTGTTTGAGGATCTGTTCTCCAAAGAGGTCAAGGTGAAAAACTACCACTATTATGAGCCGCTTTGCAAGCACACCTCTTCGCTCAGCCGCTCCTCTTATGCAATTCTCTCCGCGGATGTCGGCGAAAAAGACTGCGCATATAAGCTTTATCTGGAGGCGCTTCAGGAGGACCTCGGCGCAGGGCGCGAAAGTTGGGAGGGCATTCACACCGCAGCTGCAGGCGGGCTTTGGCAGTGCGCAGTGCTCGGCTTTATGGGCGTGCGCCTGTACGGCACGCAGCTGCGCATTCAGCCGAATTTGCCGGATAAATGGCGCAGCGCCAAAACGAAAATCTTCTTCGGCGGACAGAAAATGGAGCTTGAGGTCGATCATGAGCGCCTGCGCGTGACGCGGCTCAAGGGCGACGGTGCCATTCGCTTTTTGTGCAACGGCACAACCTATACCGTGGACGACACGCTTACAATTACCTACTGAGCAAAAATAAATCAGCCGCTTTCCGCGCAGCACAGTTGCGCGGAAAGCGGCTGATTTTGATAAGAGAGCTCCCGCCGCATGCACCTGCCCGGTTGGCAGAGACGTTTGCGGCGGGAGCTTTTGCTCAGATCTGATACGGCGCGGTCAGCTCTTTTAAGAAGTTGACAGCCATTTCAATATCGGCGCGCGGGTCTTCGCGGATTTCGCGCTCCACGGTCAGGTATCCGCGGTAATCAATCTTGGCGAGCGCTGCGATATAGGCGGGAAAATCAACGCTGCCCTGCCCAAGGGGCACTTCTTTGATATAGTCGCCCGCGGAGAAACCGTCAACGCCGCCCTCGGCAAAGCTGTTGTAAATAGCATGGCGATCACAGGGCTTGAGATTAACGCCGTCCTTTGCGTGCGTGTGCACGATATAATCGCCCAGCAGCGGCACGGCAGCCACGGGATCGTCCTGCGTGACCATAACAAGATTTGCGGGGTCAAAATTCACGCGCACACCGCGTGCGGAAAGGCTGTCCAAAAAGTCCTTGAGCATTGCGGCTTTTTCCGGGCCTGTTTCCACGGCAAAATAAGCGCCGACGCTTTGCGCGTATTCGGCAAGCTCGTTGCAGGCCTGCTGCATGATCTTATAGGTATCGTCCACCGTGTCCGGCACAATGCCGATGTGCGTGGTGACGACATTGGCATCCAGCTCCAGGGCAAGGTCGATGATGCGCTTGGATTTTTCGATTTTCCAGACATTATCCGCGGGGATCTGGAAGCCGTGCCCGCCGAGATCTCCGCACAGCGCGCTCACCTCAATGCCGCAGGAGGCAAGAATGTCCTTTGTTTCCCGCAGGCGGTCGCCCTTTACGGTATCGGGGGTGAAATCGCTGAATTCTCCCGTTGCATAAAGCTGCACGCCCTGTGCGCCCATAGCGGCGGAGGTTTCAATGTTGTGGCGGAAGGTGCCGCCCAGCCAGTCTGCCATAACGCCGATTTTGAATCGATTCATACTGTTTGTCTCCTTTTTAGGTAAATATTTTTTTATTTTGGGTTAAGCGTCCGCACGCACAAAGCGCACGGCGCGCGGCAGGATGCCGATTTCGGCGTGCGTGCAGGGAAAGACTTCACCGTCCGTGCAGATTTTTTCCATGCCTTCAACTTCAATATAGCTGCAGCGGTGATATTCAATCACATCGGCAAAGCGTTTTGCAACGGTGCAGTCGTCTGCGCCGACATGCAAGCCGTCGCGATATCCCTTGACCAGGGAAAGGAACCGCGCGCGGCTGACGCGCCGAATGATCATCAGATCAATCAGTCCGTCGTCGCATTTTGCCGCAGGTGCCGCGCAGAATCCGCCGCCGCAATACGGCGCGTTGGCGATAGCGCACAGCAGCGTTTCTCCCTCGTAGACCTGCTCAATCCCCGCCTTGTTGAGGTAGCGGATTTTGAGCGTGCGGCACAGCTTATGCAAAAGCACATTGCCGACGCCGAGCACGTAGGCAAGGCTGCCGCTGACTCCGGGCAGCTTTTTGAGAGTTGCCGTTTTTTCCACCACATTACAGTCAAAGCCGATGTTGATCATATTCACGGCATAGGAATCGTTGCAGGTGATCACATCCGCAAAAAGCTCACCGTTTTTCTCGGCAAGAGCACCGTAGAGCATGCGATAAAAGTCGTTTCCCGTGCCGACGGGCGCAATGGCAATGCTTGCGCGGTCGGCTGCGTTTGCATCCAAAATCCCGCCGACCACTTCATTTACGGTGCCATCCCCGCCGTACACGCAAAAGAGCAACGGCTCTTCCTCGGTGCGGCAGCGCTGTGCAACAAAAACGCGCGCATCCTTTTCGCACTTTGTGTAATAGTCAATGCCGCAGGGCGTTTTTTCCCTGCCTGCGCCGCCCTGCCCGGCGGCAATGTTCAGAATATTATACCGTATCATCGTTTGCTCTCCGTTTTTACTCCTTTTCTCATAATAGCATATTTTTTTGGTCGATGCAAGAAAATTCGGCAAGAAAACAGAAATTTCAGGCGGCTTCCGGGATTAAAAAATTCTGCCCCGCCGGTCAGCGGGGCAGAACAAAAAACGGTGTTCAGCCCTTTTTGTTTTGTGCCTTCAGGCGCAGGGAAGTATCCAAAATGCGCTTGCGCAGGCGAATGTTTTTCGGGGTGACCTCGATCAGCTCGTCATCTGCGATGAATTCAATTGCCTCCTCCAAAGACATGATCTTCGGGGTGACAAGGCGAAGCGCCTCATCCGCACCGGAGGAGCGGATGGCGGTCAAATGCTTTTGCTTGCAGACATTGACGGCAATATCAACCATCTTCGGGCATTCTCCCACGATCATTCCCTCATAAACCGGGCATTGATTGGAGATGAACATGGTGCCGCGGTCCTGCGCGTTGAACACACCGTAGGAGGTGGATTCTCCCGTTTCGGAGGCAATGAGCGAGCCGGTATAGCGGCGGGCAATTTCGCCTTTGAACGGCTGATAGCCGTCAAAAACGGAGTTTAAGATGCCCTCGCCTTTGGTATCCGTCAGAAATTCGCTGCGGTAACCGAACAGGCAGCGCGCGGGAATGGAGTACTCGATCCGCATTCTGGAGCCGTGCAGCCCCATTTCAAGCAAATCGCCCTTACGCGCCCCCATTTTTTCCATCACGGCGCCCACGGCGGATTCAGGCACATCGATATAGACATGCTCCATCGGCTCGCAGGTCACGCCGTCGATTTGCTTCATAATCACGCGCGGCGTGCTGACGGCGAGCTCATATCCCTCGCGCCGCATGGTTTCGATCAGAATGGAGAGATGCATCTCGCCTCTGCCGCATACCTTGAAACTGTCGGTTGTATCGCCGTCGCTCACCCGCAGCGAAACATCCTTTAAAAGCTCTTTATAAAGGCGGTCGCGCAGCTGGCGGGAGGTGACATATTTGCCCTCGCGGCCGGCAAAGGGGCTGTCGTTGACGGAGAAGGTCATCTCAAGCGTCGGTTCGCTGACCTTGACAAATTCCAGCGGTTCCGGCTTTTCCGGCGCGCAGAGCGTGTCGCCGATGGTAATATCCTCGCAGCCGGAGAAGCAGACGATATCGCCCACCATGGCTTGCTCCGTTGGCACGCGCTTCAGCCCGTCGATCTGATACAGGCTGACGACCTTCGTACGGCGCACGGAGGAGGGGTCATGATAGTTTGTAATTACAACATCGTCATTTTGCTTCAGCACGCCGCGGTCGATGCGGCCGATGCCGATACGGCCGACATAATCGTTGTAGTCAATGGAGGAGACCAGCATCTGCAGCGGCGCCGTTTCATCTCCCTGCGGGGCGGGGATGTGTTTCAGGATGGTGTCGAAAAGCGGAGTGAGATCCGTGCCCGGTTCATAAGGCGAATAGGAGGCGGTGCCGGCGCGCCCGGAGCACCAGAGCATGGGGCTGTCGAGCTGCTCGTCGGTTGCGTCCAGCTCCAGCAGCAGCTCCAAAATCTCGTCCCCTACCTCGTCAAGGCGGGCGTCGGGCTTATCGATTTTATTTACGACGACGATCACCGGGTGGTTCAGCTCCAGCGCTCTTTGCAGAACAAAGCGCGTCTGCGGCATGGGGCCCTCGGCTGCATCCACCAGCAGAATAACGCCGTTGACCATTTTCAGAATGCGCTCTACCTCGCCGCCGAAATCGGCATGGCCCGGGGTGTCGACAATATTGATTTTCGTTCCCTTATAGTGTACGGCGGTGTTTTTGGCAAGGATGGTGATGCCTCTTTCCCGCTCCAGAGCGTTGCTGTCCATCACGCGCTCTTCGGTTGCCTGATTTTCCCGGTAAACGCCGCCCTGCTTCAGCATTTCGTCGACCAGCGTTGTTTTGCCGTGGTCGACATGGGCGATGATCGCAACATTTCTTAAATCTTCTCTGATCATAACTTCCGGTTTTCTCCCATCTGTTTCGAATCTTTTTTGTCTGTAACACCCCATTTTACCACGCTTTTCTCAGAAATGGAAGAGGCGCGAAAAAAAAGTTGTGAATTTTTTGCGAATTTTACCGTGTATAGTCCCGAAAATGACGGCGAAAACTGCCCGTGACGGATTTTTTCGCACAGAAAGGATGAAATGATTTCATGCAAGAGCAACAACTTCCCATTCCCGTTATTATGGCGGGAGGGCAAGGGCGGCGGCTGCAGCCGCTGACGGATACGCTTCCCAAACCCCTGGTACCGATCGCAGGGCAGGGGGCATTGATGCGCATTTTGGATCTTTTGCATCGGCATGGATACCGCGAGGCGATTCTAAGCCTGTGTTATCGCGCGGAGCAGATTCGCGCGGCATGCGGGCAGAGCATGTGCGGAGTGAAGCTGTATTATGCATGTGAGCAAACGCCCCTCGGAACGGCGGGCGGGGTGCGGCAGGCGCTGCGGCAGCATACCGCGTTTGCCGCGCGGCAGGTGCTTGTGATCAGCGGAGATGCCGTATGCACCTTTGATCTTGCAAAGGCGTATCGCGCCCATGAAAAAAGCGGAGCCGCAGCAACGCTGCTGCTCGCGCATGCGGAAAATGTCGGTGCCTTCGGCGTGGTGCAATGCCGCCGCGACGGGCAGATCAGCGCTTTTGCGGAAAAGCCGAGCGCCTTCGGCGCCGCCTGGGACACGGTGAATACCGGAATTTATTTTTTGCGCCCCGAGCTGCTGCGGCGCATTCCGGAAAATGCGGCATATGATTTCGGGCATGACCTGTTTCCCGCGGCGCTGCGCGCCAAAGAGCGGCTGCAGGGCGTGCTCGGACATGGTTTTTGGTGCGATATCGGTACGCCGGATGCCTTTTATCGCACAAGCTTTGCTGTCGCGCGCGGCGAAATTGCGGGGCTTGCGGCAGCCCCCGATCTTTTGCGCGGAAGCTCTTTGGTCGGAAAAAACTGCAGAATTGCGGCTGACGCCGTTTTGCGGGACAGCATTTTGTTTGACGGCGTTACAGTGGAGAGCGGAGCGCTTCTTGACGGGGTGATTGTTTGCGAAAAATGCCATATCGGCGCCCGAGCGGAGCTGCGCCGCGGCACGATTCTCGGCAGCGGTGTGAGCATAGCCCCGGGGGCGGTTTTGCGCAGCGGCACAAAGCTTTCCGCAAATACCGCATGCGTATCGGGCAACGAAAAGCAGCTGCCGCGCGGCGGAGAATATGCGGAGGGGAAGACTTTGTTTGACGGCGCCCGCTGCCTTGACGACCGTTTTTCCCGCACGGAGCTTTTTTTGTTTTGCGGCGGGGCGGATATTTTGTTCTGCGCGCGCTTTGGCGGCGCGCTTGCCCGCACAACGCAGGCGGACCGGGGCGCTCTGCTTTTGTGCCATGACGGGCGGAATATCAGTGCGTGCGCGGCGGAGCTGATCGGCGCGGCAGCCGCGGCTGCGGGAAAAACCGTATCTATGCTCGGGCAGGGCTCATATCCGGAGATGCAATATCTTTGCCAAAAAACAGGAGCGGCGCTCGGCGCATATCTGCGCTTTGACGGCGGGCGATGCACCGCGCGGCTTTGCGATAAAAACGGGCTGTATCCCATGCGCGCTCAGGAGAGGGCGGTTTTCTCGGCATTGTTTGAGGACACGCCGCAGGCGGAAAAAACCGCAGGGCGGCTGCATGCCTTTTCCGGCACGCGGGCTCTTCTTTGCGGGGCGATGCAGGGGCTTTGCAAAAATGAGCGGCGTGTTCCGTTTGCGCTGCGCGGCGCAGAGGCAAAACGGGTGCTCGGCCCGTATTTTGCGGCGCTCGGCAGGCGCGCGCAGGAAAACGCCCCGCTTTGCTTTTGCCTCAGTGCGCTCGGCGCGCTGACCGTGTTTTCCGCCGGAGAGGAATATGATGCCTATGCGATTACGGGATGCCTGCTTTTTCATTTTGCCGCGGGGAAAAGCGAAAAAAAGGTTGCCCTGCCGAATACGGCGCCGCCGTATTTGCTAGAGCTTTGCAGGGAAAAGGGAATCGCGGTGCAAACGGTTTTGCACTGTCCGTGTGATTCCGAAGAGCAGCTTGCGGCGCGCACGCTGTATGCGCAAAAGCCGATGCTGCACAACGCCGTGTTTGCCGCCGTTTTTTTGCTGGATCTTTTGGAGCGCAGCGGCAAGAGCCTTTCGGAATGTGCCGCAGCGGCAAAGCTTTCCCCGCTGCGCATTCGCCGCAGAGCAAGCATTGCGCTGCGTGCGGGAGAGGGTGGCGCTCTGATGCGCATGCTTGCGCAAAGCACTCCCGCATATTTGCATCGTGGAGAGGATGCCGCCGGGCTTTGCCTTTCGGGCGGTGCGCTTACGCTTTATCCGCGCAGGAAAACCACACTTGCACTGAGCGCCGACGCGGCAAGCTGCGAGGCGGCGCAGGAGCTTTTAGCGGGCGGGACAAAGGCGCTGGAGGCATTGCTTAAGCGCTTGCGCACGGAGAAAGAATAAGCAGGAGTGATAAGCTCCCTTTTTCGCAAATATCGGGAAAAAGCGTTGACAATAAAGCCTCTTTATTGTATAATTTCGATGTATCCCATGAGAAAAACGGAGATTTTTTCGGATGCGTTTGCCCCGAAAGAGGCAATGCTCCGCAAACGGTGCAAAGGAGTGCTTTCAGATGGATCATGTATCGGAGCTGTTCGGCAGCAATGTATTTAACGACGATGTAATGAAGCAGCGTCTGCCCCGGGAGACCTATCGGCAGCTTCAGCTTACGATCAAGCAGGGAAAGCATCTTGACAGCACCGTTGCCAATGTCGTCGCCAACGCCATGAAGGATTGGGCAATTGAAAAGGGTGCAACGCATTACACGCATTGGTTTCAGCCAATGACCGGTGTTACCGCAGAAAAGCACGACAGCTTTATCACCCCCACCGAGGGCGGCAGGGTAATCATGGTTTTCTCGGGCAAGGAGCTGATTCAGGGCGAGCCGGATGCCTCTTCTTTCCCTTCCGGCGGTCTGCGCGCAACCTTTGAGGCAAGGGGCTACACCGCGTGGGATCCGAATTCCTATGCGTTCATCAAGGACGGCGTGCTCTGCATCCCGACGGCATTTTGCTCCTGGGGCGGGCATGCGCTGGACAAAAAAACACCGTTGCTTCGCTCTATGGAGGCACTCAATCGCCAGGCGCTGCGTGTGCTGCGCCTGTTCGGCAACGATACCGTGCGCAGCGTCAAGCCGACGGTGGGACCGGAGCAGGAATATTTTCTGATTGATGAGGATGCATGGGCAAAGCGCCGCGATCTTGTATATACCGGACGCACGCTTTTCGGCGCGAAGCCCCCGAAGGGGCAGGAGCTGGAGGATCACTATTTCGGGGTGATCAAGCCGCGTGTTGCGGCATTTATGAAGGATCTGAACGATGCGCTTTGGAAGCTCGGTGTGCTTGCCAAGACAGAGCATAACGAGGCTGCCCCCGCGCAGCACGAGCTTGCGCCGATCTATATTTCCACTAATATCGCCACCGACCAGAATCAGCTCACCATGGAGCTGATGAAAAAGGTTGCGCGGCGGCATCATATGGTTTGCCTTTTGCATGAAAAGCCCTTTGCGGGGGTGAACGGCAGCGGCAAACACAACAACTGGTCGCTTGCCACCGATACCGGCATCAATTTGTTTGAACCGGGCGAAACACCGTACGAAAACGCGCAGTTTCTGCTGTTTTTGTGCGCCGTGATCCGCGCGGTGGACGAATATCAGGATCTTTTGCGGATTTCCGTCGCCTCGGCAGGCAACGATCATCGTCTGGGCGCGCTGGAGGCGCCGCCGGCGGTGATTTCCATGTTCCTCGGGGACGAGCTCACGGATATTCTGGAGGCGATCAAAACGGAATCGCCCTACGGCGGAAAAGAAAAGGAGCTGCTCAAGGTCGGCGTGCATACGCTGCCCCGCTTCCCAAAGGACACAACCGACCGCAACCGAACCTCTCCCTTTGCCTTCACCGGAAACAAATTCGAGTTCCGCATGCTCGGCTCCGCAGCGTCGATTGCCGAGGCGAATACGGTGCTCAATACGACCGTGGCACAGGCGCTGTGCGATTTTGCGGACAAGCTGGAAAATGAAACGGATTTCGAAGGGGCGCTGCATGCGCTCATTCGCCGTGTGATTCTGCAGCACGGGCGCATTCTGTTCAACGGCAACGGATATGATGAGGCATGGGTTGCCGAGGCGAAGCGCAGAGGGCTTCTCAATCTGAAAACAACGGCGGATGCACTGCCGTATCTTCTGAAAGAAAAAAATATTGCGCTGTTTGAAAAGCATAAGGTATTCAGCCGCGATGAGCTTTGCGCCCGCTATGAGATCTATACGGAGCTGTATTGCAAAACACTTTCCATAGAAGCAAATACCATGCAGGAAATGATGCGGCGCGAAATTTTGCCCGCCGTGATGCAGTTCACCTCCGATTTGGCGGCAAGCGCCGCGCAAAAACGGGCTGCATTCGGCGCGGATGTGCCTCTTGCCTATGAGCAGGAGAGCTGCAAAAAGCTCTCGGCGCTGCTTGCGCAGGGGCAAAGGGCGGCGGATCGGTTGGATGCCCTGATTGAGCAATGCCGCACCCTTGCGGATACGACGGAGCAGGCAGCTTTTTATCGCGATGAAATTCTGCCGCAGATGGAGCACATGCGTTCCGTTGCCGATGAAATGGAAGTGCTTGTCGGCAAGGAGGCGTGGCCGTTCCCCACATACGGCGATCTTTTGTTCAGCGTTCGTTGAGCATGATTGAGGAAAGGATACATAGTTCATGAAACAGACTGTATTTTTGCGCATTTTTTCTGCCCTTGCGACAGCCTTGCTGCTTTTTTCCGCCGCGCTTCTTACCGGCTGCGGCAGAGGTGAGGAGCCGGATACCACCAAGGACCCGTTTGCGGTAGTTACAACGGAGCCGACCACAAGCGACGCCGCGACCACCGAGGCGCCCTCGGAGGATTCTTCCGCATCGGGCGGCGGCTCCGATACGGCTGAGCCCTATACGCCGCAGCAGACGGCGGGCGCCGTGCCGCAGAGCGAGAGAGTGGATGCATCGTATTTTGATGATGTCGTTTTTGTCGGGGATTCCGTCAGCGTGAAGCTGTTTTATTACAATGCGCTGAATAAGGTGCTCGGCAATGCGGAATTTTTGACGGCGGGAAGTCTCAGCTGCGCCAATGCGCTTTGGCCGGTGAACAGCCAGAGTGTGCATCCCACCTGGGAGGGGCAGAAGATGCTCTTGGAGGATTCCGTTCCGTTGACCGGCAAAAAAAACGCTTTATATTATGCTCGGCATGAACGATATTGCCGTATACGGCATTGATAAATCCGTGGAAAATATGCAGACGCTGTTGACAAAGATCAAAGCGAATGTGCCGGATCTCAAAATCGTGATCCAATCCATGACGCCGATTGCTTCGACCAGCAAGCTGCTTAAGGATAACGGTCTTTGCCCCGCCAACATTGATGCGTATAACAAAAAGCTGCTGCAGCTTTGCCTGGACAACGGATACAGCTTTGTGGATGTGGCAAGCGTGATGTACGACGAGGACGGTTATCTGGAGCGCGAATACTGCAGCGACCCGGATAATATGGGCGTGCATTTTACCGATGCGGGCTGCGCTGCCTGGGTGGAATATCTCTATACGCACGCCGCAAAATAAGAAGGGATGGCAAGTATGAAAATAAAAAAAACAGTTTTATGTGTGCTTTGCGCGCTGTGCGCCGTGCTTTGCCTTGTCTCCTGCGGGAAAGAAACCGCGAAAACCATTGATCTTGCTGCCTTACGGGAGCAGATGAAAACGCAGGCGGGCATTGCGGATGCCACCGATCTTGCGGCGGATCGCCTGGAAAGCCTTTACGGAATTGCTCCGGAGGATGTCAAAGAGGCGGCGTGCTTTTTGTCCATGGGCGCAGCTTTCCCGGATGAGGTGCTGATGATCGAGGCAACGGATGCGGCAGCTGCTGCACGAATTGCCGAAAAGCTGAATGTGCACATGGAGGAATTGCGTGTGCAGGCGCAGAATTACGATGCGCAGAGCTATGCGCTGTTTGAAAAATGCAAGGTCGGCACCGCAGGCACCTATGTTACACTTTTCTGCTCCCCGAAAGCGGAGCAGCTGCAGAGCATTTTTGATGCGGCTGCAAAATAAAAAAAGAGCGGCGCTGTGAAATCCCGATGTTTCACGGCGCCTTTTTTTCACGATACGGAAAGGTAAAAGATGAAAGAAGCATTGATTTATGTCGGCGGCGAGATCGACCCTGCAGGAGTATTTCCGCGCCCGGGCGCCGATACGCTGACCATCGCGGCAGACAGCGGCTATCGCACGGCGCAAACGCTCGGGGTGACCCCCAAGATTCTGCTCGGCGATTTCGATTCGCTTCAGGATGTGCCGCAAGCTATGGAAATTGTCCGTTTTCCCGCGCATAAGGATTATACCGACGGGCAGCTTGCCCTTTCCCTTGCCATTGAGCGGGGCGCGCAAAAGATTACCTTGATTGGCGGGCTCGGCGGGCGGGTGGACCATACGCTTTCCTGCCTTGCTATGCTGGAACAGCTCTTTCGAAACGGGCTTTGCGGCTGCGTGTGCAACGGGAAAAACGAGGTGCGCTATCTGCGCGGACCGGCAAGCGCTGCGGTTGCAGCGGATGCAAACTATCCTTATCTTTCTTTGATCGCGCTGGACGAGGCGCTGCGGAATGTTACCATCGAGGGCTGCGAATATCCGCTGCACGCGGCGACGATATTGCGGCGGGAGCAGTTTGCAATTTCCAACCGCATCATACAAAAACAGGCGAAAATAACGATCGGGCAGGGGGCGGCATATCTGATTCGCTCGGGCGACTGAGCGCGAAAACAAAAAGAGAAGCGGTGAAAAAGCATAGCTGAAGAAATGCTTTTTTTCACCGCTTTTTTTGCTTTGAGCCCGGTTTGCAAAACCGGGGAGGTTGTTTTATTGGCCGTTGTTTTGAATGTTTTCCAGCGTGCAGGCGACGGTATGATCGATCGGCTTCCAGGAAACCTTGGCGAACAATGCTGCCAAAGAGATCGGCAGATAGGTGATCATAAACAGCGGAAATGTGAAAAACGAAAGGATTTTGCGCGGCACGGAGGTGTGAATGTTGCGCCATTCAAAGCAGCCGCTGATAAAGCCGACGACAAACAGGATTACATATATACCGCCGAGCGTTTTTGCAATTTCCGTCAGAGCGATGAGGATATTCTCCGGCCCCGTTGCAATACCGACAATCAGCCCGGTGAGGTTTGCGACAAGGGAAATCGTCGAAATCACAAAGGCGGGGGCAATCGTAAAGAGCATATCCAGGCAGGAAAACCCTTTGCCGTGAAACACGCCGCCGATAAGCTTTATGCCGTATTTGCGCACGACCTGCAGAAAGCCCTTGGACCAGCGCATGCGCTGCCGCCAGGACTGCGCGAAGGTGATCGGCTGCTCATCAAAGAGCATGGCGTTATGGCAGTATGCAATTTTTTCGCCGTGCAGAATGGAGTCCACGGAAAATTCAATATCCTCCGTCAGCAAAAAATGCTTCCAGCCGCCCTGGCGCTTGATCACATCCTTATGTATCAAAAAGCCGGTGCCGGAGACGGCGCAGCTTGTGCCCAAAATAAAGCGGGGATTGTTCAAATGGCGCGCTTCGCGCAAAAACCAAAGCGCATAGCCCGAGGTGATCCAGTTTGTGCCGTAGTTTTTGGAATTGCGGTAGCTGGTGATAATGCGGTGCCCCTCGGACATGCATTTATCCATTTCCCGCACAAAATCCGGATGCAGGATGTTGTCGGCGTCAATGACGAAGAAGCCGTCGTAGCGGTCAAATGTGCCCTCGTTTTCCAGCTGATGAAACAAAAAGGAGAGCGCATAGCCTTTTCCGATGTGCTCCGTATCGTCTCTGCGGTAAACAAGAGCGCCGTGCTCTGCGGCGATCTGCCCCGTTTTGTCGGTGCAGTTATCGGCAATTACATAGGCATCGATCAGCTCGCGCGGGTAGCTTTGCGCGTTGACACTGTCCAAAAGATGCCCGATGACCGATTGCTCATTGCGCGCGGAGATCAGAATGGCAAACCGATGGTGCGGCGTAACCTCGCGGAATGTGCGAGGTTTTACGAAGCAGCCGACCAAGATATAGACATACTGATAGGCATAACAGACAGTAAACAGGACGGCTATAACGAAGTTGATAATTTTTAACCAATCCATGAAAATTGTTCCTTTTCAAAATACGGTGTGCTGCAAAAAACAGGCACACGGTTTCGGAAATCGTCGCAGCGACGCTGCTTGAAAAATACTTGCAGCGCGACTCGACCGCTGATTATAGCACATGGACGCGCTTCTGTCAACGATTATTTTTTTCTTGTTCTTCGACATCTTTTTTGCGGTTGCGAAGCTTTTCTTCGCTTCCGTCCGGGCGGCGGACGGTTGTATTCTCCAAAATATCGGAGAGATTTGCGCGAAAAGCCTCAACATACTCTCGATGAAGCGCTGCCCGCTCCGCGGATTCTTCCTCGGTCAATCCGCTATCGCGCTTTTTTTGCGCAAGGGCATTGATTCGATCAATTTTATGTTGTTCCATAAATTCTTCTTTCGTAATTTTTCCCCGGCAGCAGCCTGCGGGGGCGGATACAAAAGCCCGCGTGTTTTTTTGCAAACTTTCACAGGATACCTCATTCTATCACAACAAAGCTTTTTTGTCAATCATTCTTTGTGTTTTCGATAGATGCGGCGTTTTTTGCGTCCGTGATTTGTTTTTTTGCAAATTTTTCAGGGCTGTGGCATAGTGCTTGACAAAGCGGCTGCGGTGTGCTAAAATGGGGCAAAGCAATGAAGGAAAGAGTAGCCGAAAGGGCCGTTCGCAGAGAGGGGCGCGTATGCTGAGAGCGCCTTGTCCGGTTTTCGGTGAAGACCGCTCCCGAGCTGCCGGCGATGAGCCGCGCCGCCGTTCCCCGGGCGAAAAACGGGAAGATGAGTGAAAAGACAAGGTGGAACCGTGCCCCTGGCACCCTTGCCCGCACAATCTGCGGACAGGGGTGTTTTTTCATTTTTGTAACAAATAAGCGCCCTGCGGGTGAAGAAAGGAAGAAACGAAATGAAGGTTATTTTTAAGGACGGAAGGGTTGAGGAGCATTCCTTTGAAGAGGAGATCGGCGCGCACGCTTTGCGGCATACCGCATCGCATATTCTGGCGCAGGCTGTCAAGCGTCTGTATCCGGAAACAAAGCTTGCCATTGGTCCTGCCATCAAAGACGGCTTTTATTATGATTTTGACCGGGAGCAGCCCTTTACGGACGATGAGCTTGCCCATGTGGAAGCGGAGATGAAAAAAATCGTTAAGGAAAATCTGCGCATGGAGCGTTTCACTCTGCCGCGCGCCGAGGCGAATGCGCTGATGCAGGAAAAAGGGGAGCCGTATAAGGTGGAGCTGATCCGCGATCTGCCGGAGGATGAGGAGCTGAGCTTTTTCCGCCAGGGCGATTTTGTCGATCTTTGCGCGGGCCCGCACGTCTGCTATACCTCTGCGGTCAAAGCGTTTAAGCTGACCTCGGTTGCCGGCGCGTATTGGCGCGGCAGCGAAAAGAATAAAATGCTCACTCGTATTTACGGCACGGCATTCCCGAATAAAACGGAGCTGGAAGAATATCTGACGCGCATGGAAGAGGCCAAAAAGCGCGACCACCGCAAGATCGGGCGCGAAATGGGGCTGTTCATGATGAGCGAAGAGGGCCCCGGTTTTCCGTTCTTTTTGCCAAACGGCATGATTTTGAAAAACACCCTGATCGACTATTGGAGAGAGCTGCATCAAAAGGCCGGCTATGTGGAGGTTTCCACTCCCATGCTGCTCAACCGCCATCTTTGGGAGACCTCGGGGCATTGGGATCATTATAAAGAAAACATGTATACCACCGTCATCGACGATACCGATTTCGCAATCAAGCCCATGAACTGCCCGGGCGGCATGCTTGTGTATAAATCCGAACCGCGTTCCTATCGCGATCTGCCGCTGCGCATCGGCGAGCTCGGTCTTGTGCACCGCCATGAAAAGAGCGGAGAGCTGCACGGGCTGATGCGCGTGCGCTGCTTTACGCAGGATGATGCGCATATCTTTATGACGCCGGAGCAGATCACCTCAGAGATCAAAGGCGTCGTCCGCCTGATCGATACGGTATACAGCCTCTTCGGCTTCAAATATCATGTCGAGCTTTCCACAAAGCCCGAAAACAGCATCGGCAGCGATGAGGATTGGGAGCTTGCAACAAACGGGCTGCGTGAGGCACTGGAGGAAATGCAGCTGCCTTATGTGGTCAATGAGGGCGACGGCGCTTTCTATGGCCCGAAGATCGATTTCCATCTGGAGGATTCCATCGGGCGCACCTGGCAGTGCGGCACGATTCAGCTGGATTTCCAGCTTCCGCAGCGCTTTGAGGCGGAATATACGGGGGCGGACGGGCAAAAGCATCGCCCGATTATGATCCATCGTGTGGTATTTGGCTCCATTGAGCGCTTCATTGGCATTCTCATTGAGCATTATGCCGGCAAGTTCCCGACATGGCTTGCACCGCAGCAGGTGCGTCTGCTTCCCATTACCGACCGCAACAACGATTATTGCGATGCGCTTTGCGAGAAGCTGCGTGCGGCGGGAGTGCGCTGCGCCGTGGATAAGCGCCAGGAAAAAACGGGCTTCAAGGTGCGCGCCGCGCAGCTGGAAAAGGTGCCGTATATGCTCATCATCGGTGATAACGAGCAAGCGGAGGGCACGGTTTCCGTGCGCCGCCGCGACAGCCAGCAAAACGACGTTATGGATGCAAACGACTTTGTGGCAGCGATTGCAAAGGAAATTGCCGAGCGCGCCTGATGTAAAAGCGTACAAAAGAAAAAGACAGCTCCCCGTGCCGGGCGGTACGGGGAGCTGTTTTTGTGTTCTGTGTCTTATTTTTGTTCGGTTTGCGCCTGCAGGCCGTAGTGCGCGGCGAGACGGGAAAATGCCGCAAGCGAGCGGCGCACCATGTCTGTTTTGACACAATAGCTGATGCGCACATACCCCGGCATGCCGAACGAATCGGAGGGCACGAGCAAAAGGTTTTCCTCGCGCGCCTTAGCACAAAAGGCGGCTGCATTTTCCGCGGGCGCTTTCAAAAACAGGTAAAATGCGCCTTGCGGCGGAACGAAGGAGTAGCCCATGGCACGGAGTGCGTCGGTCAGAATTTTGCGGTTTTCAAGATAGGCGGAAAAATCGCTTGTCTTTGCCGGGTGCGCCGCAACCAGATATTGCATCATTGCGGGGGCGCAGACAAAGCCCAGCATGCGGGCGGCGCCGGCAACGGCATCGCGCAGCGCTTCTTTTTCCGCGGCGGCGCCGCCGATGGCGATATAGCCGATGCGCTCCCCCGGCAAGGAGAGAGATTTTGAAAACGAATAGCAGATCAGCGCATCGTCATAATATTGTGTCACAGCACGGCGCGGCGCAGCTTCTTCCCAGGTCAGCTCGCGGTAGGGCTCGTCGCTGATCAGATAAATCGCATGCCCGTATTCCGCCTCTTTTCTGCGCAGCAGCGCGCCGAGTGCCCGCAGCGTTTCCTCCGAAAGAACGGCCCCGCTTGGGTTATTCGGGGTGTTAAGAATCAGCGCTTTGCAGTTTTTGCCAAGCGCCGCCTCAAGCGCCGCAAAATCAACGGAAAATGAGGGCAGCAGCGGCGGCACTGTGATAAGCGCCGCCCCCGCCCCTTCGACAAAAACGCGGTATTCCGGAAAGAACGGCGCAAATACGATCACCTCATCCCCCGCATTGCATAGCGCATGGAGGGAAACGGTCAGAGAAGCGGCGGCGCCGCAGGTCATAAAAATATCCTGCGGGGCACAGTTTGCCCCAAGGCGCGCGTCAAGATCCTCGGCAATCGCGCGGCGCACCGAAGGCGCGCCCGCAGCGGAGGTATACCCGTGCAGCGCGGTGGCATTTTCATCTTCGTTCAGCGCGGAAAGCGTTTGCCGCACCCAGGGCGGCGGCGGGGTGCTCGGGTTTCCCAGGCTGTAATCAAAAACATTTTCCCGCCCGATTTTTGCGGCAAGCGCATTGCCGTATTCAAAGGTTTCGCGGATCACGGAGGGTTGGCTCCCGAGTGATTGCATGGTCTTGTTGAGCATAAGGCTTCCTCGAAAATTCAGTTAAGAAATAAAGTTCAATGTATGCGCCCTTTCGCGCAGAGCGAAAAGAGAACGAACAAAGGGAGGGCGGGCAATGCCTGCCTCCGTGATAAACGCCGTGACAAGCGCCGCATCGGTGACATCAAAGGCGGGGTTATATACGCCGACGCTCTGCGCGGTCATACGGTGCGTGTAGAACAGCTCCGTGACCTCTTCGCTTTTGCGCTGCTCGATCGGAATCTCCGCTCCGCTTTTACAGGAAAAATCAACGGTGGAAAGCGGCGCGCAGACATAAAACGGGATGCCGAAATGCTTTGCGGCAAGGGCGAGGGGAAAGGTGCCGATTTTGTTGGCGAAATCGCCGTTTGCCGCAACGCGGTCGCAGCCGACAAGCACTGCCTGCACCGCGCCCGTGCGCATCAGAGAGGCGCTCATGTCGTCGCATTCCAAAGTCACACGGATGTCGGCGCGCGCAAGCTCAAAGGCTGTCAGGCGGGCGCCCTGCAAAAGCGGGCGCGTCTCGTCTGCATAAACGGAAAAATCATAGCCGCGCGCATGGCCGAGATAAATCGGGGCTGTGGCGGTGCCGAAGCGCACCGTGGCAAGCGCGCCGGCATTACAATGGGTCAAAAGCCCGTCGCCCGGGTGCAAAAGGGAAAGCCCGTTTTCGCCGATGGCGCGGCAGACTGCAATGTCGTTTTCCCAAAGCCGCAGCGCCATGGCGCGCATGGAACGCACAAGCTCCTCCCCGAAAAGCGGCTCGCAGAAAAGGCAATGCGCATGCATTTTTTCAAGTGCCCAACGCAGATTAACGGCGGTGGGGCGGGAGGAAAGCAGCCGCGCCTCATCCGCGCAATATTGCTCGAAAAATGCGGAAAAATCGGCGCATGCGGCGGTATGCCTCTTTGCGCTTTGATACATGCCGAGCGCCGCGCTGACGCCGATTGCTGGGGCACCGCGCACGGAAAGACGGCAAATGGCATCGCGCAGCGCTTCGATGTCGTCAAGATACAGAATTTTCTCCTGCGCGGGGAGAAGGGTTTGGTCGATGAGCGCAATTTTATCGTCCTCCGTCAGCCAAACGGTGTCCGGCAGGGCATGCGCATGCTCGGCGGGTTTGTTCATTTTGCGGTCCTTTCTGTTCTTTCAAATGAAAACAAATGAAAACAAATGAAAACAAATGAAAACAAATGAAAAAGTTCCTCGAAGCGAGCCGCCCCGAGGAAATCATTTTCTGATGAGATCGGGCGCTCAGAAGGAATGTGCCCGTTTTTTGCGGTTGTATTCGCTCTTGGGATTGATGACCTCTCTGTAATCGAAATCGCCGCGATCCAAAGCGCAGATCAGCGCCTCTGCGGTTGCGATATTCGTTGCAAGCGGGATATTGTGCTGGTCGCACATTTGGCTGAGCCAAAGCTCAACCTTGTTTGCATAGGTCTCGGCGGAAGAGGTATCGCGAAAATCAAGCACAAGATCGATTTCATCGTAGGAAATGCGGGAAATGATCTGTTCAAGCCCGCCCTGCTCACCCGAAAGCAATTTTTCAAGCTGCAGGCCGGTTGCCTCTTCGACATATTTTCCCGTTGTGTTGGTTGCGCAAATATGGTGCTTTGCAAGAATGCCGCAGTAGGCAATGCAAAACTGTGTCATCAATTCTTTTTTTGAATCATTTGAAATCAGAGCAATTTCCATAGCAGTTCCTCCCGATGTATGATTTGAGCGCCGAAAAACGGTTTGAACGAGTTTTGGCGGATCAGTAGCGATGCCCGATGCCAAGCGGCACGGCTTCTCCCTCCGCGCGCCGCAAGATCTCTTCCATTGCGCGGGAAAAGCGGGTTTTGCGGTATGCCGGGTCTGTGATGAGCAGGCCGCGGTTTTGCAGCCTCCAAAGTTTTTTGTCAAACGGAATGATGCCGAGCAGCTGCAGCGCCGTTTCGTCGATATACCGAATCAGCTGCGTCGTCTGCGCGGTGCCCAGCCGGTGCCCCTCAAAGCAGTTGACAAGCAAAGAGCGCTTTGCAACGCCCAGCCGTTCCAGCTCCGCAGCAGTGACTGCCGCGGAACGCAGCGCAATCTCCTGCGCGGTGGAAAGCACGATTGCTTCCGTTGCAACATCGGCGGCGCTGAGTAAAATTTCATCAAAGGCACCCGGGGTGTCGATGACAATGCGGTCATAACAACCGCTTTCCGCCGCTTTTTGCAGAAGAGCGCGCAAGGAAGCTTTGTCCGGCCGCTCAAGATAGCCGCCCATGGGGGCGGACAAATAGGAAAGGGTCGCAAGGCGCGGGTCCGGAACAACGGCGCGCGCCAAAGGAACGCCGAGCGCCGCATCGCGCACATTATAAAGCGCAAGGTCCTGCACGCCGCACATCAGATCAAGGCAGCGGTTGGAAAGATCAAGATCGATCGCCAAAGTGCGATGCCCGGCTTTGGCAAGCAGCGCCGCGAGCGCCGCGCTGACGGTCGTTTTTCCGACTCCGCCCTTGGCGCTGGTGACAAGCAGCACGCGGCATGTTTGTTCACAGGCAGCGGTTGTGCTCATCGGCAAATCTCCTTCTCTTTGCGGGATTTTCGGCAAAAGATTGTCAGTAATGTACAAAATGGGGCGCAAAACCTTCTCCTACTATTATCGTATTGTACCATACAGGCGCCTTGTTGTCAATGTTTTTTGCCGCACAAATGCATAACTTTACAAAGAAAAGTGCAGTTTTTGCGGCATTGTTTGGCGAAGGCTGTTTTACAAAACGGCGCAGGTGTGCTACAATAAAACGCAAGGGGGAGAGACCGTCTCCCGGTTTTTCGAAACGGCGGAAATGAGAGGCTTTGAAAGTGGAAAAAACGGCATGCAAGCAGTGCCCGCGCCGCTGCGGGGCGGATCGGCGGAACGGATGGGGGCGCTGCGGGGCGGACGACAGCATCCGCATTGCGCGGATTGCGCCGCATTATTGGGAGGAGCCGCCCATCAGCGGCACAAAAGGCACGGGCGCGGTGTTTTTCTGCGGATGCCCGCTGCATTGTGTTTTTTGCCAAAACAGAGAAATCAGCGGAGGCGGGGCTATCGGCCGCATTTTTTCCGAAGAGGCACTTGCGCAGGCAATTCTGGGGCTGCAGGCAAAGGGCTGCCATTCGATCGATCTTGTCACGGCGGGGCAATATGCGCAAAAGCTCGCGCCGCTGCTGCGCGCACTGCGCCCGCAGCTGAAAATTCCGATTGTATGGAATTCAAGCGGATACGAAACCCCGGAGACGCTCTTGCTTTTGCAAGGTCTTGTGGATGTCTATTTGCCCGATTTTAAGTATTATGACAGCGCTTTGTCCGAGCGCATGTGCGCCGCGCCCGATTATTTTGAGGTCGCATCGGCGGCGCTTTTCGAGATGGTGCGGCAAAGCGGGCCGTGCGTTTTCGGTGCGGACGGAATCCTGCGCCGCGGGACGCTCGTGCGGCATCTTGTGCTGCCGGGGCACCGCCGCGACAGCATTGCCCTGATGGAATATCTCGGCGCGCACTTTTCCCCGTCGCAGATTCGTGTGAGCCTGATGTGGCAATACACCCCGCCCGCGCAGCCGATTGCGGGGGCGCCGGAGCTTTCAAGAAGGGTAACGCGCTTTGAATACGAAAGCGCGGCGCAGGCATTGAAGCAGTTCGGCTTTGACGGCTATCTGCAGGGGCGGGAAGCCGCAAAGGCGGCATATACGCCGGGCTTTGCCGTGTCGCCGGAGGAAGATGCCTCGGAGGCGTTTCAGCTTTGAGGAGGTGTGCCGCGCCTTTTTTGCAGCAGGGGAGAGAGCAGCGCAAGCACCCCCCCGGCAAGCAAAAAGCAACCCATGGCAATGCGCGCCGCTCTTTGCGGTATGTGCGCGCCGAGCAGCGCCCCGAGCAGCGATGCGGGCACGCCGAGAATACAGAGCTCAAAAAGCAGGCGCCAAGACAGCGTCTGCTTTTTAATATGCACGGGAAAAGCGCCGAGCACCGCGCAAAGATAGAACAAAAGATTGATGCCCTGCGCCGTATAGGGGGGCATGCCGCAAAGCCCCGCAAGATAAAGAACAAGCAGCCCGCCGCCGCCGACGCCGAGCCCCGCCGCAACCCCGAGCAGCAGCGAAAGACAAAAATCAAGCATGAAAGATCCCCCGATACAGCATCAGTGCGCCGCCTGCCAAAAGCATCAGAGAAAACAAAACGCGCAGCGCCCCCCGCGGCATGTGCGGCAGCAGGCGGGCGCCGACGGCACCGCCGAGCAGCCCCGGCAAAAAATAATGCACCACGTCGCCCCATTGCGGCACCCGGCGAAAAAGATGCACCGCAAGCGCTCCCATGGAAAAAAGGGCGACCGCAGCCGCCGTGGCGGCATAGATCTCGGCTTCGTCCCGCTTTGAAAAAAACAGAGCTGCCAAAACGATGACCATGCCGCCCCCCGTGCCGAAAAAGCCGCACAGAAAGCCGCCCAGCATGCCGCTTGCCAAAAACAGCACACCTTCCCCGGTCTTCGGGGAAAAAACAAAGAAATTGCGAAAAAAATCGCAAAGAAAACGACGCATCTTTCCAAACCTTCTTTAATAAATGTCTTGATTTTAGGGGCGCGGCGTGGTATACTGTATTAAATTATCATGCGTACGTCTGCCCATTTCCCGCGCGGCGAAAAAGCTTTTCTGTCTCAGTTTTCCCGCAGGGCAAAATTTTCATGCAAAAGGAATGTGAAACGGAGGAATTCCCATGGCTGCAAAACAAAAGAAAAAAGGAAAAGGGACAACCGTTTCCGTTTCCCCCGCGAAGAAAAAAGCGGTGCGCGGCAGCGGGCGCCGTCGCTCGGACAGCGCCGTGCATCAGATTTTGCCGTATGTATTCGTTCCGGGCGGGATCTTTCTTTTAATCTGCCTGCTTTTTCCCGATCTGACGGGGTCGGTCGGCGTTTTTTTGCGCGATGTGACGACGGGGCTGCTCGGCGGCGGAGCGTTCTGGCTTTGCGCGGAGCTTGTGCTGTGCGGATTTTTTTGGCGGAGGGATGTCGATCACGGTGCGCGCGGCTATAAATTTGTGTTTGCCCTGCTTTCCATGCTGATGCTGTGCGTGATTTTGCAGCTGGGCACGGGCGGCGGGAAAATCGTATATGATGCCCCGGTGCACTATGCTGCGGGAAAGCAGCTGCAGGGCGGGGGAATTGTCGGCGGGTTCGCGGGCTCGGCGCTTCTGCAGCTGGTCGGTCCTGCCGGCGCATGGATTATTTCCTGTTTTGCCTTTGCGCTCTCGGCGCTGTTTTATATCGGGCTCACCCCGCGCTATCTTTGGGTCACGCTGCGCTATCGCATGGCGCGCGGCAAGGAAAACCGCGCTCGTGAGCGCGAGCAGATCGAAAAGACGCGGCAGATGGAAACCGAAAAGCTGCGCCGCAGAGAAGAAGAAATTGCCGCAATGCGGGAGAGCTGTTCCGCAGCGGCATCAAAGCCGCATCCGCGCGGCAGCAAGGGGCGCATCGATCCCAATATTTATTCCGACGATATCGGACAGGCATCGTTTGCCGAAGAACAGGGCACGGGCAGCCGCGAACAGGCGGCACCCATTGAAGAGGGTACGCTGATCGATCAGGCGGTGTTTGAGGAAGCCTTTGAGGCGGGCGCGGCGCAAACAGCGCAGGAGGCTGCGGCGCAAAGCGAACCGGCGGAGCAGATCGAGCCGGAGCCGACCGAGGTCCCTACGGGCGAGATCGATCTCGGCGCGATTTTTGCCAACCCAAAGGATGTGGAAATGACGGATAAATACGACCGCAAATCCGGCTATCACTCCGCGCTTTCTCCGCAGGCGGTCGATATGACGCTGCAGGTGGAGCGCAGCGCGCTTGGCGATGCGGCTGCCGAAAAAGACGCTTTCCCCGAAAAAGAAGCTGCCCCCGCGGCAAAGCCGAAGAAACAAGCGCCGCCCGCCGCAAAGGCGGGGGCACAGGAGGCGGACGGCTACCGTTTTCCGCCCGTTTCGCTGCTGCAGCGCGGCACGAGCGATCTGAATCTTGACAGCAGCGCGGAGCTGCAGGAAAATGCGCAAAAGCTCGTGCAGACGCTGGAGAGCTTCCATGTGCGTACGCGGATCATCAATGTCTCCCGCGGGCCGACGATCACGCGCTATGAGCTGGTGCCCGAAGCGGGCACGCGTGTGCGGGCGATCGCAAATTTAGTGGACGATATCGCGTTGAATCTGGCGGCGCCCGGCGTGCGCATTGAGGCGCCGATCCCCGGCAAGAGCGCGGTGGGCGTTGAGGTGCCGAACCGGGTGGTCTCCACCGTGTATCTGCGCGATCTGATCGACAGTGATGCCTTCCGCAGCGCAAAAAGCCGCCTGACGTCATGCCTTGGCAGGGATGTCGCAGGGGCGCCGGTTTATTTCGATGTCGCCAAAATGCCGCATTTGCTGATCTGCGGCGCGACCGGCATGGGAAAATCCGTTTGCATCAATGCGGTACTGATAAGCCTTTTGTATAAGGCGACGCCGCAGGAAATGAAGCTGATTTTAATCGACCCCAAAAAGGTTGAGCTCAATATTTACAACGGCTTGCCGCATCTGCTCGTTCCCGTGGTTTCCGACCCGAAAAAGGCGGCGGGCGCGCTGCACTGGGCTGTCACGGAGATGGAGCGGCGCTTTGAGCTGATCGAGGATGTCGGCATGCGTGACATCGGAGGCTACAATGAGATCACGGAAAACGACCCGGAAAAAGAGCATCTTTCTCAGACCGTGATTGTGATAGACGAGCTTGCCGATCTGATGATGACCGCGCCGGACGATGTGGAGGAATCCATCTGCCGCCTTGCGCAAAAGGCGCGCGCCGCCGGCATGCATCTTATCATCGGCACGCAGCGGCCGAGCACGGATGTGATCACGGGGCTGATCAAGGCAAACATTCCCTCCCGCATTGCCTTCAAGGTTTCCTCCCAACAGGATTCGCGTGTTGTGTTTGATTTTAATGGAGCGGAAAGACTGATAGGGCGCGGCGATATGCTCTTTGCGCCGGTCGGTGCCTCCAAGCCGCAGCGCGTGCAGGGCGCATTCGTCAGCGAAAAAGAGATCGACGCCGTGATTCACTTTTTGAAGAAGAACGCGGGCGGCGCCTCCTATCGCGACGAGGTGATGGAAAGCATTGAAAAAGAAGCGCAGCTGTGCGGGCAGAAAAAGCGCGCGGGCGCGCAGGACGCGGAGGATGGCGCTGAGGAAGACCCCATGCTGGACGATGCTATTTCCCTTGCGGTGGAGAGCGGGAAAATTTCCACCTCTCTGATTCAGCGCCGTCTCTCACTCGGCTACGGGCGCGCGGCAAAGCTGGTTGACCGCATGGAGCAAATGGGCATTGTCAGCCCGCCGGAGGGGCAAAAGCCCCGCGCCGTGCTGATCAGCGAAGCGCAATGGATGGAGCGCAAGCTGCGGCGCGACCCGCAAAGCGAAGGAGCAAAGGAGTAAATCATGGGCAAATTGATGGTGATCGACGGTCTGGACGGCTCCGGCAAAGAGACGCAGGCACGCCTTTTGCAGAAGGCGCTTACGGAGCGGGGCATTCGCACGCGGATGCTTTCCTTTCCGCGCTACGGCGAAAAGAGCGCGGCGGCGGTGGAGCTGTATCTCTCCGGCGCACTCGGCGCGCATGCGCAGGATACGGGCGCGTATGCGGCATCCGTGTTCTTCTCCGTGGATCGCTATATTTCCTATGTGACGGATTGGCGGGCGGATCTTGCAAGGGCGGATACGGTGGTAATCGCAAACCGCTATACCACGGCAAACGCCGTGCATCAGCTCTCCAAAATGCCGCACGCCGAATGGGATGCCTTTTTGCAATGGCTTTGGGATTTTGAATTTGACCGTCTCGGTCTGCCCCGCCCCGATCTTGCCGTGTATCTGTGCCTTGAGCCTGCCATATCCCGCGGGCTGATTGAGGCGCGCGCGGAGCAGACCGGGCGGAAAATGGATATTCACGAAACGGACGACGCCTATCTTGCGGGCTGTTATGAGGCGGCGCGCTATGCAAGCAAAAAGCTTGGCTGGACGGAAATCCATTGCAGCAGCAACGGAGAGATCCGCACAAGGCAAAGCATTGCCGATGATGTATTGGCAGCGGCAGAGCCGCTTTTACAGGATTGTATCAAAAAGGAGAATTGACATGGTATATCTTTGCTTGGCAAACGGATTTGAAGAGGTGGAGGCATTTGCGCCGCTGGATCTTTTGCGGCGTGCCGGCGTTGAGGTGTATACCGTCGGCATCGGCGGCGAGGTGATCACCGGGGCGCACGGAATTCAGGTGCGCGCGGATATTACCGAGGAGCAAACGGAGTTTTCTCCCTCGCTTGAAATGCTGATTTTGCCCGGCGGCAGCGAGGGCACGGAAAACCTCAATGCCAGCAAAACCGTGCATGAGCTCATTGATTACGCCATGGAGCGCGGCATTTATATCGCCGCAATCTGCGCGGCGCCGACTATTCTCGGCAGGCGCGGCATTTTGGCAGGTCGCTGCGCGGTGTGCTATCCCGGTCTTGAAAAAATGCTGACCGACGCCAATGTGACCGATCGCCCCGTGGTTGTGGACGATACCATTATCACCGCGCGCGGTATGGGCGTGGCGCTGCAGTTCGGGCTGGAGCTTGTGCATCTTCTTTGCGGCGAGGATACGGCAAAGGAGCTGCGCCTTACGACCCTGATTGCAGCAAAATAAAAAAACGCGCCGCCCGCATGCAGGGCGGTTGTCCAAAGAAGCGCCGCGCGGCGGCGCATGCACAGAAAAAGAGAGGAATCATATGCCGGAGTTTTATCCTGAAATTCGCGAACTGAAAAATAATCTGCGTGAGGAATACCGCGCAAAGAGAAGAGCCCTTTCGGCGCAGGAGCGCGCCCGGCGCGACGAGGCGATTGCGCGGTGCCTTCTCGGCTCCATTTCCTATCGCAGCGCCAAAACGGTGCTGCTGTATGCCGCAACGGAGGAGGAGATTGCGACCGACGCCGTTGCAGGAAGGGCGCTTGCCGACGGCAAGACCGTCGCTTATCCCCGCTGTATCGTGGCGGATAAAAAAATGGTATTCCATATTGTGACCGATCTGCAGCAGCTGCAAACGGGCAGCTACGGCCTTTCGGAGCCGGATGCAAACGCACCCGTGTATGATTTCGAAGCGTTGGCGAGCCGCGATTTGGCGATTGCCGTGATTCCGGGGGTTGTTTTCGACCGCGACGGGTATCGCGTGGGGTACGGCAAAGGCTATTACGATCGATTCCTGCGCGCATTTTCCGGGGTGAAGATCGGGCTTTGCTATGCGGAAGGCATTTTGCAAAAGGTGCCGCGCGGGCGGTTTGATCTGAATGTCGATATGATCGTGACGGAGAAGGGAGTGCTGGCGGTTGGGCGGTAAGAAATTTTATCTGACGCCTGTGCTGCCGTTTGCGGTGCTGCTGCTTTTGGCGGCAAGCGCGCTCGGCGCATCGTTTTTGCTGCCGGCGGGGAGCGAATATCTCTCCCTGACCATTCTTTTGCTGTGCTGCATGGCGCTGCCCGCCGCCTTTTACTGCAAATTTACGGGCGGCTGGACGCTTGAGCGCATGCGCGTGCGGCTGATCGATTTTTCCGGCGTGCTGTTTTCCCTTGTGGCAACGGTGGTTTTGATCTGCCTGAGCACGCTGCTGCGCCTGGGGCTTGAGCATTACACCACTGCCTCCGCCGCAGAGCGGCTCTACGGCTTTGTGCTGCCGCAGACGCAGGGCAATATCGCAAGCGTTTTGTTCCGCGTGGTCGTGCTTGCGATTCTGCCGACGATTTTAGAGGAATTTGTGTTTCACTGCGTGATAGAAACGGAGCTTGAACAAAACTTCGGCGCCGTGGCGGCGATTCTGCTTTCTTCGTTTTACTATGCGCTGACAGCGCTTTCCGTATATGAATTTCCTGTTTCGTTTTTGGTCGGGCTGCTGACCGGGGTGATCTTCTGCATCACGCGCAGTGTGCTTGCCTCGGGCATTATGCATTTTTGTTATTGCCTGTATGCGCTGTTTTTGAAGCCGTATATCTGGGAATTTGTTGCAAAACCGGATAACACGACCTTTTTCGTGTTTTTGGCGGGCAGTTTGCTTCTTTTGTTTTTGATTTTGACCTTCGGGGAGGCAGAGCGGCTGTTTTATCGCCGCGCAATCGACAATGCGCCCTCTCCCGCCGCACAGCCGGGCTTTCTCAGAATGCTGCGCAATACCGCGGCGCTGTTGATTTCCCCGGGAACGCTTTTGTGTATTTTGCTGTTTGTGCTTTATGTGCTGTTCCGATGAATATTCGTGTTTTTGAAAAGGAGGCAGTATCCGGAAATGAGTGAAGAAAAGAAACAATCGCCAAACGGCGGGCAAGCCCCCCGTGAGCAGGATCCGCTGCTTTCGATTTTCGGCGATTTGGAATATCGCGATGTTGTTGTGCCGACGGAAAAGGCGGAGCATCTTTACGGAAACTCTCCCACCCCGCAAGGCGATAAGGCTTTGCCGCACAAGGAAGCGCCGCCTGCGGCACCGCAAAAGCCAAAAGCGCCGACACCAGCTGCACCGCAGAAAGCGGCCGAGCCTGCGGCAAAAGAGCCCGCACAAAGAAGAATGCAGCCGCCGCGCCGCACTGCTTCCGCAGAGCCGGGACAAGTGCCGCTGCGCTCGCAGATCCCGTCTGCGACTGCCGGGGAGACATCGAATGCTCCAAAAGCCGTGCCCACACCGCAGGGAGCAGCGGAACAGGGCGAAACATGCGGAGCGGATGATGCGCCGACGGTGACGATCCCGCTGCAAAAAAATGCAGCCCCGAAAAAGGAGGACCCTATGCCCGCAAAGAAAAACGGCGAAAACCGGAACACAAAATCGGGCACACCCGGCGGCAGTACGGTGCCGAGCGTTGTCAAAGCCGTGATCTATATTGTTTCGGTTTTGGTGGTTTCTGTCTTTTTAAGCTATTTTATCATCAGCGTGGGCAACGATGTGTTTGCCTTTGTGAAGGATGATACCGTCAGCACCGTGGAGATCACGGAATATATGAGCCTTGACGATGTTGCAAAGCTTTTACATGAAAACGGGCTGATTAAGCACCCGACGATGTTTAAATTCTATATCCGCCTGAAAAAGATCAAGCTTGATTTCGAGCCGGGCACCTATGAGGTTTCCCCGCAGCTCAATTATGAGGAATTTATCAAGACATTTAATAACACCGTTGCAAAACAGCAGAGAGAAACCATCATTATTACTGTGCCGGAGGGCTATACGGTGGATGAAATTATCGATCTTTTATGCTCCAAGGGCATCGGTACGCGGGAAAAATTTGTTGATGTGATCAACAATTATGATTTCGGCGACACCTATCGTTTTTTAAACGAGCTGCCCGACCCGCTTCCGCAGGGGCGCATCTATCGTCTGGAGGGCTATCTCTTCCCGGACACCTATTATTTCTTCCAGGATGCCTCCGAGGCGGATGTGATCGACAAATTCCTGCAGAACACGGCACAGAAGCTGACCGATGACCACTTTGACAAAGCGGCACAGGAGGGCTTCAGCATGGATCAGCTGATCACCCTTGCCTCCATGGTGCAGGCGGAGGGGCGCTATGTGGATGAATTTGAAGATATTTCTTCCGTTTTTCACAATCGCCTTGCCAACTCCGCAAAATTCCCGTACCTGCAGAGCGATGCGACTATTCAATATGTTCTGCCGGAGCATACGGTGGATTTGACAGAGGCGGACCTTGCCATTGACAGCCCGTATAACACCTATCTCTATGCGGGGCTCACTCCGGGCGCGATCTGCAACCCCGGGCTCAATGCCATTGACGCCGCGCTGTATCCGAATGATACGAAGTATTATTATTTTGTCGCAGATGCGGAGGGGCACAGCATTTTCTCCCGCACCAATGCGGAGCATGAGGCGGCAAAGCAGCGCGTCAAGAGCGCGGCACAAAACTGACGGGGGGCGCAAAATATGGAGAAAACGCAGACAAAGAACGCGACCGGGCTCCGCCGCTGTATTTACAGCGCCGTGGTTTTGCTCGTTATCGCGCTTGATCAGCTGACAAAATATCTTGTGGTGCGAAACTTTTTCTACGGAGAATCAAAGCCGCTGATTGACGGGGTCGTGCATCTGACCTATGTCACAAATTCGGGCGCGGCATTCGGCATGCTTAAGGATCACCGCTGGGTGTTCATGGTGCTTTCTACCGCGGCGATTCTCGGCATTTATGTGTGCCTTTGGATTTTTGCAAAGCGCAGCCCGCTGTTTTGCACGGGGCTTGCCCTGATCGTCGGCGGCGGTATCGGCAATATGATCGATCGCTTTCGCCTTGGCTATGTCACCGATTTTATCGATTTGCGGTTTATCAATTTTGCCGTGTTCAATGTGGCGGACAGCTTTGTCTGCATCGGGTGCGCCGTGCTGTTTCTTTATCTTTTGTTTTTCGATGCAAAAGCAAAGGACCCGCTTTTCTGCGTTAAGGACGAAAAAAAGAAAAGCGCAGAGGGCGAGATTCCGACGGAAAAGGACGCGGAAAAATGAAAGTTTCGTGCCTTGCGCCGGGGCTGCGCCTCGATGCGGCATTGGCTGAACAGAGCGGGCTTTCGCGCAGCGCGGTGCAGCGCCTGATTGCGCAGGGAAATGTCACCAAAAACGGCGCGCCTGTTTCCAAAAATGAAAAAACGGATGCTGCGGCGGTATATGAAATTTCGGTGCCGCCTCCGCAGCCGAGCGAAGCCAAGCCGCAGCAGATTGCGCTCGATATTGTATATGAGGATGCGGACATCATCGTTGTGAATAAGCCGAAGGGCATGGTTGTACATCCTGCGGCGGGCCATGCGGACGGCACGCTTGTCAATGCGCTGCTGTTTCATTGCCCGCAGTCGCTTTCGGGTATCGGAGGGGTAATGCGCCCCGGCATTGTACACAGGATCGATAAGGATACGGCGGGGCTTTTGATGGTCGCCAAAAATGATGCGGCGCACATCGCCCTGTCGGAGCAGATCCGGGAGCATACCTTTTTGCGTGAATACCGCGCCGTTGTGCTTGGAAATCTCAGGGAAGACAGCGGCTTTGTGGATGCAGCGATCGCGCGCCATCCGACCGACCGCAAGCGCATGGCAATCAGCACAGCGCCCGCGGCGCGGCAGGCATATACCGCATATCGCGTGCTGCGGCGCTTTTGGCAGTATACCTATATTGCCTGCACGCTGAAAACGGGGCGCACGCATCAAATCCGCGTGCATATGTCCTCCATCGGGCATCCGCTGCTCGGCGATACGGTGTACGGCGGGGGAGGAACTCCGTTTGAAAAAAAGCTCGGCTCGCTCCTTTGCGGGCAGTGTCTCTTTGCGGCAAAGCTCGGCTTTGTCCATCCGCGCACGGGGGAATATATGAGCTTTGAGGCACCGCTGCCGGCGGATTTTGCGGAAATATTGCGGCGTCTTGCGCAACAGTTTGACCCGCAGGAATAAGCGTTTGGAATCCGGAATCAAGAGGCGCCGCAGGGCGCGGGAGAGAAAAACCATGGGACTGTTTGACGGCGTTCTCATCGCCAGCGATATTGATATGACCTTTTTGAGCTCACAGGGGCAGGTGCTTGCGCGCAATGCGGAGAGCATCCGCGCCTTTTGCGCAGACGGAGGGCGCTTCTGCTTTGCGACGGGGCGCACGCATTGCTCTTTGGAGCAGCTCATTCCCGGCATCGGCGCTCTTGCAAATACGCCGTGCATTTTATCCAACGGCAGCTATGTGTGCGATTTACGCACGGACAAGATTGAAAACGAGATTGCGCTGGACCCCGCCGCGGCGCTGCCGTTTTTTACGCGGATCGCGGCGCTGTTTCCGCAGGTGGGTTTTCGCATCAGCATCGGGGATGAATTTTATGTCCCGATCGAAACGGAGCGCATGCAAAGCGAGCTTGGGCTCTACCGCGGTCATTTGCATCCAGTGCCGCTGACAAAGGTTCCGCCGCAGGGATGGAATAAGGTCGTTTTTCACGGCACCCCGGAGCAGCTTTTGGCTGTGCGTGCTGCCATGGAGGAGGATGAGCATGTCGGGGCGTTTGCCATTATGCATTCCTCCCCGGTTCTTTTGGAGGTATTGTCGCGCGGTGCTTCCAAGGGGGTGCAGCTGCGGTATCTGAAAGAAAAATACAGCCGCTGCGGCATTCCGATCACTACCTACGGCATCGGGGATTATGAAAATGATCTGCCGCTCCTTTTGGCGGCGGATGTTGCGGTTTGCCCTGCAAATGCGCAGCAATGCGTAAAAGAGAAAAGCGCACTTTGCGTCTGCTCCAATGACGACGGGGCGATTGCCGATTTGATCGGCCGCATCACAAAGCAGCGCCGCAAAGAGAAAAATGCATAAAACAGAGCACATGCTGTTTTGAAAAAGAGAAAAGAAAGCGGAGGAAAAAAGATGGATCGGATTTTAAAGCTGCTTGAGCAGGATGCCAAGCTGAGCGAAAAAGAGCTTGCCGTGATGTGCGGCAAGACGGAGGAGCAGATCAAAGAAGCGATTCGCGCCTACGAAGCAAATAAAACGATTTTGGGATACCAGACGCTGATCGACTGGGAAAAAACCGACCGCGAATATGTCACGGCGCTCATCGAGCTGAAGGTGGTGCCGCAGCGCGACCGCGGCTTTGATGAAATTGCAGGCAGAGTCTGTCTTTTTCCCGAGGTGCAGAGCGCATGGCTGATGTCCGGCGGCTTTGATCTTTGCGTTTTGGTCAGCGGCAGGACCATGCGCGAGGTTGCGCTGTTTGTGGCGGAAAAGCTCTCCATTATGGAAAATATCACGGCGACGGCGACGCATTTCGTCCTGCGCAAATACAAGGATAACGGCGTTGTTTACAGCCAAAAAACAGAAGACGAAAGGTATCAAGGCGAGGTTTGATCCCGGGGTGGCAGCATGATTGAATATGATAAGGTAATTGCCGGCAGGGTCCGCATGATGCAGCCCTCCGGAATCCGCAAGTTTTTTGAAATGCTCGGCGACCGCCCCGATGTCATTTCCCTGACGGTGGGGCAGCCCGATTTTGTCACGCCCTACCATATCCGCGAGGCGGCGATCCGCTCCATTGAAAACGGTAAGACCTGGTATACGGCAAATCTCGGTATGCCGGCGCTGCGCGAGCAGATTTCGGCATATCTTGCGCGTCGTTTTTCGCTTTCTTATGATGCGAAAAAAGAAATTCTGGTCAGCGTCGGCGGCAGCGAAGCCATTGATATTGCGCTGCGCGCGCTGATTGAGCCGGGCGACGAGGTGATTTTGCCTTTGCCCGCATTTGTGTGCTATGCGCCGCTTGCCGAGCTTTACGGGGCGGTGGTAAAAAAGGTTATCACAAAAGAGGAAAATGCGTATAAGATCACCCCGCAGGAGCTGCGCGCAGCGATCACGCCGCGCACAAAGCTTTTGATCCTGCCCTATCCGAACAACCCAACGGGCGCGATTTTAACGCGGCAGGAGCTGCAGGCGCTTGCCGATGTTCTGCGCGGGACGAATGTTATGGTGCTCTCCGATGAAATTTACGCGGAGCTGACCTACGGCATGCAGCATACCTCCATTGCCGCAATCGACGGCATGCGGGAGCGGGTGATTTTAGTCAGCGGTTTTTCCAAGGCGTGGGCAATGACGGGCTGGCGTCTCGGTTATCTTTGCGCGCCGAGAGAAGTTGTTTCGCAGATCTATAAGATTCATCAATACGGTATTATGTGCGCGCCGACCGCATCGCAGTTTGCCGCCATCGAGGCGATGAAAAACGGCGATGAGGATGTGCTCCGCATGACGGCGGAATACAATCGCCGCCGCATAATGATCCTTGAGGCATTCCGCGAGATTGGTATTCAGTGCTTTGAGCCGCAGGGCGCGTTTTATGTGTTTCCGCATATTGCACCGCCCGGGCAGAGCAGCGAGCAATTCTGCCGCCGCCTCTTGGATGAGGCGGGGGTGGCGATCGTTCCCGGTTCCGCCTTCGGCGAGGGCGGCGAGGGCTGTGCGCGTATTTCCTATGCGTATTCCGTATCGCATATTTCGCAGGCGCTCGAAAGAATCGCCTCGTTTATGGAAAAAGAAAAAGCACGGGGGTAAAAAACTGTGGCAGATGTGAACGCTTCCGAAAGCAGGGTTCTTTGTCGCCGCTGCGAGCACTATGAAGACGACAAAACGCTTCTCTTATTTGTGAGAGAGGCGTTTGCGCTGTTTGGATTTGACGCGGCGGCGCTGGCGGGAAAACGCGTGGCGATCAAGCCCAATCTTGTGATGAAGGCGGAGCCGAGCCGCGCGGCGACGGTACACCCCGCCCTGATGCGTGCGGTGCTGGCCGTTTTGGATGAAGCGCAGTGCGTCGATGTCGTGATTGCGGAGAGCTGCGGCGGACCGTTTCATGCGGCGGCGCTCGGTCCCGTTTATCGCGCAACCGGCATGACCGAGGCGGCGCAGGGGCATCGGGTGCGCCTCAACGATGATTTTACGGCAGCGCATGTGCCGTATCCCAAGGGCAAAGCTTCCAAAAGCTTTCATATCATCAGTGCCGTTGCAAACGCCGATGTGATCATCAGCCTTTCCAAGCTCAAAAGCCATACACTGACGACCATGTCCGGTGCCGTAAAGAACTTTTTCGGGACGATTCCCGGCCTTGAAAAATTTGAAATGCATGCGCGCTTTCCGGATTATGACGATTTTTCCGAAATGCTGACGGATCTTTGTCTGATGCACCATGCGCGCGCCCGCGTTCTGAATTTGCAGGATGCCGTTGTCTGCATGGAGGGCAACGGCCCCACCGGAGGGTCCGCGCGCGCGGTCGGCTGTCTCTTTGCAAGCGATAATGCCTTTGCGCTTGACAGCGTTGCGGCGCAGCTGCTCGGCTTTGCGGGCAAGGTGCCCGTGCTTGAAAAGGGAAAGGCGCGCGGCGCATTCGGCGCGGTGCGGCTTTGCGGGGAGGACCCGATGGCGGCAGCCCCGAAAAATTTTAAAATTCCGGACAGCAAGCGGGATGCAAACCCTTTGGTTGTGCTGCCGAAGGTGTTTGGCAACAAGGCGTTTGATTTATTCCGGCCGCGCCCGGTGATCGCAAAAAACTGCATCGGCTGCGGGGAGTGCGTACGCTCCTGCCCGGTGCATACGATTCGGCTTGAGAAAAAAACGGGGCGGGACGGGAAAAACCACCGCTGCGCAAAGATTGACCCGAGCCGATGCATCCGCTGCTTTTGCTGCCAGGAGCTTTGCCCGCACCGCTGCGTTAAGATTCATAAGAACTTTCTGATTCGTATTTTGGGATAGGAGCTGCCATGGAACAAATCACACGGTCTGCCACAGCCGGCGCAAAGATCAATTTGTTTTTAAGCATCGGCGCGCGGCGGGCAGACGGCTATCATGAAATCGATACCGTGATGCAGTCCCTTCCGTTCGGAGATGCGGTTTCTCTGCGCTTTGAGGCGCCGCGGTCGGGAGAGCAGACCGTGCTCTTTACGACAAATCGCCTCTTTGGAGAGGCGGAGAAAAACCTCGGCGTAATCGCTGTGCGCGCATATTGCCGTGCGGCGGGGATCTCCGCCTATCGGGCAATTTTGCAGATTGAAAAGCGCATTCCCGCAGGGGCGGGCTTTGGAGGGGGCAGCGCCGATGCAGCGGCTGTTTTGCGTCTTTGCAAGGCGCAGCTTGGCGCCCTTTCGGAGCGGGCAATGCACCTTCTTTGTACCTCGATCGGCGCCGATGTGCCGTTTTGCTATGCGGGCGGCTGCTTCCGTGCCCGCGGCATCGGGGAAAAGCTTGAAAAGCTGCCGCCGCTTGCACCGTGCCATGTGCTGCTTGCCATCGGCAAAGAGAGCGCACCGACGGCATGGGCATATTCCCTTGCGGATCGTTTGCCGCCGCAGGCGCAGCCCGGGGCGGAGAAAATACTCTCGGCGCTGCACAGCGGAGCGCTTCCGAAAATCTGCGATGCAATGTATAACCGATTTGAAGCGGCGGTGCTCCCCGCGCGCCCGCAGGCGCTTGCGCTGCGAAAGGCTTTGCTGTGCGGCGGGGCTGACGGCGCAATGCTCAGCGGCAGCGGCGCGGGGGTATTCGGTATATTTTCCCCTGAGAAAGCGACGGCAGCGGAAAAAACGCTTGCGCAGCTGCGGCAAACGGGATATTGGGCTGAGCTTTGCACCGTTGGCAGTGCGGAAAGGAACCGAACCAAGTGAAAGAAGAGAAACGGCCGGAGCTTTTGTCCCCGGCGGGAAATTTTGAAAAAATGCAGGCTGCGATCCGCTTCGGGGCGGATGCGGTCTATCTTGCCGCCAAGCAGTTCGGCATGCGCTCCGCCGCAGATAATTTTTCCGATGAGGAATTGCCTTTGGCGGTGGAGTATGCGCATGCGCGCGGAGTAAGGGTATATCAGACGGTGAACACCATGCCGCGGGATGCGGAATACCCCGCGCTGCGCCGCACGTTGCTTGCGGCGCAAAAGGCAGGCGTGGATGCGCTGATTGTTTCGGACCCTGGTGTAATTGCGCTTGCAAAGGAGCTGATTCCGCAAATGCCGCTGCATATTTCCACGCAGGCAAGCATCGTTTCCACGGCAAGCGCGCGTGCTTATGCCGCGCTCGGAGCGGAGCGGGTGGTGCTGGCGCGGGAGCTGAGCCTTGCGGAAATATCACAGATCGTGTGCGGCCTTGGGGATGCGGCGCAGGTGGAATGCTTTGTGCACGGCTCCATGTGCATTTCCTACAGCGGGCGCTGCCTGCTTTCCAACCATTTCACCGGGCGCGACGGCAACCGCGGGCAATGCGCGCAGCCGTGCCGCTGGAACTATTCCATTGTCGAGGAAAAGCGCCCGGGGGATGCCCTTGGCATTGAAGAAAACGAAAACGGCGCTTTTATTATGAGCTCGCGTGATCTATGCATGATAGAGCATATCGGCGCGCTGTGCCGTGCGGGCATTCACAGCTTTAAAATCGAGGGGCGCATGAAAAGCGCGTATTATACTGCGGTGATTACCAATGCATATCGCATGGCGCTGGACCTGTATTTCTCCGGGCAGCCGTTTGATCCTGCTGTTTTGCGGGAGGCGGAAAGCGTGAGCCATCGCGAATATGCAACGGGCTATTATTTTGACGCGCCCATGCAAAATGCAAACACCGTGCACGATATGGGATATCTGCGGGAAAAAGCGTATCTTGCAACGGTGGAGGCGTATGACCCGGAGCGGGGCACGGCGCTTTTGCGGCAGCGCAACAAGCTTTGCGCGCATACCCGTGTGGAGCGGCTTACTCCCGGAAAATGCGGCATCCCGCTTTCTCTGGGCGCTTTTTTCACGGAGCAGGGCGAAGAAATAATGTCGGCGCCGCACCCGAATATGCGCTTTTTTGCCAAGGTGAGCGCTCCGGTGCAGCCGGGCGATATTCTGCGCGGGGAATAAAGGGCTCTTTCGCAAAAATCTATTGCAAAAAAAAGCGGATTATGTTATAATCCAAGGTAAGAATGGTATTATATCGTGTAAAGGAGAGAAATACTATGACCTACAATAAAAAGACAATTGAAGATGTCGCAGTCAAGGGCAAAAAGGTTCTTGTCAGATGCGATTTCAATGTGCCGCTGAAGGATGGTGTGATCACCTCCGACAAGAGAATTGTCGAGGCTTTGCCGACAATTCGCTATCTGCTTGAAAACGGCGCAAAGGTGATTTTGTGCTCTCATATGGGCAAACCGCACAATATTTTTACGCCCGGCTTCGGTCTGAACAAAAAGGAAAAAGCAAAGGTTGCCGTGCTGCCCGAGAGCGAGCAGGCAGCCGCAAAGGCAGAGCTGCTTGAAAAGGCACAGGGCGACCGCAAGAAATTCACGCTTGCCCCCGTTGCCGCAAGACTGAACGAGCTGCTCGGCGGCGTTGTCACCTTTGCAGACGATATCACCGGTGAGGATGCAAAGGCAAAGGCAGCTGCGCTGAAAGAGGGCGAGGTCCTGCTGCTGGAAAACGTCCGCTTTGACGCAAGGGAAGAAAAGAACGATCCCGCATTTGCAAAAGAGCTGGCAGATCTTGCAGAGCTCTATGTCAACGACGCGTTCGGCTCCGCGCACCGCGCACACGCTTCCACCGCAGGGGTTGCGGCATATCTGCCCGCTGTTTGCGGCTACCTGATTCAGAAAGAAATCAGCGTGATGGGCAAGGCGCTGGAAAACCCGGTTCGCCCGTTTGTGGCAATTTTGGGCGGCGCTAAGGTTTCCGATAAGATCGGCGTAATCAACAATCTCATCGAGAAGGTGGATACGCTTATCATCGGCGGCGGTATGGCATATACCTTCTTCCGCTCCATGGGCAACTCCGTCGGCACCTCCATCTGCGAAGACGATAAGCTTGACATCGCAAAGGAAACCATGGACAAGGCGCACGCAAAGGGCGTGAACTTCCTGCTGCCTGTGGATAATGTCATCGGCAAGGAATATAAGGAAGACACCGTCTTCATGCGCATTTATTCCGATTCCATTCCGGACGGCTGGATGGGGCTTGATATCGGCGAAAAGACACAGGAGCTGTTTGCAAAGAGCATTCAGGGCGCAGGCACGGTCGTTTGGAACGGCCCGATGGGCGTTTCCGAATGGGAAAACTTTGCCTCGGGTACAAAGGCGGTTGCAAAGGCAGTTGCTGAGAGCGGCGCAATTTCCATCATCGGAGGCGGCGACAGCGCAGCGGCTGTGGAAAAGCTCGGCTATGCGGATAAAATGACGCATATCTCCACCGGCGGCGGTGCATCTCTTGAATTTTTGGAGGGCAAGGAGCTTCCGGGTATTGCTTGCCTGAACGATAAAGACTGAGCAAAGAAGGGAAAAAGAAATGAACAAGGCAAAGCGCAAAACAGTTATCGCGGGCAACTGGAAAATGAACATGACCCCCACCGAAACGGCTGCATTTATCAAGGAGCTTGCTCCCAAGGTTGCAAATGCCGGGTGCGAGGTGGTTTTGTGTGTGCCTGCAATCGATATTCCCGCGGCGGTTGCCGCCGCAAAGGGAACGGTGATCCGCATCGGCGGCGAAAATGTTCATTTTGAACAAAAGGGTGCTTTCACCGGTGAGATCAGCACCGCAATGCTGAAGGATGCCGGCGCGGAATATGTTATCGTCGGGCATTCCGAGCGCAGACAGTATTTCGGCGAAACGGATGAAACCGTTAACAAGCGGGCAAAGGCCGCGCTTGCAGCCGGGCTGAAAACGATCATTTGCGTCGGCGAAACGCTGACACAGCGCGAGCAGGGCATTACCGAGGAGGTTGTTTCCCTGCAGACAAAGATCGCCCTTTTGGATGTGGATCGGGCGGCGCTTGCCGATGTAATCATTGCATATGAGCCGGTTTGGGCAATCGGAACGGGCCGCACCGCAACGGCGGAGCAGGCAGACGAGGTCTGCGGGGTCATCCGCGGCGTGCTTGCAAAGCTCTACGGCGAGGATGCGGCACAGGCAACCACCGTGCAGTACGGCGGCTCCATGAACCGCGGCAACGCAAAAGAGCTGCTCGGCAAAGAGCATGTGGACGGCGGTCTGATCGGCGGCGCTTCTCTGAAGTCAGACGATTTTGCGTCGATTGTTGCAGAAGGCTGAAAAACAAAAGAAAAACGAAAAGGGCTGCCGCACAATGCGCCAGCCCTTTTTTCAAAAGCAGCGGATCAGGAGAAAGCGCTGCAGCATCCCTTTTTGAAATACGGAGAGGCAAGCAATGAAAAAGCACATGAAATATCGGCAAAAAAAGCGGCGGCGGGTGGACCTGTCACTCCTTTTGCTGACGCTCGGCGCGGCGGCTGCCGCTCTTTTTTTGGTGATTCTAAGCAGTTTTTCCCTGCATAAATATTTTTCCGAAAAGGCGGAGGCGGGGCAGGAGCAAGGCGAGGACAGCGCTGCAACAACGCCCGCCGTGGTGACCGAGCCGCAGACTGCCAAGGTGCAGGAGCCGATCGTGCGCCCGCAGGGCGTCGGTGCAGCGGAGAATTATCGCGCGCTGTATTTTGATCTCGGAAAACTGGAAACGGCGCAGCAGCTGCGCGCTCTGGCACAGCAGGCACGGGACGCGGGCTATACGGCGGTGCTGATCGATGCAAAAGCCCCCTCCGGGCTGCTGCACTATGCAAGCGATGTCCCCACTGCGACGGCGCTTGGGCTTGCCGATGCCGAAAAGCTGACGGCGCGACAACTCATTCGAATTTTGCATGAAAACAATTTGTTTGTCACGGTGCGCCTTTGCGCGTTTGCCGATAATGCCGCTGCCGCCGCGGATACGGCTATGGCGCTGAAAACGGTGCAGGGAGATACTTTTGTGCAAGACAGCGCAAGGCGGCTGGATCCTGCCTCGGAAAAAGCGTGCGACTATGCGCTTTCCCTGATGCGCGAGCTTGATGAAAACGGCGCGGATGAGATCAGCCTCTGCGAATTCGGCTATCCGCTCCTTGGGGCAGAGGAGACGGCGGCGGGAGAAGAAGAGCGCTTCGCGGCGGTCGCGTCTTTTGCGGCGTCGGCGCAGGCGGCGGTGCGCGAGGCTGCCCTTTCCTTTGAAATCACGCCCCAGGAGCTGATTGCCCCGAAAAGCGCCAGAACCGGTATTGATCTTTCGGTGCTGCGGGAGCGGTCTACGCTGTTTGTGCTCAACTGTATCGGCAGAACGCTGACGGATAATTTGCGCGCCGCGGCGGCGGATTATACCGTTCGCCTTTTTACGGAGAGCGCAGAAGCGGTGCCGAGCGGTTTTTGTGGCATTGCAGAGCAAAGGGAGCTTGCAGGGCAATAAAAAAGCCCCCGGCAAAAAAGTCGGGCGGCGCCTTTTATGGGGGAGCACGGAAAATGAATCGACTGTATGAAACAAGCAAAACGGCGTTCTCTTTGCTTTGGATTTGCTGTTATCTCGGTATTGTATTTGTTTCCGAGCGGCTCAGCGCATGGGTCGGCATTGAAAAATCGGTCACCGCGCCGCTCTTGCTCGGAATGACGGCGTTTTTTCTGCATTGGCTGCGGAAAAATGCCTTTTGGCATGCGTATGGCATTTGCCCCTGCCGCATCGGGCGCAGAGAGGCGTTTGCACCGGTGCTGTTTTTGCTGCTTGCGGGGGTAAATCTGCTCGGCGGCATTTCCTGCAGTCTGCGCCCCTGGCCGTTGCTTTTTGATGTTTTGAGCATGCTGTGCGTGGGCTTTTTGGAGGAGCTGTTATTTCGCGGCTTTTTGACGGGGGCCCTGCGGCGCCTCGGCGACTTTTCGGCGGCGCTTTTCGGCGCGCTGCTGTTTGGCGCTGCGCATTTTTTGAATATCGCCGGAAGCGATACGGCTTTCCGTGTGCTTTTGCTTGCCCTGTTTGCGGCGGCAAGCGGATTCTTCTTCTCGGCATTTTATCTGCGCACGGGCGCGCTTTGGCCCTGTATGCTCACGCATGCCGCTTTGAATATCACCGCCGCATTCTCCGGCGGCAATCTTCGCCCTGTGCTTGTCGGTATGGCGGTGCTATCCGTTCTCTGCATGCTTTGCGGGTGTTTGCTGCTGCGTTTACCAAAGGAGGAGCGCGCCGCCTCACCCCGCAAAGATGTCAAGGGCGCGTAGCTTTTGATCGGTGATGCCGGAGAAAATGGAGAAAGCATGCGGCTCTAAATAGTCGCAATGCTCCGCAGAAAGCCCCTGCGCACGCAGCTCCGCAGCAATGCGCGCGCAGATCTGCTCGATCAATGCCTGATTTGCCGCCGCACCGGAGGGCGCCCCGCCCGAGCAGAGCAGCGTTTCCAAAGAGTCCGCAAGCCCCTGCAACCGCGGCAGCTCCCGTGCCCCGCGCAGCGCCCATTTATAAAAGGGCATATAGCGGCGGTTCAGCAGATACAGCATGGAGAGCGCCGCCTCACAAAAGGCATGCAGCGCCATGCGCGCGGCGCCCGCCTCCCCGTGGCGAATACAGCGCATATAGTTATATTGTCCCGCCTGCGCCATTTCGATGGCGCGGGCGGCTGTTTTTTTGCGCCGCACATCTTCGGGATACCCTTTTGCAAGCTGTGCGCGGATTTTTGAAAATTCCCCGAGCGGATCGGAAAAGACCGCGCCGCTTACGGCGCAGGCAAGCGCATATTCGGGCACGGCAAGCCAGGCAAGGTTTTCCGGCGGAACGCCGGGGCAGCCGGTGAAGCGGCGATAAAAAGCGGGAATTGTGAGAACGCCGCCGCGCGGCGCACCTACGGTGTTTGCGGCAAGCCTGCGCACCCCGTGAAATTCCTGCGGGAGCGCGGCATAGGCGCGCGCAAGCGCGTAGCCGAAAGAGGCATTGTCCTCTTCCGTTAAAAACAGAAAAAAGCGCGGACCGAAATCATGATCGCGCGAGACGGCATCATCAAATCCGAAGCATTCCGAGCCCTCGCCGCACAGCCCGGCCGCAATGCGATGGCGCTGCGCCGCAAAATCGCGCCCGAGCATGGCCTCTCCGCAGGTGTGAAAAAATTCCGCGCAAAGTACGAGCCCCTTTTCCTCATGCATTTTTGTTTTTCTCCTTTTGCCGTGCATATCCCTCTTCGGCGCAGCGCGCAAGGCGGTTGCCCTGCAAAAACCATCCGAAGTATTGAAACGACGGAGCACATTTGTCGCAGCAGAAAGCAAAATAGCCGTCGCGCCGCGCAGGGTTCACCCGCATCAGGGCGTCATAGGCGTGCGAAAGGGCAGCCTCAAGGTTTTGCTCTTCCTGCATTTTTTCAAAAAGGTGCGCCATATTGACATAGGTTACGCCAAGGTCGCATTCGTTTTCGCCCAGCGCCTGCAAAACAGCCAGCGCCTTCTCGTAAAGCGCCAACGCCTGCGGATATTGTGCAAGGTCGCAAAGTGCCAGGGCAAAGTTGTTGTAAAGGCCCGCCATACGGTAGTCGTTTTTCGGCAGCAGCGCTGCATACAGCGCCTCTGCCTCCCGATACAGCGGCAGTGCCCGCGCGCTCTGCCCGAAGGCTTTGTAGGTCGTTGCGCAGTTGAGAAGAACCGTCGCTCCGGTTACGGTGCTGCGCAGCTGCAGCATATCGCATAGCCGCAGCGCTTCGTCGATGGCTTCCAGCGCTTTTTCTTTTTCACCGGTTTTGCGGAAATAGCCGACCTGCTCCGAGCGCAGAGAGAGCACGGCTGCAGTATCGCCTGTTTTGCGTGCCAGCGAGAGCGCGGCATCAAGATATTCTCCGGCGCCGGCAAGGTCATTTTCGGCAAAGCGGCGGTCAAGCTCCCGCAGCGTTTGCGGCATATCGATGGGAGTCTGCATGTAAAAGCCCTCCGTTTTTTCTTTGTATTTATTATACCGAAAATGAAAAGAAAGTCAAATCAGCGCGGATTTTCCGGTTGTAAAACGCTTATGCGGCGGAAAAACTATAAGCAAAATCGGAAAAGGGAGAAAAATGATATGCGCAAACGAGTGCGGTGGATCAGCTTTTTTTGTGCGGCGGGCGTGCTCGCGGGGGCGCTGTATTTTTTATGGCGCAATACGAAAGAGGCGCTGGACGGCGCGCGGCGGGAAAATTTTTTATGCGCTTCGGCGCAGCTTTGGCAGGGCGCCCGCGCGCTTTGCGCACAGCTTTCAAAATTCGGCGCTGCAGAGACGGAGGAAGCCGCAAATACGGCACAAATCCGCACGGAGCTTGCGCGCTGCCGCGGAGCGGCCGCAATGCTTGCGCGTGATCTTGCGCGTGAGGATGCTTTGGGGGATACGGAGCAGTTGTTTTCCTATTTTTCCGTCGTTGAGCAGACGGTTTTTTCCACGCCGCAGAGCGCCAGGACAGATGCGGCGCAAGAGGAGCGGCTGCGTCTTCTGCAGGAGTGCGCAGGGAAAATTGCGCTTGCCATGGAGCAGCTCTCGCTGACCTATTTTGAAAAAATACCGCTGCACGGTACTGCCGCAGAATATCGTGCGGCTGCAAAAGCAGCATTACAGGCGCTTGCAAAGCAGCTCTCGGTGCCGCAAAATGCCGCTTCGCTGCCGCTCGGACTTGCCGTTTTTTCCACCTTGCAGGGCAATAAAATCAGCTGCGCCGAGGCAAGGCGCTTTGCCGCAGAATATATCGGGCAGGCGGCTGCGCTTCTTGGGAAAGAGGGAGCTTTTTCTGAGAATCGCCGGCAGGGCGCGGCAAAGAGCAAAGCGGGCGCAAAGCAGAGCGGCGCAGCGGACTCCGCCGGGCAGAACTATTGCTTTTACTGCAAAAATTATTCCGTCGGAATTTCCGGGGCGGACGGCAGCCTTTTGGATTTGCAGGCGCAGCTCGCAGCCGACGAAAAGCCGCGGTCGGCGCAGCAGCTGCGGCAAAGAGCGCAGAGCTTTGCGGAAAAATACGAAAGTGAAGCCGTTTTTTCTTCCGAGGCATATTTTGAGCCCCTTTATTATGCCCGTTTTCTTTTGCCGCAGGGGGCTTTGTATGTTGTTCTCGACGGCAGCGGAAAAACGGTCGGATACTTCGGCATAAATGAACCGCAGCCCCGATGAAGGAATGTCCTTGCATCGGGGCTGCAAATTTGCATTTTGAAAAATCAGTTCAATGTAACGGTTGCGTAATCCGCCGTATCCATCACGGTGATAAAGCTCTTGCCCTCATTGACGGTGAGAGGGTTGCCCTTTGCGTCTTTCAGTGCCATTGGGGTATCCTGAGAGGTTTTGCTCCAGGAGATTTTTTCATATTTGCCGTTGCTGCACCAATAGCCCTCGCCGCTGCCGACGGTATCGACCATGATGTGGTTTTTGGCATCGCCCGTATATGTATACTTGCAGAAAATGATGATCACATTTTCAAAGGAGAGCTGCTCGCCCGTATTGGCATCCACATGGGGTTTGCCGAATTCCGTGCGCAGATATTTTCCGGTTTTTTCGTCATAATTGAAGCCGGAATACTGGAAGGTGGAATATTTGGTGGAGATATTTTTTGCATCGCCCGTACCCGGCGTTACCTTGCCGTTATGCGCGAAAAGGAACGGGGCGGTATAGCCGTCGCTCAGCTGCTGGCGGAAGCCTTTCTCCTTAACGGCATTTGCAAGCTTTTCGCCCGTGGAGACCAGGGTGTGCTCCACTGCCATGCCCATGGCGCGGCGGTTTTTATCGCGATAGAAGGCGTTTGAAGAAAGCCCGTCAATATGGTCGATCTTGCGGGAGGCAAGCTGCTTGTATGCCTCGGTGCTGCCGCCGGCATGAATATAAATGGCATCATGGTTAGCCGCAAAATCAATGAAATATTCACGGGAAGAACGGATGGAGCCGATCGCCTCGGTAATATCCGCATAATGCGAAAATACGGCAAGCAGACGCGTGATGGTGCCCTCCGCTTCGCATTCGTAAATAATATCGGCTTTGGAAAGCCCGACCTGCGGCAGGGAAGCGGAAATATTATTGATCATGACGGCGAGCGGGCGCACGGATGCTTGCTCCTTGGAGCATTCCTCGCCGCTCAGCACATTATAATAGACATCCTTTGCGGGGGCGGCGGTGGAATCCGCGGCGCTGCTTTGCGAGGAATCGCTGCTTTCATGGCTGTCGACGGGGTCGTTTGGCTCCTGCTTTTTGCAGGCGCTCAGAGGCAGGGCTGCCATCAGCAGCGCCAACAGCATGCACACAAGGCGGCATGCAAATTTTGCTTTTTTAAAATTCATGAAAATCACCTTTCTTTTTGATGCTTGGTTTCAAATACTTTCAAATACGATATAGGGGCTGCAAAAGCAAAAGCTTTCGGCAGCCCCTATTGTACACGCGCAAGCGGTTTTTGTCAAGTCCGGTCGCTGTCCTTTCGCAGCTCTTCCGATTCCGGCTCCAGCTGCAGCGGCACAGGAGGCACCCCCATCTCCGCCTCTTCCTCTGTTGACGCTTCTGCACCGTCGGCGGCGTTTTCCGCCAAAATACTTTGCTGCTGCATCAGTGCCGTAAAGCAATTTTCCGCAGAGGGCATTTCAAAGCGCACCCCCTCAATGTGCAGAAAACGGATGCGCTGATAATTGTAGCTGCTTAAGGGGCGGTTACGCGCGTCGTCGCTGTGCGCCGAGACGAGGAAGGTATTGCGTTCAAAGCCCGTGATGATCAGGGTATGATAAAAGCCGACGGAGCGATTTCCGAGCTGTACCACATCGCAAAGCTCCGCCTCGGATGCACGGACCTCTTTTGCAAAGGGGCCGGTCGCAGTGTTTTGCGTCAGAAAATTATAAAGATATTGCACGCCCGTCCAGGCGGGGGCGCGCTCTTCGGGAGAGATGTAATACCAACCGTAGGTCGGCGTGTAGTTCATTTCGCAGCAGCCCGCCAAAAGACATTGCGAGACAAAATTGGTGCAGTCACCGCCGAAACCCGTATAATCGGAGAACAGGGCATTGCGCTCAAGTGCAAAAGCAAGCGCATATTCCTGCGCATGCAAGCGGTCATAGGGCTTTGTTACAAACATTCAAAATCACCGTGCCTTTTTGTTGCGGCGAAAAAGCTTCGCCTTTGGTCACAGTATATGCCGCTGCGCATTTCGGCGTGCAAATGCACAAAAAAGCGGAAAGGCTGCTTGCCTCTCCGCTTTTCGTTTTTGTTATCTGCCGTCGCCGACAAAAAAGTCGCGTCTGTAATTTTTCAGATCATACCGTTCGACCAACTGCAAAAGCTGCTCCTCCGTGATAGTGTTTTTTCTGCCCACGGAGGCAGCAAGCATATAAAGCTGCGCTGCCTTTTCCACCGTTTCGATCAGACCAAAGGTTTCATCCATATCCTTGCCTGCACCGTAAATACCGTGCAGCGCCCAGATCACAAGGCGATATTCCTTCATTTTTTCCGCGGTCGCCATGCCTATTTCATTCGTGCCGCACAGCATCCAGGGCAAAACGCCGATGCCGTCCGGGAAGACGACGATGGATTCGCTGCACATCTCCCAAAGGGTGTGTGTGAATTTCGCATCGTCCAGCTCGTGCACATGGGTCATGGCAAGCGTATAGGTCGGATGGGTGTGCATGATGATGCGGTTTTCGGGGTTGACCGAAAGGCGCGCCATGTGGCTCATCATATGCGCGGGAAATTCGGATGTAAAAGAGCCGCCGTCATTGAGTCCCCACAAAAGATCTGCTGTCTGTCCGTCCTGAGCAATGCGCACAATGCCGAGGTTTTTTTCCGGGTCCTCCATAACGTTTTTGAAATATTTGCCCGTTCCGGTTACGATGAAGATCTTGCCGATGAGCGGCTTTGCCTCAAATCCGGTGGGGATTGTGCGGATTACACGGTCCGTATCAAGATATTCAGCAACCTCGTTTGTATCAAGCAGGTAGCTGATGTTGCCGCCGTTGCGCTCGTCCCAACCCTGGCGATACATATTCGCGGTCGTTTTGCGCATTTCGGTGACAAAGGGGGCCGAAAAGATGTCTTTCATATGTCTGGTGCCGTCCTTTTTTCTCATTTTTCGATTACTGCTATTGTAGCACAGGGCTATTTGACTGTCAAGTTTTTCCCCGTTTTTTATGCGGTTTCTTTGCTCTTGCAAAATCTGTGCCGATATGGTAGAATAACGGCGATGGATGACAGAAAGGAGTTTGAATCGTGGCGAATTTTACAGCCCGCGCAATCAAGGCTTCGTTTATCAAGCTGCTCAATGAGCGCCCGCTTTCCAAAATCAGCGTGCGCGATATTGTGGAGGATTGCGGCATCAACCGAAATTCGTTTTATTATCATTTTCAGGATATTCCGGCGCTGATCGAAGAGATTATTGCAGAGCAGACCGAAACCATCATTCGTGAGCATCCGACCATTGATACTCTGGAGGAATGCTTTTCCGTCGCTTGTTCCCGCGCAATGGAGAATAAGCGCGCCGTATACCATATTTATCATTCCGTCAAGCGTGATCTGTTTGAAAAAGAGCTGTTCCGCATCTGTGAATATGCGGTGAATACATATGTCAATACCGCTTTTCGGGAGGAACAGATGCCCGAAAGCGACCGAAAAATCTTAGCGCGCTTTATCAAATGCGCGCTGTTCGGGCTGATTATCGAATGGCTGGAGGAGGGCATGCAGCAGGACGCCGTTTCCGATCTTCTGCGCATCACGGAGCTGTGCCGCGGCATGGCGGCGCAGCTGATCCGTCGCAGCGTGGAGGCGGGAGCATGACCCGGCAAAATTTCATATCGTACTTTTTGGGCAAACGGTATCGTTTGCCCAAGTTTTTGTCAGCGGACAGGGAACTGTCCGTTTTCTTTTTTGCCTGCAGACGGTATACTGCATCATGACATTGGAAAAGCAAAGGGGTGTTTACGGATATGACAATGCGAAAACCGACGCCGATGCGTCTTGCAAAAATCGGCTATATTGCCGCAAGCGTGCTGCTCGGCGCGTTCGGTATCTATCTTGCGGTGCATCCGACGGGCTCCATCCGTACGGCGGGAAGGGTGCTCGGGGTGCTGTTCATTTTGTTCGGAATTGCAAAGCTCGGCGGTTTTTTTTCCAAAGATCTTTATCGTCTGGCATACCAATATGATCTTGCATACGGCGTGCTTTGCATCGTGCTCGGGGCAGTGCTTCTGCTTCGCTCCACCGAGCTTTTGCGCTTTTTCTGCGCAACGACGGGGCTCGCCATTTTGGCGGACGGCCTGTTTAAAATTCAGATCGCCGCAGATGCGCGCCGTTTCGGCATTCGCCCCTGGTGGGCGATTCTTTGCATCGCCGCTCTGACCGCGCTCTCCGGGCTTTTGCTGTTGCTTTATCCGGCACAGAGCACCGAAGTGCTCACGGTATTTGTCGGCATTTCGCTTGTCTGTGAGGCGCTGCTCAATCTGTGTACGGTTTTGTGCACTGTGAAAATCGTGAAAAATCAAAAGCCGGACATTGTGGACGCGGAGTTTGACGAGCCGTAAAACATTCCGAAAAACAGAAAGAGAGGAAAAAGAACATGGGCTTTTCAAAAGCGGTGGTGAAATGGCGCGTGCCGATTTTGGTGCTTGCCGTTTTGCTGATGATACCCGCGGTGTTCGGCATGATAGGCACGCGCATCAACTATGATATGCTGGACTATCTGCCGGAGGATATGGATACGGTCATCGGGCAGGATGCCCTTTTGCAGGAATTCAATAAGGGCGCGTTTTCGTTCGTGATCGTAGAGGATATGCCGGAGAACGAGGTTGCAAACCTGTGCGACAGGTTCAAAACGGTGGAGCATGTAGATACGGTTTTGTGGTTTTCGTCCCTGAGTGACGGGATGATTCCAATGGAGCTTTTGCCGCAGAAAATCTATGATGCGTTCAATACGGACCATGCGACGATGATCGCCGTGTTTTTCGACAGCGCCACCTCTGCGGATGCCACCATGGACGCCATTCGACAGATCCGCTCCATTGCAGGGCAGCAATGCTTTGTTTGCGGCATGTCCGCGCTTGTGACGGATTTGAAGGATCTTTGCGAAAAGGAAGAGCCGATTTATGTCGGGCTTGCGGTGCTGTGCGCCTGCATTGCGATGATCGCGCTTTTGGACGGCTGGCTGGTCCCGTTTGTGTTTTTGGCGTCCATCGGCATGATGATCGTGCTCAACCTGGGAACAAACTATTTCTTCGGAGAAATTTCTTACATTACAAAGGCGCTCAGCGCCGTGCTGCAGCTCGCCGTGACAATGGATTATTCCATCTTTTTGTGGCATAGCTATAACGAACAGAGAGAACTGCATGATGACCCGAAAGAGGCAATGGCGTATGCCATCCATAATACGCTCACAAGCGTGATTGGGTCCTCAATCACAACGGTTGCGGGCTTTGCGGCGCTTTGCTTTATGAGCTTTACGCTTGGGCGGGACCTCGGTATTGTCATGGCCAAGGGCGTTGTGCTCGGGGTGCTCGGCTGTGTGACGGTGCTGCCTGCGCTGATTCTGATTTTGGATCGCCCGCTGCAAAAAACGAAGCACCGCGCCCTGATTCCGAATGCGGAAAAGTTCGCGCGCGGCGCGGTGAAGGTGTTCCCGGTATTTTTGGTGATTTTCGCGCTTTTGATTCCGGGCGCCTATTACGGCTATTCCAAAACGAATGATGAAGTGTATTACGATATGGGGCAATGCCTGCCGCAGGATATCGGTTATGTGATCGCAAACTCAAAGCTCTCCGAGGATTTTGACATCGCATCTACGCATATGGTGCTTGTGGATGCTTCGCTGGACGATACGAGTGTACGCCGCATGATCGACGAAATGGAAGAGGTCGATGGCGTGAAATATGTGCTCGGCCTTGAAAGCGTGCTCGGCTCCGAGGTGCCGAAAGAAATTCTGCCGCAGCGCCTGAGGGATACCCTGGTGAGCGAGAATTGGGAGCTTTTGCTGATCAATTCCGAATATAAGGTGGCAAGCGACGCGGTAAACGAACAGGTCAACGCGCTGAATGCCATTCTCAAAAAATATGATGAGGGCGGCATGCTCATCGGCGAAGCGCCCTGCATGAAGGATATGATCGAAACGACCGACCGCGACTTCCGGGTGGTCAATGCGGTTTCCATCGCGGCGATTTTTGTGATCATCCTCCTGGTTGAACGCAGCATCACGCTTCCGTTTATCCTGATTGCGGTGATCGAGCTTGCCATTTTCATCAATCTTGGGCTGCCGCATTATCTTGGGCAATCGCTGCCCTTTATCGCACCGATCTGCATCAGCACCATTCAGCTCGGCGCAACGGTGGACTACGCAATTCTTATGACGACACGCTACAAAGCGGAGCGCATTGCCGGCAAGGACAAGCGTGGGGCTGTGACCGTGGCGCTGGCAAGTTCCGTACCCTCCATCATTGTCAGCGGCATGGGGCTTTTTGCAGCGACATTCGGCGTCGCCCTGTATTCCGATATTGATATTATCAGCGCAATGTGCATGCTGATGGCACGCGGCGCCGTTGTGAGTATGGTCTGCGTGATCTTTATGCTGCCCGCGCTTTTGCTGCTTTGCGATAAAGTGATCTGCAAAACAACGCTCGGCATGGCGCATATCGGAAAACACAACTGAAAAAATTCGGTTTGGAAAGGTGAAAAGACAATGAAACACAAGGCTTTGAAAATTGTATCCGCCGCGTTGTGTGCGGTGCTGCTTTGCGGCAGCGTGGTCGGCGTGCTGGCGCTCGGCGGCGAAAAGAGCAGCAGCGAGCAGGAAGAAATTCAAAAGGAAACGGCTGCCGTGCTGAAAAAGGACGAAACGGTTTATGTGCTTGCAGGGGCGGACGGCAGCACGGAGAAAATTATTGTCAGCGACTGGATCCAAAATCCGCAGGGCGCCGCAACCGTCACGGAAAACGGCAAGCTTGACAATGTGCGCCCTACCAAAGGCGATGCGGTTTATACACTCAATGAGGACGGCATGCGCGTTTGGGAAACCAAAGGCGAGGATGTATATCTGCGCGGTGAATCCAAAGAGGAGCTGCCGGTCGGCATTGCGGTTTCGTACGAGCTGGACGGCAAAAATATTACCGCCGATGAGCTTGCGGGCAAGAGCGGTCATGTCAAGATCCGCTTCTCCTATGAGAACCGCACAAGCGCAACGGTTACGGTAAACGGCGCAAAGGAAACGGTTCATGTGCCCTTTGCCATGCTCACTGGCGTTTTGCTGGACGGCGATGTTTTTTCCAATGTCAGCGTCAGCGGCGGAAAGCTTGTCAATGACGGCAGCCGCTTCGCCGTGGTCGGCGTTGCATTCCCGGGGCTGGAAGAAGATTTGCAGCTGGATACGGAAAAATACACATTGCCGCAGACGGTTGAGATCGAAGCGGACACAACCTCCTTTGCTCTTGGCAACACCTTCACCCTTGCGACAAGCTCCGTTTTTTCCGCGTTGGATGATGAAAAATTTGCCGAGGCGGATCAGCTGAAAGCTTCCCTTGCGCAGCTGAACGACGCCATGAAGGCGCTGCTGGACGGCTCCTCCGCGCTGTATGACGGGCTGTGCACGCTGCTGCAAAAATCCGATACGCTTGCGGGCGGCGTTGAAGCGCTGGCAAACGGCGCGGACACCCTGCGGCAGAATTCCGTCAAACTCAATGTGGCGAGCGGGCAGATCAGCAGCGGCGCCGCGGAGCTTTCCGACGGGCTCGGTCTTTTGATGAGCAAGAATGATGAGCTCAATGCAGGCGCAAAACAGGTTTATCAGACATTGCTTTCCGCTGTGGAAGAAAAGGTAAATGCCATTGCGCCGATTGATGCGCTGACGATTGAAAACTATAAGGATGTGCTCGGAGCGCTTGTCGACACGCCAAGTGCCGCACAGCAGGCAGCCCTGGTCGCAGCGGCACAGAAGACCATGGAGGAAAAGCTTGCGTCGCTGGGCGTGCCGCAGGCACAGTATGAGACGGCAAAATTCATCCTTTGCGAAGCAATGGCGGGCGGTGCCTCCGAAGAAAGCGCCGCACAAACGCTCTCCTCGCTGCTTTCGCATGCGGTGCTGTATCAGACCGTTGCCGCGCAGTATCCGCAAGGCACGCAGGAGCAGATTGTATTTGCCATTGCCGTTTCCCTCACGCCGCAGGGCGGCGACCCAAGCGAGTATCTTGAGGCTGCCGCAGCCGTTGCCGCCGACGCTGCCGCTTATGCCGCAAAGGCACAGAGCGCACAGAGCGAGCAGGGAAAGGCGCTTGTAAACGGCGTTTGCCTGGCAAGCGCGAAGGCGCAGGCAAAGGTGCAGATTGACGCGGCGCTTGAGCAGCTTTTGCAATATGACGCATTTTATACCGGGCTGCGCGATTATACCGCCGGCGTTGACAGTGCAAAGAGCGGCGCCGAAAAGCTCAGCGCCGGTGCGCTCGCGTTGCTTGCCGGAACGGACGCCTTCAAGGACGGTATGGGCACTTTGGCGGGCGGCGCAAAAGAGCTGCGCGACGCGGTTCCCGCACTCAAGAGCGGCATCCGCGCTCTGCGCGACGGCGCAAACACCCTGTATCAGGGGCTTGGACAGTTTGATGAAGAGGGCGTGCAGAAGTTAACGGAGGCGGCAGGCGGCATTGAAAAGCTTGCCGAGCGTTTCCGCGCAGTTTCGGCGGCTGCCGAGCAATATCGCTCCTTCAGCGGGGAAAACGGCGGCGACGCGATGGAAAGCACGGTGAAATTCATTTACCGCACCGAGGAAATCACCGCCGACTGAGCAGACAAAGAACCGGGGCGCACCTGCCTTTTGCAAAGGGGGGCGCGCCTCGATTTTTGCCCGGAAAAATGAAAAAAAGATTGCCTTTTTGCCCGCTTTATGTTACAATGAAACAAATGATGCATTTCGGGAGATGGGGAGTTGTTTTATGGAAAAGCCCAATGATACCGTGCGGCGGGAGAGCCTTTATATTGCGCTGTTCACGCTGATTCTGTGCATGTTGATGAACGCCGTTTTTCTGGTGATACGCATGTGGTCGCTCCCTGTTTTATGGGGAACGCTGCTCGGCGGCGGCGCCTCCTGTCTCAATTTTTTTGCCATGGGGCTTTCACTGCAGAAGGCGATGCGAAAATCGGACGATGCGGCGGCGGTGAAGGGTATGATGCGCGCGTCGCAGACCGTTCGTATGGTGATTTTGTTTGCCGTGGCGGCGCTCGGGGCGGCTTTGGATGTGTTCAACACCGCAGCCGTTTTGATTCCGCTGTTTTTCCCGCGCATTGCCATCGCATTTCAGCCTTTGCTTGAGAAAAAAGCTGCGGCAAAGCAAACACAGCCGACACAGAAGGGGGAGGATGAGAAATGAGCAAACCGCGTCGCGCGCGAAGGGTGCGCGCGGCTGATATCGCGCTGCTTGCGCTTGCCGCTTTGCCGATTCTATGCGCGATGCTTTTGCGCGTGTTGACCGCGCCGGCGGAAGAGGGCATTCAGATTCACGGCGCGTTTATCTATTTTACCGTGCCTCTGCCGCTTGGTGGGCTGCCTGTCACGGAATCGCAGGTCAATTCCCTGGCGGTGACGCTTTCGGTGCTGTTTTTGTGCCGGTTTCTTACGCACGGCATGACTCCGCGTGGAAGCGGAAAACGGCAGCATTTTGCAGAGCTTATCGTCGGCTTTACGGACAAGCTTGTAAAAAATAATATGGGGGAAAGCTTTTCGGGGTTCTCGCCGTTTATCGGCGCGATGATGGCGCTCTCGGCGCTTTCCAGCCTTTTGAGCCTGCTCGGGCTGTATCCGCCGACCTCGGATATCAATATTGTCGGCGGCTGGGCGCTGCTTGTCTTTTTCCTGATCACCTATTATAAAATGAAATGCGGCCCGCTGCATTATCTGCGCAGCTTTGCGGATCCGCCGCTTTTGACCCCGCTGAACGTCATCAGCGAGGTGGCAACCCCGCTTTCCATGGCGTTTCGCCATTACGGCAATGTGCTTTCCGGTTCGGTTATTTCCGTGCTGCTTGCCGCGGGGCTTTCCGGCCTTTCGTGCCTGGTGCTCGGGTGGCTGCCGGGGGTGCTTGGGGAATTTCCGCTGCTGCGTGTCGGCATTCCGGCGATCCTGTCGCTGTATTTCGATCTGTTTTCGGGTTGCCTGCAGGCATATATCTTTGCCATGCTGACCATGCTCTATGTCGGCGGCGCGTTCCCTGCGCAGGACTATGCAAAAATGCTTGAAAAGCGCCGTGCGCGCAAAGAGAAAAAAGCAAACCGCAAAGTGCGGCAAGAGGCTGCACGGCTGCAGGTGCATCAATAAAATAACATCTCGGAGGAAGAAAAAATGTTGGAACTGGCTCTTGGTATTATTCTCGGCTGCTGCGCGCTGGGCGCAGGCGTTGCAATGATCGCGGGTATCGGCCCCGGTATCGGCGAAGGAAATGCGGTTGCAAAGGCATGTGAGGCGATCGGTCGTCAACCGGAATGCAAAAGCGATGTTACCTCGACGCTGCTCATGGGCTGCGCCATTGCGGAAACCACCGGTCTTTACGCTCTGGTCATTGCGATTTTGCTGATCTTCGTCGCCCCGGGCAGACTGGTTGATATTCTGATGAGCCATATCGGCTGAGAAAAGGACGGACGGGTATGCAAAGCTTAGATGTCATCTCCGTCAATCTGTGGCAGATTCTCATTTCTCTTTGTAATCTTGTCATCATTTTTTTGGTGGTGAAGCATTTTCTGTATCAACCTGTGCGCAAAATGCTGAAAAAGCGACAGGAGACGCTTGAAGGGGAATATGCCGCCGCTGTACTTTCCAGGCAGCAGGCGGATGCCTCTCGGGCACACTGGCAGGAAAAAATGGCGGGCGCCGATGCTAAATCGCAGGAAATTCTGCAAAGAGCAAACGAGCTTGCCGCGCGCCGCAGCGATGCGATTGTGGCGGATGCCAAAGAGAAGGCGGAGAATCTGATGCAGCAGGCAGAAGCAGAGGCAGCGGGCATGCAGCGCAAGGCGCGCGCAGAGATCCGCCGCGATATTGTTGAGGTTTCCGCCGCTATGACGGAGCAGCTGCTGCAAAGAGAGCTGACCGAAAAGGACCAGGCAAAGCTTGTGGATTCTTTTATCGCACAGATCGACCGGGAGAGCGATGATGATGGACAGAACAACGACCGGTAAGGAATATGCTGCCGCCCTGTTTTCTCTTGCAAAGGAAGCGGGAGCGGAGCAGGCATATTATGATGCGCTGTGCACCGTGAAGGAGCAGTTTGATGCCAATGCGGAATACCCGTATTTGCTGGACAGCCCCGATATTCCGGCGCAAAAGCGGCAGGAGCTGATCGCGCAGGCGTTTTCGGATACGCTGCCGCAGGATGTGCTTGCATTTTTGCAGCTGCTCAGCGCGCAGCGCCGCATGGAGCTTTTTCCGGAATGCATTGCGGAATATGCCGTGATGCATCGGCGGGAAAATGCCGTGCTGCGGGCAAAAATTTCTTCCGCCCTGCCCCTGACCGATGCGCAGAAGAGCGCGGTCACGGCGGCGCTGGAACGGCGCTGCGGGCGCAGGGTGCAACCCGAATTTGCAGTGGATGCGGCGCTGCTGGGCGGCGTGCGCGTTGAAACGGACGATTTGATTTTGGACGGAAGTCTGCGTGCCGGGCTTTCGGATATGAAAGGAGTGATTGACCGATGAGCAGTTCCGCAGAACAGATCGGCAGCATTATCAAAGAGCAAATCCGCTCCTATCATTCCCATGTGGAAATGGCGGAAACAGGCACTGTGATTTTGGTCGGCGACGGCATTGCGCGCGTATACGGCCTTCGAAACTGCATGTCCAGCGAGCTTTTGGAATTTGATGAGGGAAGTTTCGGTATGGCGCAGAATTTGGAGGATCAGACCGTCTCCGTGGCAATTCTTTCGGACCGCAGCGATATCAAAGAGGGCACCAAGGTGCGCCGCACGGGAAAGGTTGTTTCCGTCCCTGTGGGGGAGGGCATGCTCGGGCGCGTGGTCAATGCCCTGGGCGAGCCGATCGACGGCAAAGGTCCAATCGAATCGGCGGGAACGCGCCCCATTGAAGCACCGGCGCCCGGGATTATTGAGAGGCAGAGCGTGAATGTGCCTCTGCAGACGGGCATCAAGGCAATTGACAGCATGATTCCGATCGGGCGCGGTCAGCGCGAGCTGATCATCGGCGACCGCCAGACGGGAAAAACCGAGATCGCTCTGGATACGATCATCAATCAAAAGGGCACCGGCGTGCTTTGCATTTATGTTGCCATCGGGCAAAAAAGCACCTCGGTGGTTCAGCTGGCGCAGGAGCTGCGCCGCTGCGGCGCAATGGAGTATACCACCATTGTTTCCGCCTCCGCTTCGGAGAGCGCGCCGCTGCAATATATCGCGCCGTATTCCGGCTGCGCCATGGCAGAGTATTTTCGCGAACAGGGGCGCGATGTGCTGATCGTGTATGACGATCTTTCCAAGCATGCCGTTGCCTACCGCGCGCTCTCTCTGCTCATTCGCCGTCCGCCCGGACGCGAGGCATACCCGGGCGATGTTTTTTATCTGCATTCCCGCTTGCTTGAGCGCGCCGCATGCGTTGCGCCCGAATACGGCGGGGGCTCCATCACCGCGCTGCCGATCATTGAGACGCAGGCTGGCGATGTCAGCGCGTATATTCCCACCAATGTAATCTCTATTACCGACGGGCAGATTTTCCTGGAAACAGAGCTGTTCCATGCGGGCATTGTACCGGCGATCAACCCGGGTATTTCCGTGTCGCGCGTGGGCGGGTCCGCACAGAAAAAATCGATGAAGAAGGTCTCCGGCCCGCTGAAATTGCTTTATTCGCAATATCGTGAGCTGCAGGCATTCGCGCAGTTCGGCAGCGATTTAGATGCCGATACGAAGAAGCGCCTGGCGCTGGGCGAGCGGATCGTCGAGGTGCTCAAGCAGGATCGCAATTCTCCGGTAGATGTCGGCTGCCAGGTGAGCATTATCTATGCCGTGACCAACGGCTATCTTGACACCGTTCCCACCGCCGAGGTACGCGCGTTTGAGCAGGAGCTTTATGAATATATGCACACGGAGCATTCTGCGCTTTTGCAACGACTCAATGACGGCGCATTTTCCGCGCAGGAGGAAGCAGAGCTTTCGGCAGCGCTTTCCACCCTGCTTTCCCGCAGAAAAGATGCAAAGGAAGTGTAAGCGATGGGGGCAGATACAAAAAAGCTGCGCCGCCGCATCAAAAGCGTCACCTCTACACAGCATCTGACAACTGCCATGGGCCTTGTCGCCTCCTCCAAGATTCGTCGTGCCAATACCGCAATGCTGCGGGGCAGGGAGTATTCCGCGGCGCTTGAGGGGCTTGTCAGGGCGCTCAGCGCTTCCGAGGAATGTCGCCGCAGCCCGTATATGCAGCTTCGCGGTGACCGCCTTTGGCTGATCGTAATTGCAGGCGACCGCGGTATGGCGGGCGGCTATAATGCCAATGTCTTTCGCTTTTTGCGCGATTATCCCGGGGCAAAGCTGATTCCGATCGGTAAGCGCGCATGTGACCGCTGCGGCGAGCCCTTTGTTTCCTCCGAGCATTTTTCGGGGGCGGACGCGGCAGCCCTTGCCGAAAAACTGTGCAGGGCATTTCTCGACGGAGAGTTTGACCGCCTTGGTATTGTCTATACGGAATATGTTTCCATGATGACGCAAACGCCGCGGCTTGAATATCTTCTGCCGCTTTCCCGTGAAGAAAAAACGGCGGGCGCGGGAACGATTTTCGAGCCAAGCCCCGAAACGGTTTTGGCGCAGGCTGTTCCTTCGTATGTTGCGGGGAAAATTGCTGCTGCCGTGCGGGAGAGCTTTGCCTCCGAGGTTGCTGCAAGGCGCATGGCGATGGACAGCGCAGGGAAAAATGCGGCGCAGATGATCGATACGCTGACGCTTTCGTATAACCGCGCACGGCAGAGCACCATTACGCAGGAAATTACGGAAATCGTCGCTGGAAGCGGCAGCTGAGAGCCGAAAAGCCTTTTGAGAAAGGAGAAGTTGTCTATATGGCAAACAATACGGGAATTGTCTATCAGGTCATGGGGCCTGTTGTGGATGTGCGCTTTGCAGACGGCGCACTTCCTGCAATTTATAACGCGCTGACCGTCCCGATCGGAGATCGGGTGTTGACGGTCGAGGTCGCGCAGCATGTCGGGGATAATGTGGCGCGCTGTATCGCCATGGCATCCACGGACGGTTTGCAGCGCGGCGTGACCGTGACGGACACCGGTCATCCCATTGAGGTCCCCGTCGGGGAAGAAACGCTCGGCAGAATTTTTAATGTGCTCGGCGACACGGTGGATAACGGTCCCGCCGTCAAAACGGAGCAGCGCAGGGAGATTCATCGCCAGGCGCCCGCATATGATGAGCTTTCCACCTCAACCGAAATTCTGGAAACCGGAATCAAGGTCATCGATTTGATCTGCCCGTATTCCAAGGGCGGTAAAATCGGCTTGTTCGGCGGTGCCGGGGTTGGAAAAACCGTCGTGATTATGGAGCTGATCAATAACATTGCAACGCGCCACGGTGGGCTTTCCGTGTTCACGGGCGTTGGGGAAAGAACTCGTGAGGGCAATGATTTATATAACGAAATGAAGCAGTCCGGCGTGCTCTCCAAAACCGCATTGGTCTACGGGCAGATGAATGAGCCGCCCGGAGCCAGAATGCGCGTTGCGCTCTCCGGCCTTACCATGGCGGAATATTTCCGCGATGAAAAACAGCAGGATGTGCTTTTGTTCATCGATAATATTTTCCGCTTTACGCAGGCTGGCTCCGAGGTTTCCGCGCTGCTGGGGCGTATGCCCTCCGCCGTCGGCTATCAGCCGACCCTTGCCACGGAAATGGGCGCTTTGCAGGAAAGAATCACCTCCACGCGCCGCGGCTCTATTACCTCCGTGCAGGCAGTGTATGTCCCTGCGGACGACCTGACCGACCCTGCCCCCGCAACCACCTTTGCACACCTGGACGCAACCACCGTGCTTTCCCGCAGCATTGCATCGCAGGGCATTTATCCCGCGGTGGATCCGCTGGAATCCACAAGCCGCATCCTCTCCCCGCAGGTGCTGGGGCAGGAGCATTATCGCGTTGCTAAGGAAGTGCAGCGCATTCTGCAGCGCTATGCCGAGCTGATGGATATCATCGCAATCATGGGTATGGATGAGCTTTCCGATGAGGATAAGCTCCTGGTGCAGCGCGCAAGAAAAATTCAGCGTTTTCTATCGCAGCCGCTGCATGTTTCCGAGAAGTTCAACGGCTTTCCGGGCGTTTATGTGCCGCTTAGCGAAACGATTCGCGGCTTTGCCGAGATTATTGACGGCAAGCACGATGATTTGCCCGAATCCGCATTTTTGTTTGTCGGAACCATTGATGAAGCGGTGGAAAAAGCAAAGCAGGTGCAGGGATGAAAACATTTCATCTTGTCGTTTCCACGCCGGACGGCACCGTGTTCGACGGGCAGGCGCAGGATCTTTCCCTGCGGGCGACCCTTGGCGAGCTGGCGGTGCGCGCGGGACATATTCCGTTTGTCTCGGCGATCGTTCCGGGTGTGATTCGTATCACGACGGCGGCGGGTGAAAAACGCTATTCCTGTGCCGACGGAATTCTGAGCGTTGACCGCGACACAACGACACTTTTGTGCAGCGCCGCAAAAGAGGCATAAAGAAAAAAGGATGCATTTCTGTAAAAATGCATCCTTTTTTGCGAAATTCACCCCGGATCGTATCGACAGCTTTTCTGCCGCGGTTGAATTTCGAAAAACGGATATTGACAAGGTCTGAAAGGATATTATATCAAAGAAACGGTTATAAATTTCCAAATACTCGCCCGGCATTTACAACAAATTCCAAAAAGAGTGCCGCTTGCGACGGGAGAAACACAAACGATTTTGTTCCGCTGCGCAGATCGATTTACATTGAGACGGTTATATGCCACGGCGCACCACACGATGCCGGTTGTCGATTCATTTATGTGTAATACGGAAAAAAGAAGCGGCGCAGCCTTTCTTGGCTGCGCCGCAATTTTATTTTGCTCAGGAGCGGTTTTTTTTCAGAATCTGCATGATGTCGGCAAAATCGTCGCCGTCCAGCACTTCATCCTGAATCGGGTCAACCGGGGAGGCATTGGCAGCAGCCTTTTCGGCAGCTTTCTTCTTTTCCTCTTCCTGCTTTGCGGCATCTTCTCTGCCGCCGACACCGCCGAGACCCGTAGCGATGACGGTGATGCGGATTTCGTCCTCCAGAGAAGAATCCAGCGCGGCACCGCAGATGATGAACGCATCGGGATCCGCTTCATCTGTGATCATGGCGGATGCCGTCATAACCTCGTCCAGGCTGATGTCGGGAGAAGCGGTGACATTGACAAGAATCCCCTTTGCGCCGTTGATTGAGGTTTCAAGCAGCGGGCTGGAGATGGCAGCCTTGGCAGCCTTTTCGGCTTTGTCCTTGCCGCTTGCATTGCCGACGCCCATGTGCGCAAGCCCTGCATCCCTCATTACGGTGGTGACATCGGCAAAATCGAGGTTAATCAGGCCGGGAACGTTGATCAGCTCGGAAATGCTCTGCACACCGCGGCGCAGCACATCGTCTGCAATCAGGAAAGCGTTGAGCAGGGTAACATTCGTTTCGGAAGCGGCGCGCAGGCGCTCGTTGGGGATGATGACAAGAGAATCGACATATTTCTGCAGCTCTGCAATGCCTTCTTCCGCAAGGCGCATACGGCGCTTGCCTTCAAAATTAAACGGCTTTGTGACGATGGCGACCGTCAAAATGCCCATGTCTTTTGCAATTTTTGCGACTACGGGCGCGGCACCGGTGCCTGTCCCGCCGCCCATACCGGTAGTGATAAAAATCATATCCGCGCCCTCAATGGCTTTGCGGATATCCTCGGCGCTCTCTTCCGCTGCCTGTGCGCCTGCCTGCGGGTTTGCGCCGGCGCCCATGCCCTTTGTGGTTTTATCGCCGATATTGATCTTGGTTGCGGCGCTGGAATTGGAAAGCGCCTGCAGATCGGTGTTGACTGCGATAAATTCAACACCCTTGACATTAGCCTCGATCATGCGGTTGACGGCGTTGTTTCCGCCGCCGCCGACACCAACGACTTTAATATTGACAACACTCGTGCCGGGATCGGTCAGTTCAAATGTGGACATACGATGAATCCTCCTGTAAGCATAAAATGCGTCCTGCGGACGGGAAGTGTACAAGCAAATTATTAAATTATCATCGAAAATTTTAGAAATTAAAATTGCCCGCTTGACAAGCTGCCGTGCATTCCGCAAAAATGCTTGAAAATACGGGGATGATATCATCATATATAATAAACTTTTTTCGGAGATTTTTCAAGATGTTACGGCAAAGTTCATGATTTGTTTAC